>DASPJR010000236.1:0-13047 GCA_035628505.1 Planctomycetota bacterium | reverse complement strand
GACGGGCGTGGCTGCCATGAAAATGCCCGACAGGCCGCCGATGATGAACATCGAGACGAAGGAAAGGGCAAACAGCATGGGCGTGGTGAACTGGATCTTGGCGCCCCAAATAGTGCCCAGCCAGTTGAACACTTTGATCGCGCTAGGCAGGGCGATAAACATGGTGGCCACCATGAAGGTCATGCCCAGCACCGGGTTCATGCCGGAGACAAACATGTGATGTGCCCAGACGATAAAGCCCAGTCCGGCGATCGAGGCGATTGAATAGATCATCGGGCGGTAGCCGAAGATCGGCTTGCGTGAGAAGACCGCCAGGATGTCGGAGACCATGCCCATCGCCGGCAGCACCATCAGGTACACGGCCGGGTGGGAGTAGAACCAGAACAGATGCTGCCAGAGCAGCACCTTGCCGCCGCCAGAAGCGTTCATCTCTTGGTAGTTGGTGTCATAAAGATTGCCGGGATTAAAGAAGCTCGATCCGGCCACGCGGTCCATGAAGAGCATGAACAGCGTACCGGTCAGCACCGGCGTCGAGAACAGCGCGAGAATGGCGGTGATGAACAGCGACCACACCGTCAGCGGCATGCGGAACATCGTCATGCCCGGCGAGCGCATCTTGATAATGGTGGTCACGTAATTGAGCGAGCCGAAGACCGAGGAGAATCCGACGAGGATCACGGCCATCAGCCAGCAGGTCTGTCCATTAAACAAGAGATTTGGCTCGGTCGTGCTGAACCATAGCGTCGTTCCCGTTTGCGCCGAGCCCGAGGTAACCAGTGAGAGCATCGGGTATGCCGTCCAGCCGGCCTGCGCGGCGCCTTCCGGAGCAAAGAAGCTGGCGCTGATAATGATCATCGCCGGCCACATGATCCAGTACGATGCTGCGTTAAGCCATGGGAAGGCCATGTCGCGCGCGCCGATCATCAGCGGAATCAGGAAGTTTCCGAAGGCGCCGGCGAGCAGCGGAATGATGACGAAGAAGATCATGACCGAAGCATGCATCGTGAAGAGCATGTTGTAGCGCTCAGCCTTGATCTCTCCCAGCAGCGGCATCGGAGCGTTCGGCCAGGCCAGCTTCCAGCGCACCGCCAGCGCCAGCGCGCCGCCGACCATCAGGAAGAACAGGCCCGTGATGAGGAACTGCTTTCCAATCATCTTATGATCGGTGGACCAGATGTATTTGAAGAAAAAGCTCGGCTCGTGGTGATCGTGCCCGTGAGCCGTGTGTGCCGAATGGCTTTCTGCTTCCGCTGTTGACATGCTAACCTCTCGCCCTCGTCTGAAATGTTTCTGGTTTCAACTCTCTTGGTTTCTGGTGTTCAGAAACGCTTAGTGCGGTGCCTTCTTGGGCTCTTCGGTGGCGACCTTCGTCGCGATCTTGCGTGTGCCGTCTTCGTTGACGGGCCACTTGCTCCAGAGCTTTTCCAGCGTGTCCCACTCGCCCTTGGCGAATTCTTCGGATGTCTTCTTCAGCCAGGCGTCGTATTCAGCCGGCTCCAGGACGAAAAGCAGCCCGCCCATTTCGGAATGACCGTTGCCGCACAGTTCGGCGCAGACGATTTCGTAGTTCCATTCCTTGCTGCGCTTGGCCTGCATTTCGGCCGTGGACTTGGTGGCTTCAAACCAGCATTTGACCCACATGCCCGGCACAAGATCCTGTTTCAGGCGCATGTACGGCAGGAACAGGGAGTGGATCACATCCTTTGATGTCTGTTCGATGACGACCTTCTTGCCCTTCGGCACATACAGCGTGCCCGGCAGGCGAATGTCGTCCTTGGTGCCCCACTTGCCGTCGTTGCCGGCGTAACGGAAGTTCCACTGGAACTGTTCGCCGAAGAGCTGAACCTTGACGACGTCCGGGCCGTCGGCGGGAGCGGTCTTGATCTCGTTCCACGTGCCGCGCTGAACCAGAGCGATGACGGCGAGGATCAGGGCCGGCGTCAGCGTCCAGACCATCTCGAGCTTGTGGCTGCCGTGCGTGTAAATGCTGCGGCGGCCTTCCTGCTTGCGGTACTTGATGATGAACACCAGCAGCAGCAGTTCGGTGACGACGAACACGATTCCAGTCAGCCAGAGAATGGCATAAAAAAGGCCGTCAATCTTCTCGGCATAGGTACTCGCGGCTTCCGGCAGCCAGTACCCTTCGGCATTTGGCCATTTTCCCGCTGCAAACGCCGAGGTGCTCATGCCGGCACACAGTGCTACGCCCAGCAGAAGTGCCGCAACTTTTCGCCATCGTGCAGACATTATGTTCGTTTCCTTCGGAATCCGTCGTGCGCAGCGCGTGATCCGCCGGCACTGATCTTTTTCCGCCCCAGCGTTGGGCGCGGTTGGTAATGGTGCCGGCAGGCGCACTTTGCGCCTGCCGGACTGGACAGGGTTGTTTAGTGGACCTTACTTCTTGAAGGTAAACTTCGCTTCGGCCGCATCTTCCTTCACAGAAACTTTGATCGTCTGAGCCGGCATGCTTTCGTGCCAGGCTTCGACTTCGTAATCGCCGGCCGGAACGCCCTTGATTTCAAAGCTGCCATCAGCACCGGTGACGGCGAAGAACGGATGATCGAACACGCCAGCCTTGGCGCTCATCCACTTGTGGACGTCGCAGCCGACGTTGTACGGAAGTTCCGGCTCAGGCAGCTTCTTGGTGTCCTTCTGGCCGGCCTGCGCCTGGCTGATGTTGAATTCTGGATTCGCTTTGCCCTTGCCGTGAACGTTATGAAGCAGCGGATCGGAATTGACGAAGACTAGCGGCTGGTCGACCATCAGCGCGAATACGTGCGGGACGTACTGGCAGCCCTTCTGGTCCACAGTCACCGGCGTGCTGGGCGTTTCATACGAGAACTTGTCGTTGCCGCCCTTGATGTGGACGATCACGTTAGCCAGCTTGCCGTCCTTGACCACAAATTCTTCCGACACGAGCGGCTCTTTCTCGTGCATGGCGTGGCACTTGGCATCGCCGCTGGTATTGATCTTCGGCCGTGCCGCTTCACCTTCGAACAACACGACGCCCTTGATGCTGCCCTTGTGTTTGTCGGCAGCATAGGCTTCCTTGGCGCCGCCGGTCGGCTTCTTCTTCTCTGCCTTTGGAGCTGTACCCTCGGTCTTGGTCGGCGTAGTAGTATTCGGCGGCGTGTTCGTTCCTCCACCACCGCAACCCGCCAACGTCACCAACGTCAAAGCCGCCAAAAAGGCGAATGCTTTCTGCAACATGTCGAAACTCCTTTAAAAAAAGTACCCCACCGCCCAGAAACGTCCAGGGCGCCACTTGATCGAAACCCCCGACCTGATTTAAAGCTTCCCCCTTATACAGACAGCCAATCTGCTGTCAATCGAAACACCCAGTCCAGCCACGTGTGTTCCGCCCGCACGCTCTGCATCCAAGCGCAACAACCTGTAGACTTGCCAGCCCAATAAATGCAAGTCCTTGACCAGTCTTACACAACAGGATTTGACCCTAGAGCACGGCTTCTTTTTTGCCCACGGTTTCGGGAGGGGAGACCGGCGCTAGAAACACGCGCTCGCTCAGCGCTTTCCCCACCAGAAGCGTCTCAACGAGCAGGCCGACGACTGCCAACCCTGCCAGCACGAGGAACGGAGCCTGAAGCGCCTGGAGATCACTGGTGCGCTCTTTCATCGCCGCCACGAGGTACCCGGCCATCAGGGGCGAGAGTCCAGCGATCCCGATAACGGCCTCATGAAAAGTCGTCGCACTGCGCGGGCTCGGGAAGAATCGCATCGCCGCCAGCAGCGCCGTCTGAAAGGCAATCGCCAGCACGACCCCGTGGATGAGCACTGCCGCCAGAAGCAGCGGCAGGCTCTCGGCATACGCGAACGTGAGATTGATGGCCACAAGCGCGGCGCTCAGCAGGAGGTACACCCGGCGCAGCCCCAGTTTGTGCTCGTACATGTAACCAAACGTGAACGCTCCCACCTGGGCGACCAGCGACATTCCGCTGATCAGGCCCATGCGATCAGCGCCAAAGCCGCGCGCACTGTTCAGTTCGGCGTAATTGTTCCAGACGATCATGCGCGTCGCCAGCACCGTAATGTTGCAGATCAGTGCCGCCGCCAGCAGCACCATAGCATTGGCCGGCCGCATCTGCGCAGCTGCGGAGCTGCCATGGGAGTTCGCGTGCGGCGGAGTCGGCTTGCCGATGCAGGCAAAGACAAAGGCGCACAGGATCATCACCGCGGCCGCGTAAATGGCTTCAAAAATGAGCTGGCGCGAGCACAACAGTCCGCCGGCGAACATTCCGCAGGCGGTGCTGCTCGTCCACGCCACGTTGTAATAGCGCAGCAATCGCGTGCGCGGAATGCCGTGCGATTCAAGATCCAGCAGCCAGGCGGAGGAAAACGGCCAGACCGCGCCGCTGCCAAGTCCGAAGCCGATCTGCGCCGCGACGCACACGGCGGCGCTGCGCGCCTGGGCCATGCACAGCAGCGCTATAAATGTCACCGCCAGTCCGCAGCGCAGAACGGTGCGTCCCGTCATGCCCGAAAGAAATCGTCCGGCGAGCAGGCAGCTGAGCGAATAACCAATGGGAATTCCCGCGCCGATCAGGCCCAGTTCGCGGCTGCTGAGCTTAAGCGCAAGACTGACCTGAGGAGTGGCATTCAGGAGCAGGCCGTTGCCAAGTCCGAAGCACGCGACGACGCCAGTGATAATCCAGACTTGATTCATGTTTTTACCACGAAGCGCACGAAGAACGCGAAAGACGAAAGAGGAAACCCGCCCTGAAAATCGTCAATCGTCCTTCGTAAATCGTAAATCCTTCGTGCCCTTCGTGAGCTTCGTGGTTCAAAAAAAAAACGTACCGTGTACCCGGCGAAATGCACTGGAGATCGTTGCCGAAAACCCGGATCAGGAACTGGAGACCATATACGCCAGGCACGCGGCGGCCAGACGGGCGCTGCGGTCTGAAAAGGAGTCTTCCAGATTTGGCGCCAGTTCCATCAGGTCGCAGGCGACAACGCGTTCATCGTCGCAGATCGTGCGGACCAGGTCGAAAATCTGGTGCGCCATCAAGCCGCCAGGCGTCGGCGCGCTGACACCCGGGACGACCGATGCATCGGCGACATCCAGATCGACGCTCAGATAGATCGCAGCACACTCTTTGGGCAGTTCGGCGAGAACTTTCCGGGCGATCGCTTCGCCGCTTGAAGCGAAGACTTCATTGGCACTGATGATCCGTGCGCCCATTCCTGTCGCACGCTTGACGTATTCCGGAGACGTGTGGAAATCGCGCGCTCCAATTACGATGTAATTCTTCAAGCCGCGCTCCAGCAGCCGGCCAAAGCTCGTTCCCGAATTGTGCGGCTGGCCTTGCGGCACCACGCGGACATCCAGGTGCGCATCGAGATTGATCACCACCAGCTTCTCGCGGTGCTGTTCCAGATAAGGAATTGCGCAGGGGTAGCTCAGCGAGTGATCACCGCCCAGCGCAATCACGCGTGCTCTATTTTTCGGCCGTGAAGCGAAGTTCTTGGCGTGCCGCGCAGCGCGCTCAACTTCTTCGTGCGCCGATGCAACGTTTTCGGCGGGGAAGATGAAATCGCCGAGGTCGTACAGCGTGCGGACAACTTCCCCGGACCCATGGTTGTGGGCTTTGAGCCGCTGAAAGGCTTCGCGAATGGCGCGGGGCCCGTCGGCCGCGCCCTTGCGGCCCAGCACGGCATCGTCGAACGGGATTCCAAAGATGACTGTATCGCACGTCTCCAGGTGCTTGAGGTTCAGCGGATCGGAGACCAGCTGGCCCATGACGCGATCGAAAGGATCGGCCGGAACATAGGACCAGTCGAAAAGGTGGAAGTACGATTTGCCTTCAGACACAGGAGTTTATCCACAAAGAAAAATTGAATGCCAGCAGCCCGCTGGGACCTCGATTCAGTCATCCTTCTTCATCGGCACAACGATCTTGTTTTCGGAAGCGAATCGGACGGCCTCCGTGTACCCCGCATCGGCGTGACGGATAACGCCCATCCCTGGATCCGTCACGAACACCGCCCTCGCCTTCTCGTCCGCCAGCTTCGAACCATCCAGCACGACATGGCAGTTGGCGTGAAGCGAATAGCCCATCCCGACTCCGCCCCCGTGGTGGAAACTCACAATGTCCGCCCCGGCCGCCGTGTTGAGCAGCGCGTTCAGGATCGGCCAGTCGGCCACGGCGTCCGAGCCATCCAGCATGGCTTCGGTCTCACGATTGGGGCTGGCGACCGAGCCGCAATCGAGATGGTCGCGCGTGACAACGATGGGCGCACGGAGCTTCTTCTGCTTCACCAGCTTGTTTATCGCAAGCGCAAATCTGTCGCGCTCGCTATAGCCCAGCCAGCACACGCGGGCCGGCAGGCCCTGGAACTGCACGCGCTCACGGGCCAGTGAAATCCAGCGGCAGAGCGCCGCATTTTCGGGAAACATTTTCAGCACCAGCTCGTCGGTGCGCGCAATGTCGCGTTCATCTCCCGAGAGCGCCACCCAGCGGAAAGGTCCCCTGCCCTCGCAGAAAAGCGGACGGATGTACTCCGGCACGAATCCGGGAATATCGAATGCGTTCGGAACACCCAGGATTCCCGCCACCGGCGGATCTTTGACCTGTCCGCGAATGTTGTTGCCGTAGTCAAAGGCGACCGCGCCACGCTTCTGAAATTCAAGCATCGCCTTTACGTGTGCGACCATGCCTGAAATCGAAAGCCGCCGGTAGCGCTGCGCGTCCTGCTGACGCAGTTCGACCGCTTCCTGCAGCGGCATACCTGGCGGCACGTAGCCGCTCAGTTCGTCGTGCGCGCTGGTCTGATCGGTGACTACGTCCGGCTGGAAGCCTCGTTTGAGCAGCGCCGGATGCGTCTCCGCCGCGTTGCCGAGCAGGCCGACCGAGAGAGGCGTGCGGCTGCGCCGGGCCTGCTCGCACCATTCGACGGCCTGATCAAGTGACTCGGTTGATTTTTCGAGATAACGCGTGCGCAGTCGTTTCTCGATGCGTGAAGGATCGACTTCCACGCATAGCGCAACGCCGCCGTTCATCGTGATCGCCAGCGGCTGAGCGCCGCCCATTCCGCCGAGCCCGGCCGTAAGGACGATGCGTCCGGCGAGCGGCCCGTCGGAGCTGGCGTTGCCAAAGCGCTTGCGGCCCAGCGACGCAAACGTTTCATACGTTCCCTGCAGAATGCCCTGCGATCCGATATAGGCCCAGCTGCCGGCGGTCATCTGTCCGTACATCATCAGGCCGGCGCGTTCGAGCTGGCGGAAGTGTTCCCACGTCGCCCATTTTCCCACCAGGTTCGAATTAGCGATCAGTACTCGCGGCGCACGTGAATGCGTTTCGAAGATGCCGACCGGTTTGCCCGACTGGATGAGCAGCGTCTGGCGCTCGCCGAGGGTCTTCAGGCAGCGGATGATCGCATCGAAGCATTCCCAGCTTCGGGCAGCACGCCCGATGCCGCCATAGACCACCAGTTCCTCGGGACGCTCAGCCACCTCCGGATCGAGATTATTGAGCAGCAGCCTGAAGGCAGCTTCCTGCCGCCAGCCCCGGCACGCGCGCCGCGCGCCGCGAGGGGCACGCTTCAACTGCTGATAGAGAGCGCTCACGCTTCCGAGAGGTGCTGACATGACGAGGCCACCTGCTGAATAAAGGAGCCGCCTGCGGCATCGATATTAGCGCACCTTTTCAAAAGTGCGGGTGAAATTCGGTGTATAGCATGTAACGTGACGAATTCACAATTCAGGCAAAGCGCCTTTGGGCGGGGCATCATTGAGAAGGGATTGCGAACGCGATGATGAAGTGGATGTGTTCTTGCGTGGCAGTGCTGGGGCTGCTTTCGGGTTTCACGCAGCGGGCAATCGCCGGAGAGAAGCCGGAAGTGCCTCCGGGATTTGAGCTGAACATTTTTGCTGCGGCACCTGAGATCAGTGCGCCGACGACCGTTTCCGCCACTCCGAAAGGAGAGCTCTTCGTTGGCGAAGATCCGCTG
Organism: Planctomycetota bacterium; assembly: GCA_035628505.1. GTDB lineage: Bacteria > Planctomycetota > SZUA-567 > H5-PLA8 > H5-PLA8 > DASPJR01. The sequence goes on along the minus strand of DASPJR010000236.1, from coordinate 5,079 downwards.
AATGTGCGCTGCAAGGAATCGGGCACGGGGCAGATCAAGAAGCTCATCGATACCGACGGCGACGGCAAGTGCGACAAGATCACCCTTTTCGCCACAAAGATTAACAATCCCCGCGGCACCACATTCGTCGATGGCAGCCTCTACGTCGTTCACCAGCCTTTTCTGACCGTCTTCCGCGACGAGGATGGCGACGGTGTTGCAGAGAAATCTGACGTCCTGATCACCGGGCTGGGCCCCGTGCCGGAAAAAGTTCCGCCGGACCACGCCGTGAACGGCATCCGCATGGCGATCGACGGATGGATGTACATCGCCGTGGGCGATCAGGGCGTCCCTGACGCAGTTGGCAAAGACGGAAGCAAGCTGCAACTGCGCGGCGGCGGCATCGTACGCTGCCGGCCGGACGGCACAGAACTGGAGATCTACGTCTCCGGCCTGCGCAACGTTTACGACATGGCGCAAGACGCGCTCTTCAACGGCTTCACGCGCGACAACACCAACGACGGCGACGGCTGGAACGTGCGCTTCAGCCAGATCGTTCAGACGGCTGAATACGGCTACCCTTCTTTGTACCAGAGTTACTCCGACGAGATCCTGGCTCCGCTGCATGACTTCGGCGGCGGCTCGGGGACGGGCGCGATGTGGGTGCATGAACCCGCGTTTGGCGCCGGCTTCAACAACCACGCATACACAAACGACTGGGGCCGCAGCCGCGTTTACAAATTCGTTCTCGAACCCAACGGCTCAAGCTTCAAGCAGACTCAGGAAGATTTTTTGAAAGGCGGCCGCCCCACAGACATCGACATGGACGGCGTCGGACGGATGTACATCACCGACTGGTCGCCGCACTCGTACGGAAAATCAGAGAAGCCTTTCGGCCACATTTACCAGATCAGGAACACGACGGGGAAACAGGAATGGCCGGACCTCGCAAAGGCGACGGAAACGGATCTGGTCACGTATGTCACCGGACCGAGCATGACCTTGCGCGTTGAAGCGCAGCGTGCGCTGCTCAAGCGCCCGCAGAAGCCTGAGACGATTGCCGAGCTCGAAAAAGTGGTCACCGGCACTGCGCCGCTTTACGCGCGCGTCGCTGCGCTCTTTACGATCAAGGAACTGCTCGGCGCAAAGTCGCACGAGAAAATCCTCGGCTATGCGGCAAAGCCGGAGCTGAAAGAGTTCGCTCTGCGTGCGCTGACCGATCGCAGATCGCAGATGGAAGGATTGACGCCCGCGCCGTTCGTGGCCGCACTGAAAGATGCCGATCCGCGCGTGCGCATGCAGGCCGCTATCTGCCTGGGCCGTCTGGGCAAAGTCGAAGCCGCTTCAGCGCTGCTGCCGCTGCTGGCCGACGGCGAAAGCAACATCCGCCACGTGGCCATGCGCGCCCTGCGCGCACTGAAAGCTTCCGACGCGTGTCTGGCTGCCGTCGGCACAGAGAAAACCGAAGTTGTCGAAGGAGCGCTGCGCGCGATGCGCGGCATCCACACGCCGGAAGCCGTCAGCGGCCTGATCAAAAAAGCCGGCGAGGTGAAAGATCCGGCGCTCAAGGCCGAAGTCGTGAAAACCATTGGCCGCCTCTACTATAAGGAGGGGGCCTGGGACGGTTCGTGGTGGGCTATCCGGCCGGATACGCGCGGTCCCTACTACCTGAAGGCGACGTGGGAACAGAGCGACACCATCAACAAGTTCCTGAACGACACGCTGAACGCCGGTGACGAGACGGTCAGCCGCGCCGTGCTGGAGGCCGTCCGAAAGTTCCAGATCCTCACGCCAGAGATGATGGCGCAGGTGACCAAGCTGGCCGAAGGCACCGGACCGCTGCAGGCTTACGCCATCGGCGTGCTGCTGCAGTCCAAGGAGATTGGCCCTGAAGCGCTCGCGCTGCTGGAAAAACTCATCCTGAATAAAGACGCTGACGTCAAGCTGCGCGCCGAAGCGCTGCAGGCGTTTGAGAAGGTCAAGGGCGAGCAGAAAATCAAATCGCTGCTCGCGCTGGCCCCGCAACTGGATGGCAACACGGAGCTGCAGGTCGCGGCCTTCAGCACGCTGATGAAGCTGAAAGATCCGCAGATCACTGAGGCGCTGAACAAGGCGTGGACCGACGAGAACAAATCCGAATCGCTGATTAATGCCGTCCTGAAAACGCGCATCGCCACACAGTACGAGAAAATGCGCGGGCTGCTAAAAGACAAGCGCGCCAACATCCGCAAGCTGGTCATGACGAGCATCGCCGAACTTAAAGACGGCGGCTCGGTGATGGCGCTCCTGGACGTGGTCGACACCGGCGATGAGGCCGACCGGCATGAAGCGGTTCGCACGCTCGCCCGCGTCGGACGCGACCGCGCTTCCCAGCACCAGAAGTGCGCCGAGCGCGTCATCGAACTGGCGCAGAAGAATGCGGGCAGCAAGAACGAAGCATTCGTCAAAGACCTGCTGGAAGTTGCGCGCGTGCTGGTGACGGACAAACGCTTCAAGCCCGAAGAGCAGAAGGCGTTCAGCGAGAAGCTGCCGAAAGTCGGCGGAGCACGCGTCACGCGCGTGGCCGACTTAAAGTTCGAGGAGTTGCTCGAGAAGGTGATGAAGATGCCGGGCGACAAAGCCGTCGGCGCCGAGCTCTACAAAAAGCAGACCTGCGTCAACTGCCACACGCTAAGCTCCAGCGAGACGCCCAAAGGTCCGTTCCTCGGCGACATCGGCGTGCGCTACCAGCGCAAGGAGCTCTGCGATTCAATCGTGCGGCCGAGCAACGTGATCGCGTTCGGTTTCAACACGCATCTTTTCACGCTCGAAAACGGCGAGCGTGTTGAAGGCTTCGTCGCCAAGGAGTCCGGCGATGAACTTGAAGTCCGCAACATCAGCGGCGAAGTAAAGACGCTTGCGAAGAGCAAGATCAAGAAGCAGGTCGTGCAGAAGCAGTCGACGATGCCCGAGGGCCTCGTGGACCAGTTGAGCCTCGAGGAATTCGCGTCGCTGCTGGCGTACCTGGAATCGCTGAAGGCCGAGAAGAAATAGGTAGTTCGTGGTTTGTTGCTGATGTGGAATTCAAGAAAGGACAATTGATGACACAGCCCCTTCCCCTCTCTGTTCAGCTCTACTCGCTGCGCGAAGCCGCGGCGCAGGACTTCATTGGTGTGCTCAAAGCCGTTGCCGCAATCGGCTATCCTGCGGTTGAGTTTGCAGGCCTGCATGGCAGAAGCGCGCGTGAGATTAAGCGCGTCATCGACGACCTGGGCCTGAAAGTCAGCAGCGCGCACGTGCCGCTCTTCGATTCCAGCAAGCACGCGCAGATCGAAGAAGATGCGGCGGCGCTCGGCGTGAAACACCTCGTCGGCGGATTTGGCGCAAAGGATTTTGAATCGCCGGAAGCGATTCGTGCCGCGGCCGACAAGACCAACGCCACGATCGCCCACTTCGCGCCGAAGGGCTACAAGGTCCATCTGCACAACCACGAATGGGAATTCAACGGACCGAACAAAGGCGATCTGCTGCTCGAGCTCGCGCCGCAGGCCTGCGCACAGCTGGACGTGTACTGGATCAAAGTTGCAGGCGCCAACCCGGCGGAGGTGATTCAGCGCTACCGCAAGCGCGTCCACTTGATTCACATCAAAGACGGCCCCGCCGATCCGAAAGATCGCACGCTGCCGATGACCGCTGTCGGCCAGGGCACGGTCAATATTCCGGACGTGGTCCGCGCGGCCGAGTATGCTGAAGTTGAATACCTGATCGTCGAACTGGACCGCTGCGCAACGGACATGCTGCAGGCGGTGCGTGAAAGTTACGAGTACATGACGCGGCGCAGTCTTGCCCGCGGCAACCGGTAAACAGGAACGAAAAGGAGAGAGGGAAAGAATGAAATACGTGAACGTTCTGATGGCGGCAATGCTTCTGCTCACGCTCACCGCGCGCGCCGAAACGAAGCTCAATGAGCTCACCGAGCAGGAAAAGAAAGACGGCTGGAAGCTGCTCTTTGACGGCAAGGACACGAGCCAGTGGCGCAGCTACAAAGGCACGGCCTTCCCGACGAAGGGCTGGGAAGTCGTTGACGGCACGCTGCACAAGATCGCCAAGGCCGGCGGCGGCGACATTGTCACCGTCGAGCAGTACGACAATTTCGAGCTCTCGATCGAATGGAAAGTCGCGCCGGGCGCCAACAGCGGCATCATCTACCGCGTCACCGAGGATCAGGGCGCGCCGTACATGACGGGCCCTGAAATGCAGGTGCTCGACGACGAAAAGCACGGCGACGGCAAGAACCCGAAGACCAGCGCCGGCGCGCTTTACGCTCTGATTCCCTGCAGCGCCGAAAAGAAGCTCAAGCCGGTTGGCGAGTTCAACGAAGCGCGGCTGAAGATCGACGGCAACAAGGTCGAACACTGGCTCAACGGCGTCAAAGTCGTCGAATACGAGTGGGGCAGCGACGAGATCAAGAAGCTGATCGCCGGCAGCAAATTCGCCAAGATGCCCAAGTTCATGACCAACGCCAAAGGCCACATCGACCTGCAGGACCACGGCGACGACGTGTGGTACCGCAACATCAAGATCCGCGTGCTGCCGGCGAAGTGAGTTAATGCGTGATGGTTTGAACACGACTTCAACGCAGAGACACAGAGAGCACAGAGGACACAGAGAACGGCTCGAAAGATTTCAGCAACGGGGTGCGCGATCAGCGCACCCCTTTTTTTTCAGATAACTTGCGACTTCTTGAGCGCCGCAATCTTCTCGTCCGAAAACGCCAGCCGTTCGCGCAGCACTTCCGCGGTGTGCTCGCCCAATAAAGGAGGCGGCCGGCGCACGGGCGGCTTGGCGCCGTCGATCATTCCCGGCGCGGCTGGAACTTTCAGCATGCCGGCGCGCGGATGCTGCATCTCGGCAATCATCTGCCGCGCGACAACCTGCGGATCGGCGAAGACGCCAGCGAAATCATTCACCGGCGAGGCCGGCACGCCCGCGGCTTTGAGCTCCGCGAGCAGTTCGGCGCTCGCGCGGGGGGCGATCTCTTTTTCGAGCAGCGGAACCAGTTCCCCGCGATGCTCGACACGCAACGCGTTCGTGGCAAACCGCGGATTGGCCGCGAGCGCA
>DASPJR010000235.1:0-32083 GCA_035628505.1 Planctomycetota bacterium | reverse complement strand
CTTCAGCGCGTCGCCATAGCGTTCCAGCTCCACCAGGCAAACCGCCCGTTCGTAGTGTGCGTCAGAATTTGCCGGATAGATCTGTGCCGCTCGTGCGAAAACGTCCGCAGCGCGCTCCCATTCGGCTCGTTCTTTGAGCATCGCACCGTGTTGCTGCTCGATGAGCGATAGATAGGGGAAGAGCGTCAGTCGAAGCGTTCCAAGAGCAAGTAACACACTCAGCAGGCTGGCACAGATAAGAGCCGGTGCGCGCTGGAGTGAAAGTTGAACAGGAGAAGTCGGTGATCGCGCAAGCAGTCCCAGCGTCATCCATAACAATGCGGACGGCAACGCAAATCGCAGAGTGACATCAAACATGCCGTGGATGATCAGCCCTGCGCCACCTGAAAGCAGACCGCTGAACCAGCCGGACTCGGCAGTGTTCTCCTGCAACGAACGCCAACCCATTCGCAATGTCAGGAACAGGAATGCGAGAAATGCCACGCATCCTGCCACGCCCGTTTCGGCGGTCTGTTCGAGCAATTCGCTGTGCGCATGCAGCACGTTGATGCGAGGATTCACCTCTCCAAAATTCAGCGGACGGAATTCGGGGAAGACGGAATTGAAGCTTCCAGCGCCGTAACCCAGCAGCGGCTGACTTGAGATCATATCAGCAGCTCCGCGCCAGATCAGTTGTCGCGTTTCAAGACTTATCGCCGGCGCTTTAGACGGATCGGTCATGAGTGGATCGACCCCAGGACCGTAAACAGCCGCAGCAACGACACCGGCCAGGAGGGGAGCCAATCCCGATGTAATCGGGAGCATCTCTTTGTGGCGACGTCTAAAATAGAAATAAAACACCAGCGCTGCGATGGCGGCCAACCATCCCGCGCGCGAGACAGTAAAAAAGAGGCAGGCTGCCTGAAAGAAAAGACAGGTGCGCTGCAGCCACGCCTGTGAGCGCGTCGCTGAGTGCTCCAGCGCACACAACGTGATGGGAATCGAGAACACTAATACTGAAGCAAGAATATTGGGATGGCCGCAGAAGGAATGTACACGTCCGCGGGGCACGTTCTGCCAGACTAATGGATCCAGCCCCAGCCTTTGGAGAATTCCGTAAACGGAGAGCAGAACTGCAACAAGCGAAACGGTGAGACAAAAGCTGCGGGCGAAGCCGGCCTCAGAAACAGAGCAGCTGACCAGAAACAAAAGCGCTAGTACACATACGCGCCAGATTTCCGCGAGCGTCGCGTGCGGTGCGGAAGACCAGCTCAACGAAAGTGCACCGATTAACACCGTACAAAGGAGAGCTGAAAGCACGCCCTTGTCCGGGAGAAGCCATGATCCGTGCCAAGCACCTCTTAAAAGCCACAAGGTAGCACACGCTGCGGTCAGGCTGCTCAAAAGCAGCGCTTTTAAATCCTCGGACGCTGGTGTTCTATGTGTAAATGAAAGTGGCACAACCACTAACATCAATAGCAGTATAGATTTGATCAGAGCGGTAAGTGGCGACTTCTGCACTTGTGCAACCAAATAAAAAAGATATGAAAACATCGAAAAACAACGTTCAGCATACCGGGGTTTGCAGGACACTTCAAACACGCTTCATTTATGCCTTCAATCACGCTCTTGGAAGAACATTTGAGCCTGTTCAAAATTCCGGTGGAGCAGAACATTGCACCGTCTGATACCCTGAACTCTGGTTATATCTTCTGAAAGTTCAAGAGTGATCCGGATACATCATCTTTTTGCAGCACTTCTTCTCGCAATTCCCGCGTTCGCCGCGGAAACGGTGCCGGAACTCATCGAGGAGCTTTCTGCCGAAAGCGCTGACGCACGGGGGCATGCGGCCCGGCAGCTTCTGTCGCTGGGACCGGCAGCAAAACCCGCGCAACACGCGCTGCTCGGCGCGCTTCAGGATGCTGATTGGAACGTGCGTGTTATCGCGGCAGAAGCGCTGGCACAGTTCGGCAGCGATGTGCTGCCTCAGTTGATCTCCGCGTTGGAGAAGGGAACTCCTGAACAGCGGGCCGCGGCGGCCGCAGCAATTGCCGGAATAGGCGCGGAAGCAAAGCCAGCGGGCCCAATGCTGATTGCGGCACTGAAGACGGCGCCGGAGTGGGAAGTCCGCGCCAGTGCCGCTCGCGCGTTGGGCGCCATCGGACTCGCCAATGCCGAATGCATCAACGCGCTGTGTACAGCGCTGTCCGAAAACAGCCTCCCGGTTGCGTGCGAATCTGCCTCTGCGCTGGCCCGGCTCGGCCCGGCTGCCAGTGCCGCCGTTCCGGCTCTTAATGAAGCGCTGCGTTCGCCACATGCTGGTTTAGTCCAGCGCGCCGCATCCACGCTCGGGCACATGGGTCCGGCGTCCAAAGCCGCGGGGGCAAACTTACTGCCTCTCCTGAAAGAGGGATCTGCCGATACACGCCTCGTTGCGGCGCGGGCCTTAATTAATCTCGTCGTTGGCGCCCCTGAACTTGTTCCAGGAGTTATCAGCGCCTGCCGCGGCTCCGCGCCGGATCTTCGCGTTGAACTTTATCGCGTGATCGGCGCATCGGGCGCCAGCGGCAAGGCCGCGCTCGATGCCTTGATCTCTGGTTTGCACGATCCATTCTGGCCGGCCGCAGCCGCTGCGAGCGAGGCGCTCGTGCGGCTTGGCGCGCCAGCGGTACCGCGGCTTCTGGATATCTATGCGCAGCCGGATCTGATGCGCCGTATCTCCGCAGCGGAAGCGCTCAAGCGGATTTGTGAAAAGTCGACGGCACCGTTGCAGGATGCCTTGCGCTCAGAGAACAAAGAAATACGTGCCGCAGCGGCGCGCGCGCTGTTGCTTATGGCTCCGCTTTCAAACGCGGCAGTCGCTTCACTCCTGGATGCTTCAGCCGACAAGGCGGTGGAGGTGCGGAATGCGGTGATCGACACGCTGGCACAAGCTGGCTCCGGGGCGCTACCGGCACTGATTGCAGCAATTCAAAACACGCGAGCGCCCGTGCGAATTGCAGCCATGGCATCCCTGGCCCGGCGCGGTCCGGAGGCTAAAGAGGCGGTCTCTGCGCTCACGCGGGTTCTTGCCGAACGAGAGCCGGAGTTTACGCGCATGGCGCTCGCGGCATTGGGGGAAATCGGCTCTGCGGCAAGTGACGCGGCACCCGCGATTACTGCGATAATGGGGGAGGGAGCAGTTGAGCTGCGTCTGGCGGCTGCGCGCTCTCTTGAAAAGATCGGTAGCGTGCCGGCTGAAAGCGTGGCCTTGCTGCTGCGTTCCGCGCGCGATCCGCACGAGGATGTCCGTGCTGCTGCTCTGCTGGCTTTGTCGCGATCGGGCGCGTCCTCGGAACAACTCCTTCCTCTGCTGATGGAAAAGCTGCGCGACCGGCATGAAACAGTACGAGCCGCGGCTGCGCAGGCGCTGGGCAATCTTGAACAGGCCGCGTTGCCGGCGGCGCATCATCTTTATGCCGCACTGCAGGGTGATCTTCCGCCCGTCCGCGCCGCCGCCGCGCTGGCGCTCGGAAGAATCGGGAAAGACCCGGACGCGGCGCATGTACTGGCCAGCGCGTTAGGTGACGAATCCGACATGGTCCGCCGCAATGCCGCAAAAGCTCTCGCCCTCGTGGGACCGCTGCCGCGGAATGCTGCGCTTGCTCTGGGAGAGGCGATCAAGTCGCAGGACGCAAACCTGCGCAGCGACGCGCTTGCCGCAGTGCTGAAGAGCGGAATAGAAGGCACACCCGTATTGATCTCGGCGCTCTTGTCCAGCGACCGATCGATTGCCAGCGCTGCGTTTGAGGCGCTGAAAGCGAATCCCGAAGCGCTGAAGGCTTCAAGCGCCTTGATCGGCGACGTTCTTCAGCGCGGAAATAATCAGGCGCAGCTCTATGCTGTTGAACTCTTCCGCAGCCTTGGCGCAAATGGCCGGGACGCTCTGCCGGCGGTGCTGAGCGCGGTTCAAAATAAAACCACTTCTGATTCTGCCCGGATGGCGCTGCTGGCTGCCATAGGCGAACTGGGCGCTGTTGGCGGCGAAGCAATTCCGGTGTTGCTTGAGCTGCTTCAATCGAAAACCTCGAGCGCTGAACATGCGATGCTCGCTCTGGCAAAAATGGGCGAGCCTGCCATTGCGCCGCTCGTGCAGATTGCCGCACAGGAACAGAATTCGCCTGAATCCCGCAAGCTTGCGCTCACAGCGCTTGAACGCATGGGACCGGCGGCGGCGAAAGCCATTCCCGGGGTGGTCGCGCTTCTGCGTGACCGGCGTGCGAACCTGGGCGGGCAAGCGCGCGTGGTTCTCGCGCGCATCGGCGAGCCGGCGCTGAAGACATTGATCGAACTGATCAACGACCAGGAAGATGCCGTCCGCCGCCACGCGTACTGGGCACTTGAAGAGATGGGACCCGCCGCGGCTGCGGCCGTTCCGGCGCTGGTGGAACGACTGGGTGAACAGGATTCATACGAAGTCAAAGGCGTGCTGGCGTCAATGGGAAGCGCGGCTGTCCCGGCGGTGCTGGGGGCGCTCAAGCACGCGCAGCCGCGCATTCGCGAGAATGCAGCCGAGCTCCTGAGCCGCAACGTCACACTACCAGCGGATGCCATTCCAGCGTTGCGCGATGCTCTTGGCGACATGCAAGACAACGTGCGAAAAGCAGCGGCGATTGCTTGTGGAAAGGCCGGACGTCATGCACGCATTCTGATCCCTCAGCTTGCCGAACTTCTTCGCGATAAAACTGGAGAGGTGCGTGAAGCGGCGGGCGCAGCGCTTTGTGGGCTTGTTCCGGATTCACTTCCGGTTCTGCTGAATGCTCTGAATGATGAAAACTCAACTGCACGCACAGAAGCCGCGGCTGCTCTGCGAAACGCCGGTGCATCAGCCAAGCCCGCACTGCCCGAGTTGATCAAGCTGCTGGGCGAAGGACGTGTGGAAGCGCGCGTAAGCGCGGCGCAGATTCTCGGATCGCTGAGCCGCTCTGCCCGGCAGGCTGTCCCCTCGCTTCTCGTGGCCGCGCGTCACGAGAGCCTGGCTTTGCGGGAGGCGGCCCTGAGTGCGTTGGCTGCCATTGGAACGTCGTCGCCCGATCACGTCCCCGCGCTGATTGAAGCGTTGAAGACCGGCACAGACAAGTTGCAGCTTCGTGCCGCCTTTATTCTTGGCAACGTCGGCATCGCCGCTGCGCCGGCGGTGCCTGAACTGTTTGCGTTGCTTAAATCGCCTGACGCAGCGCTGCGCAAGCAGGCTGCGGCGGCACTGCAGAAAATAGGGATGGCGCGTGAAGACGCCGTGCCGTTCCTGACCAGTATGTTGAACGAGACGGAATGGCCGGTGCGGGCGCTTGCGGCGGAGATTCTCGGCGAAATGCCGCTGAAAGCCGAAATTCCCGGACTGAAGGCGGTGCAGAACGAAGCTGCTGCCGTGCGCTCGTGCCGCGACTACGCTATGGCGCAGCACGCTTATTTCCGCAAGGACCGCAATGGCGACGGCGTCAAAGAATTCGCCCAGGCGCTGCGCGGCATCGACAGCCTCTTCGAGACGAAGCCGGGAGCCGCCGATTTGGGACTGATCGAACCGCGCTTGGCTGCCGCCGAGGCCCTTAGCGGCACCGCCGCGCAGGATGGCTACCGCTTCAAGATTTTAAAGGCTCAGGGCGAGAAGGCTGCTGGCGGCAAACGCTCCTATCTTGTGAACGGAAAGATGACGCAAGGCTTTGCGCTGCTTGCGTTTCCGGCGGAGTATGGCATGGGCGGTCGCACCTCCTTTATGGTGGCTTCCAACGGAGTGGTCTACTGGAAAGACCTCAAGGATCAGACCGCCCAGGCAAGCGCAATCGACGAGTTTAATCCCGACGAAAGCTGGAATTCAGTCGAGTAGCAGACTCTGCACTTGTGCAGCCAAACTTATATTATATCTTTCTTCAGCCGTTTACAGGCATATCGGAGATATCTTTCGCATGCGGGTTTGGATCGCACTCGTTTTGTTATCGGGCAGTCTGGCGTGGGGCAAGGAATCACTGACCCTCACCGCTGTGTCTGATGGCCCGGACCCGTTTTCCCCACCCATTGCGAATGTGGTGACGATCGCCGGCGAGTTCACTTACGTCGGAACTAAGGCAGATACAAAGACCGCCACCAACGTGGTGCGACTGACGGTTGTGATCAAGAACGCTCAAGGAGACACCGTCGCAACCCTGCAGGCCGAAGATTCGCCAGGCAAGACGCGCAAACCCGCCGGTAAAACGCTGACCGTGAAATGGAGCGGTGCCGCTGACGGACTCTATTCTTACATCGCCACCGGCGAACTTGTCCACAAGCGTTCGCAGCGTAAGAAAATCGTTGAGAAAGTGACAAGGGTCAGCCAGTCACTCAGCGGCACGATTCTCGTGGACGGAACGCCTCCCTTAATCGATCTCCCTGCGACAATCGTGGCTGAAGCGACCAGTTCCGCAGGCGCACCCGTCGATTTTCCAGTTCCTTCGGCAAGCGACAATTTCACGCCAGCGGACCAGATCGCGGTGAGCATTTCGCACGCGCCCGGCTCACAGTTTCCGCTCGGCACAACTCCCGTCAGTGTTACGGCCACCGATCTGCCCGGCAACAGCACCACTCAAACGTTCAACATTGAAGTCGTTGACTCAACGGCGCCGGTAATTAATCCTCCGGCTGATTTCAGTGTCAGCTCGCCCAGCGGCGGCGGTGTCAGCGTTGTTTATCCGCCAGCGACGGTCTCCGATGCTGTAACATCGGAGGCACAGATCGTTGTGAGCTACAACCCGCCATCCGGATCGGTGCTTCCGGTGGGAAGCAATGTCGTCACCGTTTTCGCGACTGATGCGGCCGGCAACACGAGTCAGGCAACGTTCACGGTTACCGTTGTGTCCAGTTCGGGCCAGGACACGGAAGCCCCGATTCTAACCATCCCGCAAAACATCATTGCCGAGGCGGACGGGCCGGGCGGTGCCGCGGTGGACTTTGTTGCGCTGGTCAGTGATAACGAGACCGACAACCCGCAGGTGACGTACAGCCACGCGCCCCGTTCCCTTTTCCCGCTGGGACTTACCACGGTAAGTATTCGTGCGAGTGACGCCGTGGGCAATTATTCAGAAGGAACTTTCACTGTCACTGTCGTTGATACCACCCCACCGGATCTTTCTACGGCCACGAGTTTTGTTGTTCAGGCCACAAGCCCCAATGGAGCGGAAGTAACGTATGATCCGGCAGAGGCCTCCGACGCCGTGACGACAAGTCCGTCTGTCACTTACAGCAACAATAGCGGCACCATGTTTCCCGAAGGCGACACTGTAGTCCAGGTGGAAGCGACCGATAGCGCGGGAAACAAGAAGAGCCGCAGTTTTACGGTCACAGTGCTCAAGGATCTCGCTCCAACAGTCCGGCTGGACTGGCCTGTCGAGAATGCTGTTTACAGAGGGGACGTCACGTTTCGTGGTGTGGTCGTCAATGACGACGGCTATGACAAAGTTACGGTTAAGATACTCATCGACGGCGCGGTGAAGACCACGATAGCGCCGAATTCAGATGGTAGTTTCGTGACATCGGTCGCGGTGGACGCCGGAAATCCCTCCGTCAGTGCGATTGCCGAGGAAGATGCGGGCAACGTGGAGGCGACGCCGCGCAAAATCTGGGTCGATAAAAGAGCGCCTTCCTCGCTCGAGGTTAAGAATCCGAACGATCTGACGCAGACAATCAACTGGGCATTCTACGCCAGCTCGGGATTGCCGAATACCTACACCTCGCCCGGCTGGTTCAATGGCCTTCTTTTCGAAAACGGCCAGACGCCAATCGGCGTGACCAATCTCGTGGAACTCGGAGCTGATCAGAACGAGATTCCGCCGGGATTCGTGCTGCCGGCGAGCAGCGGTCCTGCGACGTGGTATGCGCCCTACAAGTTCAGTGTACCGTCCGGAACAATCCTCAGCGGAATCACGACGGCTGTCTTCCAGACCGAAACCTACCTGCAGTACAAGGGCCGCGACGCCGCGGATAATCCTGTCTCCGACACATCGGCGAACCAGGTTTTCTGGACACCGATTATTCTCGAGCCGAACACGTACTCCAATCCGCGGCGCATCGCCATTCAGAAAGGCGATTCCCTGCTCATCGGCACGTCCTCCTCAGGGATGGTGCGGCTGAGCATCGCCGAGGGGTCAGCCACACCCGACGGTATTCAAGGTTCCATGCGCGCCTCGGCGCCCTTTGATGTGGCATGCCTGAAGTGGGAAGACAAGTACGACGGGGGAAAAGTTCACCTGCGGAATGTAGATGAGTTTCCGGGCCAGGATCCCATCGCCGCCGCGAGCGTCACCGCATTTGAAGTGAAGCTGGACGTCTATTCCGTGGCGGGCCACCAGCTCAGTGAGGACGATAAAAAAGACCGCGGGCTCTATGTCGGAGTGGATACGGGCGACGACGACAAGGACACGATTTCGAATCGTGAGGATACGAACATCAAGAGCGACAACCCGTACCTCGCAAAGCTCGTCATCCGGCATCCTGATCCATCGAAGAAACGCGGTGTGGTGAGGCTGAATGTTCAGGCTCCAAATTCGTCCAGCAATCTCGCAAACGCCCGGCTCTTCTGGGATTCATCCAGCACCGGTACGCCAGGGGCAGGCACAGAACTTTCGCTGTACGACGGGAGCAGTTTTTCGGTTTCGCAGATCGATGCCAGCGGCCGCGCCTTTTACCTGCAGGGAACATCGGCCAGTGCCGTCGACCGTGACATCACGGTAGTCCTGGAATACGACCCGCAGAGCGATTTTCAGATCACCAAGACGATGCGGGACGCGGTTCGTGTGTCTGTTGTGCAGCCGGATATCAGCTTGCCGGAACTTCTGGAATCGAAGGAAGTCGCCGAGCCTGGCCGCCCGCTTCAACTGAACGACAACTATGATGAAGCCGACGATCCTGAAGCGCCTTCCGCTCAGAAAGATCACCAGGACAATGACATGAAGCGCGTGACGGACGGCGCCGTTATTGTGGATGACGAGCTGCTGGAATTCACGCGCTTCTGGCTGGCGCCCACGCAGAACGGACGCGTGTTCGAAAACTGCCAAATCCGTCTCGAGCAGAGCGGAACGGGGAAGGTGCGCGTCTTCGCGATCAATGGAACCGGCGCAGGGAAGGAATCCGACCAGTTGCTGGATGCAGGCAGCGACTCGGGCATTGATCTGGTTGAATACCTCAAGCCCGGCGGCGGAAAACAGGACTTCAAACGCTTCTTTGTTGAAGGCTGCGTGACAGGCAAGTTGGCCCTGTCCCTGGTATACCTGCGCGATGGTTACCCGGTGATCAAAGATGTAATCAGTCTTTCTGTGCTGCAGCTCGACGCGGATGTGGATAGCGACAACACAACGGTGCGCGCCGATTATCCGGATGCGGGGAGCAAGGATCGAGAAGCCGTAGAAGATCGTGCGGAAAAAACCGAGCCGGTCCGCACGCCGGTAAACTGGTATGACCGCGATTTCGACGATGTGCCGGGTTTTGCCGATGGCATTACCGGCTTTGACTCTTCGCCCGATCCCGACATGAAGTTCGAATCCCTGATCATGGATCTCGCGTGCCCGGATTTCCCCGACGCGGAAATCACGTTCGTGTACAGCGCATCCGACCCGGCCGCAATCAGCGTGGACAGCTCTCTGCCCGTGAAAAAGTATGAGCCGGCCGGGGGCTACATGCGAATCTGGCGCAAAGACGCCAGCAGCCAGCGTAATCCAGCGGCGATAAACAGCGGCGGAGATTTCGTTGCGCCAGACAAAAAATACAAGCTCAGCGACTTCGGCCTGCCGCCATCGGGCGGAACAGTCCAGCTGTACATGGAGGTCCCCAAACGGGGCGCAGACAAGAAGAAAGTTGAAGTAAAGCTGGAGGTAAAGACCGACAGGACCTTCACGTTCAAGGAAGAGTTCTTTGTTGAAGACTACGAATTGGATGTTCCGAATCCAAATTAACTGACGACGTAAATGATGTTGAGGGGCTTCATGAAATACCGTGTCTTCTGGCTTTTGTCATTTTGCCTGCTGCAGACTTGCGCCATTGCGCAGGCTGGCATCAGGATCAATCTTGTCCCGGTCGCGAAGACGGACGTTGATTACCTTAAATACCTGCGGTTTGCATCTGTACCGCCTGACCGGCGCAAGGGCGAGGTCTGGGATAGCGGGAACGATGTCACCAATAAAACTGCGGCAGAGATTGCCGCCATTGTCAACGCAATCAAGCGGCTTGAAGCCGATGCGGTGCGCAAAGAAATCGTCCAAAAAATGATGAATTCGAACGAGTTGTTTTCGTTTAGAACAGTGGCCGATTTAGATGCGAATGTCGTGCTGCGTCTGAAGGCCTGCGAAAAGATGCGCGACATGAATACGCGGCAATTCTACTGGTACGATACGCCGAAAATGACCACTGCTCCCGAGTGGATGAATCCGGATGGCGAAGTCTTCCTGTTTCGCCAGGTCAAAGGTCCAACATATACGGCGGTCGTCAGTCTGTGCGATGGTTCAAACAAGACAAATGGCGAATGTTACGGCGCCATACAAGCGTGCATCTGGTGGGGTTCTTCCCAGGCTCTCGGCGAAGCCGCATTCAACAAACGCCATCCGGGAGCGGCTGACCTCCGCATGAGTTCGGGCGGCAGTGGGCACGTACTCGCCTCTGCCGATAAAAGCACCCTCATTCCAGGCGACTGGCTGTACATGCAGAACTATAATTACGGAGACATTATCAAGAGCGAGAAGGCCAAAAAAAATTCTCTACTGAAGCCGGGAAGCCATTACAATTACCAGGGCGAAAATGCGCTGTACATTGGGGACAGCAAGTTCGAAGGACTGGGAATAGACGCCAGTACCGAAGCGGAAATGCGCGAAGTGCTGCGCACCACGTATAATAAGCACTTCAAGCCTTTGATCGACAAAAACCAGATCCCGCCGTTACCTGCTGGAGCGATCGCGGATCGCCTGATCATTTTCCGCGCTGACAGTTATCGCCGCATCACCAACTGAGGCTGCCTGGATGTCTGCGAATTCACTGCGACTGCTGCTGACCGCCTCCGCGATTTTGCTGCTGACCGCGCTGAGCGTTATTGCAGGGGAGGATCCCTACTTTACGCACGAAGTTACCAGCGACTACCAGCGCCAGCGCACGGTTAAGAAGCGTGATGGCGGCTCGACT
Organism: Planctomycetota bacterium; assembly: GCA_035628505.1. Taxonomy (GTDB): domain Bacteria; phylum Planctomycetota; class SZUA-567; order H5-PLA8; family H5-PLA8; genus DASPJR01. The sequence goes on along the minus strand of DASPJR010000235.1, from coordinate 20,932 downwards.
GTCTACCATCAGCACAAGACCGATGCATCGCTGGCCATCCAGGAGCAGTACACGAAAGAAGGCAAGCTGATCCAGCGCAACTTTCTGAAAGACCAGGTCCCACATGGAGTATCTCGGCGCTGGTACCCGGATGGCAAGCATCTCGCGGAGTCTCATTATTCAGCCGGCCAGATGCATGGAGTGTTCAAAGAGTGGGACGAATCGGGAAAACTGGTTGCGAACTATGCGATGGAGAATGGAACCGGTGTTCGGAAGATGTTTCATTCCAATGGCGCTATTTGCGAAGAGACGCGCTTCAACGAAGGCAAAATGCATGGCGTCTCGCGCGGGTATTACGACACGGGGCAAATACAGTTTTTCAATCGCTATGATAATGGCAAGTTGAATGGCGCTTCACTGGCGTGGTTGGCGGATGGCACGCCAATGGGTTTCGGATCTTACAATGAAAACGGGAAACTTCATGGCGTAACGTTCGACTTGATGACGCGGGACGCCGCAGGAAAGCCCATCATTAACGTCATCCTGTTCGTGAACGGACTGGAAGTCGATCGAGCCGCGTATGAAGAAAGCGCGAAATCCGATCCTGCGCTTCACAAGCTCGAAGCCAAACCAGAAAACTACCTATTACTCTTCGAACAAGCCCTTCAGAAGAACGCCGCAGACATCGGACCCCTCGTTCGAAATGAGCGCGGGCCGTAAGTAAAAAAGCAAAGATTCTTTTTCCGGTTCCAACGCTCCGAAGACCCAACTCACGAACCATCGGACCGGTCGCTACTATCTGCTGTCAGGACGATGAAGCGGCGCTATTGGATGAACTCTTTAATCGGTTTAGATAGGGTCCGCCGCCAGGAGGGGTTTTCGATCGCCTTCGGTTCGCTCTGAATTCCGAACGGCGACCCGCGTTACTTCACCACCTCAACGACCGCCTCGCTCCAATGACCGGCTCGATTGGCCTCATCGTGAAGCCTGGCGCGAACGCGGTACGTTCCCGGCTCCTTGAACACATGCGGCGCGATAACCACCGGCTGATCGGGTTTCAAAATCTCCGTTGATCGCCAGTGCTCCTGGATTTCATACCGCTGAACACCAATACGGCCGACGCGCCATTCGACGCGCAGCTTGCCCGCGGCATTTTCCATCGGCTTGATGCGGTACTGCCAGACGCCTGGCCGGACACCACTCAAAACCGCCGGCCGCGGCGGGATTTTGTCATCCCGGGCCTCATGGGCGACATAGCCCCAGCCGTAACCGACAGGGTTGCCATCGTTGGGTGCGTAATTTTTACCGGGTCTTGAGTCGGTGCAGAAATCCACGAGATATTTCTGGAATCCCTGGAAATCATTGGTCGCAAGTTTTCGCTCCCAGCGGCCGCCAAAATGATCGGCAAAGGCGGGGTTCACGAAATAGCTGCCCTTCTGATTGAAGCGCGGGTGCGAGTTCCACATCGCCTCATCGAGCTGGGCCCAGTTCGTTTCATGACCGGCAGGCGAAATCACACTGCCCAGCTCCGCGACGAGCTGTCCGATCTGCCCGCCTGTGGGCGTTGCATCGGCAGCGAACAGGTCGAGGATTTCACGCGCACGGTTCTGATATTCGAGTTTGATTCCCGCATGATTGAGAGCGCGGACCGCATCGATGTGACCGGGCTGATGGTGGCGCGGGACAAAGCACATGTCATTGTCCCACGGGATTGGGCTCCATTTCCCATCCGGGGCGCGGTAGTAGCCGTGGTTGCCATCGGGCCGAATGTCGACGTTTCCGATCAATCGATTGATCGCATGAAAACTGAAATAATTAGGCAGGTGCAGGTTGGCCCGCCACCAGTCTTCCTTGGGGTCGGACCGCGCGGTGCCGATGAACTGCTCCCATTGCTTCTGGCCATCGGTAACGCCTTTCGGCTGATGCTTGATGCCGCTTTGAATGCTCACAAGCAGCCCATCGGGCAGCAGCTGCTCGGCGAGCAGTTCCTCATCGATGTCGCCGACGGCCAGGTAGAGGCCCCAGAGATCACCTTCGTGCTGGTCTTTATTCGAAGCCTCGGCGGCACCATCGATCACGCGAAAATGAACCCAATGCGTTGAGGAGCTGGGCACGCCCACCAGCTGATGGGAGCGGAAGGAAACCGCCTCATCGAGCCCGGCAATGCCGCGAAGAACGGGCAGGTATGGCGTGTGGGTGCCGGGGTTGAGGTCCACGCCAGTCCACCGGGTGAGGTACGGTTTGCCAGTGTTGTCCTTGAGAGGCACGGGCTGATCGGCATTGAATTTCAAGGCCCATTTATTCTTGCCGCTGATATGCGCGCTGCCTTGGCCTCGGTTGTGGAATGCGATGTGGTCGTAGACGATGCCGCTGTAGACGAAAGTGCCGGGGAATCGTTTCTTGTGGGCGTTGCCATCCCACTGGCTGGTGGCCACATCCTCGGCGCGGGCGATCAGGTGGTAGGGCTCGATGGTGCTCAAGAATGCAGCACTGAACTGGCGGGCAGGTTTGCCCGGCTCGCGGCTGCCAGCCCAGGCGGGAACACCGTCGTAGCAGAACCACGCGAAATTCGGGCTGCCCGCTTTCGCGTCGGGAGCGATCTCGCTCTTGCCCTGGCTATCGGTGACGGTGATGCGGTAGCGATACAGCGTGCGATGCTTCTGCTGATCGGCAGGGATCTGCACGGTGAAGACGCCATCATTCGCCTTGGCATCGCCCGCCTGGCCATCGTCCTTCATCTGGAAGGCGGTCCACTCTTTCTCGTAAGCGGGATCGCTCTTGCGAATGTACTGACCCGGTGCGACGGTTTGTAATTGCACGCGCACAATCGCATTCTGCGGCAGCGGATCGATGCGGGCTGTAATGAGCACCGTCTGGTTCGATCGCGGCTGGACCGGGGAATGCCGCACATCGTTGATCGCCGCCATCGCTGAAGGTGCGATGAGACCGGCCCAAAGAAAAAGGCCCAGCGTTAGCACAGGGGATCGAGGGCAATGGGTGTTCATGCGCGTTTACGATACGGCACAGCCGCGCCGCAATCTAGTGACTACCCTACTCGAACTCCCCTGTGCTGACTCTGTGTTCCTATCAACATACATTAGGTAGACGTTGGAAGTGCGCTAGTGTCCGTTCGCTCCGAACCGATCCTGACTCAGATCCATCGGATCTGTCGCTACTATCTGCTGTCAGGACGATGAAGCCGCGTTACTGTCCGCTGTTGTGTGAAGGGAGAATGGTGGGCGCTAAGGGACTCGAACCCCTGACCTCGTGGGTGTGATCCACGCGCTCTAACCAGCTGAGCTAAGCGCCCAGGGAACAGGAAAAGTTACACCGCAAATCGCGCCTCGTCAAGCGCTGACGGTATTTCGTTCCCTTGCTCCGCGGCTCAGGTTCTGGTTCCCAGATTCTTTGCTACGATGCTGGCAATACTGGCGGGCTCAAGTGGCTTGGTGATAAACGCGTCAAAGCCGCTGCGCCGTGCCTGATCCTCGTCTTCTGGCCTGGCGTAAGCGGTCAGGGCGATTACGGGTAGCGTCGGATGTTCCTGCTTGATCTTGTGCAGCAGCCAATAGCCGTCGTGATCTTCCATGCCGATATCAGAAAGAACGAGCTGCACGCGATTGGATTTAAGCTTGTCCACGGCCTCCTGCGCCGTACTGGCTGTAACGACGTCGGCGCCCCACTGCGTGAGCGCATAGCGCAGCAGTTCGCGTGTGTCTCCATCGTCGTCCACGATCAACAGCTTCTTATTACGCAAAAGGCTTGGATCTGGACCGGGCTGATCCTGTCGTTCCTCGGAGCGCGGCGGCATCGTCTGGTCTGCGCTGGCTGGCAGGCAGACGGTAAACCTGGCGCCTTTGCCCCTGCCATCACTGTGCGCCTGCACCGATCCTCCATGCAGTTCGACCAGATGTCGTACGATGGCAAGCCCGAGCCCCAATCCGCCATGGCGCCGGGTCGTCGAAGCGTCTGCCTGCGTGAAGCGGTCAAAAAGATAAGGTACGAACGCGGGCTCGATTCCTTCACCATTGTCTGAGACCTGGACGGTGGCCTTCGATTCTTCCTGAGACAGGCGAACGGCCACTGTTCCTCCAGGAGGAGTAAACTTGATCGCGTTGCTGAGCAGATTCCAGAGCACCTGCTGCAGCCGTTCGCGGTCGCCGAGAACACATTCGGTAGGCGTATTCTCCTCGACGACAAGCGAAATGTTCCGTGCGTCGGCATTCGGCTTGATGGAGGCAATGGCGCTTTGCGTCAGCTCGATCAGGTTCAGCGGCTGAATGTGCAGCTCCAGCTTTCCGGTAACAATGCGGCTGACGTCGAGCAGATCTTCAATCAAGTGCGTCTGCGCCAGTACATTGCGTTCAATCACTTCCAAGCCCCGCACAGCCACCGGATCAGTGAGATTGCGCGAGCGCAGCATGCGAACCCAGCCGAGCATCGGCGTCAGCGGCGTGCGCAGTTCATGGCTGATCGTCGCCAGGAATTCATCTTTCGCGCGATTGGCATCTTCGGCTTTTTTGCGCAGCTCGGTTTCTCGCGCGAGCAGCACTTCGCGTTCACTCTGAAGCGCGACGGCCTGGCGTTTGGCTTGAGCCAGGTGCAGCGAGCGTTTCACGGCGGCGCGCAGCTTATAATATTGCTGCGGCGCCTTGATGATGTAATCATCCAAGCCCTCTTTCATGCCGCGCACGGCGATCTCTTCGCTGCCGGTTCCTGTAAACATAATGATGGGGCAGAACGGCCAGCGCGCTTTGCAGTTGTTTGTGATGCGCAGCCCGTTGCTCCAGCCCAGAGAGTGATCGGTGATGACGCAGTCTGGTTCAGGTCCACTGAGCAGCGCGTCGAACTCCGGTTCATCGGCGATCGTGATCGCCTGTACATTCTGCAATTCGTTTTCGAGTTCCCTCAGGATCAGCGCGCGATCCGTGGGGTTGTCAACCAGCCGGAGTCGGTTTGGCATAGCTCACACCATCGGCGGCAGTTCGATCGTATTCAGCCAGTAGAGATTCACCGTCGTTAGCATTCTCGTCAGATCGTCAAAGCTGACCGGCTTGAGTAAATAAGAGTTGGCTCCCAGGTCATAGGCCCTGCTCAGATCCTCGGACTCGCGCGAAGAGGTCAGGATAACCACCGGCATACGCCGCAGGATGTCTCTGCTGCGCACCCACTCCAGGACATCCAGTCCGCAGCGACGTGGCAGCTTCAGATCCAGCAGTACCAGCGCCGGCAGCGGGAATTTTGTGCGATCTGCGAAGTTACCGGTGCCCCCCAGGTAATCGACAGCCTCGTCGCCATTGGTTACGACACGCAGGTCACAGTGGATTCCTGCCTTCTTGAACGCGCGGCGGGTGAGTAGAATATCGTGCGGCTCGTCTTCGACCAGAAGGACCGTGTGACTTTCCGAAGAGTTCACGTTTAGGGCCCTCGAGCCAAAGGGAGTTCAATCCAGAAGCGGCTTCCGCTTTCCACCTTGGATTCAACTCCAGCCGCTCCCCCCATCCGTTCAAGCGCCTTGCGTACGATTGCCAGTCCGATGCCCGTTCCAGGATAGCGGTCCATCCCGTGAAGGCGCTCAAACGGGCGGAAGATGCGCTCCAGATGCTCGGGCGCAATGCCAATGCCGTTATCCTCTATCCAGAGGCGGAATCGAGGGCCGCGTATCTCACCATGCACTTTGATTACCGGATCGGAACTTGAGTGCACAAATTTCACTGCGTTTGAGAAGAGGTTAGCTACGGCTTGCACCAGCGTAGGCCGTTGCGCGAGCACCGCACGTTCCAGAGAGTTCTCATCCAGCTCAATTTTAGCTTTATACGCTTCAATGGCTGCCCGATTCTGTTCCAGCGCATCGTTGATTATTGGACGTATCGGGGTAGCCACCAATTGCAGGTTTTCACGACCAACCTTACTGTATTCGAGCAGGTCACGGATCAGTTCATCCAAGCGGCGGGCGCTCTGGCTGATGTGCGCCAGGTACTCCCGGCCGCTTGCATCCAGCTGATCGTTGTTGTCTTCCAGCAGCGCCTGGGCAAACCCCTGCATGCCGCGCAGCGGCGCGCGCAGATCGTGCGCGAGGGTATAGGAGAATGCCTTGAGTTCTTCGTTTATCTCCTGAAGCTGCGCAGTCCGTTCAGCGACGCGTTGTTCGAGGCTCTCATTGAGCCGCCGCAACTTTTCTTCGCTGGCGCGCAGCTCGGCTGCCGCAGCCTCAAGTGCCTGCGCGTGCTTCTCCCGCGCGGCAAAAGCGCGCATAATCAACAGGAATGCGGCCAGCACCAGCATCGCGCCGATCACGGCAGCCACGAAGCTGGAGGCGATCAGTTGTTCGTAAGCGCGCCGCGCTTGTCGTGTTCTCTCTGTGAGCACGCGGTTCTCCACGGCGCTCATCTCATCGATGGAGCGTGTCACCGCATCCATTGACCGCGCGCCGTGCTCCAGCATTTCGAGAGTGGGCGCTTTCCCCTCTGAAACAACGGCGAGGTTTTCCTGCATGGTCCTGTAGCGTTCATCGAAGCTGGAGCGCAATTGCTCAACGTTCTTCTGCTGCTCCGGGTTGTCCGCGGTTCCCTGAGCAAGCACATTGAGCAGGCTCCGCGCCTCCCGGACAGCTCGTCTGTACGCAGGCAGGAATTCTTCCCGCCGGGTTAGAATAAAACCACGCTGGGCGCTTTCCGCCTCCAGCACCGCGGTGCGGCAGTGCTGCAACTGCGTCAGGACGTTGAGGGTGTGCTGGACTGAGCTGTTGCGATCCTTGAGGATCTGAATCGTGTAGTAGGCGAAAAGAGAATTGATGACAATGAAACTGAGAATGATAAAAAGCGCGAAATAAGCTTTTTTAAACCGGCGTCGCACGACTATTCAGCTCCCGCGACGCAACAGTTACGCACAGGGCGGGCCTGTCTAAACAAGTGTGAGCACAACACTGCTTTAGGAAAATTGAACAAAGTAATTGTGGCATTTCCGCCGCCGGCAGTGTTTATAGTACTAGCATATACGTTACCAGTCGCTTCGGGCCAAACTCGTGGAGGAGAAACCAATGTCGACAGAGAGCACGCGCCGGGATTTTGTGAAATCTTCCACGGCAGGCATTCTCGCGTCAGCCATGGCCGGTGCCATCGCCAGTCGCGCTCATGCCGCCGGCGACGATGTCATCAAGGTCGGCCTGATCGGCTGCGGAGGCCGCGGGACGGGCGCGGCACAGCAGGCCCTGAACGCCGATAAAAACGTCAAGCTTGTGGCCGTGGGCGACGCCTTCAGCGATCGTCTCGAATCCAGCCTGTCGCTCCTGAAGAAGAGTGAAGTGGGATCGAAGGTGGCGGTCGAGGCGGATAAGAAGTTTGTCGGATTCGATGCCGGCAAGAAGGTTATCGATAGCGGCGTGGACGTGGTGCTGCTGGGCGAGCCGCCGCACTTCCGCCCCATGCATCTGAAATACGCCGTCGAAAAAGGCAAGCATGTGTTCGCCGAGAAGCCCGTCGCCGTCGATGCTCCTGGCGTGCGCTCGGTCCTCGCCACATGCGAAGAAGCCAAGAAAAAGAATCTCTCGATTGTCTCGGGGCTCTGCTGGAGGTACCACAACGGCAAGCGCGAGACGATCCAGCGCTGCATCGATGGCGCGATCGGTGAAATCCTTGCCATGCAGTGCACCTATAACACCGGCAAGCTCAAGCATTATCCCCGTCAGCCCGAATGGTCCGACATGGAATGGCAGCTGCGCAACTGGACCTATTTCACGTGGGGTTCGGGCGACATGATCGTCGAACAGCACATTCACAGCATCGACAAAGCAGCGTGGGTGATGCGCGATACGTATCCGGTCAAGGCCACCGCCACCGGCGGACGCCAGGTGCGAACGGGTCCTGAATTCGGCCACATCTACGACCACTTCAACACGGTGTACGAGTTTGCCAATGGCGCGAAGTGTTTCAGCGCCTGCCGCCAGATCATGGGCTGCGATAACGACGTCTCCGACCACTTCTTTGGCACCAAGGGGAAGTGCGACGTCTTCAAGCATCAGATCACCGGCGAGAATGCGTGGAAGTTCCAGGCGTCTGAAAACAACATGTACCAGACCGAGCACGATGAACTGTTCGCCTCGATCCGCAGCGGCAAGGCCATCAATAATGGCGAGTACATGGCCAAGAGCACGCTGATGGCTATTATGGGCCGCATGAGCGCCTACACAGGCAAGACGATTACCTGGGACATGGCGATGAATTCGAAGGAAGACCTGACGCCGCCCAGTTACACCTGGTGTTCGCTGCCAGTGCCGCCGGTGCCGATGCCGGGTGTCACCAAGTTCCTGTGAGCTTTCGCCGCATGATGCAGCCATTTCAAAACGCCCGCGCCGAACTGACGCGGGCGTTTTTCTTTTGCCTGCTCACACTGCTGCTCAGTGCTGCCGCAGCCGGCGAAACACCACCGCCGGTTTTTGCACCGCCCCCGCGGCTGGCTATCAGCGCCGAAGAACTGGCGGCGCAAAAAGCCCGCCCGGACTTTGCATCTATTCGTGACGCGGCGATCAAAGCTGCCGCGCCGCTGCTGAACAACGCCGTCGTCCTGCCGGATGGTTTCGGTTCCTGGGTTTACTACTACGCCTGTGCCGACGATGGCACGACGCTCAAGGCGATTGATCTGAACACGCACGAATGCCCGCGCTGCAAGAAGCGCTACAGTGACGAGCGCACCGTGGCCGCATACCGCGGCGTCCTGCACAGCCAGGCCGAGCAGGCCGCGCTGAAGCTCGCCTGGGCCTACGCCTACACGGGTGAAGATGCGTACGCGGTGCAAGTGAAGCGCATCCTGAAAAAATTCGCCGACGATTATCCCAATTATCCCGGCCGCATCGACCGCTGGGGCCGCCGCGGCTTTCTCGCGCCGCTCGGCGGGCGGCGGCGCGTGCAGAGTCTCGAAGAAGCCGAAGGCATTCTGCCGCTCGCGAAAGCCTACGATCTCACGCGCACGTCCCCGGCCTGGAGCGAGCCCGAGCGTGAGCATGTTGAGAAAAATTTCTTCCGCCTCACCGCCGAGACGCTGCTGCGTTATCCCATGGGAATCCAAAATCGCCAGGCTTGGTACAACGCGGGGCTGATGGCGATCGCATCCGTGCTCGCGGACGCAACGTTGGTGGACAAAGCGCTGCACGGCACAGGCGGATTCTTCGATCAGCTGCAGCGCGGCGTCGCTGACGACGGCTGCTGGTGGGAAGGCACGATGGCCTATCAGTCATACGTCGTTCAGCCGATGATTCAGACCATCGACATCGCCCGCCGCATGAATATTTTGGTTCAGGAGAACGAGCGCTTCAAAAAACTGCTGCTGAGCCCGCTTCGAGCGGCATATCCGGATGGATCTTTCCCCTGCGTGAACGATTCTGATCCGGCGAACATTCATCTGTTTGATTACGCGTTCGGCTGGGCGTGGTCGACGTACAAGGATCCGGTTTTCGCACACGCGCTCGCATTTGGGAATCCGGCGAAGCTGACGGAGCTGCTTGGCGCGGATGCGAAGCCGCTCAATCCGCTGGACGAGAGCACGCGCGACCTGAGCGGGGCGGGGCTGCTCTTCCTGCGTGCTGGCCGCGGAAAGGATGCGGTCTGCGTCGCGCATCATTACGGCATTCCCGGCGGCAACGCTTCGGGCCACGCTCATCCTGACAAGCTGAACATCACGCTTTTTGCCAACGGCCGCGAATGGCTCGCGGATATCGGCCGCATCGGTTACACGCATAAAGAATACAAATCGTGGGCGAAGCGCTCGATTGCGCACAACACCGTCATTCTGAATCAGACCGATCAGCTAGTGAACACCGGCCGGATCGTCTGGCTGAAGAGCGGCGAGGGTTTCAGCGCCTGCTGCACGGAAAGCACGCAGAGCTATCCCGGCACGACGCTGCGGCGCTACCTGTACCTGACGCCGGAACTTCTCGTCGATGTCTTCGACGTGACGACCGCACATCCGGGAACGATCGATCTCGCCGCGCACGCCGTCGTCGATTCGCTCACGCCCGATCAGCCGCTCAAGTCCGAGAAACTCGAGTCGCTCGGCAGCGACAATGGCTATCAGCATCTTTCCAGCGTTCTTGCGTTCAAACCAGACGCGCCATCCACTTTCTGTTTCGCGAGCGGCGATAAAAAACTGCGCGTTCATCTCTGCCCGGCCGCGGGCGAAACCGTCTTCACATCGATTGGCATTGGCTTCCATCCCGATCAGAAAGCCCCCTGCCTGATCCGCCGCCGAGTCGGCGGCGACGCACGCTTCATCTCCGTCTATGATCTAAGCCGCACGGGCGACGCGGTTCAGAGCGTGGAACAACTTGCGGCACCGACGCCGCGGGTGAAGCTGCGAGTGCGGGAAAAGGTGATTGAGATCGTGTTTAAGGAGGCGGGAGTCGAGTTAATTAAATGATGCTCTGGCGGTCAGTTCGGATATACCAAGTGGACTTATGGATTCTTCAATCACTGCATCACTTCTATCAAATCTTCAGCACCCGTCTGAAGAAGTTCGGCGAAGTGCGTTTGAAAGAATTAAAGGGATGGGACCAGAAGCGAGAATTTTGTCCGGAGACCTGCTCAGACTTCTGATCGGAGGACATGACAAGTATGCATGGATTGGCGAAACTCTTTTTTGTATTGGGGCCAATCAAGATTGTCTTCCGCTTGTACTTCAAGCACTAAAACATCAAGAAGGATTTGTTCGATTCTGGGCGGCACGAACGTGTGTAGCGAGTGGTCTGGCGTTGGAAGGTGCAATTCCAGCACTGATCGATTCACTCATCGATAACGAAATTCCAGTGATGGACTCAGCCGTTTGGGCACTACGGCAAATGGGAAAACCGGGTTTAAAGGCGCTCATTTCGACGATGAAAGTCGGCGAAAATGGCCTCAGACGAAGGGCTGCCCTGGCAATCAGTCGCTATATTGATGATGTCGAGATCAAGATTCCCCCACTAGTAGAACTGCTCGATCACGACGATAAACTAGTGCGAATTACAGCGGCGTTGGCGATAACCTTTCTGAAAGATGGAGTAACTCGCGCAGGAAAGATGGGGAACTATGAATTGGATCGCGCGGCCGCACTTGCGTGGCCACTAATACTAGAGGGCGCGAAACTGAAATCAGATGCGTACTTAGAGAGCTGGTGTAATTACTTTAAGAACGGATCAAAAATTGATTTATAAGTGAAAATTTGAAACGGACAGTCACCTATTTCTCAGCCCGTTGAGAGATGCCCCTGAGCGGACTCAGCCGCCTTCAGGCGGTTTCGGGTGTTGCTTGCCACCACCTTCAGGTGGTGGGTAGCGGACACTTTAAGAATCCAATCAGCCGGGCTTCAGCCGGCTTTTTTCAGAGCGAGTTGGGCTTAACCCCGGCCGAGAGGAAGCCCGGCTGAAGCCGGCTGCTGGGGATTGATCGGAGGCTGAGACCACCAGCTAAAGCTGGTGGCAAGCAACGGCAGGAATCCGGCTGAAGCAGGATGACTTGTTCAGAGTTCGCGTCATTTGAAACGTGCTTCACCGCATGGGCGAATCCGTTTTGCTGGCGGGTGCCATCTTTTTACAACCTCCGCATCAGCTTGCGCCAGTTACTCCCGGTGCCACACGTCCCGCCGTTGGGACGGGTGCGGGTTGGCGCTCCGCGTCCCAGAAGAGCTTCGAGCAACAGATGAACATGCTCAGGCATGAACACATACGCTCACAAGGCGTATTCAGCGGTAACACGGCCCTGAAGCTGGTCGCAAGCAACGGCCTGAATCCGGCTGAAGCCGGATCTGCCGCCGAAAACTCACACACAACGGGTAGTAGACGCCACCCAGTGCAGTAACATATGGCTGTCCGAGTTTTCGAAAAATCCGCACGGAAGATCAACTTTTTTGATCTTGCAAAGTACTTCTAACAAAGCACTTATATGGATTAGGCCGAATACTTAAAATAATCCAAAGAATTTCGTCGCAAAGCGACGTTCTCAATCGTTTCTTTATAGTGAGGGGCGACCTCAAGCGACCTCAACCCGGTAGACACGACACACGATAGCCGAACAGCTCGCGCCATGTTTAACACTTCCAAAAATTCTTGGCGCTCTAGAGTCTTGGCGGTTCACTCCTTCCGCATCAGGAACGCCAGCAGGTCGCGCAGGTCCTGTACGCTCATGCCCTGCTCCAGGCCGTCGGGCATCAGCGATTGCTTCGAGGCGGCGCGGCTGACGATCTGATCGGGCTTGAGCGCGAAGGTCTGGCCGTCGGAGCCGATGAACTTTTCTTCTTCGCCCTGCACGGTGGCGTGAATCGGGAATCCAGTGAGCACCTGGCCGTCTTTGGTCTTCAGCACCCACGGCACGAACATCGGCGCGACTTCTTTGCTCGGCCGCAAGATCGATTCGAGCAAACGTTCGCGCGGGATGCGCTGGCCGATCCCCGTCAAATCCGGCCCGACGCTCGCGCCGCGGCCGCTGTGCGTGTGACAGCTGACGCAGCGTCCGCCCTGGCTTGAGAAGAACACGCGCCAGCCGGCATCCGCGTCGCCCGAATCGCCCAGCAGCTTCAGCCACGCGTCGGTGTTTTCGGGATCGGGCTTCGTCTCCGCCGGCGGCGCTTTTCCGCCCGCGGCGCGCAAACTGCGCTCGGCTTCAGCTTTCACTATCGGCGGTCCCTTCGCCGCGAGATCTTCGATCAGCTTCTTGTTCGCCGCCGCGTCCGACGCCAGCCCCATCACTGCGTCCGCACGCAGCGCCGGCGGCAGATCTTCGCGCGCAGCAAGTTCGGCGAGCAGCGCCGCCGAATCGGGCTTTTTGCGCAGCGCCAGAGCTCGCACCGCCTCCCGCTGCAGCGCGGCATCGGGCTGATTGACGAACGACTTGAGCCGCTCCAGGGTCAGATACGCGTGCTCGGGCGGCAGCATGCGCAAACTCAGCGCGCGAATGTTCGCGGGAACCGTCTGCGCGTTCAGCGTGTCGGCCAGGTACTGATCGCGTCCGCGCTGGCGAAGTTTCTTTGCACCGCCGCCGGCTTTGATCAGATCGAGCCAGTCCATCGCCGCGAGCGTGACCTGAAAGAGCGACGCGGGCATCGGGGAACGCTTGAGCACCTCGTCGAGCTTCGGACGAAACGCAGCAAGCTCGTGATCAGCCGCCCAGCGTACGGCGAACAGGCACACGTCCGAATCGCTGTCGGCCATGCCCGCTGAGATCAGCGCATCGCGCTCGGCTTCCGGAAGTTTTCCGTTCCACTTATGCGCCTGCAGCAGCGCCAGCCGCTGCAGCGGGTGGGCGAGTGCTTCGAGCTTCAGCGTGGCAAGCTCGGGCGACTGCGACAGTCCCGAGACGGCAAACTGGCGAATGACCGCATCAGGATTTTTCAGGAGCTCCAGATCCAGTTTCTTCTCAGCCGCGCGGCCCTTCGCTTCCGCCGCGGTGAGTTCCGGCCAAGCGGTCTTCAGCGGCGCGTCCTTGCGCGCGAGCCTCCAGATGCGGCCCTTGCGATGAACGTTGTAGCTCTTGTCGACCCAATCGGTGAAGTAGAGGCTCCCGTCAGGCGCGAGCGCGAAATCGACGGGCCGGAACATCTGGTCGCCCTGGACGATGGTATCCTGCACAGTTCGCAGCGCATCGCCGGCGGGCGTGAGCGTGTAGCGATCGATGCGGTTTTCGCCCCAGCATGTGACCCACAGCGCGCCGTGATAGGGCAGCACATCGCACGGCGCTTCGCCTGTTCCGGCCAGCATCGGCAGCATGCCGGGCAGCTCTCCGTTCCACGAATGAAGCGGGTGAACGCCCTGCCGGCCGAAGCGGAATTGAAATCCGTAATCGCCCGTGCGGACGACCTGAAGCAAGCGGCACGGCGGACGCGAATCCGGATCGTTATCGACCGTGAAAATCCGGCCGTGCGGATCCTCGCAGATCGCAAAGGGATTCCAGATGCCCGTGGCGATCTTTACCAGCTTGGACCCGTCCGCCTGGCATTTGTAAATGTTGCCGCCTTCGCCGCCGCCGGAGAGGGTTGTGCCATCTTTGCCGATGAGCTTGTACGGCTCGCCCAGGTTTTCACCCATGCCGAAATAGAGCGCGCCCGCCGCATCGAAGAACAATCCGCAGAGCCCGTTGTGCGGGTAATTGCCAGCAGTCTCCAGACGCGCGATCTCTTCTTCGGCATCGGCGACGTCGTCATTGTTGGTGTCGCGGATGCGGAAGACTTTCATGCGCGTGGCGACGTAGATCCAGTTGTCGGGCCCGCGCGTGAGACTCATCGTGTGAATCGCGCCTTCGTAGAACGTGCGGAAGCGATCGGCCTTGCCGTCCTTATCCGCGTCTTCGACGATGAGAATGCGGTCGGTCTTCGGTCCAGGATAATTCTTCGGCGGAAAATGCGTATGCGATTCAATGACGAGCAGTCGCCCTTTGTGATCGAATTCAAGCCCGATCGGCGTGACAACATCGGGCTCAGCCGCAATTTTCGTGAGCACATAATTGCTGTCACGCACTTGCGGTTCAGCGCTGTGAAGAGTGCCTGCCAGACAGAGAGCAAAAAGAAAAAGCGATGCGGCGCGATAGCACATAGCGTGAGTTCCCTTGACCCGTGCGGAAATCGTTTGCGGAATATTAAGCGATTTCCCCGCCGAGGCGAGTGCCGCTGGGGATCGCCTGGGACAGGAGTGTCCCCGCCACTGCGGCGCGCAACTGCGGTCAGTCGTCACCCGTTACGCTGGCACCGGTCGCGCACCGGCGAAAAGCTTGCGCTCGGTGGCGGTTGGTGGTACGTAAACGGAATAACGCCCAACGACGTGGAGGTGCTTGCACTTGTCGGTTCCACGAGGTGAACTGGTCTTTATCTCCGGACGCTACCGCGGCCAGCGGGTTCCCATACGCCATGAAGTTCTGCGCATCGGCCGCGATAGAAGCTGCGAGCTGGCTCTTGACGACGAAGCAGCCAGCCGCGTCCATTCAGAAATCGCACGCAAGGGTGGACAGTACGTGATACGCGACATGCACAGCACCAACGGCACCTTTGTCAACGACGCGCGCATCACCGAGCTCAACCTGCAGAACGGCGACCGCATCGCCGTGGGGGACACGACGTTGCTCCTGCAGATCGAAAACCAGGAAGAACGCCACACGCCGCAGATCGTCTTCGCCAAGGAGCAGAAGCCGACCAGCGCACGCATGAGCATCAGCCTCAACGATACGAAGTTCCTGGAGCTCAAAGAAGGCACGTCGATCAACGAAGCGCAGAAGCAGTTCTCGACACTTTACGAATTCATGGTCGATATCGCCGGCATCCTGCATCTTCCGGCGCTGCTCGATCGCGCGCTCGGCCATTTCTTCAAGGCGTTCAACGCCGATCGCGGACTGATCCTGCTCCTGACGGCCGACGGTGAACCGGGCCTCAAGGTCGCAAAGCTGCGCCAGGGCGCGATTGACGATGACAAGATCATGATCTCGCGCACCATGGCGCATCAGCTGCTGCAGAAAAAAGAAAGCTTCGTGTCCATGGACGCGACCAGTGACGAGCGCCTCGCCGGCTCGGTTTCGCTCGCGAACATGAAAGTTAAATCCGTGATGGGCGCGCCGCTGAAGGTAAAAGACAAAGTCACCGGCATGCTCTATTTCGATACGATTGGGTCGGCCAATCCGTTTTCGGAAACGGACCTGAAGCTCTGCACGGCCATGGCGGTGCAGTTGGCCGTGTGCGTCGAAAACAGCCGCCTCTATAATGAGCTGCTTGACGCGGCGCAGTTCAACGATTCAATTCTGCGCTCGCTGCAGTCCGGCATCATCGTGCTCGACATAACGGGACGGATTCTGCGCGTCAACCAGGCGACCCAGGATATTCTGCTGAAGACTGACCAGCAGCTGCTCGGCCGGACGATTGGAGAATTTCCGGAGCTCGGCGAACTGGCGCGGGTGATGACCACGACGCTGATGACCGGCACGGCCGAAGACCGCAACGAGGTGCCTGTGAAAGTCGGCGCCGACACGCTGCCGCTGGGCCTGAGCACCTCGGCGCTGAGCGATCACACGGGAAAGATCATCGGCGCTGTCGCCAACTTCCGCAATCTTTCAGTCATTCGCAAGCTCGAGGAGCAGGTGCGCCGTTCACAGCACCTGGCCTCGCTGGGACAGATGGCCGCGGGTGTGGCGCATGAAATCCGCAATCCGCTGAACACGATTCGCGGCTACACGCAGTTGCTGCAGGAAAAGTCGAGCGACGAGGCCTCGCGCGCGGAATACACGCAGATCATCCTCGAAGAAGTCGACCGCATGAACCGCATCATCCAGGACCTTCTGGATTTTTCGCGGCAGCGCGATCTGACGCTTGTCCCGGTGCCCATCGACGCGCTGATGCAGGACCTGGTGAAAGCCATGCAGCATGATGCGCAACAGAGAAAAGTGACGCTCAGCTGCGTGCTGGACGACACGATCTGGCCGAACGTCCTCGGCAACCAGGACAAGCTGCGCCAGGTCTTCCGCAACATTATCCTGAATGGGATTCAAGCCTGCAAACCAGAAGGCAGCGTAACCATCCGGCTGAGCATCGCGGAAGAACCACTGCTCGTTTCAAAAGATCAGAACATTGCTGCGGCTCCCACGCACCGCAAACTGGCCGTCGCGATCGAGGACACGGGAAGCGGCATCGATCCGGTGTACATGCAGAAAATCTTCGATCCGTTCTTCACGCAGAAGGAGACGGGGACCGGGCTTGGGCTGTCCATCTCGCAGAAGATCGTCGACCAGCACGGCGGCCGCATCGAAGTGAAAAGCGAGCTCGGCAAAGGCTCGACGTTCACCGTGCTGCTGCCCGCGGTGTGAACATATTCGACACGAAGACACAAAGACTCGAAGACACGAAGATTATCAATTGATAGAGATCAACGTCGGCTGAGTCATAGCATTATTCAATTCGCACTTCCATTGTGTCTTTGAGTCTTAGTGCCTTGGTGTTTATCTGTTCCGTTATTTCAGGCCATAAAACGCGAAGGCGTGTGGGCCATCCGTCCAGTGGCGCGTGAGTTCCAAGCCTGCGGGCGCGGGCGGATCGGCTTTCTTTTCAAAGCGCAGCACCAGCCGCGCGTGGCCGGGATAAAGCAGCTTTCCCGCCAGAGCCATTTCTATTTCCGCTTCGCCGCGCGAAGCATCTTCGCGGCTGAAACTGAAGGGAGGATCATAGAGAATCAGATCGAATTTCTGTGATTCCGCGAGCGAACTGATCACTGAACTGACCGTTGCGCAGCGCACGTCTGCTTTTTCAGCAAGGCGGCACTTCGCAAGATTCTCCTTGAGCAGCGCGACTGCTTCAGGACGGCGCTCGACAAAGAGGCAGCTTTCCGCGCCTCGAGACAGGGCTTCGATGCCCTGCGTTCCGGCGCCGGCATAAAAGTCAGCGACGCGCGCGTCGAGGATCAGCGTGGATGATTCGAGGATCGAGAAGAGGCTCTTCTTGATGCGATCGAGAATCGGCCGGGTATTCATATCCGGCACGGTTTTGAGTGGAACGCCGCGGGCGCTTCCTGCCATCACGCGCATGATTCAGCTCAGCTCGATGAAGCGCTCGCCAGGCTCAAGCCCGCGGAAGCGGCTGCGGTTATCCGGCGTGATCGGCTGGCGTCCGCGGAAGCCTGCGTGCAGGTCGTGCCACCAGGCCAGTGTGTCGCCCTCGTTGTGCTTCCAGCAGAGGTAGACGATGCGGCCCTCGAAGCGCGAATAGAAATCGATTAGTCCCTGCTGCAGGTCCTTGAGCTCGACCCCGATCTGCTGGAGCTCATCGCTGTAGCGGCGGATGTCGTTTTCGAACTGCTCCATTTCCTGCTCGAGCTTCAGAGCGCGTTCTTCGGCGGCTGAACCGGGCGGCGGAGAAAGCGGAAGCTGCTGGCGTTCGATCAAACGCGTTTCGCGCTCGCGGAAGCTCTTCACGATGTCGCCCACGATGCGGCGGACCAGCGGCAGCGCACGCTCGGCCTGATCGATTGAGAAAAGTTTGATACGGCTCACGGCGGCGACCTCAGACTTTCGGGAACGTGATCTGTTTCTGACCCTGGTACTTTCCGGAGCGCTGTGCGTAGGAGACTTCGCAAGGCTCGTCGCTTTCGAAGAACAGGACCTGCGCGATGCCTTCGAAGGAATAAATGCGCGCGGGAAGCGGCGTGCTGTTTGAAATCTCGAGCACCGCGCGGCCCTCCCAGCCGGGCTCGAACGGAGTGACATTGACGATGATTCCGCAGCGCGCGTAGGTCGACTTGCCGACACAGATTGTCAGGACGTTTCGCGGAATGCGGAACGATTCGAGCGTGATTCCGAGCGCAAAACTGTTGGGCGGAATATCGCAGTACGGGCCTTTGAATTCGACAAGGCCGCGCGCATCGAACGCCTTCGGATCGACGATGTTACTGTGAACATTCGTGAAGATGCGAAACTCGTCGGCGACGCGGACGTCATAGCCGAACGACGAGACGCCATAGGAGACAACAGGCTTGCCTTCGACGGATTTGACCTGCGCGGGCTCGAAAGGCGTGATCAGACCCTGTTCGCGCGCCATCTTGGTGATCCAGCGGTCGGACTTGATGCTCAATGCAGTCTCCTTCAGTTCACTCACAGCGGCTCGAAGACTTCTTCGATTTCCAGTTCGGGCCAGACCGCTTCCTGCAGGCGCTTTTCCACGCCCATCTTCAGCGTACTCGTCGCGCTATGACAGTTTTTGCAGTGCCCGTGCAAGGATACCAGAACGCGATTGTCTTTTAAGTCCAGAAGCCGGATGTCTCCGCCGTCAGTGCGAATCGCGGGGCGTAGATCGTATTCGAGCGTGTCTTCGATGCGCTGCAACCGCTCGACATACGTCAATTCTTTCCACGGCCGCGGATCGACTTTGCGGCGGCGCGCCGTCTTCTGGGATACGATTGCAGCGACCGGCGATTGATCAGGATAAACGAAGCCATCCGGTGCGGTGCGCGCAGAACGCTCGGGCGGCTTGAGCTTTTCATTGCGCGCGAGCTCTTCGGGACTTGGCGGTGGACTGCCATAAAGACGCCGTGCGGCGTCGTAGTCATCGGGCGGGATGTAATGCCTGTACTCGCCTTTCGCGCAGCGCTCGAGAATTTCTTCGAGCTCCGGATGGCACGTGTGGCATCCGCCGCCTGCGCGCGTCGCAGCCGTAATTTCGTCGATGCTCTTGAGACCGCGCAAGCGAACGGCGCGCTCGATGAGCGACTCGGAAACCTGAAAGCAGGTGCAGAGCGGCGCTTCACCCGGCTGCGAGCGCTCACGCGGGGGCTGGCCGCGAAATTTCCGCGCCGCGGTATCGAGCGCATCGAGGATGAGAACCGGCTGGCGGCGCTTGAGCTCAGGCAGGCCCTCGAGTGCACGGTCCATATCTTCGGCCGAAATTTTCAGCGCATCGCTCAGCGGCTTGGTGATGATCTGCGAGCAGAGATACGACGCGCTTGCGATGGGCATGCCTGTTCCGAAGTTCTGAAAGCGGGCGTCGAGAATCATCTCGTCCTCAACGCGGATTCGCAGGCAGAGCCGCAACGCGTCGCCACGCGTGATATGGCCCACGTCGGCGATCACCAGCCGCTCGCCGGGCGATTTCACGTCGCCATCGGTGAGCACTCCCAGGTGGCGGGGATGGAGAAAGTGATCGACGACTTTTTCGGAATAATCGAGCATGCGGTGCCTGCGCCTCTGCCTCCATTAGAAACGGAAGCGCCGCAGACGCAAGCTGTTGCTGACGACGCTGACGCTGCTCATCGCCATCGCGGCGCTCGCGAGCATGGGATTCAGCAGGACTCCAAAGGCCGGAAAGAGCGCGCCCGCTGCAACGGGAATCAGCAGCACGTTGTAGATAAACGCAAAAAACAAATTCTGGCGAATCACGCGCATCGTCTGCCGGGAGAGATCCACCGCTGACACCACCGCCTGCAGATCGCCGCGCATCAGCGTGATGTCGCTCGCTTCAATGGCCACGTCGGTTCCCGTGCCAATGGCGATTCCCACGTCAGCCTGCGCGAGCGCCGGCGCGTCATTGATCCCGTCGCCGACCATTGCGACTTTCTCGCCCTGCTGCTGCAGGCGTTTGATTTCAGCGGCTTTGTTGTGCGGAAGCACGTCGGAGAGCACGCGCGAAATGCCGACCTGCTGCGCGACCGCTTTAGCGGTGTGCTCGTTGTCCCCTGTGATCATCACGACACTCAGCCCCATGTCGCTCAGCCGCTTTATGGCAGCTGGCGAGGATTCCTTGATTGTATCAGCGATCGCGATCACACCCGCAGCGCGGCCGCTGATAGCGACAAAGACGGCTGTTTTCGCCTGTTGCGCAAACTGCTGTGCCTTGGAGCGAAGTTCAGCGAGGTCCACGCTGCGCTCGCGCAGGAGCTTCTCTGTGCCAATGAGCACGGGCGTGCCATCAATGACTGCAGACACACCGTGACCTTCGACGGCCTCAAACTTATCGATCGGCTTCAAGCCTGCATCGCGCGCACTGGCAGCACGCACGATGGCTTCGCCCAGCGGGTGCTCGCTTCCCATTTCAGCGCTGGCCGCGTAGCAGAGCAGCTCGTTCTCGCTGATTCCGCCAGCTGTCGCGATGTCTGTCACGTTTGGCTGTCCGCGTGTGATGGTTCCTGTCTTATCGAGAATGATCGTGGTGACTTTGCAGAGCGTCTCAAGCGCTTCGCCGCTCTTGACGAGCAGACCATGTTCGGCACCGCTTCCAACGCCGACCATGATGGCCGTTGGCGTTGCGAGCCCCAGAGCGCAGGGGCAGGCAATAATAAGCACCGAGACGAATGCAACGATGCCGCGCACGAGTTTCGGTTCGGGGCCGAGCACGTACCAGAGAGCCAGCGTCAGGAGCGCAATCGCCAGCACCGCGGGAACGAAGTAGCCGCTGATCTCATCGGCCAGACGCGCGATCGGCGCCTTTGAACCCTGTGCCTGGCGGACCATGCGCACAATCTGCTGCAGCGTCG
>DASPJR010000234.1:0-16430 GCA_035628505.1 Planctomycetota bacterium | reverse complement strand
GAGCTTCCCTAGGGAAGCAGAGTAGGAAGGAACAGAACTAAACAGAAAACGGCTCTGGCCGAGAGACTGCTACAAACAAATGTGCGAAAGAATCCTTGCGCTACCGCAGCGACACAGCCGTATCGACACAAATCACCAATGGCTTCGATTTCATCATAAATCCCGTTAAATCAAAATGCTCTTTAGCAGTGACATAGGTCGTTACTGCTCCTAATTTCACGTCATACTTGAGGCCGTAGGTATGGAAAAAATCCGTTAATTTTTTAGGCACTGTTTGCAAGTTTTCAAAGGGATCCTGCCCTAATCCAACATTATTAAAGGCAAAATCCAGTGCTTCAGTCCAGGGACGGGTTGTATCCTTCCCGTCATACCAAGGCAAATTTGGAACCTGCTCAACGGTATAGATTGTATGCGGTCCACTGCTTCCGAAGTGTATGGGGTTGAACGGAAAGAACTCGTCATCGTTAACTTTTTCGAAATGCCAGTCCCAACTATCCGACTCTTTGCTGATCTTATCGCTGAAGTGAGTGGCCAACTCAAAGTCCACGTAGCCGTCGTCGCCCACACTGATTCCTTTTGCATCGAAAGTAACGCGCTTTCGTTTTACCGCAGGAAGCTTCGTCCCCTTCGGCGTAGCATAAACGATTGCGCTCGTGTAAATTCCTGGAAAAATCGTCCTCAGCCGAACTTTTATTTTGCAGACCTTGTTCACCACGTAG
Source organism: Planctomycetota bacterium (assembly GCA_035628505.1). Taxonomy (GTDB): domain Bacteria; phylum Planctomycetota; class SZUA-567; order H5-PLA8; family H5-PLA8; genus DASPJR01. Next base: position 15,711 of record DASPJR010000234.1, on the reverse strand, counting down.
AGTGCCGGGTCGTTGCGCTCTCGTACATCCAGATTAATACTCGGATCCAGCTCATGAAGCGGATCGCTGACCCATTCGCCGCTGCCCTCACCATTGGGTTTGTGCTTGAGTTCCGTCTTAAAATTCTTACGCAGCGCCAGCCCGTCGTCCGGGTTTTTGTCCCCGCCTTCTTTCTTATGATCAAACTTGATCGCTGTCAGCAGAATCGCGTGGCTGTCGCGCACGATCAGCAGGCTGAACAACAGGGCCACGAGGCACATCCTTTTTAGCGGCGTGTTTACTCGCGCAACGCGGCGGGTCTGGCGCATGATACTCTCCTCTAATTAAAGCCCATCGGGCTCGGCTAGGGCAAGAAAATAGTCGGTGATGCCAGACCATACCCCCCCCCCAGCGGTATTTGTCAACGTGTAAGTAGATGATAATTAAAGATTTATACGCACGTGTGCACTGGCGCCCGTTAGCGGCGTTCTCAGTTATACGCTGTCCACTTGCGGCGACGCCGGTCAGTTCCTCGGCAGCAGGGCGCTTCTATAACTCATTGCAAAAACACGAATTGCAAGCTCAGCAAAAATATTTAACAAACTACCGGACAAATCGAGGATGCAAAGCATCTCTTATAGATGAAGGGACAGGCTGAACGTGCCTGCCCCTCGACCGATGTTCACCTGCGCGAACTGAAGTTCGCGCCACATCACGCCAGGATTTTCTGGACGACATGGCCGTGGACGTCTGTGAGGCGGAAATCGCGGCCCTGGAAGCGGTAGGTCAGGCGCTTGTGGTCCACGCCGAGCAGATGCATCATCGTGGCGTGGAAGTCGTGAACGTGGCAGACGTCTTCGACGGCGTGATAGCCGAGTTCATCCGTGTTGCCGTAGCTGACACCGCCCTTGATGCCGCCGCCGGCAAGCCAGATTGAAAAGCCCTTGATGTGATGGTCGCGGCCATTGCCCTGCGCCATTGGCGTGCGGCCGAATTCGCCGCCGAAGATGATCAGCGTTTCGTCGAGCATGCCGCGCGCCTTGAGATCCTTGATCAGCGCCGCCGCCGGCTTGTCCACTTCTTCGCTCTTGAGCTTCACGTCGTTCTTCACATTGCCGTGGTGGTCCCAGTCTTTGTGGTAGAGCTGGATAAAGCGCACACCGCGCTCGGCCAGGCGCCGCGCGAGCAGGCAGTTGGCGCCGAACGAGCCGTCCGGACCTTTGATGCCATAAAGGTCCATCGTCTCTTTCGTTTCGTTGGAGATATCCATCAGGCCGGGCACGCTCGTCTGCATCTTGAACGCCATTTCGTACTGCGCGATACGCGTGGCGATTTCCGGATCGTCCACCGTGTCGTTGTAGCTGGCGTTGAGCTTCTGCACCGACTGGATAATGTCGCGCTGCTGCTCGGGGCTGCAGCCGGGCGGATTGCCGAGATAGAGCACCGCGTCGCCTTTTGAATGGAAACGCACGCCCTGGAATTTGCTCGGCAGAAAACCGCTGTGCCACTGCCGCGACGCGATGGGCTGGTTCTGTCCGCCGCGTCCGTTTGACGTGAGCACCACAAAGCCGGGCAGATTGTCGCAATCGGCGCCCAGCCCGTACGTGACCCACGATCCCATGCTCGGCCGCCCGCTGATCGACGTGCCGGTGTTCATGAACGTATGCGCCGGATCGTGATTGATCTGCTCGGTTTTCATCGAGCGGATCATGCAAATCTCGTCGGCGACGCTGCCGATCTCCGGAAAGAGCTCGCAGATCTCGAGGCCGCACTGGCCGAACTTTTTGAAATTCCACTGCGGCGCGAAGCACTTGAGCTGCTGCCCCTGGAGCTGCGCGATGGGCTGGCCCTTGGTGAACGATTCAGGCATCGGCTTGCCATGCATTTCAGCGAGCTTGGGTTTGTAGTCAAACGTTTCGAGGTGCGAGGGGCCGCCGGCCATGTAAAGGTGTATGACGCGCTTGGCCTTGGCCGGATGATGCAGCGGCCGGACGACGCCCGGCCATTTATCGACTTGGATCTTGTCATCGGCCACTGCGCGCTTGGGATTCAGGAGCGAGGCAAGCGCCACGGACCCGATCCCTGTAGCCGCGCGGCTCAGGAAAGTGCGGCGGGTGAGGTAGAGCTGCTGGTTGAAGTCGGTCATGGTTTGTTCCTCATTACTTACAATGCGAAGAATCAGTTCGAAAACAGTTTTCATCCATCGCTAAGCCGGACGCGCGACCCCCCTCCCCTTGCGGGAGGGGGCCAGGGGGAGGGGTTAGCCTCCCGCATCACTGCCCGCTAAGCCTCTCCAAAACACACCGTTCAATCTGCCCCAGAACCGCACTCATGTTGTTGAAGACCTCTATGTCTTTTACACGCAGCACAACAATTCCCTGTTCTGCAAGCCAGTTTGCACGGCGAGAGTCGTATCTTTCCTTTCCGACATGGCTTTCACCTTCAAGCTCCAGAATGACGCGCGCCTTGGCGCAGTAGTAATCTACGATAAAAGGCCCGACCGGCTGTTGGCGCCTGAACTTCAAACCGCAGAATCGCTTGCCTCTCAGCCACGCCCAGAATTTCCGTTCGCTCGGGGTCGGGTCTTTGCGCATCTCCTTTGCGCGTTGTGTCAGCTTTCCGGGAATTGGCGACGTCTTCCGTACGATCACCGCGGCCAGCCCCCGAGTTGATCTGTCCTGTTAGCCTGCGCGCCCAGTTTTGCAGCGGCTAACCCCTCCCCCTACCCCCTCCCGCAAGGGGAGGGGAATACAACAGAAACAGGCACCCTGATGCTGCGTCTCCTCAGTTCCGCGTAATCGTCTCGTGCAGGTTCAGAATTGTGCGCGCCAGGCTCGTCCACGCGGCGAGCTCGGGGATGCTGATCTCCTTGGGAACCGGTGAGGCGCCGGCGCTCACCATCAGCTCCGCGGATTTCGTGTCCTGCTTGTACTGCTCGTGATGCTTCGAGAAGAGCTCGTGAAGAATCTTCTGCTCATCCGGGCGCGCTTTGCGAGCGACGGTGCGCAGAAACGCCCAGTCGATGCGGTCGCTGGCGCTCGCGCCGCCTTCTTTCATGATCTTCTCGGCAAAGATGCGCGCGGCTTCGACGTACGTAGGATCGTTGAGCAGCACCAGCGCCTGCTGGGGCGTATTGGAGCGCGTGCGCTCGGCACAGCATTCTTCGCGGCTGTTGCCGTCAAACGCGAGCAGGCTTGGATGCAGGAACGAGCGCTGCCACCAGGTGTACACGCCGCGGCGGTAGAGATTCTCGCCTTTGTCGTTGGTCCATTCGCGCGTGGGGAAATTCAGATGCACCCAGTACCCGGCCGGCTGATACGGCTTGACGCTCGGACCACCGATGGTTCGCGAGAGAAGCCCGCTGACGGCGAGCGCGTTGTCGCGGATGAATTCCGCTTCGAGGCGGAAGCGGGACTGGCGCGCGTAGTAGCGGTTGTACGGATCGATCTCCTTCATTTCCTTCGTCGCGAAGGAGGATTGGCGATACGTGCTGCTTGAGACGAGGTACTTGACCATCTTTTTCATGTCCCAGCCGCTCTTCTGGAATTCCAGCGCCAGATGATCGAGCAGCTCCGGATGCGTCGGCCATTCGCCCTGAATGCCCAGGTCGTCGAGCACCTTGCTGATGCCCTGGCCGAAGAAGAGCTTCCACGCCCGGTTCACGAACACGCGCGCGGTGAGCGGGTTTTTCTCGTCCATGATCCATTTCGCCAGGTCCAGGCGCGTGAGACGCTTGCCGGCTTCGGGCTGGGGTCCTTTGAAGAGCGCCGGAATGTGCGGCTCGCAGACTTCGCCGCTGTCATCCATCCAGTTTCCGCGCGGCAGAACGCGGATCGTGCGCGGCTTTTCACTCACTGAGACCAGGCAGCGCGGAATGCTCTTTTCGAATTCTGTCTTCGCCGCTTCGGCATGGGCGAGCTTATCGCGCACCGGCGCCAGCAGCGGTGCGATTGAGCGGTAATACTTGGCGAGCTCGGCCTTCTGCGCATCGTTGCGCTTGTCGGCTTCGAGCTTCACGATATCGAGGATGTTTTTCGGCACGCCCGCGCCGCCGGCTTTGAAGTAGAACCCGCCCTGTCCGCCGCCGTTGACGATCTTCATGATCAGATCATTCTTGCCGGCGGTCAGAGCCAGCGTCACTTTTTCCTGGTCCGCCGCGGCGGCACGCAGGGCTTCCTTGGCGAGAACCTGCTTGCCGTTGTGCCAGACTTTGATCCCATCGTCACTCCCGAGCGAAACATTAAGGGGGCGCGGCGTCGTCACGGTGATTGAGCGATACAGATAGTAGGCAGAATTCTCTTCATTCAGGACATTGTGAACGGTCTCGTCTTTCAGATCCTCTTTCACTTCCCATTTTTTGCCGTCGAACGCCTGCGAGAGGTTGGGATCTTTCAGCACGCGCTCGGGACCGTACTTCTCCTTGTAAGCAGCGCCGAAATCTGCGCCCTTGAACGGACCGATCACCTGCCACGGCGACATTGCCGGGGTGCTGTCGTTAATCGGATTGGCTTCCCATTCTCTCTGCGCGGCAAGTAGCTCCGGCGTGCTGGCGTCGAGCTGCTGCTTGAGTTGCGCGATTTCTTCTTCCATCTTCTTGAGCTGCGGTTCCTGCGCCGGCGTGGGAACCAGCATGCCGTCTTCGCGCCGCCCGATGGCCGCTTCGCGCACATCGGCGAAGAACGCGGCGAAGTTGTAGAAGTCTTTCATCGTGAGCGGATCGAACTTGTGGTCGTGGCATTCGCAACAGCCCATCGTCAGACCCAGCCAGACCGATGCCGTATTGCGCACTTTGTCGGCGTTGTTCTTGGCTTCGTATTCCTTGGCCTGCGCGCCGCCCTCTTCGGTGCTGAGAATCAGGCGGTTGTAGCCTGAGGCGACTTTCTGCTGCAGCGTCGCGTTCGGCAGCAGGTCTCCGGCGATCTGCTCGGTCGTGAACTGGTCGAACTTCACGTTCTGATTGAACGCGTTGATCACGTAATCGCGGTATGGCGCGACGTTGCGCGGGTTGTCGCTGTGGTAACCGGACGAATCGGCGTAGCGCACCAGGTCCAGCCAGTACACCGCCATGCGCTCACCGTAATGCGGGCTGGCCAGCAGGCGGTCGACGACTTTGTCGTACGCGTCGGGGCTCTTGTCATTGAGGAAGCTCAGCACTTCTTCCTGTGTCGGCGGCAGGCCGATGATATCGAGGCTCAAGCGGCGAATCAGCGTCGCGCGGTCGGCTTCAGCAGACGGCTTCAGCTTTATCCGGTCCAGCCCGGCGAGGATGTATTTATCGATGGGATTGCGTGCCCATTTTTCATCGCTGACCTTGCCGGCGGGCTCGTCCTTCGGCGGCAGAAACGCCCAGTGCGGCTGGTATTCGGCGCCCTGCTTGATCCACTGCTTAAGTATCTCGATTTCTTCCGGCTTGACGGTCTTCGCCGATTTCTTCGGCGGCATCTTCTCTTCCACGTCAGTCGAGAGCAGCCGCTTGATCATCTCGCTTTTTTCGGGCGCGCCGGGCACGATCGCAAACGTGTCATTCTGCGTCTTCTCAAGCGCCGCTTCGCGAACGTCGAGGCGCAGTCCGCCCTTGCGTGTGTTCTTATCCTGGCCATGGCAGGCGTAACAGTTGTTGGAAAGAATCGGGCGGATGTCGCGGTTGAATTCCAGCTTGCGCGAGGCGAGAGCGAGCGCCGGCTGCGGCGTATCGGCTTCCTTCTTATCCTTCTTCTTGTCCTTATCCTTCTCTTTTTCCTTACCCTTGTCCTTCTCTTTCTTCTTGTTCTCTTCAGCGTGCGCAACGCTACCGGCCAGCAGCGCGGCACACAGCAGGGCACTGAAGAGTCCGCTAATTTTCCGCAGATCCAGACATCGAAGCATAGGAGTATCCCGCACGTTAAGCGTCAGCCAGAGAGAGCACAAAAGCATACACCAATTTTTGTATGACAACATCCCTCTTTTGTAACGTTACGCGGGTTATTTGTTGAACGTTTCTTTTAAACAGCGCCGAGAACGGCTGTGACGGGCGGCGGGTGGCGCGTGGCGGGTGCCGAGTGACGAGTGCCGAGTGGCGAGTGGCGGGTGGCAGGTGGCGAGTGGCAGGCGGCGGGGCGGCGGGTGAGGTCAGAGCGGGCCTGACGTTGATTAAGTTGGGTGGCCCAGCCCAAAGGGCTGGGTTCGCGAAGCGAACAAGAAGCTACAGAGTTAACGTGATTAGTCGTTTAGATGCCGCGATTTTTGATCAACTAAGGCCGGCAGATTTCAGAACTGCTACAGTCAACGAACTACAACGCCTCAGCCGGGGCTTCTTGTGCGTTCGGCACCCGGCCCGTTGGGCCGGGCCACCCCCCTGAAGAAAACTACTCCTTCACCTGGAGGCGGTCGCTGGCGAAATTCTCGACGCTCTTGGCCTTCTTCGCGGCGGCATCTTCGACGCTCTCGAACGCCTTCGGCTTCTTATCGCCGCAGCCGGAAAGACATAGCGCAAGAACAATCGTCGCAGACAGAACAAGTGCTTTCATAAGCGCCGGCTCCCTTCAAGACTATGCGGATTCATCCGTCGGATATACGCTTTGCGGCGCCCTGCGGTTCGGTGTACTACTCACCACTCGAGCGCCGGCCTTTACGTAGGAGTAATTTATGAAGCAGTGCCTGCTTACCCTGATCTGCACCGCGACGGTAACCCTCGCGGCCGCCGAAGCACTTGAGAACAAGAAGACGATGAAACTCTGGCCGGATAAGGCTCCCGGCGCGCTGGGCGATTCGCCTGCTGACACGCCGACGCTCCAGGTGTTCCTGCCGGCAGAAGGAACGGCAACCGGCTCGGCGATGATCGTCTGTCCCGGCGGCGGTTATGGCGGGCTGGCCGGTCATGAGGGCCCGACGATTGGCGAATGGTTCGCGAAGAACGGCATCACGGCCTTCGTGCTGCGCTACCGCCTCGGACCAAAGTACAACCATCCCATCGAATTGGGCGATGCGCAGCGAGCGATCCGCTTTGTCCGCGCCCAGGCCGCGGACTGGAAGCTCGATCCCAACCGCATCGGCATTCTCGGCTTTTCAGCCGGCGGCCACCTGGCCAGCACAGCCGCGACGCATTACGACGAGGGCAAGCCTGATGCAGCCGATCCCATCGATAAAGTTTCCTGCCGCCCCAACGCACAGATTCTGATCTACCCAGTCGTGACGATGGGTCCGGGCACGCACGCCGGATCGAAGAGCAATCTGCTCGGCAAAAACCCATCGCAGGAGCTGATCGATCTGCTCAGCAACGAAAAACATGTGAACGACAAAACACCGCCGGCCTTTGTGGTTCACTCCACGAAGGACACCGTCGTGCCCGTGTCGAACTCAGACAACTACGTCGAAGCGCTGAAGAAAGCCGGCGTGCCGCACGAATACATCCGCGGCGAATTCGGCAACCACGGCTTCGGCCTGAACGCGGTCTGGGATGCGAAGTGCATCGCATGGCTGCGCGGTTTGAAGTTCTGAACGACAGGGTTCAGGGTTTAGGGTTTAGGGTTTAGGGTCTCTTGTGAAGCTGTGCCCTGAAAGCTTGACTTAAACCTAATTTCAATGCAATGACATCAAATCTGCAAGAAACGCGTTGACTCTCCAGTAAGTGGAGGCCGTATGCTCATCACGAACAAAGGCCTCGAGGATTTTCATTGTGTTTACCATCGGTGAATTTTCGAAGATCACAAGCCTTTCGGTGAAAACGTTGCGGTTTTACCATGAAAAAGGACTTTTGGTGCCGGCAGCGGTCGATCCCGCATCGGGCTACCGTCTTTACGATGAACGCAATATCGATCAGGCGCGGCTGATTGTTGCGCTACGCGGGCTGGGATTCACGCTCGAAGAAATTGCTGGAATTCTGGCCGCCTGTTCGGAAGACAAAGACTTGCTCGCTCAGCTGGAACGGCAAAGAGACCTACTCTCGGCGCGCATCAAGAGGCTGGGTGGGGCGCTGGAGCAGGTCAATCAGATCATTAGCCGCGAACGCGAAGCACGCGCAGAAGCGGACAAAGCGGCGCGCGCGAATTCGATCGAAGAACGCGAATTGCCCGCGCTGCTTGTCGCCGGCGTACGCATGACCGGATGTTACAGTGACTGCGGCAAAGGTTTCGCGTTGCTCGGCAGGCGCCTTGGACGCAACATTGCCGGCACGCCGTTTTGCCTGTATTACGACTGCGAATTTCGCGAGGACGACGCACAGTTCGAAGCATGCATGCCGGTACGGAGCGAAGTTCAAATTGAGGGTATTAATGTGCGGCAATTGTCGGGTGGCCTGCACCTCACGCTGTTGCACCGTGGTCCGTATGAGGAACTCGGACGCTCGTACGCGCGGCTCCTGCGCCATGCAAAAGCACGCTCTTATTGCGCCAAAATCCCTGCCCGCGAGGTTTATCACAAAGGTCCCGGCATGATCTTTCGCGGCAACCCGAAGAATTATCTCACTGAGATCCAAGTCCCGGTGGGTGCTCTTTAATGGTTAAATTACGACGGCTAGTTGCTCCACTTTTGGACTCCAGTACCTAAAACCTCGCCAGGATACGGATTGAACCCAATCATTAGGCTGCTGTATTTTCGGGAAATGTTTTTCGCGGTTAGCGTGTTTTCATCCTTTAGTCCAGCACACACGTGCAGTTTTGGACAAGCTTTGACGGGGTGCGGAGTCTTAATATAGTGATCTGCGGCGGTGCTGCCTTTATAAGGAGAGGCCGCCAGCGTACGTACGGTGCAATTTTTACAGATTCCTGCCGAACCCACCGGCATTGCCAAGCCACACCACTCGCGGGCAAAATGCCTGCGCTACGAAGAGGAGAGTTCGAATGCATAAACGAGGCATGGCGCTTCGCGTTTTGTTTGTTCTGGCGTTGGTTTCCGGCTCACGGCTGTGGTCGGGCGAACTGGATCTTACCGCGCCGCTGCCCGTTGATCCCAATATCAAAATGGGACAGTTACCAAACGGCATGAAGTACTGGGTCCGTGCGCACAAGACTCCGCCGGGCAAGGTAGGCATCTGGATGCACATCTCCAGCGGCTCGATCAACGAGGCGGACAACCAGCGCGGCCTGGCGCACTATCTCGAACACCTCGCCTTTAACGGCAGCGAAAACTTTCCGGCTGGCACACTGGTAAAATACTTCGAATCCATCGGTCTGCGCTTCGGCCAGCACCAGAACGCTTTCACCAGCTTCGACCAGACGACGTACATCCTCAGCCTTCCCAATACCAAGCCGGAAACGCTTGGCAAAGGCCTGCAGTGCCTGGCCGATATGGGCTTCCGCATGAGCCTCCTTCCCGAAGAGATTGAAAAGGAGCGCGGCGTCATCCTTGAAGAGATGCGCTCCCGCAAAGGCGCGCAGCAGCGCATCATCGACAAGCTGCTCCCGCTACTGGCTCCCGGTTCGCGCCTCGCCGACCGCATGCCTATCGGCAAGGAAGAGATTATCAAGACGGCCGACAAGCAGCGTTTCGTTGAGTACTACACGAAATGGTACCGGCCCGACAACGCGACACTGTTGGTCGTCGGCGATGTGGAGTCTGTTGAAGGCGTTGAGAAGCTGATCAGCGAAAATTTCGGCGGCTGGAAGACAGTTGCCAACCCCGCTCCGGATGAAGATCCCGGCATCAAGCCCTATACCGCCACACGCGCGGCCGTTATCACCGATCCGGAACTGACCGAGACCGATGTCAGCACCGCCTGCATCACGCCGCTGAGAAAGATTCAGACCATTGGCGATTACCGCGCCCGCATGATCGACAACTTCGCGAGCTGGATTGTCAACCGGCGCTACAGCGAGATGGTCGAGAAAGGCCAAGCACCGTTCCAGAACGCCAGCGTGAGCGTTTCACCTTTCCTGAACGTCAGCACATACATCAGCGGCTCGGCGACCGGCAAGCCGGATCAGTGGGAACCGATGCTCCTGGCGCTGCTCACGGAGATCAAGCGCGCACGCGAGTTCGGTTTCAATGAACAGGAACTGGAGGACGCGAAGAAAACCACCATCGCCGGCGCCGAACAGTCTGCGCGCACCGAAGCGACGCGCGACATGAGCAGCTTCCTGCAGAGCATGAACAGTTCCGTAGCCGAAGGGCGCAAGCCGATGTCCGAAGCCCAGCGCCTGGAACTGCTCAAAGCGCTCGTGCCGGGTATCAAGCTGAGCGAAGTTCATGAAGCGTTTAAGAAAAACTTCGGCGACGACAAGCGCCTGCTGCTGATCACCATGCCCGAAAAAGCGGGGCTGAAAGTTCCGACCGAGAAAGAGATCCTGGACGTTGCCGCGAAAGCGGAGGCGGTGAAGGTTGAACCAGTCGCAAAGAAAGAGCGCCCCAAGAGCCTGCTCGAAAAGGATCCTGAGCCGGCCAAGGTGGTGAAGAAAGAAGAAGAGCCGGATCTGAAAGTTGTTTCCGCCACGCTCGAGAATGGTGTCAACGTTCACGTTCGCAGCATGGATTTCAAGAAAGATCAGGTGTTCTGCTCCATCACCGTCGGCGGCGGAAAAATTCGTGAGAATGCGTCCAACCGCGGTCTATCCGACGCGGCCGCGCTTGCTCTGGGCCAGATCGCCACGCGTAAGCTCAGTTCCACCACCATTCGCGAAATGATGACCGGACTCAACGTTTCTGTGGGTGGCGGCGCGGCGGACGACGCCTTCAGCATCAGCGTCAGCGGTTCGGCGAAGGACCTGGAAGAAGGCCTGCGCCTGGCCCACCTGCTCTTCAAAGAAGGAAAGATCGAAGAGTCGGCTCTGAAGTTGTGGAAAGAAACGACGCTGCAGGAATTGGAAAGCCGCAAGACCAGCGTCGAGATGCAATTGATGGAACGCGCCAACGATCTGATCAGCAACAACGACCCGCGCCTGAAGCCCGTGAACGCCGAACAGGTCAACAAGGTTACGCTGGAGGCCGCGCAGAGCTGGCTGGAATCGGTGCTCAACGATGGACCAATCGAAGCAGCCATCGTTGGCGACATCGAAGCCGATAAGGCTCTGGCGCTCGCGCAGAAATACCTCGGCTCGCTTTCCTCGCGCGACAAAAAAGACAGCGAACTGGTGAAGCTGCGTAAGATGAAGAACGCGAAGGGACCCTTCGAAGAGACGGTGCAGGTCGAGACCATCACGCCACGCGCGGTCGTTCTCTCCGGCTGGCGCGGAGCGGACTGGAAGGATGTGAAGGACCGACGCGTGCTGCAGATCGCCTCGCAGATTCTCTCGGCGCGACTGCGGGAAGAAATCCGCGAAAAGCGCAGCCTCACGTATTCGATTTCCTGCCATGCTTCGCCGGCCCGGGTGTACGAAGGCACAGGCATGTTCTCGGCGTTCTTCACGGCCGATCCCGACAAGGCCGCCGAAGCCATGAAAATCGCGCGCGAGGTCATGGAAAAGTTCGCGATCGAAGGCCCGACCGATGAAGAAATGGAAACCGTACGCAAGCAGTTCAAGAACCAGCTCGAAACGACGCTGAAAGAGCCGAGCTACTGGGTCGGCGTGCTGGGCGACCTGAACTATCGCGGCACGAAGCTTCAGGACGTGAAGGAAGTCCAGGAAAAGATGCTCAGCTACACAAAGGAAGACGTGAAGAGCGTCCTGAAGAAATATGTAAAAGAAGAACACCGCATGCAGGTGATCGCGCTGCCCAAGAAAAAGGACGCGAAGTAACGGACAAAAATCAACCACAGAGGACACAGAGAGCACAGAGGGAACTTCCGTTTATCTTTCCTCTGTGTGCTCTGTGGTGAAACCTTGCGGAGCGAGGTCGTAAGAGGGTAAAATACCGCTGGGATGGTGTATCATGACATTGTTTGAATTCGTTAGATCAAAGCGAGCTGAGATTCTTGATCTCGCCGCACGCCATGGAGCCCGGAACATCCGTCTATTTGGCTCTATCGTTCGCGGCGAGGACAATCCAAACAGCGATGTAGATTTTCTGGTTCAACTTGAGCAGGATCGCAGTCTTATGTACCACGCGGCTCTGCTTGTGGATCTCGAAAAGCTGCTGGGCCGGCCTGTCGATGTTGCTCCTGAAGAAAGTTTGCGGCCAAAACTGCGAGAGCGGATTTTGCGAGAAGCCGTGCCGCTATGAGAAGTGACCGATCCTACCTCGAAGATATACTTGAAGGAATCAAACGCATCGAAAAGTACGCGGCACGAGGCCGGGATGCATTTTTTTCAAATGATTCCTTTCTCTGTGTCCTCTGTGGTGAAAAAAGCTGTTCACTTCACCGGCGGCAGCAGTTCCCATTTTTCGCCGAAGAAGTTCGCGTCAACAATGGCGCCCGGCCACTTGTTGTTCGGCGGCGTGTTGAGATCGACGATGGCGTAGTCGGGAAGATTCGGGATCTGCCGCGCGTTGCTCGTGTACGCCTGCTCGCGGAAGGTGAAGCCGCTGTTGATCACCACGTAACGCTTCGGATTCAGCGGGTTGGGATAGATCATCACCGGCGCGTGATGTTCCGAGCTGAACGAAAGCTCGCCGGCCCGAACGGACTTGTCGTCCCACTTGATCGGCAGCTTGTCCGCAATCTTCGCCAGAATCTTATTGCTTGAAGGATCGCCCCACAGTACCAGGTTGCTGCCGGCGATCTCGGCTTCGGTAATCGCATCGTCATTCATCACGCGCGCCTCGCCGCGATACTGGCTGCGCCACTCTTTGATCGCGCGGTCCAGTTCTTTGGCCGCCCACTCGCCGACCTTCGCGTTCAGCGGCTTTCCCGTGGGCTTAACCATGATGAAGCTGTCCAGGAACGCGTCGTCGATGGGACCTTGCAGACGATGGCGCTTACGCAGTGAACCATCGTCCGCAGCAGCAGCCGCCCACTTGCCGCCGCTCTTCGCGAGCCGCATGGTAAAGCTCTTGTCCGCCGCGGCAGGCGGCGCCGCCAGCTCGCTGCCATCGATCAGGATTTTTGCCGCCGCAGGCGCGCGGCCGGCGGGAAATTCCAGCGTAAGGGCGCTGACGTTCTGTGTTTTCACGTCGATCGCGTCCGCTTTGATTTCCGCGTCAACGCGCGCGCGGTCCCAGTGTTTTTCCAGGCCATCGACGATGATCCATTTCATGCGGTTGTAGCGCAGCGTCCAGGTCGTGAACCGGATTTTCTGCGGAACCGGATCGTTGCCCTTTGCGGCGGCTTCGTCGAGGAACGCGTTGATCTCTTTCTTCGAATCCGGGTGGTACTTGTGCGGCGTGTTCGGGCCGATCACATGCTTGAGCTCGATGCCTTCCTCTTTCATGGCTTTCGCCATCGCGTCGGAGGCCTGCTTCTGCTTGTCGAGCTCGCCGCTGTAGGCGATGGTCGGCACGTTAAAAAGGTTGACGGCGTAATCCACGCTGTCGTACCAACGCCAGAGTTTCTGTTCGAACCACGTCGGCTTGGGCTCGCTCTGAAAGGCTTTCGTGTATTCGGGCGTTTCAGTAAAGCCCGCTCCCGGCGCGACGCCCGCCCACAGTCCCGGATGATGCACGCCGAAGTGCCAGCACGCCGCGCCGCCCATTGAGAATCCGCGCACGAGAATGCGCGCGTCATCTATCGGATAGTGCTTTCGAACATGCTCGAGCGTCTCGAAGAGGTCCATCTCGCCCGCGAACTTATTGGCGTTGCAGTAGCGGCCATACAGATGCGCGACGATCGTGTCGGCAGGCGTGAATTCACCGGCGTCCTTATGGCGGCTGGCAACGAAGCGCAGCTCGCTGAGTTTATCATCGCGGCCGTGGAACCAGAAATCGAGCCGGTGCTTTTTCCCCGCATCCGGCTTAAACGTCTCCGGCACTACGAGGCCATACGGCTGAACCGATCCGTCGATCTTCGAGACATACCCGCGCGGCACGAGTCCCGTAGCAGTCGTCCACGAAGGCTTTCCCTCGGCGAGCTGCCTTGCGCGCTCAAGGCCGGTCTTCACCAGCATCTTGCCCGAGCCTGCGTCCTTGGGATCGAAAAACTCATCGTAGGTGAGCGCGTATCGAAGCGCGTTGTGATAGATCTGAACGTCCGGCAGCAGATCCAGCAGTTCGGGCTTGCCTTTCAGATCAACCTTCAGCTTTTCGATCATCTCGCCCAGTTGCTTTGCGCCAGCGGAAAGTTCGGCTTTTTCGGCGTCGGGAATCGGAACGCCTTCGGGCGGAAGCCGCTTCGGCCCGGGCTTCTGAGGCGTGCCGCAGAATGCGCACGCGGCGATGGCAAACAGCGACAGCAGAAGACTGGATCGGATCATTGCAGAGGCTCCTTGTGTGGCAGCAGCGTAAAACGGGCTCAGGCGCTGGCAATGCAAGATTGTCTGACGTGCACTGCGGCATTTCATTCGTGCGAAAAATGCCGGCTCACGGCAAGCTTGTAGAGTGTGCGCTAATTCGTCTTGTGCTTGTCCGATTTGCGTCGCGGCGGCGGCCAGTATTGATGAAACGCCACATGCGCGGCTTCATCGTGGAGCGGATTTTCAGGCGAGCGCTTTTCAAGTGCCGCGCACGAATAGCCGCTCATGATTTTTTCCACGAGCACCGTTTCTTTCTCGACCGAAAACCGCACGCGCCAGGATTTGATCGCCAGTTGCAAGAAACCTTCGCGTGCGACGGTGATGCGCCGGTAGGGATGCGGCGTGGGATCTCGCTTAAGCGCCTCGTTCGTCGGCAGCGTCAGCTCGACGCCATGCGTGGACAGAAACGCGGCCTGCTCGCGCGCGAAATCCGACCAGACCACGTGAAAGGCTCCATCTTTCTGTCCGAGAATCTTCTCGGCCGCGGCGACCTCTTCGAGCCAGCCGATACGTGCATCGGGGAATGCTTCGGCGTAAGGCAGATACGGCTTGATGTCCAGGATTGGCGAGCCATCCAGGATGTCGACGCCTTCGACGTGAAGCGTGCGTCCCTTGATCGCGACCAGCTTCAGCAGCGAGAGGCCAATCGGATTGGGCCGGTGCGGCGAGCGTGTCGCGAACACGCCGCGCTTTTTCCGGCCGATGCTGCGCGGCGGCAGAACCTTCGGCTTCCAGCCTCGGTTGAGATGAAACCAGAAGAGCACCCAGATGCGATCGAAGCCGGCGAGGTCCGCGAGCGCGGGTTCAAAGTTGCAATGCGGATTGAGGACGATTGTGCCTTCAGCAACGACAGGCCCGACGCCGGGCTGACGCGGCGCGCGGCCACGATCCTGCCAGGGCGTGTGGATGACTCCGATGGGTTCAAGCGTGAGCGGCACGTTTTTTTTCAACACAAAGACACAAGACTCAAAGACACGAAGAGGAGATTTTCTTGAGGCGTCTCCAGCGCCCGCGGTTTATTAAGGATAATACCCGGAGCTCCGAACGATGAAAAACACAAGCGTGGTCTTCCTACTGCTATCCATTGTCTTTTTTGCGCGCGCGGAGGACGAGCAGGCCTGGCGTCCGCTTTTCAACGGTAAAGATCTCGAAGGCTGGAAGCCTGTCGGGACGGCGAAGTGGAAGGTTGAAGACGGCGTGATCGTCGGCGGTCAGGAAGGCGATCCGAAGCGCTCGGGTATGCTGCAGACCACCGCGCAGTTCCAGGATTTCGAGCTCGAACTGGACTTCATGATCGACGAGCACGGCAAGTACAACAGCGGCATCTACCTGCGCAACGACCCGGGCGCGCGCGGCCGCACCGGCTTCCAGGTCAACATCGGCCGCGGCGCCGCCTCCGAGTACTGCGGCGGCGTCTACACCGATCGCTGGCTGGCCACCGGCGACGAGAAGGACGCCGTCCGCAAGAAGCTGGACTGGAACGCCATGCGCATCA
>DASPJR010000233.1:0-38179 GCA_035628505.1 Planctomycetota bacterium | reverse complement strand
GGCGCGCGGCTTCGGGCTTTTTCGTTGCAGACCCTGCGCGCTCAAAAACGCAGTCTCATTCGCGAATGAATAGCTGGCTAAAAACTTTAGGTTGCGTGTCATAGGTAAAACGTGGCGAACGAAGATTACAAACCGCTGAATGAAGTTGCCGCGCTGATCGGCGTTAAAAAACGCACGCTCGAGCTACGCATTAAGGGCGGTAAGTGGCCGGCTCTTCCTTCGCGCGTGATTCGCGACGTCCTCTGTGTCGATCCGAACGAAGCATATGCGCACCTGGTCAGATACGGCAGTCGCAAGCCCGCCGGATTGCACCGTCCACCAGGCGGTGAAAGTGAAACGAATTCGCAGACGCCTGCTGTCGCGGTCGATCAAGAAATCAAAGACGCGCTGGGCGGCATAGAACCTGCCAGCATTGATCCGCACGAACTCGCCTGGAAGCTGCTCTGCGCCGGCGTCGATAACGACAAAATCAAGACCGCCGTGGCGGTCGCGCGCGAGCTGCGCGGCAAGAAAGACAGCGCGCTCAAGGCCGGCAAAAGCCTGCCGCCTGACGACGTGGTCCGCATGCTGCGCGGCCTGGGCGAATTGTTCGTCGACGAGATCATGGCCGGCGAAGAACGCTGCGCTGCCGAACTACTGAAGATCATCCGTGGCCGTATGGGCATCGATCTGGGCGCGAAGCATCCCGACGCCTCGATCATGTTGCGCGGCGTGCTGCGCGAAGTACTTGGCGAAAGTGTGATCAAAGCATTGAAGGCACGCATTGAAGCCGACGTGAGCGGTGTGCAGGCGTTGGAGTTCCACGCATGACGACGCTCGAATTCCCAAAAACGCGCGCGAACCTTCCCCTCCTCCACCGTCGCGATGTGTGGTTGCGCGTGTTCAATGGAATCGGCTTTTCATCCTTGAATTATCGTGGGCCGCTGGATCAAAGCCGTAAAGAACGCTGTCGCTGGTCGCTTTTTGAATTCTTAAAAACGTATTTCGGTCATCGGTTCTTTGATGAAACCGAAGCGCATAAGGCAATCATCAAAGACATCGAGTCCGCAGTGCTCGCCACGGGACGCGTTCCGATCAAGCAAGCCGAAGCGGCGCCGCGGTCGTTCGGAAAGACCACGCTGGGTGAGCTGGCCGCGATCTGGGCTGCGTTTTACCGCCATCGCGACTTCATCCTATTCATCGGCAGCACGGGTCCGAACGGCGAAAAGCGCCTGACCAGCATCAAAAATGAAATCCTGACCAATCCGCTGCTGGCTGAAGACTTCCCTGAGATCGTGGCCGCGCTGATTGAAATGCATGGCGGCGATCCGCGGCGCGCTCCGCCGGATTTTCCCTGGTCCTCCGATCGCGCGCGCCTGCCCAATGGCGTGCTGATCATGGGCCGCGGCATCGATTCTAGTATCGTCGGACTGAACGAATTCGGCATGCGGCCTGACTTCACCTGGATCGATGACGTCGAAACACTCGATACGGTGCGCAGTAAAAGCGAAACAGAGAAAATCCGGCAGCGACTGGAACTCGAAGTACTGCGCTTGCACGCAGCGCACAAGGCCGCCGCGTATTTCTTCATCTGCACGATCCGCGCGCGCGGTTCGATCTCCGACGATCTGACCAACGCAAAAAAAAATCCAGAATGGCGCGGGCGGCGCTTCAAGGCACTCGCGAAAGACCCTGAGCGCAAGGATCTCTGGGAGAAATTCATAGAAATCTGTCGCGGCATCGAAAAGCCCGGCGAATTGGAGCTGTCCGCAGTCGCTTCAACCGCGCTCGTGCTGGCGATGCCCGAAAAAGAATTCGAGCGGCTGACGCATGAGCACCAGGCCGCGCTGCGCTTCTATGTCTCCAATAAAGAAGAAATGGACCGCGGTGCCGAAGTCCTCGATCCGATCCGCCTGCCGCTGCACGCGCTCTATCACGCGCGCGCGACCGAAGGCGAGCTGGCGTTCGCCTGCGAATTGCAAAACGATCCGCCAGAAGACAGCAACCGCAAGCGTCTGGAGCTCGATGAAGTTTACCTAATGACACGCTGCATCGGCGAAGATCTAGGCATCGTGCCGGCATGGGCGAAATACCTGACCGCCAGCGTGGACGTTGGATTGTACACGCTGCACTGGGAAGTCGACGCTTGGGACAGTGCGTTGCAGACATCTGCGCTGATTGCTCAGGGCCAGCAGGAAACGAACATCAATGCCGGCGGTCAGTACAAAATGACCGATGACGTCGAGAAGAAAGAATCGCTGGTCGCAGCGGCGATTCGCAATGCGTTGGAAGCACTGCGCGTGAAATTCGCCGAAGGCTTCCCGCGGCGCTCAGGCGAGCTGATCACGCCGAACCTGATCGGGGTAGACGTCGGCGGCACGGCGGAAACTGCAGCCTGGTACGAAGTTGTCTGGCGTTTTTGCAAGACGGCGCGGCCATGGGTGCCCTTGAAAGGCATGTCGCCATGGAAGCAATCGACCGCCGATAAGAATTTTGGCCGCAACTTCATGGTCGATCCGATCATCGGTCGTCACGACTGCAATGTCGACGAATACAAATTGCGTGTCGCCCGCGCCTATGAAGCGCCGCTGAAAGATGACAAAGGCGAAATGTTCACCGGCGCGCGCATCCTGCACCGCGATACGCCAAAAGTTTATTGTAAACACCAGACGGCAGAGTTCTGGGTCGAAGCGATCAGCGAAGACGCGCCAGCGGCGAAGGCGATCAAAGTCGGTTGGAACCGCGACGGCACGAAACCGAATCACTGGTGGGATACGGCGTGGATGGCGTACGCGCTGGCCGACATTTTTGCCACGCGGCACAACCTGGCCGCTGGTCGGCGCGCAGTTAAATACGGAGTCGTCGGGCAAGCTTGGAAATAAATCGCAGACGTCTGCGAAAATTGATGTGGGGGCGGAGAAAGGTAGGGGAGAGTGAGAGGCGTGAATAACAGGATGGCGCAACCGACCGCGAACCGGGAGACACCGAAGGCGGCGCCAGCACAAATAACATTAGATGGACCGCGTAAACCGCCATGCCCATACTGCGGTAAGCGCGAATCCACTGTAGAACGCACTGCGGGCGACACGCGTTACCGGCGCTGCTGCGGTTGTGGCCGCAATTTTTCAACGCACGAGATTGTAAAAAAGTGAGAAATCCTTCCATTAGTGGAATCTACAAAAAGTAGATTCCACTAATGGAACCAACAGTCTTCCCAAAACCGAAAGCCATGCTTTTATGCGCGCATGGCACTCACCGACAGCAGCTCTCTGTCGACGGTTATCGACCAGTATCTTGCGAACAGCAACTGGTACGGTAGCGCGTCGGCCGCGGCGCTTCGCAAGGAAGCGATCGACTGGCTGCTGGTCAAGCGTCCTGTCTCGTATGAAGTTGCCGGCCGGTCGCAGAAGCTCGATTACGAGATGCTGCGAGCAGAATTCGAGCGACTGAACGAATTTCTTCAAAATAATTCCACGCTGCGATCGCCGATGTTCTCGCGCACTGTGGTCGGTGGCAGGGGGCGCTACTAATGCGTGCTCCCAGCATCGTGACCCGCACAGCTTCCGCACTTTCGAGCATCGCCTCGTCGCTAGCGACTTATTTTTGGAACAGTTTCTATCCGTCGCTTGATCCGAGCCGAAAGGAAGTCTTCAACGGCTGGCGTCCGCGTGGCGGCACGGTCAATCAGGTCACGCCGGGCAGTTTCACCGGGCTTTCCGCGCAATGCCGACATCTGGAACGGTCCACACCATGGGGGCGCGCGGTTTCCGAAGCGCTTTCCGCGGAGTGCGTCGGGTCAGGCATCGGTATTTTGCCGAATACCGGTGATGATGCCCGTGACGCGAAACTTTATGATGGCTTTGAGCGCTGGGCCGAGCATGCGATGGTGGATGGTTCGTCGCTGTGGCTGTGGCAGGCGCTGATTCCGCGCGAGCTCGCGACCAGCGGCAATGCCCTGGCGCGCGTCGTGATCCTGCCGGAGCGCGTACAAAAAGGCTGGCTACCGGTCGCGCTGCTGCCATTGGAAGCGGAATGGCTGGCTGAATATCCGGTTGCGCCGATTCCGGATGGTTATCGCTTCATCCGCGGCGTCGTGATAGACAAGATTTGCCGGCCTGCCTTCTATCACCTGCGCAATCCTGAAACGATGCTGACCGGTCAGGGTGAAGTCGTACCAGCCGAACAGATCATTCACATTTTCGAACGCCGCCGGCCGCAGCAGGTCATCGGTGAGCCGATTCTGGCGCCTGTGGTTGAACGCATTCTGCAGGATGCGCGGCTGATCGAAACCGAACTAAAGGCGGCGAACGCGACGGCGGCGCCGGCGGTTGCGATTACCACGCAGAGCAGTGAAGGCGCCGGCACGGATCAGGATGAAGCGGCGCAGCCGATCACTGACATCCCCGCGGGCGCGACGGTGCGCCTGTATCCAGGTGAAAGCGTTCAGACAATCGAAAACAAACGGCCGTCGCAGCAGATCGCACCGTTCCGTGCGACGATTCGCGGCGACATCGCCGCGGCATGCCGCATTTCGCAATTCTCGCTCGACCGCGATCCGTCACGCGCGAATTACTCATCGATGCGCCTGGATCAGCTCTTCACCAAGCGCACGTTGGCTGCGCTCAAAGAGACAATCGGCGTCGGCGCCGCGGCGCGGCCCTATGAATCCGCCGTACCGTGGCTAATGCTCGACGCCGGTTACGCGATGCCGGACAGCGCCGCAGAGAAAGCCAAACTGAATAATTGCTTCCTGCGGCCGGATCAGCCTGAATACGTCGATCCGGTGAAGGACGTTCAGGCTAGCGTCAACGCGATCGCGAACAATCTCAGCACCTACGACATCGAGCTGAGCGCGCGCGGTAAGAACTGGCGCGCCGTGTTCAAGCAGCGTGCGATTGAAAATGCGCTGCTCGCGCAGCATGGCTTGCCTTTGCCGCATCCACAGAAGTCCGCGGCGCCTGAGCACGATGAAGCAAACGAAGATGCCGACGACATCGACGCTGACTCCAAACAAAAAGAGGAGGCTGCGTAATGGATAAAATCATTCGTCGCCAGCGCGATAATCCATCCAATGGTCTCATTTATCGTCAGATGGCGCTGCAGATTGTGCGCGCCGAAGGGGACAAGCCTAGCAACCGCATCCATGTCATCGCGTCGAGCGATGACATGTGTGATATGGGTTATTACCGCGAGCAACTAAAGCACGATCAGAACAGCATTGACGCTACGCCGGCGGTGTCGGTGCTCTTCAATCATGACCGCAACCAGGTCATCGGCGGCATTCTCTCGACGCGGCTTGAAGGCGGAAAGCTCGTTGCCGAGCTTGAAATTGATCCTGACGTCCGCGGTACGAACGGCTTGAAGTTGCTCGAAGCGATTCACAAAAAATACCTACGTGGCGTCTCCATCGGTTACGAGTACAGCCGCGAACACTGCACTTTTTCCGAAGACGACAGCGGCAAGCGCACGGTTGTGGTCAACCGTTGGACGCTCCGCGAAATCAGCATCACCCCAACTCAGGCGGACGTAACGGCCACTGTGGTCCGTTCGGTGCCTGACTGGGCGAAGCAGGCCTTTGCCAAGGCCAACCTGGAGGAGTCAGACATGGAATTCGAGAAATGGCTCGCGGCAAGGGGCCTCAAGTCTGAAGACTTGACCGACGCTGCGCGTACGCGTCTGCGCGCGGAGTTCGATGCCGAAGTGCGCGTGCGCGCATCGCTCGCCACAACCGGCGCTGACGAGATCAAGGCCGAACGCGAAAAGCGCGAAAAAGCCGAGCGCGAACTGGCCGCGATCAAACACCGTGACGACATGGAGACACTCGCCAAGTCGCACGGCGTCGAATGGAAGAAGGAAGATGCGGACGGCAAGACGCGCGAACAGTGCGTCACGCTGATGCTGGAACGCAAGGCGAAAGCCACGAACCAGCAGCCGTCCGGTTCTGTCGCCGTCGTAATCACGCGCGATGCGGCCGACAAAGCCGACGAGGCGGCTGAAGACGCACTGGGTGAACTTCTCGGCGTTAAGTCCGACAAGAATCTGGGCATGCGCGGCGGCAGCGTGCTCGACATCGGTCGGCGCTGGCTGGCGGCGCGCGGCGAACCGAACATTCTTCAGATCAGCCGCCGTGAAATCGCCGAACTGCTCATGGGCAACGGCCAGCGCGTGTCGCGCTATCAGCGCGTGTCGGGACGCCGCGATGCCGCGAACGTGACCAGCGGCATGTTCACCAGCTTCCTGCTGGCGAACGTGATGGATAAAGTCGTCTACAACGGCTTCCAGGCCAGCGAAGAAGCGATCACCTATCCGCTGTGGTGCGCGGATCGGCAGGTGATGGACTTCAAACAATTCACCGGCGCTGCGCTGGATGCCGGCAACCTGGTGGAGACGGCGGAAAACGTCGCCTTCCCGGAACTAGCGAAAGGCGAAGGCGGCTATAACGCCACGCTCGGCTTGTGGGGCGCCACGATCAGTCTGACGCTGCAGTCGATGCAGAATGACGATCTGGGTGAATTCATGCGCTGGCTACGGATGGCCGGCTTTATCGCCAAGCGCACCGTCGACGTGAAGGTTTATACCGACCTCGAAGGTGCGACCTGGACCAGTCGCACAACGGTGGGCGATCTTACCGACGACACGCTGTCGGCCAACCGCGCGAGCCTGTCCGAAATCACGGGTCCCGCCGGTCAGAAGCTCGGCATGACGCCGCGGTATCTGGTCGTTCCTTCCGGTCTGCGTAAGAAGGCGCTCGAAATCAGTCAGATTGCGCCGTACATCGCGCCGGAAGCTGCGAAGGTCAACACCGACATCATCCCGATCATCACGCCGTTCCTGACCACGGCAGGGACTCCGACTCAGTCGAAGTGGTACATCGCCGCTTCGAAGATGTTTGAACCGGTCGTGGTTGCCACGCTGCAGGGCGTCAATGCGCCGATCGTAGAAGAGTACGATCCTGGCGCGGTGGCTGCTCGCAAGTGGAAGATCATGTTCCCGTTCAAGGTCGTGATCCCCACGGTGGACAGCAAGGTTCAGGCGATGTGGCGCGGCACGAACAGCTAAGCGCTGCCTGACAATCAAGTGTCCTTGGCCTCGCCTAGCAGTCCGGCGGGGCCAAGGCATCAGAGGATAAAGCCGAGCGCGCTTCGCGCCGGCAGGACAACAGATTTGGAGGCGCGAACGCCATGTATAAGAGCAATTTCGAGGGCACGATTGATGTGACCCTCAGCGGCACGGTGACGGTGAACACGCTCGCCAAGCGTGGTGACATCGTCGGTATGTACATGAAGGGTGGCGTCAATGGTGACGTTGTGCCCTTCCTGGTTGCAGGCAACATCAGGGAAGCAAAGAAGGTCGCGTCGCAGACCTGGGCGGTCGGCGATCGTCTGTACTTCGACGGCACCGACGCGTTCACCAACATTCCCAACGGCACGCCGGCCGTCGCGGTTGCCACGGGCATCGCCGCGAGCGCCGCGGTTGTCGGTGACGCCGCGCTGCTGCCGCGTCCCGGTGCCGGCGAACGTGTCGTCATCACCAGCGAATTGCTCGCCGCGTCCGTGGACAAATGGATCTTCGTGGCCGACCGCGCCTACAAGGTCGTGTCGATCCGCGAAATTCATTCTGTCATCGGCGGTTCCGGCGCTGTGGTGCGCCCGCGCAAGGTCACCGCGGCCGGCACGGCTGCGCCTGGCGACGCGGCCGGCGCGACCGTCAAGGAACTGACCACGGCCGATATCGGCCTGGAAACGACGATCAACGTCGCGCAGCAGGCCACGCTCTCTGCGACGGTCGCCGACTTGAACCTGGCCGCCGGCGACAAGATCGGCCTGAACTTCGGCGGCACGCTGACCGGCCTGGTCGGCTCGCTCTCGATCGAGCTGGTGGCCGTCTAAACCTGACCTCTCTGAACCCGCCGCGTGCTTCGCACTGGCGCGGCGGGTTTTCTAAACCACGTTTTGGAAGGAGCGTTACGTGGAATCAGTGAACCAGGCTTGGGCGGAAGTGGTGCAGTATGGCGTGCTAGGCATCGTCGCCTTCGCTGCCAGCTATGCCGGGATCAAGCTGGTCATCTGGATCATCGCGAAGTTTGAAGAGAAGGATAAAGCGGTCGCTGCGCAGCAAGACAAGCACGAAGCGCAGTTAGAGCGCATCTACACCGCGCACAAGGCTGAAATTGCGGCGATGAACGATCAATTCATGGCCGAATTACAGCGCATGAATCAGCAGCAGCAGCAACGCGACAAGAACGTGCTCGACGTGGTCGGCAACAACACTGTCGTCATGCGTGCGATGCAGACTGAGATCGCGGCGCTGAAGGCTATTGTCGAGAAACTGCAGCCTTGGGACGGCAAAACTGAAAGGCGGAGCGGCGCATGACCTACGCAGAAGCGAAAAAGAAACTGCAGGATGAAGGTTACCAGGGCGAGCCGACGCCTGAGGCGCTGGCACTGGCCGGCTGGGACGTCAACGAATCGATCCGCGAAACCAAAGCGATCGGCGCGTCCGAGCCGACGTTCACGGATGAACAGATGCGTCAAGCCGCGGCCGCGCTGCATGAAGAAATGAAGGCCAACAACGTGCCGGCGAACATCCTGAAGATCGGCAAGACGCTGCTGGGCGGCGCCGCGAAAGCCGGACTGATCGCGCTGATGCTCTGCGCGTTGTTCTTCACCAGCGGCTGCAGTTTCCGTGCGGCGCAGCAGCACAACAGCGATGTCGAACTGCTGGCCACGAGCTTCGCCAACAAGAAAGCCAAGCGTGAAGCAGCGCAGATCGCCGATTATCGCCGGACCGAACGCGCGAAGGTCGACAAGCTAACCGCTGATTCGATCGAATCCGAAAAAAAGCGCACGGATATTACGCCGGCGCAGATCGCTGACAACTGCGTGGTGCACATGAAGCTCAAGGCGCAGAAATACGCGGAGATCGAAGAGAACTGCATCAAGATGCAGAGCGACTTCAACAGCGATCGCAGCGATGTGATTCAGCTTAGCCGCAAGAATTCCGAGCTGCGCGAGTACTTCAAAGGTCAGAACGACACTGGCGAGCTAGTGAAAGACACGTCGAAGATCCTGATCGACACGCTGAAAGAGTTTAAAGACAAGAAGCCCGAGAAGCCCGACTGATGCGCGCGCGGCGCGTGACGCTGCTGTATTGCGGGCAATGCAACGCCACGCGGCGCCATTACCTGCAGGAAAACGGGAAGTATCAGTGTTTGCGGTGTGGCCTGGAAGCTGAATTGCAGACGTCTGCGAAAGGTCGGAAATGAGCAGCCGGTTTGACGACATCGTGGCCGCCGACACGCCGATGTTTCTGGCTGAGTTTGGCGAGTCGAAGGTTTATCGGCCGCTAGGAGTCGGCGCGAACGACAAGACGATCAGCATGATTTTGGTCGATGCCAAGCCGCGCCTTGTACCCGCGGCCAGCTCGGCGCAAGAGTTTAACGAATGCGAAGTCAAGATTTCGTCGCGCAACAATACTGAGGGTCACGTTTCACCGTCGATCGCTGGGCACCAGGGCCAGACAGCGGACCAGATCCTGAACCTGCACGGTATTGCGACCTGGTATGTGGTTGACCGATACGACGATGAAGATCCTTCGTTCCACGTGTTGGTTTTGCGGGATAAGTGTTTCCCGAAGGACCACGAGTACGGCGGGTAGGAGCTTGAGCCATGGCTTATTCAAATGAAGCAAATGCAGGCTTTCGTATCACCGGCACTAGCGGTCTAGGTACGTACCTGGGCAACATTCGCGCGCTGATTGAAAAAATCATCGTGCGCGAAGAGCTGAAAGCCGACGCCAACAACCATCCCGTCTCTCGTCCGGTCGACGATATCGATGCGCGTGTGACCGTCGAATTTCTCGACAACAGCGGCGGCATTTCGCACACCGCGGCTGCAGCAAACTTGACCATGAGCTATTCCGAGGGCAACGGCGGCGCGGCCAGTGTGATCATTGGCGCGCTGGTCGCTGGCTCAATCCGGCATAACTGGGGCCGTAAACAGGGCGGTTTTGGCGTACAGCAAGAAAATGAATTGCAGGGCGCGTTGACGTATACGCCAACTGCGTAGGAGCAGCCATGCTGACTAAAGAGCAGCTTGAAGAGCGCTTGAAGCCGGGCAAACAGCCGGATGCCAAGACGCTTGTTCCCGACATGGTGCCGTGCGGCAAGTGCGACGGCGTCGTCTATTTTGGCGATGGCGTGAAAGTCGTGACGCACCCGGACGGCTCGAAGCATCTTGTCGAGGACAGGAGTTATTACGAAAGGGCACTGCTTTACCTGGCGCCACCTGGTGACGGCACGCCAGAAGGCTACATGCTGTGGCGTTTCAAAAATCAAAAGCTTGGGCGCTTCGGCACCTGTAGTCCTGACGGCGTCGATGAACTGTTTACCGCATCCATGCAACAGGAAGCGATCGAGGCGGATCGCCCATTGAAGTGGATTTTCACCTGCAACGATCGCGGCGTTCATGCGCACAGCAAATACCGCGACAAGTGGATGTTCTTCAAGGTGGAGGAGGGGGTATGGGCAATCATCTTCGCAGGATAAGAAACATTCTGCTCTTTCCGTTCATCTTCCCTGCGATCCTGTTTTTGGGCTGCATCGGGTTCTCTGTAACGCGCACGCAACGCGAGGAAGAGGAAGAGCTGGAGGACGAAGCAGCGCAGGCGCAGATCGAAGAAGCGAACGAAGACGATCCGCGCAAACGCTCCTACGGCAAGGATCAAACGCTTCTCGATTACAACGCTGAGCAATGCATGCAGATTGCTCGGAATATTCAGTCCGAGCAAGGCGCGCAAGTCACTCCTGTCGTTCCGCTGAACGTATGGTGGGCGGAAAAACAAGCAGCACGGCACGCAGCGCTGGAGCGGCAGAAGGCGGGATAGATGAATGGCCAACTTTGTCATCACGCCGAACGGTGGATCGGCCATCACGTTTGCGCAGATGACGGATGGCTGCACCGCGGTCGTCAATAAGTATTGGATCACGCGCCCGCGTCCGCGCACTCCGGTTTACGGCTTACATACAGGCAAAGGCAGCGGCGTTTCCGGCTTGTGGGTGAAACGCAATAACTTCGGTGGCCGGATCATTGACAACATTGAAGTGCTGTACGTGCAGGCGAGCGAGGCGCTGTGCATCAGCGCGTTTGAAGCTGATCTGGCTGCGATGATGAATGTAATCGGCGGCAACGTGCTGAGTATTCCCGACTTCACGAGCACCTTTAAAGCCTGTGAATGCCAAGTGTTTGAACCGTTGATGGATGGCAAAGGCCGCATCATTAAGCCGACGCATCAAGGCGGCACTTATCGTTTGCGCGCTGTGATGCAGTTCTACCAGATGAGGACGACTGCGTAATGCGACGCGACGACCGCAACCATGGGCGAGCTGAACGCAACGAGCAACGTCGCGATCAGCAGCGTCATGCTGTGCAGTCAAAGGCTGAACTGCGACGGCAGGCCGCGGTTCAGGAGATGGAAAAAGTCGGCGGCTTCCAGATGTTGAAGTCGCTGGTCGTCCAGACGCTCGCCGATCTCGATATCATCGACAATCCGCAGTCCTCGCAGGGCAAGATCGCCGATGCGGATTTTAAAGCCAAGGAGAAGCGTTTCATTGGCTTGCGGCGCAACTTCTATGGCGACAAACAATACTCGAAGCTGACGCAGAACCTTGCCGGCCGCATTCTGCGCATGGGCCCGGCAGTCCCGGATGAAATCCGTCACCTTGCCGAAGACGCGGTCAACGGCGTCGGTGGACATAAGGAAAACGAGCTGCGCGAGAAACTGCGCGCGTACCAGGGCATTCATAAATCCGGCGCCACGCGCCTTAAACGCGCGATCAATTCCGTACGCAGCAGCGTAACGAATGCCGCGCGTGTCGGCATGATGTTCGATCTGGCTCAGCGCGGCGGGATTACCGGCGCTGTGGCGCAAGCCGATCTAATTCAGACCGGCGCCGATGCTGCGAATAATATCACGCGCAATAAGTCCGTTCAGAACGTCGCGGTAGCGGTGGCAACCAAACTGGGCAGCGATCCGGGCTTGGGACTGCGTTTCCTGCGCTCGATTGGCCGTATCGCGCGCCTCGGTGGCGCGTTTGGCACGGCTGCGCAGATTATCGCCGGCGTCGAATCCGAACGCATCAAGCAGCGCGCGGCCGGCTATCGGGCGCAGTCTGCTTCGTACGACGCGGCGCGCGATGCGCGCGTGATGGACACTGCTGCCGGCGAACGTAACCGCATCGGCGCGGCGGTTGCCGATGAGCGCGGTCTGTTCACGCGGCTTAAGGACTATCTCGGATTCTCGCAAGGGACCGAAGAAGAGAAAGCGCGCCGGCAGGGCCAGTACTTCAAAGCGATCGGCAATGCCCGCGGTGTAGTTGCCCGCATGGGCGTGAATGCGACCGATAAGCTGGCGGCGTACGCTGCTGCGCGTGGAAAAACCATCGGACAGCTCAGCGAGTATGAGCGCTCACAGGCGCTGAATCCGGCTGCGAAGAAAGAACTGGACCGGCTGCGCTATTCCAAAGAAGCCGAAGCGTACGCACAATCGCAATTGGATCGTCGACCCCTGCATGAACGCATTCTCGATCGCACGCTGATTCCGGTGGAGAAGCGGGCGCGCTTTGATCGTTTCCGCGATGAATTTGCAATGAAGTCTCTGGCCGGGCAACAGACATTGCAGAGTGCAGCCGCGATGGATGAAGCCGTCGCCCGCTATCGCAGCACGTTATCGGCGCGCGATCAATTAGAGATCACGCGCGCGACGCTCGATGGAATTGCCCGGCAGGAAAGCTACCGCAACCGACACAAAGTGGTGTGGGAAGACTAGACTATGGCAGCGCCATATACAGCAGCAGCGGTCGATGCCCGGCACATCGCAGTGCACCGGTTCCGTGCTGACGATCCGACCAATTATGACAAACCGAAAACGAAGCGCATCGACGCTAAGTTTACGGTCATGGGTCTGGCGAATGAAGTGATCAGCCAAGTCGAGACGCGTGCGATCGGCGAAGTGGTCCGCGTCAAGAACACCACTGGTTCCGACTGGCCGGCCGGCACGCTGCTTTATCCTGATGATTCGAAATTGACTGCGCAGACGTCTGCGACTGCCGTCAATAACCCTTTAGCCGGCGCCAATGTGGTGATTAACCTGGCGGCCACGTTCGAAGTCGGCCAGATCGTTTCGATCACGTCCGGTGGCAAGACCGATTACGCGCGCGTGACGGCCGTTTCCGCGGGCGCTTCGGTGACGGTTGACCTCCTGTTCTATGATCACACTGCGCCAGTCGTCACTGCGCTGCCGGCGTATGAAGCGAGTCTGGCGGATGCTGACGCGGCGAAGCCCGCGGAATGGGTGCTCTCCGCGGCGGTCGCCAACGGTGCTTACGGTACGGCGTATTATGCGACCGAGGTCACCGGGCTGGACACGTCCGCATTGACGGCAGAAAAACTGCTTTATCTTTCCGCGACGGCTGGCACGTACACGCAGACGGCGCCGACTGGCTCGGATCAGATTCAACAGGTGGTTGGTATCGTCAAGACGGTCCACGCCAGCACGGGCCGCATCCTGTTCTTCCCGGGCAACAAACGTATTTTGAAATTCGGCTCGTCCTTCCTGCAGGCTGGCATCGCCGGCACGATCACGTCGACGATGTCGCTGGAAGGCGTGATCACCCCTACGACGCTGGCGGCGAATACGAACGACTGGAACCCGACGAGCCTGGCCACGTCGAACACGATCCGGGTTGCGGCGTCGAGTGCGGTGGATCTGACCGGCATTACGGCGCATGCATCCGCCTGGCAGACGATCATTCTGCACAACGTCGGCACATTCACGATCACCTTGAAAGATGAATCGGCAAGCTCCAGCGCCGCGAATCGCTTCGCACTGGATTCTGATGATCCGGTTCCAGCCGATACGTCGCGGGTGCTGCAGTACGACCGTACCTCGTCGCGCTGGCGCGTAATTGGCAAGGGCGGCAGCGGCACCGTCGGTGGCACTGGCACTTCTGGAATAATGCCTCGCTTCACTGCGTCGGCGACATTGGGCGATTCGGTCGTTAGAGCCGACGCAGCACGCATTGCCGTCAGCACGGCGCTCGACGCCAGTTACATCATGAAAGTGGACGGCGCGACGTACTTCACTGGCGGCACGTTGAAGGTCGCTGGCGTGGGCTTCGCGATCGACTCTTATTCATCTGCCAGTCCTGCAGGCACAGTCAATGATGTCAATACCAACACCGCATTTCACTTCAGCGTGACGCCGAGCGCGAATTCTGTTTATACCGGACTTATTGCACGCCAGTCGCAATTCGTGCTGATTGTGAACAGCAATAATCCAGGCGGTTTCACGTTGCGGCTGGACAATGAAAACGTCGGTTCCAGCGCAGCGAATCGCATCCGCACATTTGACGGGAGCAATATCACGCTGCAGGGCGGAGATTATGCCCTGCTGTATTACGATCAGACGGTACTCAGTCGCTGGTTGGTGATCAGCAGCAGCGCTGGTGTCGCCTGGGACGATCGCGCCAACACGTTCAGCACGGCGCAGACTTTTTCGAGTTATGTATCCTGGCAGGCGGGCACGCCGGCCACGATCACTTCCGATCAGAATGACTACGATTTCGGCACGGTCAGCTTTGCCCGCGTGTCATCGGATGCTTCGCGCACGATTACGGGTCTCGCGAACGGTGCGAACGGCCGTGTGCTGATCGTGGCCAACGTGGGTGCATCGCCGATTATTCTGCCAAACGAGAGCCCATCGTCAGTCGCAGCGAACCGGATTATCAATCCATCTGGCGCTTCGGTGACGCTGTCCGCCAATTACGGCGCGCTGCTGATTTACGATGGCACTTCATCACGGTGGCGCATGATCAGCTACTTCCAGGTCGGTGGTGGCGGGACTGGTACGATCGGTGGCAGTGGCACGAACGGCCGCGTGGCACGCTTCAGTCCTGATTCGACCACAATTACGGATTCGCTAATCCGCGACGATGGCGTGACCACGGCAATCAATAAAGCGCCGGATGCTGCGTACATGCTGGACGTAGCCGGCAAGATTCGCAGCGACAATCAGATCGTGTCCACGATCACGACCGGCACCGCACCGATTGTCGTGTCGTCCACGACAAAAGTCGCGAACCTGAATTCTGACCAGGTGGATGGCTTTGAAGCTGCGTTCCTTGGCAAGGGTCTAACCAATTACCTGATAAATGCCAATTGTAGTGTATGGCAGCGATCTACGTCGGCGAGCATGACGGATGCCGCGTATAACGCGCCTGACCGTTGGTACTCATTAATTCAGGGTGCTAATCCGACAATATCGCGCACGACGGCTGCGAAAACCGTTGGTTTCACGTCCACTACTGCTATTCAAATGGCCGCAGGCGGCACGACGAATCGCTTTGGTGTCGCGCAGGTCATTGAATCGCAGTTCGCAGTCGCGCTTCGAAGCCGGGAAGTAACATTACAATTTAAAGCGTATGGCTCGCGCGGGTCGGGTTCGACAGCAATCGACGTTCACTATGCAATCATTGAGTGGACTGGCAGCGATGATTCTGTCACGAAGGATGTTGTCAACACGTGGACTAGCACGACATATGACGAGACGGGCTTTTTTGCCAGTAGCGCGAATCATGCCATTCTGAATCATGGTTCGACATCGTTAACGCACGCAGCGAACGCGGCCAGCATTTCGCTGACGGCCACGCCTAGCAGTTCGATGAACAATCTTATCATCTTTGTGTGGTTCGAAGACCAGCCTGGCCATGCGAATGATACCCTCATTGTCGGCGACTTTGATCTGCATGAAGGCAATTACACACGCACATTCACGTCGCGTGAACAGAAGCATGAAGTGGCGCTGTGCCAGCGGTACTTCTGTAAAACGTTCGCATTGGATACGGCGCCAGTGCAAGCGTCTGGAACTTACAATGGAACGATAGGACTGATTTCGTCTGGTACGAACCTACTGCTTTCATGGAAGTTCCCCGTGCCTATGCGCACTACGCCAGGGACAGTCGCGTCGTACAACCCGACGCAGGCGGCATCGACGTTTCGCAATGGCGCGAACACTGCAAACTCTGGCGCCGTTACGATTTCAGAAACTACTGAGAGCGGATTCAATCTGACGGCTGGCACAGTGACAGACCAAACTACGTACTACATTCACGCCAGCGCAGACGCGGAGCTTTAGACATGTACGAAGTCGTTCATCATCCCGCGACCGGAAAGACCATCGGCGTGCGCCGTTTGTCTGACGGCGCACAGTTGAATCTTAACGGTTCTAGCCCGGGATTGACTGAATTCCTGCAGTGGAATGCCAAACAAGCGAAGCCATTGTCACTGGCGGACGTCGCGCCGCCGGAAATTCCGTGGGACGAAAAACGCCGCGCTGCATATCAGGCCGAAACTGATCCACTTCTGGCGGAAGCGCTGTACGACAAGTTTGAGCTCAAAGACGAAACGAAGTTTAACCAGTGGATCGCGGCGGTGAAGGCGATCAAGTCGCGGTATCCAATTCAATAACGTGGGGCGGGAAGAAGAGGAGGAAGGGCATGTCTGACGTGAACGCAGTGGAAATGACGACGCTGAAGCTTTCGAAACAAGCGGTCATCGGCGCATGGAATGCCATGCTGAAGACGCGACCCAAGGGCCGCGGCGAAGCGCGCGCGCATGCGCGCATTACCGCGCAACTGAAAGAGAAGTGCATGGATCCGGTCGAAGGGGCCGAAGATTCATTCAACTTCAAGAAAGATGGCGGCGTCATCGTGCTCGACGATGAGCGTTTTGATTACCTCAATGAAAGCGTGACCAACTTGCTGAAAGGCCAGCAGATCGAAGGCAATCTCGGGCAGGCGTTTGGCGAGCTGGTCGAAGCATTGGATTCGGTGCCTGAACCCAAGTAAGGAAGCGTTATCGCCGTGATGCCTGGCTTTCCTACATCCGTCGCACCAGGGGAACATGAGGAGTTCCTGCTGGAGTTCGACGTTAAGAAAAGCGATACGGGCACGGGTGCGGTCGTGTGGTTGCAGGCCGCGTCCGGATACGGCGATACCTGGTGGGCGATCGTCGTCGACGGCGCGGTGGTGGCGATCGTCTACCTTGAGGAAGGCGCGGACGCCAAGCCGTTCGAAGCGCCGTACGGCAATGTGCAGACTGCACCGCAGGATCACGCCGTTTCCGTAGCGCCGCTCGGAGACTGGGACGACGATACCGACATCGACGTCTCGCTGCAGCAGGAGTATTTCACCGAAGACAAAGGTAAAAACGTCCTGGTCAACTTCGCGGCGATCATGTCCGTCGAGGAAGCGTATAATGACAGCGGACAACTCTCGAACTGGTCGCTGACCGGTCTCTCGCGTTTCGCGACCAGCCGCGCGGTTGAAGGCCGCTCGACGCAGGCGAAGATTGACATCACGCTGACGAATAATGCCGGCGTGTACACGGTGAAGCTGCTGCTGAATGGCATCGTGCTGGCATCGGGCTCGCGTACCGGCAATGGCGTGGTCACGCTAACCGCAGAGAACAATTCCGGTTTATCTGGCTCTGTTACGGTGACCTATACGGCTGATATCACCGAAGACACCGGCGCGTATGTGCTGGGGCGCTGGGCGGCGCGCTACACGGTGGTTGTGGCCGGTACTTCAGTCACCGTAAACGATAGCGGCCGTGGCGATCGTCTTTCGGTCGTGGTTGGTCCTATCGCCGCCGGCGTACAGACGGTGACGGTGACGCCGATCAGCGATACGGGCGTGACGGGCAGCACCTTTACCGATTCGATCACCGTTCCCGGCCGTCCGGAACCGCCGGGCGTGCTGTCCGTTGTGGCTGGCGGCGCGTGGAATGCGACGGACATTCAATTCGTACCCAGCAGCACCGTCGGCGCGACTTATGTACTGTATGACAGCGAACTGGATCAGCCGATCGCGGTGACAAAGGCTGCGGCCGTGCATGCCGCTGGCACATATCCCACACCGATTACCTGGCGGATTCCGAATCTGGCCGGCGCGGCGGCGGGTTATCGGCGGCTGATTGTCGTTGCGGTGCTGGGCAACGTGGAAGACGGTTTGCGCAGACGTCTGAAAATTGAGTACGACAGTGCCGGCAATGTGAAGCTGCCACGTCCGAACATTCCCGAATTCCGCTGGCAGTTGCCGGAACCGTTCAGCGGCGGACGCACCGCGAACGTCGAATGGTCTTACAATTCCGCTGGTCAGGAAGGCGTCGCCACGAAAGTGCTACTGTATCTGCTGGCGGAAGGCGCAGCGATCCCGGCCGATGGCGCCGCCGCGAATGCCGAACAGAGCATCGGTACGGCCGTCGATGGACTGTATCAGGGAACGTTGACCTTCAATGCGCCGGCGAACGGCCATTTTCGCGCGCTGGTGCGCGCGGCAACCGCGGCAGGCGCGCAATCGCTGAATAACACAGCGCTCGATCCGCAACTGGCATCCAACGCAGTGTTGCCTGCGCCGACGGACGTCGCTATTTCGGTGGTGAGCTAATGGCTAATGTGATTCTGTCCGATACCGCAGCCGTTGACACGCGCGTCGAAGCGATCGTGCCGGCGTTCGGTGCGGGCCTGAAGCTGAGCGATCCGGACTGGTACGTCGAAGAACTCGACGAGGCTGACGGTTCGGATCCTGCGTTCATTAAGGTCATCATTCCGAATTCGAAAGGCGTGCGTGACGAACTGGCCGCATCGGTCGCGCTGAATCCAGCCGGGCCGGTGAAAGACATGTTTCACGAGGCCCCGGTCGCGGCGCGGAAACGATCGTTTAATCCGACTGATGGCACCGTGCAGGAGACGCTGCTTTTCGTCGGCGAAGTCACGCGGGTACGTCACGACATTGAGAATGATAATCTTGTCGTCATCGGCATGGATGCACGCCACAAGCTGCGCGACATTCGCATTTTTGGCCGGTACATCCTCGGTGATACCGAACAGCCGATGACGGCGACGGCACGCTTTCAGCAGGGCTGGCCTACGCACTTTAATCCGGGGGGACGGCCAAACTGTTGTTTCACGATCAACAAAGTGCCCGTGTTTGCGCCGTATCCGGATTACGAATTGTCAGACGATCAGCAGCCGGTGACGGTTGAAGTCGCGCGCGACAATCCGGGCAAGGTGTGTTCATGGACGCTGTCCACCATCTGCGAATACATCCAGCGTTTCTATAGCTTCGAAACTTCTGACGAGACCGCTGGCGTTGTGGCCGCGGCCGAAGCCGCATTTCCTGAGATCCAGCGGCTGCCGGAGTGGATCAAATTCCCGGTCGGCTTCGGTTCGAACCTCGATACTTACTCCATCTCCAACTTCGATACCGGCGTTGGTCAGACCAATCAGAACAAGGGCGGCGCGCGCAAGGGGCGTGACATCAGAATCCAAGGTATGCCGTTCGCCGGTAAACCGGGCGAGCCTGGCTTTCTGGATCTGATCTTTGCCGGCGCTGGCGGCGCGTCGTGGACGTGTGAATACGCCGTATCTGGAAATTCATACAAGAACATTTTGAAAGCCGTTCCCACACGCTTTGGCGCTGTATCAAAGAGTGTGGACATGCCGTATGCCTGCCGCGGCAAGGCTGAAGACATCAAGATCGCGGCGGTCACCGCTGGGTTCTTCGAAGAGTCGTCTGAGTTCACCTTTTCGCGCGTTGTTGGCATGGGCTCGCTGGTCAAGATCGAGACACGCTGCAGCATGGATTCCAACGATCACGGCGGCGGTACGCCGGCTTTACTAAAAGCCTGGAGTGATGACGATTATGACGCTTGGCGTACGCTGGCGGTAACGCTTGGCGGCGGCACAGCCAACCGTGAAACAGTGATGGAAGCGCATTCGCGCTATTGGTGGGTCGGAACGACTTACGTTCTTAATCCCGCCTTCAACTTTCAGGCGAACACCAGCGAGTCAGTCAAACCACGCGCTCCGATTCCGCGGCCAGTCTGGCCATTCCTGCTGTCATTTCAGGGTGGCGACACGCTGACGCCGCGGGACAAAGTGCCGTATCCGATTCGTACCGAGCTCAACACCGGCTCGACGTGGGTGCTCGGTCCGCAGCTCGACGGGCTGGAAACGTGGGACAATGGCGTGCTGTATCTGTCAACCTTCATTGAAGCCTGGTTGAACGGCGAAGCTGGCGCCTTCCGCTGGAACTCTGGCGAGTATGGCGTTTCTGCTGGAAAGTTAAACATCACTGCGAATAACGTCCGGTTGACGATCGCCATTCCCTGCGATCACCGTTTGACCCACGTGGCGCGGCTGAGCAGCGATGTTGCGGCCGGCAGCCGCAGCGCCAACTGGATTCCAGTTGAGGACTCACCCGATCAGGACAAACTGAAGGCAGGCTACACGCGGCAGATTACCGTTGACCTGAACACCCTTTACGAAGGACACCTGCGGTACAATTCATATCCCGAGCCGGCGGCAGCGGGTGGAACGGCATTTTCGAACCTGCCGAACTTCAGCCATGACTACACGCAAGCGTTGCGCAGTGATGAGCCATACTTGAAGTCGCACATCATTCGCCGGCTGCTGGACGGCTATCGACTGGAAAAGAAGGGCCCGCTGGTATTCGAAGGCACCTTTGTGACGTCGTATCCGATCGGCACGCAGGTTGACCGCCTGGTGCCGGTGCACGATCCCAATAAAAAAGCCTTTAATGCCCGGTTCGTGGTGCGGCGGCGGCGCTTCGTAACGAAGATGGTTGAAGTCAATAAGGCGATCGTTGCGGTAAACAGCAGCGAGGTGTACCCAGGCTAATGGCCTCACCGATCAATCCACGCGGGCCGCGTCCCGATATTTTATCGGCCGGTGCCGATGACATGATGCGCGCGCTGGGTCGCACGGTTGTGCGGCCGGCGAGCGTGAGTAGCGTTGCCACGCCAGCGGCACCGACGCTATTGACGGTGACGGCGCCGACGAGCTGGAAGAATACGCATTCACAGTTAATTCTTGGCTGGAAGGACAACTCGATCAATGAAGTCGCGTTTGAGGTGCAGCGCAGCACTGACAATATAAACTTCACGACTGTCGGTTTTAGTAAGGGAGTAACCGGAACTGGTCTCGGCCGTACGTACACTGATCACGAGGTGACCGCTGGAGTCACATATTATTATCGCGTTCGTGCGGTAAACAGCGGCGGGAATTCATCCTGGTCGAACACTGTAAATACTGCCGCTCCTTATCCCGATCGCCACATTTTCGCGGTCGTCGACGATGTGCGGCTTGCATCGCAAGACGCACCAAGCATAAGCACGGTCGCTGATGGCCCACGTGCGTACAGTAACGCATTCGATAGTTTCGATTCATTCTCCGGCGGCTATAAGACAATTTTAAAACTGCCGACGCCGATACCGTTGAACTCGGATGTAAGCGGAAAACGCGCGCGACTGTCTCTTGGCAGCAGTAGCGTGGTTAGCACTGTCATTTTAGGCGCTATTCATGGGTTTGCTACTTGGGACAACGGTGGTCCCACCCGCGACATTGAAATAACCATTCGGGTTCGCAGCATTCTAACGAACTTCACTCTGGCAAATTGCACGTGGAATGGTATGTCGGCATTTTCAACGCAGTTCGTTGGGCAATCGATTGTCCGTTGTTCCGCAGCTACGCGGGCAGTCGTGACGAGTCAGCAGGGCGCTGCATATTCGTACATTCGCGAAATGTCGATCGGCCGTAGCGGCAACGTCGAATTTACCTTTACGTTTCTGGCGTTGCCTATCTATGGGTTTCTCATCGACGTCAAAGCGAAGACGTATAATTACTTTGATGACGGTAACATGCCTCAAATTCTCTATGCCGACTTCAGGGCCGGGACTAGTAAACCAATGCTAACACTGTCCGACAATTGACCGGTGGATGTTACTACATCTTTACTACATGCCATTTTTACATCATAGGACAGCCACTCATTTGTAAACCGTAGGTCCCCGGTTCGAATCCGGGAGGTGGCTCCATGTTCTATAGGTAAAATGCGCGCGGCTTCGGCGCTTGAAATGTTACTACACTGTTACTACATTTCGGGCCATGCAGCGGCGCATCAATGCCAAGCCTTTGCCGGGTGGCCGGCCGGGATTCCGGGTGACGTTCCGGCATCCGCTGCGCAAGGATGTCGTTACCAAAAGCCTGGGTACGCATGATCAATCCGAAGCTCAGGGCATCTGCGACGATTTAAGCCGGCTGTGCACACGGCCGGAATTGTGGCGCGATGAGAATAATCCCGAGCTGGGCGATTTCCACAAGCGCACGTTAGAAATATTTTTCGGCGAAAACAGCGGCGCGCTGAAAGCGCTGCAGCGCCGCGGCGGCGCCGTCGATCGCGCGCAAGTTAAAGGGCTGGTGCAGCGAATCCTGACCGGCGCCAAAGTGGGTGAGTCGGCGCGCGCGGCGTTATTGACGGCCGTCGAACGCGTGACGCGCGAGCTGCGCGAAGAAGCCGCGGACCTGCGCAAGCAGCGCAACGAATGGCGCGAACGCTTCCAGCATCTGTCGATCGAACATGCCGCGCTGCGGCGCAAACACAATTTGCACACGACCGCCACGGTCGGCGAGGCGTACGATGCATGGACCGGGTTTTATAAAACCGGCCGGCGCTATCAGACGTACCAGAATGCCACCTACGCGGTCAGTTCTTTCATCGCGGCCCTGGCGCAACAGCGCAAAATGCGGCTGGGCGATGTCGCGCCGAAACATATTAACGACTGGCTGGCGAGTCTGAAAAAGAAGGTTTACACGCTGCAGGGCCGCAAAAAGGTTTACATCGATAGCACTGCAGACCTGGCCGCGCAGACGAAAGTAAAATACAAGCGCTGCCTGAGCACCTTTTTTGAATGGGCGGTGGTGCAGTACGGTTTGAGCGAGAACCCGGTCGTGCGTGCGCTCGAAGTCGGCGGCGCGGCGCGGTACGCGGAGAACATCGTCGCGATCCGGCGTGAAGAGCAGATTTTGGAATTGCTGGACGCACTGCAGCCGTGGCCGTATTGGCGGGCCTGGGTAGCCGTGGCGATCCTGGCCGGACCGCGCTGGGCGGAACAAGTGTGGTTGAAAGTCGACGATGTTTACCTGGAAGAGCACTATCTGCGCGTGACCGCGCGGCAGCCTGGCCGCACCGCGCGCAAGGTCGGCACGAAGACCGGCCGTGAACGGAATGTGCCGATCGAGCTGACGACGCTGAAGCCGATTCTGGAAAAATATATTGAGCAGCGGCGCAAAGAAAAACACCGCCAGCCGTGGCTCTTCCCCTCGACGCTCGATGATCATCCTTACATGAAGCGCACGAAAACGGTGGCCGGGATCTGGTCGAGCAACAGCACGTTCGCCGGCGAATGGGAGCGGATTTCAAAACTGGCGAAGCCGAAGGGCTGGAGCGAAGAGCGTTGGGCGGACAGTTTCTTTGCGTACGGGCCGGCTGAATGGCGGCACTGTTACGGTACGGCGCGCGGCGCGACTGGCGCCAGCGCGCTCGAAATATCATGGGCCATGGGCAATAGCGAAGAGGTTTGCCGGCGGCATTATGTCGCGCCGTCGACGACGGGCAAACGCTGGAGCTTTAAGTGGTAATTAACCCCGCGCCCTAATCTCCAACTCCAGCGCGTCGAGTAGCGCCGCCAGTTTCGGCGCGGTGAGTTCAATATCTCCGCGCAGGTAGCGGTTGAGCGTGGCCTGCGAAATGTGCTCAGCCACGAGCAGATGCAGGCGGTAGTTGCTCAGCCCCGCATCGGCCATGCGCTGTTTGATGATCGCGCGGATGTCCTGCATCATGCGCTCCAAAAAAGTCGCGGCCAGTTCCGCCTCACGCTGGCCGCCCCGTGTTTAGAACCGCCGCGCAGGCGACGGAGTGCGCGCCTATTCGGCGGCGGCAGACAGACTCAGTAATTCCCGTGCGCGCTTTTCAACGGCGGGCCGCATCGACGCAGAGGTGAACCAGTTAGCGGACAACAGCGCCTGCTCGACGTTTTTATGCAAGCCGTCCTCGCGCCATTTGCCGCTGCGAATCCATTCCGCAATCTCAAGTGCCCGCGTTTCAATCTGTTCCTGATTCATGTTTGGTCTCCTCGTATTGTTGGCTCCGACTATTTAGCGGCGTACAGCGATTCGTCAGAGCAGTCGATACCCTGAACCAGTTCGTATAGCTCCTCTGAGGATTTACCATCAATTTTGAACCATTCATCGCCCTGACGGTGCCCGACCTGACAGGTAATTTTCGCGTCTGGGTACGCCTCAGTGACGACCTCCTCAATGCGCGCTAGGTATTTGTATTCGTCCATCACGTCGCTGCCGACCTCAAGATTCGTGGGGCAAATGCTGATGCTGATTTTCATAGCTCTCTCCGTTTCTGCCCTGTCGGGCGGCTGGTTTCGGGAGCGTTCTAATGCGCTCCACATACATATCTATACACGCATGTTTGCGTGTAGTCAATAAAATCCGAAAGATTTTTGAATGAATTTTTAACTCCGTGCCATTGCGGTGTTTAGCTGGTGCTGAGCTTGCGGGTACCTCTCCATATAGAGGAGGAGCACATGGCTATTAAACTGATCGGCGGCCCGTTGGACGGGATAATGCATGAGATGCGGCGCGCGCCGGAACCACTGCGGCGGGCTGGGATTTCTATGCCGGGTGAATTCGCGCTGGCCAATGAGGATCGCACGGAACGCTACTGGTACGCAGTCAATCCGAATCGGGCGACGGCACGGTACCTGCGGACGGAGCAACTGCATACGGCGGAGGATCATAGGCGATGATGTGCGGCATGACGATTTTACTCTCCTGAAAACGCCATGGCCGCAATTGGTCGGGCGTGAGCCGCGCGGATGGTTTGCGTTTGCGGCTGACGTAGTGCGCGTCGCGGTTCAGGCGCGGCTGATGTTGTCCATGCATCGGGACCCCTCCCGTTCGAATTTAGAACCACTCGTCGACGTGCCAGTAACCTGATTCGGAGTCGAAGGTGACGCCGTAGGTCCAAAGTTTCTTGTAGCCGAAAAGCGAGATTATTCCTGACAGCTCATCCTCGTTGGCCTGAATATCGGTCACGTCCGATTCAAATCTCCCAGTAAAACAATCCACCTGAATCGGCTGGCGTTCAAGTACTCTAGTTTGTAGTTGCGTCATGATCGACAGCAGATGCTGGAGCGTAACCGGCGCCGGATTGTCCTTCGAATACGCAGGCTCTTCATCATCGTCTGTGTCATAGTCAAACGTGATTGCGTTCAACAGCACCCGCTCTCTGATGATTCTCGCGCTGACGGGCTTCAAGGTTTTCGAAAACATCCAAAATCCAACGAGCGACAATATGAAGAGGGGGATTGCTGCTTCGGTGGTGTCGCGGATTACGAACGCTGACAGCGCAAAAACAACTAAGGACGTCGCCAAACAGCCATAGGAAGGTTCCGCTGGGAACTCGCCAGCGTCGGCTGCGACCTTCGCCGGTTGGTTTTTAACGCGCGAGTTACTTGCGCGCCAGACCTTCATTTTGTGTTCTGGCATGTGGCGTCTCGCAGACGTCTGCAGAAGTGTAAAACTACTAAGTATCGGCTTGCGTCACAGAAACTTTAGGCTAATCTTTGGCGTATACAAAAAGCTAGAAAAATATCTGTGGGGGCACAGGTTTATGGCTGACCAGATTTCCTATGACCCTGTTTTTGTTTCGCGTGCTTTGGGGCGGTTGCTGGCGAAGATGCGGCGGAATCCGTATGTGAACCCAGTGGCGGTTTTGACTGTAGAAGAGCGATTAGCTGATCTAACAGAGTGGAGGCGCTCTCTACCGAAAGCTGGGCCTTCGTCCCTACAGCAAGCACAGATTCGTGCTCTAGCAGATCCGCTTGGATTTTCTGCACTGCCGACACCTCAGGAAGTTTCCGTAAAAATTCTATCAATGCGGGAGCGGGCGAAGAGGGTCGTGGCGGCGCGGTCTCAGCCTGAAGCGTGAATTCGTCCATGACGGCAGCTTTCGCGCGCGTCCTGTTACCGGGCTTTTTGGTTTGTTCGCGCGCGACGGTAATTGCCTGAATCGTATTGAAGAATCCGGCGCGCTCTGGCTCCGATAGCCGACGCCAGTTCGTTATCATCGCGCGTTCTTCGTCGTCCATCGGTTCGAATTCATCACCGAACAGCAGCCAGCAGGCGCGCACATCCAGCTTCCCAGCGATCCGTGCAATGTCAGAAAAGCTCGGTTCGTTGCGGTCTTTCCAGCCTGACAAAGTCCCTTCGGGCACCTTTAAAACTTCAGACGCAAAAAATTTCTGAGTCCAGCCTTTACGATCTAAGGCCTGCTCAAGTCGTTCGCTGAATTTACTTTGCGTCCATTCCATGCCCCACGAGATAGGCAATAATTCGAATAACGCAAAGAATTCTCATATTTCACGCTTGATTATCTACGTATCAGAGATTTAATGGCCTTCGGAAACGACAATAATCTTTGTATCAGCAATTGATCGGGTTCAGGATTCTTCAGGAATTTTGGGCGCCATGACTGAAACCGCAGCCGACTGCATCTCGCTGAAGCAATACCGCAAGCGCGTGCTGAAGGTCAATCAGTCGACGATTTCCGAGCGCTGCGGGCTGTCGATTCCACGTATCAGCGAATTCGAACGGGGCTCGGCAACTCCACCTGAAGAGCACGTTCGCGCGCTGGCCACTGCGTACGGACTGACGATCGATGAGTTCTGGCGCCTGTTTAATCGGCAACCGCTGGGGGGCGGAAGCAATGCATCAGGAAACGAATCCAAGGCAACTACCAGTGTTGCCGGCGCAATGTCGAACGCTGGCGGAGTGGCGCAACCTAAAGCTGAAAATGAATCAGCGCGAGGTTGCGCGGGTGGCCGGCAAGAAGCAGTCGCGAATCAGTGAGATCGAGTGCGGTCATCTGCCGCGTGTGAAGCATTGGCCGATCTACCTGCACGCTTACCAACTGCAGGATTTTGAGGCGGAGTTCTATCGCATGGTCATGACAGCCAGGGCCGATGCTATCGCCGCAAAAGCAATGCAGACAAAGCGCGATGAAACACCCTTGCTAGACCCAGCGCAGAATCCGTGCATCGCTGAAGCCATTTCAGCCGGGCGCATGCAGGGTTTGCAGGCTGCCATTTACGACCAGGCGCCGCTGATCGGACAGCACGAGCAGGCGCAGCGGAAGGCGGTGGGCGGATGATTCGCACTGACGTCGCGATCGGCTGCATCCCACTGTA
Organism: Planctomycetota bacterium; assembly: GCA_035628505.1. Lineage (GTDB taxonomy): Bacteria > Planctomycetota > SZUA-567 > H5-PLA8 > H5-PLA8 > DASPJR01. Next base: position 11,021 of record DASPJR010000233.1, on the reverse strand, counting down.
CGCGCAGAGTGACTTTGCGGCGCGGTTCTATGCGAAATTCCGCAAGCATGTGCGCTTCGCTGAATACAGCACGCTGACTTTGCAGGTGCTGGTGCTGGAGGTCCGCAGCCGGCAACAGCAGGCTGAATACGAAAAGTTTCTGCATTACTTCGTGACACGCGACCTGGCCGTGCCAGAGGCGGTGAGCGCGTGACCGTGTCGAGAACGAAGACTTTTGCCCGACGCGAGCTCGCGTGCATTCTGCGCGAATCTCACTGCGGATTCGAATCGTTCGACGCAGACAGCGGTTATGCGCGCGGCGCGCTGGCGATGGCATTCTTCGCTGACGTCATCAGCCATAAAGAATACCGGCGCCTTGCAGACTGGGTGCTGTCGTGGCGCAAAGTCAGAACGGCGGTGAGCGCGTGAAGCGACCGCGCAGATATAAGCCGCGGCGCAAACTACAGCCGCAGCCGGAGCGCGTGGATGTGCGCGACGTGGTGCGCGAGATGGGCGCGTACGAGGAGTACGACGAGAGCTTTTACGACGAGGTCCAGCGGTGGATCGATCTTCCCGGCAGCGGGGCGCTGTTCGATCTGTTGCTGCAGAGTCAGGACCGCAGGGAAGGGAAGCAAGTCGCACAACTCTAGAGCCGGGGAATATCCCGGTGGATAGGCAAGCGGGAGACGCGGGTTCGGCAACCGCGTGGGGGAAGGACCAGTGACGTATGGCTAGAAAAGCGAGTGGGGGACGGGGTGACGCGGGGACGCGGGGAAACTGCGTCTTCGAAGCGGATGCTTCGCAACTGACGCTTGAGGACCAGGCGGAGATCGTCGGCGCGCAGATGGGGTTGCGCGGCGCGGCGACCAAGCTGGACGGCGCGGTGAAGAAACTGCGTGGGCAGATGATGCGGCCGAATGCGTTGCTGCAGCCGCACGCGATCAACATGTCGCTCGATGAAATCGAAGCGTTTCTCTTCGAAGCGCGGCATGAGCTGAGAAAAGTGCCGGGGCAGCGGCTGGCGAGCTGACGCGCGCAAGTTCTGAGTTTTGAGTTTTTAGTTTTTAGTTAACTCAAAACTCAGAATTCAAAATTCAAAACTGACGTTTCGACCTGGAGGGGTCAATGGCGGACATGTCACGGCGGTTTGCGGAACAGAAGTTTAGTTCCCTGAGCGAAGCCTATGGATGCGGGGTTGGTCATGGGCGTGTCGATGCGCAGGCTGAACGCGAGATCGAAAAGCGTCGCGAAGAGCTGATGACCCGCATCCTGCTGTCCAGCGGGATGCTGCAGACTGAAAACATCCAAGACTTTTCGCTGGGTGAAGTCGCCAAGATCGTCAGAGGCGCGCGCGCCTGGGCGGACCTGATCATCGAAACCGCAAAAGAAAAACCGGCGCCGGCTGAGCAGCAGACGGAAGGCGGGGCCAGTGTTTCCAGTTAAGAGCGAACCGACGCTGTCGGACCGCATGCTGCGGACAATGGTCGCGCAGCGGCGGCAGCGGCTGGAAAAGTTTCGCGCACTGAACGCGCCGGCGTGCGTGATTCGCGATGCGGAGCAACTGCTGGCGCGCGGTGAAACGGAACTACAGCGGCGCGAACTGAAAGGACTGCGGAACTGATGAAATTCCTAAGCGAGCGGCAAGTCGAGAACAACCGCACCGGCGAGATCATCTGGAATCTGTTCTGCATCCTGGCGCTGTGGGCGGTCTTCTGCGCGAGTCTGTGTCTCTTCGGCTGTGCAGCGCCGCGGCGCTATACACAGCCGTCCGAACAGCAGCGCACGCCCGAGCCGCTGGCGGAGATTGTTTCGCCGGAAGAAGTCGAACAGATCGAACGCCAGCGGCGCGAAGAGCAGGAACTGCGGGCGAGCGGGCTGAGTTTGGAGCGGTTGACTGGGAATTGAACGGGACGCGGAGAGGGGGAGACGCGGGGACTGGGGGACGGGGAGAGACGGCGATGAGTGAACCGATTGATCCTGCGGACTTCAAGATGCCGTTCGGACGCAAGGATGATGGCGCGTTCAAAGGCATGCGGCTGGGTGAGATTGCGCAGAAGGACGGCGGGCTGGTCTGGCTGAAGACGATCAGCGACTGGGCCGCGGAGAAAGGGATTCACGGCTGGATGGTGGACGGCGTGCGCAAGTACCTGGCGCAGCCGAAAGTGAAAGAAGTGCTGGAGCTGGCGCTGGCACAAGACAAAGACCGGCGCAAGAACCGCGCGATCGCACGCAACCGCGAGAAGTCGCGGCAGCGGGAAATCGAAGACTGGAACAACGATCGCAAAGTGGAATACGGCGGCGGCAACTAAAGGAATTCAAAACATGAGTATTCGGGCACAAGGCCGCGCGCTGCGTCGCATCGCGACAGTCAACAGCGGCACACCAGACTGGGCAAAAAAGCAAATTCGGCGCTACGAAGTCGATGGCTCGCGCGGGCGCATGATTGATCAAATCCGGTCTGGCATGACGGTGGTTGGCAATTCGGTTGTTCTATCGCATCGCGTCCAAACGGCGTTACAGCAACAAACTTTATTCCTTCGCGAGCAGCGCGAGGCGCGCGAACAGAAGCTGGTTCAGGACGCGGTTCGTTAATGGTGCTGACGGATTACACGACCGAGCAGTTGCTCGACGAAATCGCGCGCCGGAATAAGGAACAGCGCGAACGCCGGCGAGCGGCGCGGCGCATGCAAACTGACGAGGCGCTGGCAATTGGTCGGGAGTTGCGGTCGCTGCGGCTCAGCCTGCGGCTGGAACAAAGCGAGCTGGCGGAATTACTGGGTGTGACGCAGGGCGGCATATCGATGGCGGAACGCGGCAAACGACCGCGGATGGCCAAGCGGCTGATTGCACGGGTGGAAGCTTTAAAAAGGGAACGAGCGAATGGCAAAGAAGAACAAAGACAACCAGGCGCAGACGTCTGCGGAAGCGGCCACAGCCACGCTGGAACCGGAGTTCAATCTGGAACAGTGGCGGCAGGTGAAGTCGGGGCTACATCTAATCCCGCTCGAACTGGTGCGGGAATCGGAGGATAACGCGCGGCAACTGTTCGATCAGGACAAACTGCGCGAGCTGGCCGAATCGATCGCGTCGCGCGGCGGGGTGAACAGCGAACCCGCGCTGGTGAAGCCGATCCCGCCGGAGCTAGAACAGGCTGATGGCGCGTGCTTTGAGCTATTGTCCGGCGCGCGGCGCTTCCGGGCGCTGCAGTTGAACGGCGCCAAGTTTATCAAAGCGATCATCGAGACGCCGGCGGATAAGACCGACGAGCTGGTGACGGCGTTCATTTCCAACCTGCACCGGCAGGATTTGAACCCGATCGAAAAGATGCGCGGCATGCTGCGCATCATGGATGAAAAGCGCCTGCACACGGTCGAGGCACTGGCCAAAGCGCTGGGTCTATCGGCGCATGTGCGCAGCCTGGGCGATCTGTTGCACCTGCAGAATCTCTGCGACGAGGCCAGTGAGGCGCTGATTGACAACCGGATCACGCTATCGCATGCGGTGCTGATCGCGCGCGAAGACAAGGAAGACCAGCCGGCGATCCTGAAAGCCTGCTTCCGCGTGGAACAGATCGACAACGGCGGCGGCATGGAACCGGTGGAAGTGCTGATCAGCGAAAAGAAGCTGCGCGACTACATCAAAGAGAACTACCGCACGCAGGCGCCGCAGGCGGACATGTTCCAGTCGGAAGAGCAACAGGACCAGGCGCGCTGCAGTGAACTGGAAGAGAAAGCCGACCAGATTTTAGAACGCGACGGGGAGACGGGGGGAGCGGGAGACGGGGAGACGGTAGAGGCTGACGCGGGGACGCGGGGACGCGGTGACGCGGGGAATGAGCCGGATGAAGCCGACATCAGCGATGATGATCTGACGCCGGAGCAGGCGCGCGACGTGAAGCCGCAGGCGGCTGGCGAGTACGAAAAAGAAGAGCGTGCGCGGATTGAAATGCTGGACGCGATCTGTGCGCGCGTTCGCTTCCCGTATCCGATAGCGATTTACAAGCTACTGGCCGTTCAGATGGCGTCGGTTGTTCCGCAGGCGAAGCTGTCTCTTGTCGCTCAGGCGTTGAAGTGGCCTGTAGCGATGGGCGAGTATAAACACAAGCTCACGCAGTTGAACCAAAACGACATTGAGTCGATGCAATTCGCGGCGAAGGCGGTTGTCGCGATGGCATTGGCGGACGAGCTCAATCCGAATGTCGAGCCGGACAAGATCGCGGCGCTCACACACATTTTGAATATTGAGGCTGACGCCGACGTAGTGGCCAAAGGGCCCGGCGCGCGGTGTGCCAAAGAGAAGCCCGCGAAAAAGTCCAGGCCAGCGAAGCAATCGAAGAAACCTGAGACGGTGAATCTCGCCAAGGCGATCGCGAAGAACAAGGCGGCGGTCGCGAAAAAGAAGGTCACTCAGAAGAAACGCAAGAAGTAGGCACGGCCATGCCGTGGGGCGCGGCGGTGTCGCATTGTCGGATCACGGGGACTTAACGGCGGCGGTGTTATTTCGGGTGCTGGTGTGATGCGAGGGGCGCATGGGTCTGATCGTCGATAACTTTGCTGGCGGTGGCGGGGCGAGCCTGGGCATCATGCTCGGCTGCCGGCGCGGCGTCGATATTGCGATTAATCACGACCGCAATGCGATCGCCATGCATGAAGCCAACCATCCGGAATGCCAGCATTACTGCGAGGACGTCTGGACCGTTGATCCCGCGACGGTCTGTGCCGGGCGTGAAGTCGACCTGGCGTGGTTTTCTCCCGACTGCAAGCACTTCAGCCGCGCTAAAGGCGGCAAGCCGGTGGAAAAGAAAATCCGCGGGCTGGCGTGGGTCGCGATCAAATGGGCGCGGCAGGTCCGGCCGAAGCTGATCATTCTGGAAAACGTGCGCGAGTTTCAGGACTGGGGTCCGCTGGGTGCGGACAACATGCCCGATCCGCAGCGCCGCGGCATCACGTTCAAGCGCTTTATCGGCAACCTGCGCAGCCTTGGTTACGAGGTTGAACACCGCGAATTGAACGCGGCGGACTACGGTGCGCCGACACACCGGCGGCGGCTGTTTTTAATCGCGCGCTGCGACGGTGAAGCGATTACCTGGCCGGAGCCGACGCATGGGCCGGAGCGCGCATTGCCGTATCGCACGGCAGCGGAGTGCATCGACTGGTCGCTGCCGTGTCCGTCGATCTTCGAGCGCAAGCGGCCGTTGAAGGAAAACACGTTGCGCCGGATCGCGCGCGGCTTGCAGCGCTACGTGATCGATTGCGCCGATCCGTTCATCGTCGGTGTCGGTGGCCGGCAGGCGCAAGTGCCGCCGCGGTCGGTGCATGAGCCGCTGTCCACGGCAACCGCGAAGAACGATAAGGCGATCGTCACGCCATACCTGGTCAAACTGAATCACAAATACGATGCATTCCGCGGTCAGCATGCTGAAGTGCCGCTGCCGACACTGACACACTTCCGCGCGCATGCGCTCGTCGCCCCGTGTCTGGTGCCGTTCTTTGGCGAGCGCAGCGGTCAGCAACCACGGGCGCGCACCGTGGGCGAACCGTTGCAGACGGTGACGGCTTCGAATCCGATCGGAATGGCGGCGGCGTACCTGGTGCACATGAACCACGGCGATAAACAGTGGTCGGATGTGCGCGAGCCGATGCGCACGGTCGTCTCCAACAATCATTGCGCTGAAGTGCGCGCGTTCCTGGTGAAGTATTACGGGCAGGGCACGACGCATGATTTGCGTGAACCGATTCACACGGTGACCGCGCGCGACCGCTTCGGCCTGGTGACCGTGGCCGGCGTGGATTACCAGATCGTGGACATCGGCATGCGCATGCTGACGCCGCGCGAACTGGCGCGCGCGCAGGGCTTCCCGGATTCCTACCAGCTCACCGGCACTAAATCGAACCAGGTCGCGCGCATCGGCAACAGCGTCTGTCCGCCGATCGCGGCGGCAATCGTGCGCGCGAATGTCAAGCGCGCGCGGAAGGCGGTGGTCGCGTGATCAGCGTCGTAGACGATCGTCTCTCGGTGAATTTCGAGCGCTTTGGGCTTGAGGAGTATGACGTTTTCCTCAAGACGAAAACGCTGCCGGAGACGGCCGTCGAATATGACGACGTCAAAGAGACCTACCGCGTCACCGCGCCGGCGCGCTTTGCCGGGCACTTCGGGCTGCAGGCACCGGCGCCGCGCAAGCCGTGGCTGCCGTTGCCGCAATCGATGCACGATTACCAGGCGGACCTGTTGCGCGTGGCACTCGAAGCGAAGCGCTTTGCGCATTGGTGGGACTGCGGGCTGGGGAAGTGCTTTGAAGGACTGGAATGGTGCCGGCAGGTGGCGCATGTCACCGGCGGGCGCGTGCTGGTTCTCACGCTGAAGAATCTGATCAGCGACGTGTTGGAGCAGGCGGAGAAATTTTACGGCGACGGGGGGACGCGGGGACGGGGGGACGCGGGGAAACTGCGACTGCTCGTACTGCGGACTCGCGCGGATCTGATCTCATTCTGCAAAGGGCCGCGCGATGGCGCGATCGGGATAACCAACTTTGAAAAGTTTGTCGATCAGTCGGAGTTGAAGAACTCCGGCATGATCCGCGAGCTTTCGCTGCTGGCCGGGCTGTGGTGCGATGAATCGTCGATCCTGAAGGCCGGCGGCGGCGTGATTAAATGGAACCTGATGAAATCGGCGCGCGGCATTGAATACAAGCTCAGCACCACGGCCACGCCAGCGCCGAACGATCTCATGGAGTATGCATCGCAGGCTGGGTTCCTGGAGAAGATCAAGACCGAACAGGATGTGCTGTGGACTTACTTCCAGCGCGATAAGGCGGGCAAGTGGACGGTCAAGCCGTGGGCGATCGAGGCGTTCTATCGCTTCATGGCGTCCTGGTCGGTTTATCTGCGCAATCCCGCGCGCTACGGGTACGCCGATAATCTGAAGTCGATTCCGGCGCCAGTGTTTCACACGCATCAGGTGCCGGTGACGGTCGATCAGTTGCGGCGCGCGGAACAGATTGAGGGGGAGACGCGGGGACGGGGGGACGCGGGGACTTTGGCCAGCGAGCGCAAAGCGCTGGGCATCGTTGGTCGCGGGAAACTGGCGCAGCTCGCGCGCGGGTTTATCTATGAAACCTCTCCCTCGGTCCCTCCCCTACGAGGGGAGGGAAGAACGGCGCGGCGGGTGCTTTCGCGCAAGCCTGGTGTGGTGGCGCGGCTGGCTGAGCGGGAGCGCGCGGCGGGGCGACAGGTGCTGCTGTGGACTGAATTCGACGAAGAGTCGGCGATTCTGTCAGAGCTCTTGCCTGACTTCGAGGTGCTGACTGGGTCCATCGCGGAGAAAGAGCGCAAGCCGATTATCGATCGCTTCAAACGCGGCGACTGCGGCGGGCTGATCACGCGCGCCGAGCTGCTGGGTTTTGGCCAGAACTTCCAGAACTGCACGGCGCAGATCGTGTCGGGCCTGACTGATTCATACGAAGAGCTTTATCAGATGATCCGCCGCAGCTACCGCTACGGGCAGAGCGCGGTCGTGCACATTCACGTGCCGTATGTGCCGGAGCTGGAAGGCGCGATCTATGACAACGTCATGCGCAAGGCGGCGAACTTCGAAGCGGACACTGAGCAGCAGGAGAAGTATTACGTCGCGGCGATGAAAGAACTGAGGGCAGCCTGAGGGCTGCAGTTTTGAGTTTTGAGTTTTTAGTTTTGAGTTGAACGGCAACGGCGAAAGGGAGAGGGCGATGAAAGAGGAACTGAACAAAGCTGGCGTGGGTTTACGGGACAAGACGTTGACGTGCTGCGATTGCAATGCGTCGTTTGTGTTTACGGTGCGCGACCAGGAATTCTTCGCGGCGAAGAACTACAGCGAGCCGCGGCGCTGCAAGCCGTGTCGCGAAATTAAGAAGGCGAAACGGGACAACGTTTAATGCCGCGCTCCAAGACGGAGATGTTTGATTGTCCGCGAGAAGTTTTTGAGATCATCCGCGCCCGTTGCGATCCGATTGTGTGGGCGATGATCAGGAAAGAGGCCGGGCTATTTGAGATCGTGGCATCGTGCTACCTGCAGGGATTTTATGACGCGCGGACACGTGCTGTTGATACGCCAAATGTTGATCTTGGAGCCGGTATTTAGCGCCTTTGCGCCTTTGCGTGAGACCACGATGACGGATTGTTTGATTTACAACGAAGACTGCATTCCGGGCATGGCGAAGCGGCTGGCCGCCGAGTCGGTGCATCTGATGGTGTCTTCGATTCCGTTTGGCGCGTTGTTTCAGTATTCGTGCAAGACGGCGGACATCGGCAACAACGTCGACGGCGTCGATCTGCACCGCGGGCAGTTCGGTTTGCATCTGCGCTTTTTTGTGCAGCAGCTTTTCCGCGTGATGAAAACGGGCTGCAACGTCTGCGTCCATATCCAGCAGTTGCTGCGCTACAAAAACCAGCACGGCTACATGGGGCGGCGCGACTTCCGCGGGGCGTGCGTCGATCTGTTCGGCGCCGGCGGGTTTGAGTACACGGGCGAATTCGTCATTCCTAAAAATCCGCAGGTGATCGCGCAACGCCTGTCGCTACACAGCCTGCAGTTCCAGACCGGCCGCAAGAATGCGCGCAAGCTGATGCCGGCGGTCAACGATTACGTGCTGGTCTTCCAGAAGCCGGGCGAATCGGAAGTGCCCGTACCGGCGCTGCACGATCCGCAGCTTAATCCGAAGGGCTGGGTGAAGTCGGATGAGTGGGTACGGGATGCTCACGGCACGTGGACCGACATTCAGGAAATGGACGTACTCGAAGGTTATCGCCACGGCGCGAAAGAATCGGAGCAAGAGAAACACGTTTGTCCACTGCAGCTCACCGTGATCAAGCGCTGCATCCAGCTTTACACCAATCCGGACGAGTTGGTCTTAGATCCGTTCATGGGCATCGGCAGCACCGCTTGGGTGGCGCGCGGCGGCAAGACGCGCGACGGCGCGCTGCATGCGCCGCGGCGGGTGGTCGGGTTTGAAATCAAAGAGAGCTATCACGCGAAAGCCTTGAGCTACCTGGCCGGGCTGGAGAAGCAGCAGGCTGAGGATGCGAGGGATCTGTTTACGGCGACGGCGTAACGACTTCAACTAAAGAGACACAGAGGACACGGAGTTCACTGAAATGGGATCAAAGACTGTAGTGCCTCATTGTAATACGTTGGCTGATTCGATTGTTGAACCGCCGCCGATGCGAAACGTCTTTGTTGTCGGGACTATTGGCGCGGGAAAAACGACCTTTGCGCGGCACCTAGCCGGCGAGCTGCAGCGACCGTGCGTTGAAGTGTCGGATCGGTTGATTGAAATGATGGCGGGGATTTACGCCGAAGAGCACGGCCAGCAGCGGTCGGTTGCTGAATGCGCGCTGTTGATCAGCGGTAACAAAGAAGCTCACCGCGGGGCTTTGCGCGCGCTGGGGAACATCGTTACCACGCTGAACGGCGGCTATCTGATCCGCAAGGCGATTCATCAGGCGAACACACAATTTTGCGTCGTGACCGGAGTGCGCCGGCAGATTGAAGTGGCCGGGCATTACTACCTGGCGCTCACACCAAACGATGACCACAACCTCGATTGCCTGCGGCTCGAAAAGAGAGCCTACGGCGATGTATGGATCTTCATCGAAAAGCCGGGCGTGGGCTTGTCTACTGATTCATTCGATCGCGGGTTCTTCGAGCGCTTCTGTGATCATCATATTGTCAATAAAGGCACGGCAGAGGACCTGGCGCAACAGGCGCGGACTTTGGCGTACCGGCTGCGCGGTGGGAAAGAGAGTGCGCAATGAAACAGAACCGGGGCGCAAAGGCGCAGAACGGATTAAGGCCGCAGGCGGCGTGCTTTGAGATCGGTGCGCGGGAGTATGCGCGGGCGCAGCGGGGCAATGTGACGGTGACGGTGTCGCTGCGCGACATTGTGCTGAAAACGCGCTCGGGCTGGCGGCAGGAGCATTTTGTTACCGGCTTGCAGGTGCTGACCGGATCAGCGGCGGAGGCGGCACGGCAGCTTGATCCGGCGCTGCCGGCGACGGGACCGCTGCTGATGGTGCAGTTGGCGCGCAAAGGGAATTGAAGCAGGCCCGCTCGCGGCGCGTGAAAAAGAGCACGCTTTCAAGTCCGCGGGTACGACACCGCGTTGCCCATTGGGGGCGCGCGGTGGGGCACAAAAATCAGGGGTTAGGGTTTAGGGGAGAGGGGTGAGGTAATGACAGCGACGGCAAAAGAACCAGCGAAGCTGATTGCGTTTCATGGCGATCCGGCGATCAAGGAAAAATATTTGCAGCGGGTGCGCGCGCATGCCGCGGCGGATGAGCTGATCAAAGGCGTGTACTGGGAAGGCGGCAAGGGCTGCGCGGTCGGCTGCACGATCCACAGCGGGAACCATGACCGGTACGAAGATGAACTGGGCATACCGTGGCAATTGGCGGTCTGCGAGGATTCGACGTTCGAGCGGCTGCCGAACGAGCTGTCGAAAACCTGGCCGGAGCGGTTTCTGGCGGCGATTCCGGTCGGCGCGGACCTGTCGCGGGTGTTTTCGCGGCTGTGCCTGTGGGTGCTGACGGATGAAGAGCACGGCATCATCAAACACATCCAGCGCGAGGACTGGAAAAAGGACGCGCAAAAAATCGCGGACCTCCACCGCCGGGTGATCGCCGGCGGCACGGTGACTCGTGCGGAGTGGGAGGAGGCCGCATACGCATCCGCATCCGCATCCGCATACGCATCCGCATCCGCATACGCATCCGCATCCGCTGAATGGCGCGAAGCCTTCGATAAGGCGTTCCGTGAGTCGGTGGTGCGGTTCAGCGAAAAGCTGCTCGAGCTGTTAGCGGCGGCGTAAAAAAAGCGATGCCTGCCGCCTCTTTGGCGGCAGGGCAAGTGCGCAACGAAAAGTTGCTGAGTGCTGAGTGCTGAGTGCTGGGTGCTGGGTGCTGGGTGCTGGGTGCTGGGTGCTGGGTGCTGGGTGCTGGGTTGCAGACGTCTGCGGATGACGTCAGAGGTCAGGGGCTAGGGGTGAGGGGTCAGGATGGTAGTGGTCACGA
>DASPJR010000232.1:0-113215 GCA_035628505.1 Planctomycetota bacterium | reverse complement strand
AGCAGCGCGCGCGTGTAGTCGCTGGCGGCTTCGTCGGGCTGGCTGACTTTGGTGCCTCCGACCACGGGCTTGTTCTCGCCGGCGTTTGCGTCGGGATTCAGGTTGAAATCAGAATTCGCGCCGGCCTGTTCGAAGCGGCTCTGCGCGGCACGGCTTTGCGCGCCGGTTGGAACGATATCCTGCGGCGGCGGCGGTTCAGCGGGCTTGCCGGTGACGCTCTCCATGGCCTTGTCCTGCAGTTCCTGCTGTTTGCTTCGCAGCTTGCCGAAGAACGGCGTGAGCATCGCCCAGAGCGCCAGGAATCCTTTTTCCGGATCGAGCGCCAGCCGGCGGACGGCAACGTCAAAGGGGAAGAGGCACAGCGCCGCGATCAGCAGCCGCCAGAAAAGATCCGTCGGCTGCCGCGAGGGCGGCATGTCGTGCGCATAGACGTTGCAATTTAGCGGATCGAGCTTGCTGAGATCCTTGAGCCGGCTGACTGTGGCCTTGCCGGTTGCGATCTCGCCGAGCTTCGTCAGCAGCGCGTCGTCGCTTTCAAGATGCAGAAATTCGGCGCTGTAGCTGTTGGCAAGACCGGTCACGATCGCGTTCGGGCGCTTGCTGTCGGACTGATCGATGATCGTGACGGAGTACGCCCCGGTCTTGGTGACGGGGAAGGTGGCCTCGTAACGGCCCGGCGCGGTCATGTTGAAATTGAGCTCATACGTGCGGCCATCGGTGCCGTTGCGCGACACTTCGGGATCAATCGCGTTGCCGCTGAGCTTTGCGAAATTCAGGTAATTGCCCTGCGCGTCCAGGCCTTCGAGGACTACGTGCGCGGTGTTGCCCTCAATTCGCGTGGTCACCGTGTGGTTGCTGGGCATGCGCTGGCGGCTGACCCACGTGAGTGTGTTAAGCCAGAATTTTTTGTAGGCGCTCCATTCGACCCACTTCGCGCCCCATTTGTTGGTGCAGTCGCTGGTGAACGCGACGGATTTCCCGAGGCCGTAATGCCAGCTCATCATGATCGGCAGCTTCTCGCCTTCAACGGTGGTGAAGAGCTGCAGCTCGGCGCGATCTTTCGGCGCGGTGACGACGAACGCTGTCACATCCGGAAATTTTCCGCCGAATTCTTTGAGCGTCGGGCCGGGCACGCCCAGGCTGATCGGAATGCCTTTCTCGTCGCTGCGGATCAGGCTCTTGCGCACGACCGCGGCTTCCTTGATGAAAATCTGCGGCAGCTTGCGCGGATCGTCGGCCGAGTAGTAGCGGCCGCCGGTCTGCGCTGCCACGTCCTTCATCGTCGAAATGTCGGCGCCGCCATGCGGGAAGATCGTGATCACCGAAATGGTGATGCCGTTCTTCTTCGCGGCAGCCAGCGTCGCGCCCGTCGGCGGAGACGGATCGCCATCGGTAATCACAATGCAATGCTTCAGGCTGATGTTGTTGAGATTCGAGAGGCTGTTGACGGCCATCGAGACGATGGTTTCGAGCGACGGCATGTCGCCGGGCTCGCAGCCGTCGATGAGCTGGAACATCTGGGGCCGCACCGGAGCCGGCTTGAAGCACCATTGCTCGCCGCCGAAGTTGCCATAATAGATGAGGCCCGCGTAATCCTGCGGTGAGAGCGTTTTGATGGCGGCTTTGGAAATCTTTTTGCCCCACGCGTTGCCGTCGGCGAACTCGCAGGTGTGCAGCACAATGCAGAGCGCACCGCTGGGCATCACGCGCTGATTTTTAAGATCCATCTGAACGGGCAGAGCATCTTCGATCGGTGTGTTCAAATAGCCACCGGCGCCGAAGCTCTGATCACCGCCAATCATCACGAGGCCCGCGCCCTGGTCCTTGACGCACGTCTCGATCACTTTCATCTGCTGCTCGCTCAGGAATCCCCGCGCGAGATTGGCCAGCACGATGCAGTCGTAAGCGCGGTAGGCTTCCGGGTTGTCGGGGAGCGTCGCGCCGGACCGGACATCGAGCGTCATCTTTTCGCCTTCCAGCGCGGCGAGCAGATGCTTGACCTCCGCCACGTCGCTGGTGAGCACCAGCACGCGGTTTTCGGTCTGAACGTCCGTGAAGGCGTAAGCTTCGTTATTTTCGGCGAGCGTGTCGTCGGCGCGACTGGCCGGTTCCAGCACCGCACGCACTTCCTTCGCGCCACCGGTGTGCATCTTCAGGCCTGGGAAGGTCACACGGTTTTTGCCGGCGGTCAGATTCACTGTCTGTGGCTGCGGGTTGCCTCCAACTTTATCGCCAGTGAACAGGCGGACCGTCGCGGTTGTATTAATGTTCGAATACACAAACACGTGCGCGTCGAACGGCTGCTCCCAGAGAAGCTGGCTTGGCAGCACGATTTTCTCAATCAGCATTTCCGCGTCGTTGCCGCGGCGCAGCGGAACGACCCAGACGTCCACGCCCATGCTGACGACCCGCTTGAGCTCCTCGGCGGCATCGCCGCTGGTCTGGCGGCCATCGGTGAAGAGGACGATGCGGCGGCGGGCGTCGTCGTCGGAGCGGGCCAGGGCGCGCTGAAAGGCGGTTTCGATATTCGTTGCGTCGGGCATCGCCGTGGCCTTGAGGTTTTTCGCCTCGGGCACACCCGCGGGATCGAGCAGGGCCGTGGGGGAGATCTCCCATTCGGCGCGGCCGCCGAAGACGAGCAGCCCGACCTTGTCATCCGCCTTTTTGGCGGGAAGTGTTTTCTTGATGAAGTCAAGCGCGCGCTGGCGCTCACTGACCGGAACACTCTTTGAAACGTCGAGCGCGTAAAGAACGCTGAGCGTGTCCTGCTCGATAACCATCTGCAGCCCGGCGAGCGCCAGCAGCAGCAGGATCATCATTGAGGTGCGCAGCAGGAACGCCGTCCACATGCGGCCGCGCGAGATGCCCGCGAGAGTCTTGTGCTGCAGGTAAAGAATCACCGCGAACATGGGAATCGCCAGCAGCAGCCACTCGGGCCGCTGCAGGTGAACGCGCGCGGTCGTGCCCTGCGGGTTTGGCGCCGAATAGGTCAGCCACGTGATGACGGCGGCGAAGAAGGCGGAGACGGCGAGGATTTCTTTGACAGCGCGGCTGCGCGGCGCGTTGAACCAGCGGTGAACGCACCACATTCCAGCCATAACCATGACCGGCGAGACGATAATCAGTCCAAAGATCAGGCGTTCGCTCATGTGAAAAGTTCACCTTCGACCACGGCCGAGCACGCTTGCTACGGCTTCGACTCTAGCACGTCCGCCCGGGGTTTCATGTCTTTCGCCGCCAGCCGCGTTTCTTTTTCTTTCAGATCAAAAATCTGGATGCGGTGATTTCCAGTATCGGAAACCAGCAGCCGCCCGCGCGCATCGATGGTCAGCGCCCAGGGATTGGCAAATTCCCCCGGCTGAGCGCCCGCAGAACCGATGCAGCGCAGAAACTTACCATCCGCATCGAAGACGCTTACCCGGTGGCCGTTAAATTCGGCGACGTACAGATGTCCATCCGGCGCGCAGGCGATGTCGTAGGGATAGCGCAGCTCGCCCGGCGCGTAGCCCATCTTGCTGAAGGAAAGCAGCAGCTTGCCCTCGGGATCAAATTTCTGGATGCGGTGATTGCACGCATCGGCGACATAGACGTTGCCGTTTGCATCCAGGGCGATGCCGCTGGGACGCTGAAACTCGCCCGGTTCGCTGCCAAAGGAACCCCAGCTTTTCAGAAACGTTCCGTCCAGATCGAACTTCTGTACCCGGTCGTTGCGGTCGCCGTATTCGACGACATACACGACCTTGCGTTGCGCGTCGCAGATTGCCGATAGAGGATGTGTGAACTCGGAAGGCCCGCGTCCGGGACCGCCCCACTGCCTGATGATCTTGCCGTCGACGGACATTTTCAGCACGCGCCCGTAATGCGTGTCGCAGACGAGCAGGTTGCCGTCGGGCAGCGCGGTGAGGCCCTTGGGATTGCCGAGGTCGTGCTCTTTCATCGACCAGAGCGTCAGCGGCTTGCCTTCGGCGGAGAAATGCTGCACGCGCGCGGCACGGTCGACCACGACGAACGAGCCATCCGGAAATCCCGTGATGCCGCGCGGCTGCTGAAACTGTCCGTGCTTGTCGCCTTGCGAACCGAGGCTCTGCCACGCCGGCGTTTCCTGCGGAAGCGTTTTCGGCGTCATGCCAAAGACAAGCAGCCACGAGAAAGCGCACAGCGCCAGCGAGAGCAGCACAAGCAGGATCAGCGGGCGGCTGACCTGGAGCGATCGCGTTCCCGGTTCACTCATTCCGTGTTCTGCACTTTCCGGCTGCGCGTGACAATATGGCCTTCGCTGAGGTGCTCCACGCGGTCGCACAGACAGCGCATTTCATCGTCGTTGTGTGTTACCAATAGCGTCGTCAGATTCCGGCGCAGGCGTTCCTGTGCCAGCGTCTCCAGCACGCGCGACTTCAAGCCCGAATCCAGCCCGGTGAATGGCTCATCGAGCAGCAGCAGCCTTGTCTGCGTGCAGAACGCGCGGGCGAGCGCCAGCAGGTGCCGCTCGCCGCCGGAAAGCTGCGCCGGATAGCGCGACGCCAGATCGCGGATCAGAAACGTCTCGAGCGCATTGGCGCAGTGCGCCTCCTGCTCGGCGCGGCTCAGGCCAGTGGCCGAGAGCACGAAGTCAAGATGGCCTTTCACAGTCAGGTGCGGCCATAAGCCAAGGCTCTGAAAAACCAGCGCGATGCCGCGTTGCGCCGGCGGCAGCTGCGTTTTTGCGGAGGAAATCAGCCGGTCGTCGAGCAGGATTTCGCCCGAATCCGGGGCGAGCAGGCCAGCGATGATGCGCAGCAGCGTCGTCTTGCCTGAACCGGTTGAACCTTTCAGGCCGAGGCACTCGCCGTCAGAGATCGAGAACGTGACGGCGCGCAGCACCGCGGAAGCACCCGCCTGCGCGCCGCTCAGCGTCTTCTCGATTTCATGTACATCCAGACGGCTCAAAACAGTCCCCTCAAAGTCCTTCAACCACCGGCGCGCGTGCACGGTCAGTCCACTTCAGGATAATCAGCGCGGCGGTTCCGCACAGCAAAAGCACGCCGGCCACGACTCCTCCCAGCAGGAGACTGAGACCAAAGACGGCTTCATCATACCCCATGTGCTGCTGCTGAAACAACCAGACAGTTGCCGGAACAAGCCCCGGCGGCGCCAGTCGCGATGACATGGGTACTTCCCCCAGGGCAAAGATGAACACGAGTGCCGAGGCCGCCAGGATGTGCGGCAGGATCAGCGGCAGGGCAATCGACACCGCGCGCGAGAGGCGGCCGTGTCCGGCGAGCGCGGCCGCGTCGAGAAGATCCGGGTCCAGTGCCGCCAGCCCTTCTTCGACCAGGCGCAGAGGAATATAGAGAAAGCGGATGACGAGAGCGGCTGCAAACGTTGCCGCCGGAAGCGCAGTCGCCAGAGCCGTTCCATTCAGCGTGCCACTGAGCGCCAGCTCGATGGCCAGCAGCGCGGCGGCGAGGAACGATCCGGGAATGGCCAGCAGAAACAGGCTTGCTATGTTAATCGGCCGCGTGCGGGTCTCAGGCCACAGGACCGTTCGCGCGATAGCAGCGATGATCGAAATGACGGCGACGGCTGCGGCGATGCGCAGCGAACTTCCGAGCGCCTCGGTGCCTGCGCCGAACACGACCGACAGAGGTTTATTGGTGTTCTGCGCCTGCACGAAACAGACGGCCATCGGGAGGACGAATCCGAGCAGAATGCCGGCGCTTAGCACGGAAAGAGGAATCAGGCCAGAGGGCATCTCGCGCGTGTCGCGCGGCGAATCCTGGGGCAAGTTGTCGCGCGTGACGCGGACGGATAGCCACGCAACGATTCCGATGAGCAGCAGCAGTGGCATGCTCGCCCACGCTGCACTGGCCGTTTTGCCTAGCATCAGCGCATCGTGGACTTCGGTCGGCAGCGTGCGGACGAGGAGGAGCGAGCTGACGCTGAAATCGGTGCTGCTGAACAGGAAGACCAGCAGCGCGCCCGCGGCAATTTCGCCGGCGACCTGCGGCAGCACGATGCGTAAAAAGCTGCGGCCGCGCGAGCTGTACAGCAGCGCCGCTTCGTAGGCTTCATTGCGCGAGCGCCGGAAGCCGGGCCAGGTCTCCAGCGCAATGATTGGCCAGAGGCTGCTGGCGAGCACGAGCGCCGCGCCAAATTCGCTGAACAGCCAGCCGCGCGACTCGGGCGCGAATCCGGGAATCGGCACGTTAAAGCGCGAGGCGACGCCTGCCGGCGCGAACAACCCCACCCAGCCGCTGACGCTCACCGATGCCGGCAAGGCCAAAGGCAGCGCCGTCACCACCAGGAGGAGAACCGCCTTCCGCGAGAGGCCGCCGCCGCTCTTCTCCGATAGCGCCCAGCCGGCAGGAATTCCGATCAGCAGAGCCATGCCGGTCGCGAGAATTCCAACGAGCAGGCTGCGTCCAGTCGCGGCCACTAGCGCGGCTTTGCGCGCCGCGGCAAATCCCGGTTCGCCTGATTCGTAGGAACCGAAGGCGTCGGCAAATCCGCCCTGTCCGGCAAAGGCAATCAGCAGCGGCGCAAGCAATGCGAGCGCGAGCAGAACGTGTAGCGCGTGATCAATTTTCGAAGGCTGCCGCATAGGACCCATCCGCCTCATTGAATAGAACACAAATGCCGCGCGTCACAACATCTGGATTTGCATTCGCACGCGGGTGGCGGGTGTCGGGCGACGGGGATTCCGCCGCTCCTCACGCGCCACTCGTTTGTTGCCGAACGGTGGCACGGCCCAGGGCGCCGTGTCGCGCAGCGACAAGAAGCCGCAGGACGGATGCGCTTCCGAGTTGGGTTGCACAAAAAAATGGCGGACGTTGTTCCTGGAGCTTCTTGTTCGCTTCGCGAACCCAGCCCGTTGGGCTGGGCCACCCAGGATGGGCACCCGGTATAGGGGGCCCTGCACGGGTTTGCAAAGCTGGTTGACAGTTCGGCGCGCGTGCACGAAAACGAGCTTTTCCAAAAACTCACTGAGGAGTTTCCGAGATGAGCAATGCTTTCAATTCTTCCCGCAGAACGTTTCTTGCCGGCGCTGGAGCGGCATGGCTGGGCGCGTCGCTGGGTTCGTCGGCGCGCGCCGAGGACAAAAGCGGCTTCCGCTACTGCCTGAACACCAGCACCATCAGCGGGCAGAAGCTGACGCTGCAGGAAGAAATCGAGATCGCGGCCAAAGCGGGCTACACGGCGCTTGAGCCATGGACGCGAGAGATCGACGTCGTCGCGAAAGCCGGCCCGACCGCGCTCAAGGACCTCGGAAAACTTCTGGCCGACAAGGGTCTCGCCGTCGACAGCGTCATCGGCTTCTTTGATTACCTCAATGACGACGAAGCCAAGCGCACGAAAGGTCTTGAGCAGGCCAAGCGCGACATGGACAACTGCGCGCAAATCGGCGCCAAGCGCATCGCGGCCCCGCCGGTGGGTGTCACCGGAGTGGAGATGCCCATCGACAAGTGTACCGAGCGCTACAAAGTGCTTTGCGAGCTCGGCGAAAAAATGGGCGTTCCGGCGGAGCTGGAACTCTGGGGGTTCTCCAAGACCCTCTGCAAGCTGCACGACGCCGTTAAGGTCGTCAAAGATTGCGGCCATCCGCAGGCGTGCCTGCTGCTCGACGTGTTCCATCTCCACCGCGGCGGGAACAACTTCGCGGATATGAAGTCGGTGGATGCCTCGAAAATCACCTGCTTCCATATGAACGATTTTCCCGCAGATCCGCCTGTTCCGGCGATCACCGACGCGCACCGCATCTATCCCGGAGACGGCGTCGCGCCGCTCACGCAGCTGTTCAAGGACCTGCGCGCCAACGGCTTCAAGGGCGTCCTCTCGCTGGAGCTCTTCAACCGCAACGAGTGGAAGCGCGACGCGCTCACCGTGGCGAAAATCGGCCTCGAGAAGATGCAGGCCGCTGTCGCGAAGAGCCTCTAAGCTGCTTTCACCGCAGAGGCGCGGAGAACAGAACTGCGTTTCTGCGGTGAACTTTATTTTTCCTCGCCAAGCAGCACGCGGTAAATGCGCTCGCCGAGCGGCAGAACCTTCGCCGCGAGCTCCCTGGCATCCACCTGCAGCGGCTTGATGTCGTGCATCCAGTCTGGAATTTTTGCGCCGACGTCGCGCACGGGAATCTGCCGCGCGCCGTTCTCCGCAAGCCACGCTTCGGTCTCCGGCCGCAGGAGATAGTCGACGAACGCACGCGCTTCGGCCGGATGCTTGCAGCCCTTCAGGATCGCGACCGTGTTCGGAATCAGGAACGCTTCGGTGACCGCGCGCGTCTGCTGCGGGATCGTGAAATTCACAGGCTTGTTGCGTTCCATGGCGGAGATCACATCGTCCGTGTCGGTCAGGCCGATCTCGAACGTCCCATCGGCCACCCGGTTGCGCACGTCTCCGTTGCTCTCGGCGATGACCACACCGTTCTCGCGCCACGCACGGAAGAGCGCGAAGGCTTTCTCTTCGCCCAGTGCCAGCACGAGCGCCACGAGGTGGCTGCGGGTTGTTCCGAACAGCGGTTTGGCGACGGCAAACTTCCCCTTCCAGCGCGGCAGGCTCAGGTCTTCGAGCGACTTCGGCAGCTCCTCGCGCGTGACCTTCTGCGTGTTGTAGACAAGAACGCGCGCGCGGCAGCCGAATCCGGTCCACAGTCCGTCCGGATGCTTGAAGTGCGCCGGAATTTTGTCCGCGGCCGGCGAGATGTACGGTTCGAGCGCGCCTTTATCCGCCAGCAGCTGCGTGAAAGAGAGCTCCGAGTTCCAGAACACGTCGCCGTCCGGATTGTCCTTGCGCTGCAGGAGCTGCTCGGCCATGCCGGTAGTCTTCGTGGCTTCTCCGTCAGTGCGCGCCACGACCTTGATGCCGCTTTCCTTCTCGAAGCGCTCAAAGAGCGGCAGCGCGTACTCGGCATCCACCGAGGTGTACACGACCACCGCGCGCTCTTTCGGAATCGCGGGCGCGCTCAGCAGCAGCGCCGCCGCGATGGCCGCAAGCGCCAGGACGATCACGACGACGAAACGCGGATTGATCATACGACCTGGAGTCTTGAGTCACTTAAGTCAGGAGTCTTGAGTCTGGAGTCTTGAGTCCAGAATCTTGAGTGAGTGGTCTATTCCTTGAGCGATTCTTTCGGCTGCGCTTTGATTTCGCCCGGTAGCGCTGGTTGTTCACCGGGCGCCGGTTGCTGGGGAGCCGTCTGAATGTTGGCGCCCTGCTTTACTTTCAGGAAGTAATCGCGCACGACTTCGCGCGCGTCGCTGGGAATGCGTTCGAGCTCCAGCGAGCTGGACGCTTCCTGCTCGGCGGAGGTCAGCGCTTTGACGAACTCGGTGGGCGCGTCGCCTTTGGCGCCCTGTCCGCGGAAGTGCGAGAGGCCCGTGATCGCGCCAGCCTTGAGCTGGCCTTTAAGCTGCTCGGCTTTGAAGCCCGGATCAGCGATGTTGCGGAAGGGGCGCAGGCCCTGCCCGGGACCGCCGCCGCCCTGGCCGTCGCCGGGCTTGTTGTTCGCGTTCTTCTCGCCGTTCTCATCGCCCTGTCCACCGGAACGGCCGCCCTGCTTGCCCTGCTCGCCGCCTTCCTGACCGGCCTGCTGGCCCTGCTGCCGTCCGGCCTTGCCTTGCATGGAGCGTCCTTTGCGCGCGGTCTTCTTTCCGCTCTTTCCGCCGGGCTGAGGCTTGCCGTTCTGGCCGCTGGGCTGGCCGCCCGCTTCCTGTCCGGCCTGCTCGCCGTTTTCGTTGGCGATGCCTTCCATCGCCTGGTCGAGACCCTCTTCAATTGCCTCGAGGTTCTCCATCTTCTTCTCGTCTTCTTCGCCGAGCTGAACGTCATTGTCCTCTTCAAGCCGCTCGAGCTCCTCGGCCACTTCTTCGATCTGCTTTTCGATGTCGTCGCCGTTCTTCTTGTTGCCCTTGTTCTCCTTTTCCATCTGCTTCTTCATCTCACTCTGAAGCTTCTGGAAGTCGGCCGCGTTCATCGCCTTTTCGGAGAGTTCCTGCAGGTTCTCACGCAGCGCCTCGTCTTCGGCAAGCGCGCCCGCGAGCTTCTCCACTTCGCGCTTGAGCTTCTCGAGGTCCTGCCGTTTCTGCTCGTCGCTCTTGTTCGGGTTATCCAGGATGTCCTTCTTGATGTCCTGCGCCAGACGCCGCAGCTGCCGCGCGGCTAATCCGGGGTCTCCCATTTTCAGAGCTTCAGAAACCGCCTTGGTGAGATCGGAATCTTCGAGGTTCAGATCCTTGGCCTGCAGCTTCTCGAGGCGCTCCAGGAATTCCTTGCCCTGCGTGATCTTGTCTTTCTCGTTCTCGATCTGCTTTTTAAGCTGCCCCATCGCCACGAGCGCATCGTCAGGGTTGCGCTTGCCTTCCTTCAATTCTTTGGCGATCTTGTCGGCTTGCTGGATCAACTGATTGGCTTTGAACTGCCCGCTCTGCTCATCGACCTGCTCGTCGACCTTTTTCTTCATGTCTTCCAGCTTGCCTTCGAGCAGCTTTGCCGCTTTCTGCTGCTGCACTTCGGCCTTGCGCTTGTTCTCGGCAGCGGCGACCCAGCCGGCTTTATCCTGGTACGGCATGAACTGGTAAATCGCGAACGCCGCGCACGCAGGCAGAAGCAGCAGCGCAAAGCCTTTCGAGATGCGAACGGGAAACGCCTTCTCGACGTCCAGTTTCTGCAGCCGCTCGAGCGCTTCAGCATAGAAGACCTCGCTGAATGCTTCGTTCGCCGGGTCTTTCAGATCGAGCGTCAATGCTGTGCAGATGCGCGCATGCAGACCCAGCCGGTCGTCTGCCAGCACCGCCGCAAGCGTCTCATGCAGGCGGTTGGTAAACGTGCGCCAGAGAATATAGGGAATCGAAAGCAGGCTCAGCATGCCCCAGAGCACGACTACGTTCACACCGACTTTAGCCAGCGAGAACAGACGGTCTCCAAACAGGAACACGACCAGCAGCCAGAGCAGCACTGTGGCCGCGACAAGAATCCCGTTGATACATTCCTGCAGCCGCAGCCGCATCAGCGCGCGGTCGGCATATTGCCGGATCCGCTGCCGCGCCGAGACCACTCCGGGTGAATCAGCGGCAATAGTCGTCATCAGTCCTGCTCCTTAAAGGAGAGCTGGCACCAGCAATACTCATCTCAAACTATCACGCGCCGTGCCAGGTTACAACTCTGGCGCATAAAATACGCGCGGCCTGGCGAGTAACTCAGGCGCTACCTCCGTTAGACGTCGAATCTGTAGCCTCCGGTTCGTCTTTTCTGCCTGATTCTGGCACGGCGGAGCCCAGAGTGCCTCTCAGGACCTCTCCTTTAGGATGCGCCGCCTCGCCAGTCACATTCTGTTCACGAGCGCACAGTGCGTCGTTCGGGAGTAGCTCTTCGATGAGGGCGATCTCGAGCTGATGTAGCGATTTTTTCTCTGCCAGCAGGACCGCGCGGTACAGCCGGCTATAGGAGCTGAATCCCAGTTCGGCAGCCCACTGCGTGCGGTCAAAACGCGGCCCGCGCCGGGAACGTTTCAGCGCCGCATACATCCGCCAGACTGGCACGGTCGTCACTGGGACCGCCGGCGTCCCGCCGACCATCGTTGCTGGGACCGCCGGCGTCCCGCCGGCCCCGTGCGCGCAGCGCCTTTTTCCCGTTATCCGAGGCAAACCACGCGCTCAGAAAGACTTTCAGCCTCGCTTTGAAAATGCCGCGGATCGTCTCGGCTTTGATGCGGTCAACGAGCTGCTCAATCGACATGCCGCTGATTTCTTTAAGCAGACTCGAGAGCACGCGCTGGGGGATCTCCAGGTACGTGCAGACTGCCCGAATGGGATCCCACAGATGCGTGCGCTCGAGCGCGCTCGGCTCCTCGTCGATGATGCAGGCCGGCTCAGCGTGGGTGCTGTCAGGAGTGCTGTTGCCGTCAGCCTTCGCCCCCTCATTCTTTCTTTGCGTCTCTGCGTCTTTGCGTGGGCTGATCTCCGCCGTAGCGCGACGCAGTTCCGCGCGGATGAGCCGTTCGACTCGCCGCAGGAGTTTGCGCAGCCGGCCCGCCCGTTCGTTGGCGCTCATGATTGTGTGCGAGCCACGGTAGAGTCCGGATAGCTGCATCCACAGCGGCGCGTCGCCGAACCAGTAACGCTGTTCGGCCTCCATGGCCCGTTCATTACTGATCGCGTCGGCGTGCTCCTTGCCGTAGCGCTCGATATCTTCCTGGTACTGATTGCCGAAGTACTCCTTGAAGTCGCCGAGGTGCTGACGCAGCTTGCAGCGCTGTTCATATAGCGCATCAAGCCCGCGCGAGAAGACGGCTTCGTTCTCGGTATCGATGTGGCGGGTGTGTTCCTGACTTGCGATGAGATTCCACTTCATGGCGCACGACCTTTCGTTCAGCCGTGACAGGGCTCCTGTTTATCGCACAGCGCCACGCGAACGATCTGGGCTGAGAGCACGAAAGAACCGGAACGAATCAGTTCTCAGCGCCCAATAAGGTGTGTGCGACCAATTGGAGTTGTCGACGGTGAGCGCGGAACTCAGCTGGTTTGCTCTGCGACCGGAGGATCGGTTCAGGCCAGAGTATAGGGTATCAGCCAAGCCCGGAAAACTTTAGAGCCATACCGTACAGAATCCTACCATGCAGGCTCAGCCGTGGCAACAGTTTTGATTTCGGAATTCAGATTTCGATTGCCTCATTAGTGGGTGACACGGCCCAACGGGCCGTGTCGCGAAGCGACAAGAAGCCCCAGAACAAACGTTGTAGTCTCTTTAATGCTACATTAGTGAATAAACGTGTTACGCAGATCTCTTCGTAGTACCGGGCGTTCTCCACGTGCAACATCTCAACTGGGGCGTCTTGTCGCTGCGCGACCCGGCCCGTCGGGCCGGGCTACACTGCTCACGGCCAGTTCAAATGGCGGTGCAGGAAGTCGAAAGTGCCTTTGCCATTGATCATGTGCGGGCCGTTGAAGTATTCGATCTCGCAGCGGCCAGTGAGTTTCAGACGCGCTTCGTACAGGAACTGCACTTTCGCGAATTCGTACGCCACCATTTCATCCGGCGCGACGTTGTCGAAATGCCCGCGTTCGACCATGAACGGGCGGGGGGCGATCAGCGCAGCCATCTCCGCGTAGTTAAATGTGCTGCCCAGGTCGAATTCGAAAATCTCGTATTCGTCGTAGTGGACATAACTGTACGAACTGCGGCTGGACGCGTTCTTCCAGACCCATTCGTTGAAATCGCCCGAGCAGATCGAGAGGCAATAATCGCTCACCAGAGCCGGCACGCGCATCGCCGTTTTGCCGCCATAGCTGAGGCCGTAAAACGCCAGGCGCTGCGGGTCGACGTTCGGCAGCGTCTTCAGCCAGTTGAGGATCTGCTGGTGCTGCGGGGTGATGATCGAAAAGAGCGTCTTTTTCAGCGGATTGGCCTTGCGCTGCAGCGTGCGGAAACGGTCGCGAAAGATATACAGATTCTGCGGCGAAAACGTGATGAACCCGCGCTCGGCCAGCTTCGCCGCGAAGTCGTGATAGAACTTGTTGGCGCCGGTAACCGTCTCCTGCGGCCGACCCTCCAGCCCGTGCTGGCAGACGACCACCGGGCGCTTCTCGCCTTCTTTCATGTTGGCGGGCAGAAGCAGAATGCCGTAGGCGATCACGTCGGGGAAGACATCCAGCACCACTTCGTAGCCCGTGTACTTGGGCGTTTCGTACACTTTGCGCGTGCGCGCGTTGAAGGGCAGGAAAGAGTCGTCAAAGTGCCCGATCACCTCACGCCGGAAATGCTCGCGATAGTTGCCTGCTGCCTTCTGAAACTTCTCGGGCGAAGACGTATCCAGTTCTTTCATGAATGCCTGCCGTACGTAGGAACTCTCCAGCAACAGCGCCTGCGTGTGACGATCGAGCTCCTGCAGCTGCCGCGTGTGGCGGGCCGCTGAATCGCCGCGCTTGCCGGCGCTTTCCGGCAGCTTCTCCTTTTTCTGGAGCTTCGCGCCAGGCGCGACCGAGCTTAACAAAGCACTCAACCCGCCATCGCTGACGAGCTCGATCTCCTGCGCGCCAGAGAGATCCTTCGTCAGCGTCCGCGCGCGTTCGACTTCTCTGCGAACAGATTCCAATTCTGGCGAAACCAGCCGCGCCGGAGCACCGAGTTTAGCGTTCAGGATCAGCTCGGGGCCGTGGGAGGCATCGACGATCAGCTTGCGCGGCGCAATCAGGCTGGCGAGCTCCGCATCGCCGAACTGTTCCAGCAGCCCGAAGACATTGCGGTCAATAGGCTCCTGCCAGAGATTGCGGCGGTCGTCGAAATAACCGCTGACACACACGGCATCGATGCGCGTATCCAGCGCGGCCGCGGCAAGAGCGAGCAGGCCGCCTTCACCGTAGCCATGGATGGCGATCTTTGCGCGCTTGCCGTCGGATGTTTTTGCAAACCAGTCCACGCCGGCGAGAATTTTTTGAATCTCGTAGCCGATAATGTGCCGCCCTAGAACAAATGCGGCACGGTAAACGTATTCGCGGTTGGTGATGTACTGTCTCTTGTGGCTGGGCGCACGGTTAATAAGCAGCGGCACCAGCACGCGACAGCCGGCTTCAGCCAGGCGGCGCGCCGTCTGGCTTTCAGGCGGCAGGCCTTGCTCCAGGCCTGCCAGCTGCTCGGGCGAATTTGCGCAGTCCGGCACCGCGATCACGTTCGCGCGCACCTTGCCTTTGGGCACAAGCAGAAGGCCCTCGGCATTCACATTGGCGAACGCCGGCCAGCGCACGGCGAAGATCTCGTAAGAATCACTCTGTCCAACGCGTGCCGGCTGGGAGGGGGAGCCGACCAATTCGACATCATCGAAAGGCGTGCGCGGATCGCGCGCGCCGAGAATGTGCGCCAGGCGCTTGCGGTTGGGTTCCACGGAGGCGTTGTATTTTTCAGCCGAGGAAAAATCGCGCTTCCAGTAGTTACCGCGCTGGGCCGTTGCCGCTTCGATCTTCCCGAGCAGAAATCTGTCAACGCCGCTGACGAGCTCGGAAGCGATGTCGCCTTCCATCGTCAACGGCTGGGTACCAGCAAGCGGCGTCACGTCGCCGGCGTACACAGCCAGGGAACCGAACAGCCCGCCTGCCATGGTGACAAGCAGCAGCATGTTGAACACTGAATTCATCGCGTTGCCACCTTGTCTCATGCCGGAAACCCTCCGCAAGTTAATTGGCCGTTGACCTCGGGGGTGGGACAGGAATTTTCCTCTGCTGCGGAGAATACACGATTTTCAAAAATGGCCTGGTGTTTTCGTTCTTCCCAAAAGAGTCAAAAACTGTTATCAGAGCCCGCGCATAACAACGCTATTGCTGCCGTGGCCGCCATTTAAAGGGGGACCGATGAGCACCTTTATCATTTCCTGCGCAAATTGTGGAAAGCGTTACAAAGGCGCGGCGGGACAGAAATCGCAGTGCAAGGCCTGCAAAAACAAGCTAACATTTCCAAACTCCGCGCGCAGCCCCGCCGCTGGCAAGCTGCTGTGCTCCAACTGCTGGTCGCACAATGATCTTCATGGCAGCGCTGCCGCGGCCTGCAAAACCTGCCAGCAGAAAATCAGTGCTCAGCATGGCGGCCGCGCGGCGCCCGAAGGCGCGTCGCTCAGCGGTGTGAACGCGAAAGTCGAAGTGCCTCCGCTGGCGCAGAGCGAAGCGGCGCCCGCAACGGCGGCGGCCGAGCAGGCCGCTGTTCCGCCGGCGGTTTCTGCTGTAGCGCCTCAAAGTGAAAGTGCGCCCCCGCAGGTCGAGATCAAAGTCGAATCGGAAGAACTCATTCAGCCGCGTGCGCCCGAGGCGAAGCCAGACAGCGAGGAAAAGGATCGCTCCGCTGACCGTGATGAGGCTGGTGGCGAGGACATCGCCGAGATGCGGCAGGAGTTCGCGGCGACGATTGCGAATCTGACCAAGACGCTGGCCAGCGAGCGCGAAGCGAAAAAGGCCGCGTTGAAAGAGCGCGACGAGCTTGCGCAGCTCCGCCAGGACCTCGATGCCAAGGTCGCCGCGCTTGAATCGCGAATGTCGTCCGAGCGCGAAAAAGAAAAGGAGCAGAGCGACCAGCGCAATGCGCTTTCCGAGGCGCGCCGGGAGATGCAGGCGCGCATCGACGAGCTCACGCGCAACCTGGCTGAAGCGCGGGAGGCGCGCGATGCTTCGGTGAAAGAGCGCAACGAGCTGGCGTCGGCGCAGAAATCGCTCGACGCACGCGTGGCCGAACTCGAGGCGCGGCAGGCCTCCGATACCAAGGCCAAGGAAGCGGCGCTTAAAGAGCGTGATGCGCTCGCCGAAGCCCGCCGCGAGCTCGACGTCAAAGTCGCGGAGCTGCAGGCGCGCGTGGAATCGGCTGCGAAAGCCAGCGAAGGCGATGCCGCCGCCGAGGCACGCCGTGAACTCGATGCGAAGCTCGCCGGGCTTGAAGCGCGACTAAAGTCCGAGCGCGAAGCGAAGGAGACCGTCACACGCGAACGCACCGAACTCTCGGCCGCGCGCCGCGAACTCGAAGTGAAGCTGGCGCAGGTCGAAGCCGCTGCCGCCGCCGACCGCAAAGCCAAGGAAGCGGCAATCGAAGAGCGCGATGAACTCGCGGAGATCCGGCGCGAGCTGGAGGCGAAAGCCGGCGATCTGAACAAACGCCTGAGCTCGGAAGTAGAGGCCAAGGAAGCCGCACAGCGCAAGCGCGACGAGCTGGCAGAGGCGCGCCGCGAGCTGGACGCGAAAGTCGCGGAGCTCGACCGGCGCTTGTCGTCAGAGCGCGAGGCGCGCGAGACGGCGGCGAAGAAGCGGGACGAGCTTGCGGAGAATAACGGTGACCTCGGCGCGCGCATCGCGGACCTGGAAAGCCGGCTCGATTCTGAAAAGCAGATGCGCGAGAATCTCACGCGAGAGCGCGACAAGCTCGCCGAAGCGCAGAAGGAACTCGACGCGCAGGTCGCCGACCTGCAGACGCGGTTGAATCTCGAGAAAGCCGCGAAGGCCGAAGCCGTGCAGGAACGCGACAAGCTCGGCGATGCCAAGCGTGAGGTCGACGCGAAAGTCGCGGAGCTGGACCGCCGCCTGAGCTCCCAGAAGGCCGATAACGAGACGCTCACGAAGGAGCGCAATGATCTGCAGACCGCCAAGCGCAGCCTGGACGCGAAAGTCGCCGACCTTGAGAGCCGTCTGGCGAGCGAGAAGAGCGCCAAGGAGGCCGTCACCGCCGAGCGCGACAGCGCGCTCAAGAAAGTCGAGCGCGCGCAGGAGGAGACTGAACGTCTCAACGCGCGCTTCACGCGCTACCGCGAAGTTACCGGCTCGGCAATCGATTCACTGGCCAGCGATCACAACCGTCTGATGGCCGAGCTCTCTGCCGAAGCCGTCGAAGTGGTCTCCGCGAGCAAGCACGCGCGAAAGCGCATCGAAGAAGCCGACAAGCGCGCGGCGCAGGCCGAGCAGGATGCCGCGAAGCTGCAGGCGCGGCTGGAGACGCTGAAGTCCGAGTTCGCAGCGCGTCTGGGTAAAGTTCTGGCCGATCCCGGCAGCAGCGCCGCGACCATGGAAGCCGTCGAAGCGCCCTCGCCGCTGGAGACTACTGCCGAGCCGAAGCCGGCTCGCACCGAGCCGCCTGTGCTGACGCACAACGGCGAACCGGTTCTGGCGAGCGGTCCGGAGGCGACAGAAGATGTCCCAACGGCGCAGGAGGTGAACGTCGAGGAGCCCGTTCCGCAGCCGGCGGAGGTGAGCGTCTCTGCTGAAGAGGAGCACGCGGAGGCGAAGCCCGACCTGAAGAAGCACATCGCCAGCAAGCGCAAAGACCTGCAGCGCGCGCAAGGCGACGGCAGCGCCCCCGGCAAAAAGCCCGAGAAACCTGCCGCCGCGGTCGCAGAGAAGACCGCAGAGAAGCCCGAAGGCGGCAAAACCTTCCTCGGCCGCTTCTTCGGCAAGAAGTGAT
Source organism: Planctomycetota bacterium (assembly GCA_035628505.1). Lineage (GTDB taxonomy): Bacteria > Planctomycetota > SZUA-567 > H5-PLA8 > H5-PLA8 > DASPJR01. Next base: position 95,320 of record DASPJR010000232.1, on the reverse strand, counting down.
CCTATTGCGGATTGCGGATTGCGGATTGGCTGCCTGCCGGGTGGCCCAGACGACAACGTCGTCTGGGCGCGCCAGCGCAAGAGGTTACACCCTGCGCGTTGCCAACTGGGTGCCGCTCACTTCTTCGGCACGCTCACCACAACGCGGAAACCGATCGGGGCTTTCAGATCCGGTGAGAAGCTGAAGCGCATTGCCGAGCGGTAGCGTGGGGGAATGCAGTTCCAGCCGCCGCCGCGCGCCGCGCCAGTTTTTCTAACGGCGAACCAGTGGACCAGCTGGCTACCGGCTTTCACGCGACCGGGGATTCGATTCAGAAAATAAGAATGTCCGATTGTAAATTTCGGATTATACTGCGTGGGATCGCTATAAGTTGCCTTGTCCTATTGCTCAAATGGGTTGATGGAATATCGCATGCCCTTGCGTACGGGAATGGGTGTCCTCGCAGCAGGATTTCTGGCATTCGCCGGAATGGTTGCGCTGTTTACGGCGGTCGTTCATAACCCAGCACACGAGAGTGAGCAACGTGAGAAACTCGCCATGCAATCATTGCTGGCACAGCAGTCTGAACTTCAGAAAAAATTGGAAGTCCTTCGAAAAGAAAAGCAGGCACTCTCGGCAGAGATCGAAACGATCTGTGCCAGGAACACGGAGCTGGAATCCCGTGCAGACTCGCGGGCACGCCACAACACCCGTCCTGAAGCTCCTCCTGAGGCGGCGATGCCGCCCCGCCCGCGTACGATGAACGAAGTTGTCGCCCTCTTCAAAACGGCGACTTCCATAGACAATGCAGGGCCGGCATTTCTGGTGCTCGTGGATGATGAGCCTATGCTGGTTAATCTCGCCAGTAATTCCCCAGATTTTATTTCTCCCCGGCGCGCAAAAGCAGAATCGTCCAGCCAGGCCTATGTCGATCCTGACACCCGCCTCCGTTTTTTTAAACCCAGCGCTGACGTTGCCCGATTGGGGAGAAATGTTGCCGAGCAGATCACCGCTCAGATCCGCGCGCCAAAAAATGGTGAGACAATCTACTCTCTGGCGCTGAATGGCTCCAGGAACACCGAGTGGGCGCTTCTGGATGGAAATGTGAGCTCAGAAGCGCGCGTCATTGGACGCTACCTGCTGACTCAAACATCGTTGCCATTCAATGCCGTTTCCCAGGGCGCTCCAGTGTTTACCGCCGATGGCGCATGCGTGGGTATTTTTGCAGCCAGCACAGGAACCATGGACAGGACGTCGTTTATGATTCCCGGGGACCAACTCAGTGAAGCGCTTCGGCGATGCTCTGCTTTTCTGAAGGAAAAGGCCGCCCGGACGACAGTAGGACAACGCGGTCCTACTAAACGCGAGATTCCTAATGCAATCACATCAATACCTTTGAAGCAGCTCATTCCGCAGCAACGTGGATTTTTCGCCGGACCGGACCGCAAGATTGTAACATTTGACGTGCCCGGAAAGACGATCGCGGCATTTTCGCTGAAAGGCACCTCCCCAGTCTGGACGTCGGAGCAGCAGGGAAACTTCTCTATAAGCACACAACTCGGAAGCACGTCGGCTATCGTCCTTGCATGGGGACAGCCGTCGATTGAGATAAATCTTGGCGATGGAACAATTCGGCGAAAATTTGATCATTTCGTGACACAACGGCTGCTGCGCTGCATACCGTACGGTCCGGAGCACATCCTTGCGACGGGTTCTGACTTTATGTTCGCCGACTTGCGAACCGGCACGCAGAGTCTCGCCGCGATGGGCAATCTTATTGGGCACAATGGCAATACCTGGTATTTTACCGATTCAGGCGGCACGCTGGGCAAATTCAATTCTGAGCGTGTGCGCGCAATCCTGATGAAGGCTGCGGAACTCCGGATATCGGCCAGGGACCGCAACAATCGAAACTCCTTTGCATCCACGGTGATTCAGCGAAATAAAGAACTGCAGGCGGAAATGATTTCGCTGGGGGTGAAAACGAAGCGTCCTTCGGCAATTAATCAGCAATGGTATTATGTGCTGCCCGCAGATGATGAAGACAGAATCGTTGCCGGAGAGGAAGTATTTAAGGTTCTTCCGGATGGATTAAAGCGATTGAGAGACTTGCCTGGGGAGTTCCTCACGGCGATCTCACCGGATCTTGCATTCGGGGCAACAGAAACGCTGCTCATCGATCTTAAGCAAATGAAGGCGGTGGGAGAACTGCCCTTTTCAGCCACTTACGCCTGTTTCCTTTCCGACTCGCGCCACCTTGCTCTTTACGATGGCTGGAACGGTAGAATTTCAATTTTCAATCTCGGCCAGCTCTTAACGACAAAGCAGAATCCTTGAGGCGCGCCTGTGGCAGACGTAACCTGCAAACATTGTGGCGAGCATTTCAGCTCGGCAAAAAGCGCCGGTACTCTATTTTGTCCCAAATGCCTGAAAGCCTTCTGGATTGACACTCCAGACCACGCTGGTCAAAAGGGCCATGCGGCTGCTGCGCTCCATTCCGGCACACCGTATTTGACTATTACACTTGCCGTATGCGGATTTCTTTTCTTCATAGCGGCGACGCTCGTTTACCAGTCAAAGTGCAGCAGTCCGGTGGATGCGAACACTATTTCATTGCGCGAAGCGGTTGGAACACAGATTCAGCAACTCGAATCCGAACTGGAGAATGAGACGATACAACTGAAGGATCTTGAGCGACGGCTACAGGATCAAAAGCGCCGGAACGACCGCCTTGTTTTCGACGATCAACGCGCCACGGCAAATGCTCTCGCCCCGCAGGCGCCGCCTGAAGAACCCGAGCCTGAGAAACCCGCTGAAGCGGCAGTGGATGTCACGAAAATCATTTCGGAATGTATGAAGAGTGTCGTCGTTATTCGTGGAAGTGACGGTAGCGTCGGCTCCGGATTTGTCGTTTCCCGCAACGGCGTAGTGGTGACAAATCGTCATGTCGTGCGCAATCTAAAATCTGTTACCATCGAGATGCAGCGGCGGGAAAGCAAAGACACTCTAGTGCTGCGTGATGCTCAGGTGATTGCGGTGAACAACAGCGAGGATCTGGCGCTTGTCAAATTGCCTGCAGTGCCTGCAGCGGTGGCGGTAAAGGGCGGCTATCCGCATCTTCCGATACGCGCAGCTGCAACTGTTACGGGCGAACCTGTCATCGCCATTGGAAGCCCCGGTTTGATGCGATCAAGAACCGAAATAATGGTGCTCGATTACACGGTCACTCGAGGAATCATCTCCAATCCGCAACGCACCATTGAAGACAAGGCAATGATTCAAACATCCGTGCCAGTAAACCCTGGTAACTCGGGAGGTCCGCTGCTTGATGAACAAGGCAATGTGATTGGTGTGGTCACTGCGAAATCCATGGTGGCTGAAGCTGTTGGTTTTGCGCTGCCGACCCGGACTCTGCTTAGCTTTCTGGCGCGTTACAAGGACGTGCTGGAGAAGCCCGCGCCATAATGCCGTGAGATAGCAGAAATAAAAAAAGCGCCGGCTTTCGCCGGCGCTTGTACTTTCCGAAACGGACTGCAGTTCTTTTTTAAACAGCTACGGCTTCGGTCAGTCAGTGACTTTGTTTTCGCGGGCTGGGTTATGTACTTCTCAACGTACGCCAGCCGGCACTTTCATGTCACCTGATTTGTCTTCTCAGACCCAAAGTCCTTCGTGTCTTTGAGTCTTCATGTCTTGTGGTGAAGCATTTCCGTGTTAGTTCGCTCCACCTTCGCGCGGGGCGCCACGGTCACCGCCGCGGTCGCCGCCACGGTCGCCGCCACGATCACCGCCGCGGTCGCGACGCGGGGGACGTCCGCCGCGGTCTCCGCTGCCGCGCCGTTCACCGCCGCCGCCGCCACCGCCCGGCGCGGGAACCGATTCGGTGCCCGGAGCGATCACGGCTTTGCGCGAGAGCTTCAGGCGGCCGAGGTCGTCGACAGCGATCAGCTTCACTTCCATCTTGTCGCCGACTTTGCAGAACTCCTGCGGGTTCTTGACGTAGGCAACATCCAGTTCAGAGACGTGGCACATGCCGTCGGTGCCCGGCATGATCTCGAAGAACACGCCGAACTCCTTGATGTTGACCACTTCGCCCATGTAGATCGTGCCGACCTGCGGCGTTCCGGCCAGGCCTTCGATGACCTTCTGCGCTTCTTCGGCCTGATCGCGCTTGGGGCTGGCGACCACGACTGAGCCGTCGTCCTGCACTTCGATGGTGACCTTGTACTTTTCTTCCAGCGAGCGGATCATCTTGCCGCCAGGTCCGATCAGCTTGCCGATCTTTTCCGGATCAATCTTCATCTGGATGATCTTCGGCGCGTGCTCGCTGATGTTCGGGCGCGGCGTGGCGAGCACCGACGCCATCTGCGCGAGGATGTGCTTGCGGCCGGCCTTGGCCTGTTCGAGCGCCTGGCGCATTACAGCCGGCGGAATGCCCTGGCTCTTGAGGTCCATCTGAAGAGCCGTCACGCCCTTATCCGTACCGGCGACTTTGAAGTCCATATCGCCGTAGTGGTCTTCGTCGCCGAGGATGTCGCTGACGACGCAATATTCGCCGTTCTCTTCGACCAGTCCCATGGCGATTCCGGCGACCGGCGCCTTCATCGGCACACCCGCGTCGAGCAGCGCCAGCGTTCCGCCGCAGACCGAGGCCATCGAGCTGGAACCGTTGGATTCCATGATCTCGCTGACCAGGCGCAGCGTGTATGGGAACTTCTCATAGTCGGGCAGCATCGGCTTGATCGCGCGGCGCGCGAGGTAGCCGTGTCCGATTTCGCGGCGTCCAGGGCCGCGCGGCATTTTCACTTCACCCACGGAGAAGCTGGGGAAGTTGTAATGCAGCATGAACTTGTCGGTGAATTCGCCGCGCAGTGATTCGACGGTCTGCTCGTCGCTGACCGTGCCCATCGTTGTGACGACCAGCGCCTGCGTTTCGCCGCGGGTGAACAGCGCCGAGCCGTGTGCGCGCGGCAGCAGTCCGACTTCGCAGGTGATCGGGCGGATTTCGTCGCGCTTGCGGCCGTCGCAGCGGATGCCTTCGCGGATCAGCGTGCGGATCGCGCGTTCCTGCAGCACTTCGAAGGCCTGCTTGACGTGGTAAGCGGCCGGCGTCTTGTCGTCGACCGGCTGCCCGGCGAGGACGAGCGATTCCTTGGCGTATTTCTCGATGAGCTCGGCGCGGAGCTGCTTGAGCGCGTCGCGGCGCGCGAACTTGGTTGGTGTCATCGCGGCACGCTTGGCGGCATCGAGGTACTGCGTGGCGATCTGCTCGATGATCGGGTGCGGCACAGGCGAGGTGAACGGATCCTTCTTCGGCTGTACTTTCGCGACGAGCTCTTCCTGCATCGCGACGATTTCGCGGATGAATCCGTGGCCGAACTCGATGGCGTTGATCAGGTCGTCTTCGCTGACTTCGTTTGCGCCCGACTCGACCATCAGCACCGCCGACTTGGTTCCGGCGACCGCCAGGTCCAGCGCGCTCTTTTCAAGCTCGGTGTGCGAGGGCAGAAGCACGAACTTGCCATCTAGCATGCCGACGCGCACGGCGCCCAGCGGGCCCTGGAAGGGCAGGTTGGAGAGCGAGAGCGCAGTCGAGGCGGCGATCATCGCGAGAATATCGGGATCGATGTCCGGTTCGGCCGAGAGCGTGAACGCCTGGATCAGGACGTCGCGCATGTAGCCGGTGGGCCAGAGCGGGCGAATGGGCCGGTCGATCAGGCGCATCGTCAGCGTTTCTTTGTCGGAGGGCCGGCCTTCGCGCTTCTGGAAGCGGCCGCCGAAGATCATGCCGCTGGCGTAGCCTTTCTCGCGGTAGTCGACGGTGAGCGGGAAGAAGTCCATGCCCTCTTTGATGGGCTGTTCACTGACGGCGGCGAAGACAACGGTTTCGCCGAGCGTGACGATGGCCGCGCCGGCCGCCTGTTTCGCAATCTTTCCTGTCTCAATACGGAGCTTTCGTCCGCCAATCTCGCGCTCGACAATGTGGTGAGCCATGTGTGCAGTGTTTCCTTTTTGTGGTTCGCTTGCCAGGAGTGCTATAGAAGGCCAAATCAAAGCAGGACGCACGCGCGCGAAACGACTTCGCACACGAGGCAGCCCCATGTTGCTGTGATTCGAAATGCCATAAGCAGACCGCGGCTCGATGGCCGCGGGCGACTGACAACGAACTATTTCCGGAGGCCGAGGCGCTCGATGAGGGTCTTATAGCGCTCGACATCTCTGTCGCGCAGGTAGGTCAGCAGGCGGGTACGGCGTGCAACCATCTTCGTCAGGCCGAGGCGGGAGTGGTGATCTTTCTGATGGGACTTGAGATGGCCCGTCATTGCCACGATGCGCTCGGTCAGCAGAGCCACCTGGACTTCCGTGCTGCCAGTGTCCGTCGGAGTCGTCTGGTAACTCTTGATTAGTTCTTTGCGTCGAGCGGTAGTCATGACCATAACAGCTACTTCTCACTCCCCTGAAAATCACGGCATCCTTTTAGCGGCCGTTCGATGTATCCTGTTCCAACAAGACTCTCCCCGGGAGAGTCCCAGCGCGCTTTCCCTCTCAAGCGGCGCGCTCCATGCGCTTCCCTTTACTTGGGGGCAATACATTACTAAAGATCGCTTTGGATGCAAGATCAATCTTCGGGTTTTCACGCGACGAGGCAAACAGGCCTCACGCAAAGACGCAAAGGCGCAAAGAAAACACTTTTAAGGTAGAAAAGTAGGCTGAATAAAATATGGACGACTTTGGCGGCTGCGCAAGCGATAGCTTGCACTACAGGAGAATGCTTTGCCCGAATTCTTAATGAACGCTCCGGTGCTTGCGGCGATAAGCGGTATTCTGCTTTTCCTGTCTGATTACCCGGCGCGGCTGTGGTTTCTGCAACTCGGCGCGTTCATTCCCTGGCTTTATGCGCTGCTCAATCATTGCCCTTCTGTGACGAGCGCGACACTGGCGGGACTTTGCCTGGGGCTCTGCTACACCGTCCCCATGATGGGCATGCTGCGCTTTCCATTGCCGCTCACGGCGATTCTTACGGCGTATATGACGGCGATCTGGACGCTATTATCGATCGGCGCGTATTTTTTTCTGCGCTGGCCGCTGCCGCATGGAGCCTTGGCGGTGGCCTGCCTGGGCGTTCTGCTTGAGTGGCTCAACGTGACGCTCTTTCCGATGTGGGGAACGGCGCAATCCTTTGTGCGCGTGTGGTCGGCGGCACCGTGGGCGATTCAGTTCGTTCGCATCAGCGGCATGAAGGGAATCGTCTTCGTGCTACTGGCGTGTCAGTCTCTTGCAGCCATCGTGCTCACGCGGCCCGAAGACCAGCCGTTAGTGCTGATGATTCTGGCGGCACTGCTGGGGCCGCCGATGGTTTACAATGCGGCGTCGTGGCTGCGCGTTCCGAAGCAGAGCATCAAAGCCGCGGCCCTGGGCTGGACGTTTGAGCACCTGGACGACGGCCCCGAAACAACTTCGGTTGACCTGTTCAAACAATTCTTCAAGCCTTTTGTCGCGCAGGCGGCAAATGGCGGCGCGAAAATCCTCGTATCGCCGGAGACCGGTCTGGCCTTCTCAGCGCATGAGCGCGAGATGTGGCTGAGCACGTTTGGTGATCTCGCGCGCAGCTATGGAATCATGCTCGCGATTGGCTATTTCAATCTCGAGCGCAATGACAACCGCATAGCTTTTATTGATTCCACCGGAAAGCTGCGCGGTGAATACGCCAAGACGCATCTAATTCCCTTTTTCGAGAACTACCGGCGCGGCGAGGGCAAACTCGTTCTGCTGGACGTTGAGGACGCGGCGCTCGGCGGAATGATCTGCCAGGACGACAATTTCACTGATCTTGCACGGCGCTACGCGAGCGAAGACGTGCAGATCATGGCTGTGCCCACCAACGACTGGCGCAAAGTGAAGGATTATCATTTTGAGGCGTGCATCTTCCGCGCAATCGAGTTCGGCTATGCCATCGTGCGCGGCGCCAGCAACGGGATCAGTGCCATTATCACCGAGAAGGGAAGGGTGCTCGCGCGGCGCGATCACTTCCGCGAAGGGCCCGGCTGCGTCGTAGCTGATCTTCCGGTGGGTTCAGGCCGTACATTCTACGCACGCTTTGGCGAGTGGCTTGTCGTAGCCTGCGCGGCGGCGCTCGCGGGGATGCTGGCGCTTAGATTTGCTGCGTGAGAGAAACGATGTAGCAGCGCAGGGCGGCCGTTCCACACCGTGGCATGTTGACACGGTTTTCCTGAGCCTGCGACTGGCGGCAACAAGGTATTTTTCCGGTGGCGCTTGTGGCTGCTTCGCCTAACATATTCTGTGTACGTACGTTCAAGAATTATGCCGCTGCTGCGCTGTGCTAAGGAAAGCCATGGCTGACGGTCCGACCTCTCCGCTGCCGCCAAACCGCTCGGGCTATCCCGCGGCCGTCAACACCATGACTCCGCCTGGCGTAAAACCGAAAGATTTCACAGAAATCGCCATTGAGCGCGGCTACTGCACGGCCGAACAGATCAAGCAGGCGCTGGACGAACACAAGCGGCAGAACTCGAGCGAAGATCTCACCGTTTTCCTTGTCAAATTAGGCGTGTTGACGCAGCAGCAGGCACGCGCCTGCGAACGCGCCACGCGCGGTGCGACCGTCATCGCCGGCTTTGAGATTCTCGAAAAAGTCGGGCAGGGCGGCATGGGCGCGGTGTTCCGCGCGCGCCAGATCAGCATGGACCGTGTCGTCGCACTTAAGATTCTTCCGCCGAAGCTGGCGCAGGATCCGGTGTTCAAGCAGCGCTTTCTGCATGAAGCCAAGCTCAGCGCTAAGCTCAGCCATCTGAACATTATCAACGGCATCGATTGCGGCGAACAGGGCGGATACACGTTTTTCGCCATGGAGTTCGTTGACGGCAAAACGGTCAAGCAGGTGCTGAAAGAAAAAGGCAGGCTTACGCCCGAGGAAGCATTCAAGATCGTCTACCAGGTCGTCGAGGCGCTCGTGTATGCTGAGACTCACCGCCTGGTTCACCGCGACATCAAGCCCGACAATATCATGCTCACGAGCACCGGTGTCGCGAAGCTCTGCGATCTCGGCCTTGCCAAGCAGAACGAGAAGACCGAAGACGCCAGCCTCACCCAGGCCGGGCAGGCCGTCGGCACGCCGCATTACATTTCCCCCGAGCAGGCTCGCGGCGAGAAGAACGTCGACACGCGCAGCGACATCTATTCGCTCGGCGGAACGTTTTATCACATGCTCACGGGCAAAACGCCTTTCGATGCCCCGACGGGCGCGGCGGTGATGGCTCTGCATATTACGGACGAAGCGAAGAACCCGTGCGACACGGATCCGGCCATTCCCGTAAGCTACGGCGAGATCATCTCGAAGATGATGGCCAAGGCCGCGGCCGACCGCTACACGAATGCCATTGAGCTGCTTGCCGATATGGACCTGGCGAAGAACAACGGCCCGATCAAGGCAGCGGGATTCAAAGGCAAGAGCTCGTGCGCGATGCCGCGGCGAACGGCCGCCGTGGGACGCAATACGACCGGACCGCAGGCTCCGGTGAGCGAGCGGCGCACGCTCACGGGAACCGGCCGGCATATCGCCACGCGTCCGGCAGCATCCGGACTTATCGCGTTCGCAATGATTGCCGTTCTCGGCACCGCCTTGTGGTACCTGACCAAAGGCGCTCCGGCCGTGAAGAAACCGGATGTACCGCAGCCCACGGCGAAAAAAGATGAACCGCCGCCCGTGAAGGAAGTGGCGCAGATACCTGATCCGCCCAAAGACAAGCCGCCCGAAATCCCGCCCGAGAAAAAGCCGGAGGTTAAAACGCCCGATCCTAAGCCCCCGGTTGAGACGGTCGTCGTGCCCGACGAAAAACCGGTGAAGAAGCCTGAAAAGAAACCCGACGTGGCACCTGAAGTGGTCGGCGTCACGAGCAAGGCGCTTCCACCCGCGCCTGTGGAAATGGAAGAGCCGGAGATGAAGCTCACGGCAGATATGCTGTATGCCCGCTTCCTTTCCGAAATGCGCAAGCTGACGGAAAAAGGCGATCTGCAAAAAGCGCAGGCGGATATCCGCGACCTGTCGAATAAATCTGAATTCAGTCCCGCACGCAGTGATCTGAATGCCGAGCTCGCCGATTTTCAGGCGGCGATTGCCTTCGAGCAGGAGGCCATGAAAAACAAAGCGGCCACGGGCGGAATGGTGGACCTTAACGAGGACACGGCAAAAAAGTGGGAAACCAGCAAGGGCAAGATCATCGGATATGACTCGGGCCGCGGGCTTTCCGTCGAGATCAACGTCAAAGGCAACAAGCTGCAGCTTTATGTGCCGGCCGCATCGCTGCCGCTCGCGGACATCCTGAAAGTCGCTCCCGATCAGAGCGCCGCCGCGCAGATGAAGTATCTCTGTGCGCGCGGAAATTACGCCGACGCGGACGCGCTGAAAGAGAAACTGAAAGAGACAGAGAAGCCTCGCTGGGAGCGCAAGTTGAAGCTCGCGAAGATGGGCGAGCGCGAACTGCAGGCATATGCGGCGTTTGAAAACCTGGAGAAGGTCGCGAGCGCGAAGAGCTGGAAGACCTTCACGAAGATGGCTGCCGACTTCGACAAGAGCTACGCCGATACGATGGCGGCGACGGAGAACATCATCAAGATCGTCGAGTGGAAATCCGAGGCCAAAGCGGCGCTCACGATCGTGGATAACCTTGAAGCGAGCGGGAAATTCGCGCCAATCAAGCTTCCGACGGTGAACACAACGAAGGTAAGCGTCAAGAAGCACGAGAATGGAAATAAAGTGCTGCATGTGGGAAGCAGCGGTGAAGACGGCTTCGAGCGTGGCGGCGTGGCAAAAGTGGAACTTCCGCCCGTTGATCTGTCCTCAAAGAAGGAAGTGGTGATCCAGACGAAGCTGCTGGAAGGAAATCCGCTGCAGATGTCAATCGGCTTTATGTGCGGCGACAAGTACTTCGAATCGCAGCCGGCGCAGGTCAAGCCCGGAGAAGCGATGGAACACGTGTTCAAGCTGGATGAGGCGGTTTTTAAAATGCCGATCGCTGAACCGGAAGGCACTTACAGCAAGGCGCTGGAAGGCCACGAGAAAACACTGATGTTCTTCATCATTTTCATCACGAAGCAGTCCTACGAAATCGAGCTCGACGCCATCCGTTTCCGGTAACCACGGCCGCGGCATTTTTTTACCACGAAGTTCACGAAGGACACGAAGAACAAGGTACGGAAGAATATCCGCCGCGTCTTTGCGCCATTTCGCCTGAACAGCCAGCGCCAGAGTCGATCGCTTAAAAGCCAAAACCCAAGAGCCAAGAGCCCGTTACTTCGCAGCGGCGACCGCGTCTTCCATGTAAAGCGGTTCCATCACTTTGCGGAACTTGGGCGACTGGGCGAGGAACTTATACGGGTTGTCCCAGACCACGCCGGTGACCTGCGCGCGCGAGAAACCGGTGTTCAGCATCAGGCGTGCGGCCTTCGGCACCGTCAGGGGATCGGACGTTTCCCAGTCGCAAGCGCTGTTAAGCAGCACGTGGTCGGCGCCGAAGCGGTCGACCATGTCGCGCGCGCGCTGCGGCGTGCACTTGGTCCGCGGATACATGGTGATCCCGGCCCAGAAGCCGCCGTCGAGCGTGTGCTGAATGGTCTCTTCGGTGTTGTGGTCGATGTCGATGCGCTCGGGATTGACGCCGACTTCCTTGCAGATGGCGATGATGCGCAGTGTTCCTTCAAGCTTGTTGTTGTGCGGCGTGTGAATGATCACCGGCACATCCATCTTCTTGGCCAGCTCAAGCTGCTCGGAAAGGATCAGTTCTTCGTTCGGCGTGATGTTGTTCAGCCCGACTTCGCCAATCCCGATAGCCGTGTCGCGGTCGAGGAAGGGCTTCATTCCCTGCACGACTTCGCGCGCCAGCGACAGCTGTTCGGCTTCCTTTGGATTCATCGCGATGGTGCAGAAGTGCTTCATTCCACGCTTGGCCGCGCGGTTCTTCGGCTCCCATTCGCTGATGTGGTTGAAGTAATCGTAGAAGCTGCCTGCATACTGGCGATCGTTGCCGAGCCAGAACGAGGGTTCCACGACAGCCTCGACGCCGCAGAGCAGCATCATTTCGTAGTCGTCAACCGGCCGGCTGTACATGTGGGCGTGCGGATCGATGATGCGCATTGGCAGAGCCTCCTGAACGTGTTGAGTATAATACTGCGCTCATCGCCGAGGTGAAGAACAGATTCAAGCTAATGCATGATGCATGAAGTTTTCTCATGCATCATGCATCATGAATCACTAGAACTTCACCGTCTCGAGATACTTCATCGATTCCGGAATCTGCTGCAGGACGTCGGGCGATTCGTCTTCAATAAAATAATGCTTCACGCCGGCTTTCTTCGCAGCTTTCAGAACTTCCGGCCAGTTCGTCTGCCCAGTGCCGAGCGGAACGTTATTTTTTACATCGGTTTTGCCCGCCAGCGAGCCGGTCGGTACGTCCTTGCGCAAATCCTTCAGATGCATCAGTTCCCAGCGCCCGGCATGCTTCTCGAGCAGCTTTGCCGCATCCTGTCCGGGGAAGACGACCCACAGCACGTCCATCTGAAAGCTGACGTGTTCCTTCTTCGTTTCGGCTACGAGCAGGTCGAAGAGCGTGCCCTCGCCATGCGGGTAAAACTCATAGCCGTGGCAGTGGTACATGAATTTGATGCCTTCCTTCGCGAGCGCCTCGCCGGCCTTGTTGAAAACGGCTGCCGCATCGCGGCACTGCTTCTCATCGAAGGGCGCCTTGTGGCTGATCCACGCGCAGCCGGCATACTGCAGGCCCAGCGCCTTGGCTTCCCTGGCGACGCCTTCGGGATCCGTCTTCAGCTTGTCATAACTGAAGTGCCCGCTGACAGCTTTCAGACCGCGCTCGGCCAGCAAGGAAAGGAATTTATCCGGCGGCAGGTTGTAGGTACCGGCGAGTTCGACGTTCTTGAAGCCGAACGCTTTCACTTTGTCGAGCGTCGCTGGCACGCCGTCAGACATGAATTGAGCGCGCAGGCTGTAGAGCTGCAGGCCAAGTGAGCCTTCGAATGAGCCTTCGCCGGCACGGGCCGAAATCCCGATAGCGAGCACTGCCGCAATAAAACTGAACGCCAGAATGTGCATGGAATTGAATCTCCTTTAGTAAGTGGACGAGCGGAAATATGTAATCATTCAATGCCGCAGGTGCAAGATGCAAAAAGCTTGCTCCGTAAATGGAACAGGGTGACTCGGAAAGGCGGCGCTGGTGTACTGAAGGCATACCTGGAGAGTTAAATAATGAGCAGAGCCCTCGCCATCATGTTTGCCATGTGCACCACTGCTGCTCACTGCGCTGAGCCCGCCATTGAAGTTATTTCAACGCGGGTGATTGCGAAGCAGCCCGGACGCTATATCGGCTGGCCCACGATTGAACGGCGCAAGAATGGAGAACTGGTCGCAGTCTTTTCCGGCGATCGGCAGGAGCACATCTGCCCATTCGGAAAGGTGCAGATGATCCGCTCGAACGACGAGGGAAAAACCTGGAGCGCGCCGCAGACAATCCAGGATCTTCCAGCGATCGACGACCGAGATGCGGGCATCACCGAAGCGGCAGACGGCGCGCTGGTCGTCACGTGGTTCACTTCGACGTACTTCGCCGATCATGTTGATAGCTGCCGAAAGATGTATGGCGAGGCGGTGGTCAGCCAGTGGAAGGAATCGATCGCCGCGCTGACGCCCGAGACTCGCACGAAGCTTCGCGGCAACTGGACGGTGCGCTCGACAGATGGCGGCCAGACGTGGGAGGCGCCGGTAAAAATGGGCGTGACCGCGCCGCACGGCTGTTTTCGCCTGGCGGATGGGACGCTGGCGTACCTCGGAAATGCCGGAGTCAATAACGATCTGCCGCTTGAATTGCATGTCTCGACGGACAATGGAAAGAGCTGGTCTCGGCGCGGCAGTGTTCCGGTTCCTCCTGAAAAAGCGCGGCTGAAATTCTGCGAGCCGCATGGCGTCGAAACGTCGCCGGGGAAATTGCTGGGGCTCTTTCGCGTGGAATCGGGGAAAGCTGAAGAACAGTTCGTTTATACGGCATTCAGCTCTGATGCGGGCGCGACCTGGACGGTGCCTGAAAAAACAAACATCTGGGGCTATCCACCGCACGCGCTTCGACTGAAGAACGGCTGGATTCTGCTGTCGTACGGACGGCGCAAGGCGCCGGTGGGCGAGCGGGCGTGCATCAGTAAAGATGAGGGGAAGACCTGGGGCGAAGAATTTGAACTTTGCAGAGCACCGAACAGCGACCTGGGCTACCCGGCATCTGTCGAACTGAGTGATGGTTCGATTTACACTATTTACTATCAGCTGGAGAAGGCCGGAGAGAAAACCTGTCTGATGGCGACACACTGGCGCCTGAAAAACTAGAGTTCTCTTTAAGAAGAGCAGGCATTCCCGTGCCAGATTGGCCTGCGGGAATGCCTGCTGCCGCCTCGCGCAGCGGCGCCTTATTAACGTCCCGGTTCGGGTTTGCCGCCGAGTTGAATAGTAGTCTCCGCCACCGGCGTCTGGACCACCGGAGCTTCAGCGAGAACTGGCGCGGGCCGGGTTGCTTTGGGGATGAAGCGCTCGCGCATGGCGATCATCGGCGCTTCAAAGAAGCGCCAGCTCAGTGCGCCGATAATGTAAACGCTCACGCAGGTAATGATCAGGCCGCAGAAGAGCGCGGCTCGAAGACCGAAGTGGTGCTCCAGCATGGGCTGCAGCTTCAGATGGAAATAGTTGATGATCAGCATATGCGTGAGGTACATGCAATAGCTGTACTTTCCGAAGTCGCGCAGGATGCGGTTCATGAAAACGCGATGCATGAGCGTCTCTTTGCCGCTGGCAAGCAGCCTTATCAGCAGGAAGCCGAAGAACACGGCGTTGAGCGTCATGCCGAGTGTAAAGACCCACGGGTTGTGAAACGTCAGGCCTGTGAGCATGTCGTTGGTCATCACCAATGCGGGCATGATAACACCGAACAGGCCGGTTGCTGAAACGAGCAGGGCCCAGTTGGCCCAGCGCACCAGGTTTTTCGCCTCCGGCGTGCGCGCCCCGATGGCAATCCATGCGCCGACGGCCAGGCAGTCGATCCGGCAGGGGGTGAGCTGATAAATCGCCACGGCGTGCACGCCGCTGAAGGCCAGGGCGCAGCGCGTCGCGAAGGCCGCAAAGATCGCTGCGATGCAGAGGCGCGCCAGCGTTCGTGGCTTGAGGTACCAGACCACCAGAGGCCACACCAGATAGAACTGCTCTTCGACCGCCAGCGACCACGAGACGCTTAAGAATCCCGCACTGCCGCCGGCCGCTTGAAAAAAGTTCGACAGATGCAGCCAGTACCACGCGGCCGTCGACAGTGGGCGTATTTCGCCGCGGCTGAGCAGCGGCATCACGACGAAGAACATGAAGCACAACAGGTAATAGAGCGGCAGAATGCGGAATACGCGCTTGATGTAAAAGTCCTGGAAGTAACGCCTGCAGGTCTGATGTTTTGCATCCAGCAGGATTCCGGTGATCAGGAAACCGGAGAGCACGAAGAACAGATCCACGCCGCTCCATCCGCTGATCGGCACATACAGCAGAAGCCGTTCAGCGATACCCGACTGTGGCGTGAGTGCGTCGTTTGCAAATTTGAAAACGATGACGAGCAGAATGGCAAGGCCGCGCAGGCCGTCCAGTGAATCGTTGCGGTGGTGCGAGTCCACCAGAAGTCGGTTCGGTTGTGACATGAAGGCTTCTATAAGTCCAAGGTCTCCTTCTCCTCCGGCGAAGGGAGTGAACTGCAAGCCCGTCACCAACCTTCTGAAAAAAGCCGCTGCAGGAGAAGGACATTCAGCTTGAAAGCAGGCTGATCTTTTCGTGGCGACGGGGGATCATGCCGGCGCACGAAAGGTCACGCCGGGTAAAATGTTGGTAGGGCGCTTTAGCGGGCAGGGGGTCATCTTTTCAGTTCGGAGTTGCGGGTGGCACGCGAAAAGTTGTAAGATTGGGTGTACGGTTCCAGATGCGCAATTCACCACTGAGGGCCTCAACCGTGCCTGTCCTCTCGAAAAAAGCCAAACTGAACACTGGCATCCTCGGCACTAACGGAGCGGGCACTGTGCACGCTCGAAGTGAAGGCAGCGTCGTGCGCATCGATCTTCCAATGCCCGCGAAGCCGCGCCCGAAAGCGAAAAAGACTTTGCGCAAACTCAAGGTTCCTTTCATCCACACCGAACTTCCCGGCCCGCGGGCGCGCGCCGCCATTAAGCTCGATCGCCGCTTTACCTCGCCCAGTTACACGCGCTACATTCCACTCGCTGTCAAGCGCGCGTGGATGTCGACGGTCGAAGACCTTGACGGAAACCGGTTCCTGGATTTCACGGCCGGGATTGCGGTGAACAACTGCGGGCATTGCCATCCTGAAATTGTCAAAGCGATACGCGACCAGGCGGGCAAGCTGCTCCATATGTGCGGCAGCGATTACTACAACGAGCCGCAGGCGCAGCTGGCATCTAAACTCTGCCATCTTTTTCCGGGCAAGTCGCCCACGCGTGTCTTCTTTACCAATTCAGGCGCAGAATCCATCGAAGCGGCATTCAAGCTGGCTCGCTACCACACCGGGCGCCAGCGCGTGATCGCTTTCCTT
This sequence comes from Planctomycetota bacterium, assembly GCA_035628505.1. Lineage (GTDB taxonomy): Bacteria > Planctomycetota > SZUA-567 > H5-PLA8 > H5-PLA8 > DASPJR01. The sequence goes on along the minus strand of DASPJR010000232.1, from coordinate 78,701 downwards.
GGCGCGTTCCATGGCCGCACGTTTGGCGCGCTTTCACTGACCGGATCGAAGATCACGCAGCGCGCGCATTTCGCGCCGCTGGTGCCGGAAGTCGAGCATGTTCCATATGGCGATGTCTCCTTCATAAAAGACCGCCTGTTCAAGCAGACCGTGCCGCCGGAAGAAGTCGCGGCCATCTTTGTCGAACCGCTGCAGGGCGAAGGCGGCTACATTGTTCCGCCCAAAGAGTTCCTGCCTTCGCTGCGCAAGCTGTGCGACGAGCATAAAATTCTGCTGGTCGCCGATGAAGTGCAGAGCGGATTCGGCCGCACCGGAAAAATGTTCTGCATCGAACACTTCGGTGTCGAGCCGGATATTCTCTGCCTGGCAAAAGGTATCGCTTCCGGCCTGCCGCTGGGCGCCATGGTAGCAAAAGAATCGGTGATGGACTGGAAGCAGGGCGCGCACGGGTCCACGTTTGGCGGAAATCCCGTCAGCTGCCGCGCGGCGCTGGCCAGCATCGACCTGATCGAACGCAAGTACATGAAAAATGCCGCAGTGGTCGGCGAGTACTTAAAGGAGGGGCTGCTTCGAATTGCGGGGCTCTTTCCCAGGCATGTCGGACAGGTGCGCGGACTGGGTCTGATGGTCGGCATCGACATTGTCACCGAGGGTGGAAAGCCTGCACGGGCCTTGCGAGAGCAGGTGGTGGACGATGGCTACTACGCCGGTCTGCTGCTATTGGGATGCGGCGAAGCGACCATCCGGTTCTGCCCTCCTTTGAGTATAACAAAGGAGGAAGTGGCGACCGGTTTGGGCATTCTTGAAAAGGTTATGCGCAAGCGTTTTGAATCTGGAAAGTGAACGGATTTGACCACCAAGTTCACGAAGCGCACGAAGGGATTTTAAGCGAAATCGGGTTTTTAAGCGAAATCGGGCCATTCCCTGGATAGATGCTCCTTCCGTTCCTCGTGCGCTCCGCGTACGTCGTGGTAAGCACTCACTGGTTTAAGTCTATGGTCCACCAGCACTTAAAATCTGGGCAACAGATGCACACTGTTAAACGACCTACTTTCGGCGGAGATGCCCGTGGCCTGGTCTGATGCAGAACTGGTATCCAGAACTCTTTCCGGTGACCGGGAAGCGTTCGGCAAACTGGTGGACCGTCACCGGCGTACTGTCTTTGCGCTCGCCTTGCAGCGTGGGTTCCAGCCGGCGGAGGCCGACGACTTGACGCAGGAAGTTTTCGTAAAAGCGTATAAGAGCCTCGGCGGATTGCAGGATCACGCCGCTTTCGCGCGCTGGATGTATGGAATCGCCGGCCACGTGCTCGCCGACGGTGCCCGCTCCCAGAAGCGCCACCGCAACGAGGTTGCCCTTGAGAGCGCCCCGGAGATCGCAGCCGAGAGCCAGACCCAGGGCCCTGGACGCGATACGGCAGATGTCCTCCGCGCACTCGCGGAGCTACCTGAAGAGCAGCGCGTGGTGCTGACGCTGCGTTACCTCGAAGGACTCTCTCCCAAGGAAATTGCCGAGCGCCTTGGAGAGCCGCGCGGAACAGTGCGCAGCCGCCTGCATCATGCCCTGCAGTATCTGCAACTGGCCTTCGGTTTCAAAGCCGGCGCTGGAGCGGGCAATAGCGCGGCCGGAAGCGGCGACGTCGCCGAAGGAGCCGTGCGGTGAGCGACGCCCCGACGCCTCCACGCCTTTTTTCCGTAGGTCCGCCGCAGCCTGGCGGGGATGACCTCACCTGCGAGCAGGCGCGCCGCCAGATTGAGCGCATGATTGAAGAGCGTGATCTGAAGGAAGTCGAGCGCCATCTGCTGCTGGCTCACGTTCGAACCTGCGCCGGGTGCAAAGCAGAATTGGAAAGCTTCCGGCGCCTGGAAGTGCGCCTGAAAGAATCGTTCGCCAATCTCGATACCTCTCCGCATTTCAATGAGCGCCTGATGGCCGCGCTGCCAGCGCCCGGCAGCAGTGATTCACCAGAGTGGTCGCGTGCGCTGAAGTCTGCGGCGCCCGCGAAAAAGAGCGCGCATCCGCAGGGGCCGCCCAGCGGTGCGATCGTTGGTGTTCAAGGCAAACGATCGCTCTGGCGCGTGTACTGGCTCCCGATTGCCATGAGCGCGATGATTGCGGTCGCGCTGACAGCCACGTTCCTGCGCACGCGGGGAACTGAGAGCGATGCGCCGCCGATGGTGGCCAATCTCACCGGAGACGCGCGCCGGACGCACGCGGGAATCCAGTCTCCGCTGCAGCGCATGGATCCGCTTCAGAACGGCGATCTGGTCAGTTCGGGCAGCGAGCCGGTGAACATGACCCTCACGTCCGGCGGACAGTTGATCGCATCCGTGCTGCTGGCTCCCGATTCGCAGTTGGCTGTCAGCAACCGCCATCAATACCGCGTCGTGGCCGGAGCCGCCTATTTTCAAGTTCGCAAAGACCGGCCGAAGGCCTCCGCAGCTGAATATTTTGAGGTCGATGCGGCGGGAGCCGCCAATGTTCGTGTGACAGGCACGGCCTTTATCGTGGATGTTGCCGTGGCGCCGCAGCTGTTGCGCGACCAGCGTCCTACCTCCGGCGTGGCCATGGTGTGCGTCGAAGAGGGCTCGGTCGAAGTGCACAGCGCGGCTACGCGCAGTAAGACACAGGTGGTTGCCGGCAAGGAACTTCTCGTGACTCCCACCGAAACGGCGCTGGCCGACAGCGATATCAAAGCGCGCCTCAGCCGGCTGACGCAAAGCAGCGTCTCTGCCGCCGTGCCGGTGAAAGTTGAAACACCTGCCGTCAAGCCTGTCCCCGTGGAATCCCCGAGACTGCCTCCGACGCCCGCGGTGCCGTTCTCGTGGGACATGCGCGTCGAGGCGCCGCTGGACCTTGCCGGGAAAACTCTGGCTGAGGGCATCGAAGAACTTGCCGATCGATTGAAAAGGCCTCCCCAGCTGGCGGCGCTGGCCGAGCAGATGCGCGGGCCGCTGGTTGCACGCACGGAGCTGAGCTTCTCCATTCATAGCGATATGCCGCTGCGTTCGGTGCTGGCGTGGATGGCGCGCGATGTTGGCGGCGGATTCGAAACCGGCGCCGAAGGTCAGAAGCCGTTCTTTACGACCGCGCCAAAAGGAAACCTGGAAGGCGCCGCGGGGTGGGGTGCGCCGCCCGAAGAGATCCGCAAAGCGCTTGAGCGCTCCATGGAGGAGACACTCAGCGAGAGCCGCACGCTGGCAGAACTCGTAGACCGTCTCAGCCGCCGCGCGGGTGTGACCATGATTGCGGCGCGCGGAGCGGCACGCGACGCGTTCGATCGTAAACTGGCCGAGCAGCGTATTGCGCTGAGCGGACAGACGGTGCTGCAGAAACTCGGAGAGGTGCTGAAAGAATCGCAGCTGGGCTGCGCCTGGTACGATCATGCGCTGTTCATCGCGCCGCCATCGCGCATCGAAGCGTTGACAAACGTCGAGCGCGTCGTCCCGCTCAATTCTGCACTGATAGGCCAGCCGGTAAATGCCGCCTGGGTTTCGGACCTCAAGGAACTGGTTCGTGCGCTGCGCTACCCTGCGCCGGCCCTGCCGCTGCGCGGTGTCCACCTGCAACTGGATGCGCTGCATGGGGACGCCAGTCTGGCAGAGGCAAAAATCTGCGCAGAAGTCCCATCGGTGGACATTGGTGGACTGCGCTTCAAATCGGGCGTGCTCGGCCATGCGCTGGTGGCTTCCACATTAAGCGAGCTGGGCAATGAATCGCCGCTGGTCTCGGAAGTCGCCGGGCTGCTCTCGCAGCCAGTGACGCCGGGGCCTGTTTCGGACATGGGGATGCTGATCAGCCAGGCGGCGAACATGGTTTCGATCAAACCGAAGGTCCGCTTCCCGGCACTCAGTAATCAGGCGTTCGTGTTTAAGGGAATTTCACTTGGCGAAGCGCTGGAGTGGTCGGCATGGACCTCCGGCTTCGGTCTGAAGCTTGAGCAGAATTCAATCGTGATCAGCGACCTGCAGGATTGCTACGGCCCGCCCTCGCTGCAGGTGGTTTCGCTGGCGCCGCTCGTGGCAAGAAAACCCAATCTTGCCGCCGAGTTCCCGGAGCTCTTCACGCGGCTGTTGCCGCAGCTTTATCCGACGTTCTATGCCGACACGCGCGTTCGCTGCATTGGCGGAAAACTGGTCTTCCACGGCGACCGCCGGCAGCTTCAACTTGCGCAGCGCCTGCGCAGCGACATTGAGCTCGCGCTGGATACGCCGGCAGCCGCAAAGCTGGACACCTGGGTTCCGCCCTACCGGCAGTCTATTCAGGCCAACCTGGCCGAACCCTTCCAGGGGACCGGCAAATTGACACGCAGCTTTGCGGGCTTGCTGCGCCAGTCTGAACTCAAGCACCAGCTGCGCTGTACGGTGCTGGTTGATCCGGTATCCATGCGCGAGCGCGCCGCTGACCAGATCACCGATCTTGACGTGAGCAACTCGAGCGTCGGAAAGGTGCTCGAAGCGATCGCCGCCAAAGCCCGCTTGAAAGTGATTCTCGAAGGCGACATCATTTGGCTGCGGCCTTAAGTGGCAAGAGGTCAGGCGGAGTCGAGCGATGCGCAGGGCGGTGCTTGGAGTGCTACTGCTCGCGCCGGTGATGACGTGTGCCGGCGAGGGACCCCCGCCTCCTCATTTTCCGGGAGTTATTGGCAAAGGCCCGCATGTTGAAGTAATGCCGCGCGCCGGTGGCAATCCTTTTTCGTGTTACCTGCTGGGCTTCAAAGACGGGATCTTTACCTTTCAGATGCTTGCCGGCGAAGCGCGCACCGTTCGCGCCGAGGACGTTCAGGGGCTGCGGTTCATACTGTATCCGCCTCCTCCTCCACCGCAGACGCCCCCACAGCCACCCCCACAGCAGCAGCCCAGGCGCCGCGGCGTGGGAGAGCCGGGAATCAAGCGGTTAAAGGACCTGATCGAGAAAGATCACGCCCAGGGTCTCAGCGCGACGGAAGTGGATGAGCTCTACCGCCTGCGCTGGGACGCGCCAGTTTTTCCCGGCGACATGACGACACTTCGCCGTATTGAACTTGCCAGGAAAATGACGCTTCAGGAATCCAGCAAGGGAAGGCTGGATCGCTTCCATAAATCCTTACAGGAGCGGCTACGGAATGCGGAGGACGAAGAAGACGCGCGCGATTGCATCCTGGTGCTGATGATGATTTATCTTCAGAAGGGGCACGTGCCGGTCCAGATCAAGGAATCCGTACAACGCGACGTGACAGCGATACAGAACGAAGAGGTGCGTAAAGCGCTGCTCGACCGCCTGCCGGAAATTCCGGAGCCGCCGGGTTTTCTCCGGATGCGCCGGCCGTAGAGCCGGTCGCCGATTGGCTTGAGTGCGGAAACTGCTCGCCGCTTTGCAACCAGCGTTACTCTTTAAGAGGCTGTGTCTCGGCGGAAGGCGATTTGGGCTCGGATTTCCTGGCGGGCTTTTCGGGTTCAACTTTAATTTTCGACGCAATCATTTGCCGCAGATCCTCTTCGCTGGGCAGCCCGGCAACGAGCGTCTGGCTGATGTCGTCTCGGCGGAAGCGCGGCTGCCCGTCTTCCTTCTGCGCACGGACCTCGCCGGCCTGAACCAGCAGCAGGAGATAACTGGCGTCGGGGCCCTTCAGCATCTTCACCGCTTCCGCTTCGCTGACCCAGAACGGATCGCCCGTCGGCTCGTCCTTGCTGGCCGGCACATTTTTCGTGCCAGCCGTGCCTTTTTCCGCAGCAGGCTGGCTGCTGCTGCCGCCGCCAGTGCTCCGCAACGCAGGGGCGAGGATGAACATGCCGATAAGCGCAATCAGGGAAAGCTCGGCGACAGTGACCAGGAGCGCGGCCGATTTGGCACTTTTCGTCGCCGCGGCATCCGGCGCTTCGGCGCTGTGCGCGCGCTGAATCAGCCAGGATCGCACGATGCTCGAGAGGGCGATAATCATCAATCCCGCGGCCATAACGGGAATGCCCCAGCTGCCTTTAACGCGGATGAGCCCCACCACTTTGCAGATGCCCAGGATCATCATGCCGATTCCCACGATGTCCGGGCCGCGCCACCAGAGAAGCGTGAGCGTCTCACGCTGCCAGATGCGCTCGCGTGTTTCCTTATCGAGCAGCACGGAGTTGCGTTCGACCATCGCGTCGGCTACGCGCGAAACGACATAGACGCCGATGATTGCGGCGAAGATATGGTACTGTGAAATCATAAAATCCCGTCACGCCGGGTTTAATCCCGGCCACACACGCCCACAGAACCGGCGTTCTTACATGGGTACAGGCACGCGCCAGCCAAAGGGGTCGGGCGCCAGTCCGAACTGAATATCCATCAGCTGCTGGCGAAGCTGCAGGGTCAGCGCACCCGCCTTGTCACCGGTGTTGAGATAGAGAACCTCGCCGCGGTGCAGGATCTCCCGGATCGGCGTTACGACCGCGGCAGTGCCGCACGCGAACGCTTCCTTCAGCCGGCCGGACTGATAGGCACCGATCAGCTCATCGGTTGAGATGTCGCGCTCTTCCACTTTGCGGCCATGCGCGCGTGCGAGCTGGATCAGCGATTCGCGCGTGACTCCGGGGAGGATCGAGCCGCTTGCCAGCGACGGCGTGACGAGCGTATCGTCGATCACAAACATGATGTTCATGCCGCCCATCTCTTCGATGTAGCGGTGCTCTTTGGCGTCAAGCCATACGACCTGGTCGAATCCGTCTTTCGCCGCCTGGCCTTGAGCGGCCAGGGATGCCGCGTAATTGCCGCCGCACTTGGCCGCACCCGTACCACCCGGCGCCGCGCGGACGTACTCAGTCTCGGTGCGCAGCCGCACACCGCGCGGATCCTGTCCGGCAAAGTAGTCGCCCACGGCACAGATGATCACAAAGAACGTATATGTCGAAGAGGGATTGACCTTGATAACAGTGTCCGTTCCGATCATGCAGGGGCGGATATAAAGAGAGTTTGGCCGCTCGGGGACTTGCGCCTTGTCGGTCTTCAGCAGGCGCATGATGTCAGCCAGAACCTGGCGCTCGTCAATTTGCGCCATGCACAGGCGCTGCGCCGATTTGTTGAAGCGTGAAAGATTGCGGTCCGGCCGGAACAGGCAGACGCTGCCGTCCGGCTGCCGATAGGCCTTGAAACCTTCGAAGATTTCCTGGCCGTAATGGAAGACGACCGTCGAGGGCTGCAGATTAAACGCAGCATATGGAACAATCTCGGCCTTGCCCCACGCGCCATTTTCATACCGCTGCTGCAGCATGTGCGGAGTGAACGCACTGCCAAATCCTGGACTTTTCGTTTCGCTTGCCATGTTGGGACTCCGATTGCGTGCCGGAGACATTTATACACCATGATTTCGCACATGCCAAGGCACCCCGTGTGGCTGGACTGCGTTTTGCGCAACTTCCTCAAAAAGGAGGGATTCGCGGAGGCAGAGTTTATGTTTGCACGAACAAACGAAAACGTGGGCAGCGTTGACGTCGCAGCCCGGAATTGGAATTTCAGCTGGAGCGCGGTGCTTGCCGGAACTGTGGCGGCGATGGGGCTCTTTATCCTCTTAATGCTCTTTGGAACAGCACTGGGTCTTTCGCTGTTGGATCCTTATCAAATTACCCGGCAGGAATCCTCGTACGGCTTTCCAGCCGCAACAATTGCCTGGTTGACAATCTCGGCACTGGCTTCGATTTTCTTCGGCACGTGGCTGGCAGCCTCGATGACTGCCGCCGACCGCGAAGGCTCTCTTGCGCAGGGCGCGCTGACATGGGCGCTTTGCACAATCCTCGTCGCCGCAGGTTTGGGCGGCTTAACTGCGTTGCTGCCAAAAGCCCCTGCGGACACGCCGACGGCTGAGCAGCTTTCGTACGGCTACAGTTCGCTTGACGATCCGCAGTTTGCAGATTTTGTTCTCGACCGCGCACGCAGCTGGACGCCCGGCAATCCGGAAGAGCCCATTAACGTAAGCGCGGATATCAAGAATCGTGTGGATCCCGAGGACATTCCTGATAATGGCGACCTGAAAAAGTTTATTCGTGCGAACACGAGCCTGAACGAACAGCAGACCGAACAGTTCCTGGATTCGCAGAAGAACGTGATTGCCCGCGAGCAGGCCGAAGCGCAGAAGCGCTGGGAGCAGCGGCACGCGAATGAGCTGGCCCGCGCGGATCGTGCGCGCAAAGCTGCTACGACGGTTGCGTGGACGCTGACGGCCATGGCGTTCCTGTCACTGGCGGCGGCGCTGGGCGGATCATTCCTGGGCTGGTCGCGTCGCGGCGCAGTGACGGCACCGCAGCGTGATCAGGGCACGCTCTTCGACGCTCCGCACGTGTCCGAGCCGGACCGGCCGCGCAGTCCGGATGAACGGCCGATGTAACGGTAACAGCTCCTGGTTTTTAGCTCTTGGCTCCTGGCTCTTGCAAAAAAGAGTCGGGAGCTTTTTTTTAGCGAGTCACCGTAGACATGAGTTCTTTGATGCACTTCTCGGTCGCTTCGTTGATGTGGTCGGAGGTGATAGAATCGAAGCGCCGGAAAGGAAGTTCGTCGTGTGCGACGGCCCAGTTGTAGGCCACGCGCATCAGGCTCTGCAAATTGACGGCGTCAGCCAGATTGTACCGCGCAAGGGGCTCGAGTGCGTCTTTTCGTCCGCGGCGGTAGGCGCCCCAGAGTTTCACGGCGTCATAGCCCGTATAGCGGCGGATGCTCGCCGGACGCTCAATGCCGATCTGCTTCTCAATTTTTTTCAGGCCGCCTTTAAGTCCGACCGCGGTGGTGATCGGCCGCAAATCCAAATGCGCGCCGTTGAAAAAATCTTTACCGAAGCGCCCTTCGAGATAGGGAATATCGAACGCTTTGCCGTTGAAGGTGCAGAGAACTTTGTATTTCGCCAGATACTCTGGAATCAGGTGCAAGTCGCGGTCGCGCAGAAACACGCGCGCTTCGATGCCATCCCAAACGGCGACCACCGTCGTGCCGCCGGGAGCATCCTGCCCTTCGCGCCAGGCGGTGGAATCGCCGCCATCTGTTTCGATGTCCAGGTAAGCGGTGCGGCCGTCGTCGAAATCGGCAGCCATGCGCCAGGATTCACTGGGTCCCAGGCGCTGTTCAAACCAGCGTGCATCGGCTTCGGCCAGTTTGCGGCGCGAGAGAGTGATCTCCTGTTCCAGCGGCGGAGGCGGGCCCTCGTCGAAGAGATCGCGATCTTTGAGCATGTCTTCCCAGCACAACACGCCATCGTTCCAGAACGTCTTCTCACGTTTTGGACCGACGCCGGGAATATGGATAAACGTGCGCTCAAGCATGCTGTTTCGCTCTCTCGACCAAATATTTAATGGCAATGCGTGCTTGAAGCTAGGTCGATTTGAGAACCGGTAAAACGTATTGCTCAATCTGTGAATTCAGATCCGCTATCGCCGCATCTATAATTTGAGGCATCGGCGCGTCATAAGTCGCCGGGAACCAACTCCTGTTATCGCGCGGCCGTCTAAGAATACTAAATGTATCCGATTCATCGGTCGAAACTAATTTGTCGTAAAGGGCGTTTGGGTTCTCAAGGAACCAGAAGTAATCGATGTTTTGATCTTTGAACCGAGCAATTCGGTAATACCCAGGCGTAAACGTCGAAGGGCATTCCCATGCTACTGGCAAAGTTTTCAATGTTTTCTCGTCAGTGTCGCGAGCCAAATGTACTTCAAGAGTGAATGCACCTGATCGCTTGGGTGAAAAGGCGATGACGAAGAAACACACCACTCCCGTGCGCATCGGCAAATGAACGTAGAAGTAATCGTTTGTATTTGGACTGAAAGACGGCCGGGGCACTGCTTCTAAAAAAGGGAACGTTGTCTTCCAGTTTTTTAAAAGAGCTGTAGTAAATTTTTTCTTAATGCCCTTCATGGGTGCTCCGTCTGAATCACACCCCGAACTGGCGCAGGTGGTGGTCGAAATGCATTCCGTGCATGCGCTGCCACTTTTTCAGCGGCTGCGGGCCGAACATGGGATGTAATCCAAGCCGCTCGGGCTCCTTTTCTGAGAGCTCGATAAAGCGGCGGATGTCGGCTTCAAGTCCGTTCTGTTCAGCGCTGAACTCGCCAGCCGCAGGGCTCATGACGTCCGGCGCCTTGATCCTGCCCTTGGGCCACGGAAGCATTCCGCTGAACACAATCGGACGACAATGTGCCGCGAGAGGAAAGTGCTGTTGTCTGGAACCTCCACCTCATTCAGCGACACACCGATGGAGGCGCGCAAATGCCGCAGCATGCCGGCGCAGGTCAGCGAACCCCAGGCTCTTGCACTGCTCGAATTCAATCGCGCAATGCGTTCGATGAACTTCTGCTGTGTGGCGCGCGTGAGATCCATTACTGCACCGATGCAAGCGCCTTGTCGATGCGCCGCAGGCTTTCGGCCTGGCCGAGCACATACAGCGTTTCATGAATCGGCGGGCTGACCGTCGTCCCGCTGAGTGCCACGCGCAGCGGCTGCGCCACGTTGCCAAGCTTCTGCTGCTTGTCTTCGCAGAACTTTTTGAGGGCCTCGTCGATACGCACTTCAGACCACTCGTCGAGTTCCGCGAGGAGGTTTCGCGCCTCCTTTAAGAGTGCCAGCCCGTCGTTCTTCTTCAGAACTTTTTCGACCGCTTTCGGATCGAGCGACTCCGGCGCTACGAAGAACATTTTTACGTTTGCCGCCAGCGACTTGAGTGTCTTAGAGCGCTCCTGCTCGAGCTTCAGCACCGATTTCAGCCAAGCAGGGGAGTACAATGATAAATCATACCCGCATTTTTTGAGGAATGGCGTTGCCCGGGCAAGCAGGTCGTCCAGCGAGAGCTCGCGCATGTACTCGCCGTTGAGCCATTCCAGTTTCGAGCCGACCAGACATTCCGAGAGCCAGTCGACGATCTGCGCTTCGACTTCCGGATCTGTCGTCGCTCCACCGGCAGGCACCGGTGGCGGGCGTTTGCGGGAGAGCGTGAACTGCGCGGCCGCGGACTTGATGCGGTCGAACGCGAATTCGCGGATGATCTCCTGCAGCGGCATTTTTTCGCGCTCGTTGCCGGGTGACCAGCCAAGCAGCGCTTCGAAATTGATGAACGCTTCCGGCAGCAGGCCGCACGCCTGGTAAAGCGTGATTGCAACCGGGTCGCGGCGCTTACTGATCTTCTTGCCTTCTTCGTTAAAGATCATCGGCAGGTGCGCGAACACTGGCGGCTTTGCGCCAAGCGCCTCATAGATAAACAGCTGGCGGAAAGTGTTCTCGACATGGTCATCGCCGCGGATGACGTGGCTGATGCGCATGTCTGTGTCGTCGACAACGCAGGCGAAGTTGTAGACGGGCATGCCGTTGCTGCGCAGGATCACGAAGTCCTTCGCCGTGGTCTTATCCTCTTCAAGCCAGGTTTCAGCGGGCTTCGCGATGGGGCCTTTGACGGCGTCCTCGAAAGCCATCTCCGTGCGGCCTTTAAGATCGACTTTCAGGTAGAGCGCGGGATTGGGGTCAGCAGCGGCCTGAGCTTTCTCTTCGTCCCACTTGCCCTGTTTTTTGAGCTTCTCGATCTTCCATTCAGGCAGAGCGCCGCCGGCTTCCTTCTTGGCCCAGTACGCCTGGCCATTCTTGACGAGCTGCTCGCCGACCTCCTTGTAACGATTCATGCGCTGACTCTGGTAATAAGGAGCGCACGGCCCGCCAACGTCCGGGCCCTCATCCCAGTCCAACCCGCACCATTTCAGGCCGTCGATGATGATCTGCGTGGCCTCTTCCTTGTTGCGCTGAATGTCGGTGTCTTCCACGCGCAGGATGAACTTGCCGCCAGTCTTGCGTGCGTAGAGCCAGTTGAACAGCGCCGTGCGGACGCCGCCGACATGCAGGTAGCCGGTCGGGCTTGGAGCGAAACGGACGCGAACGGATGAGTTGGACATCTTTTGAGCAGTCTCCGGTGCCTCTTCAACAAAGGAATTAACGATCTTCAGCCGCCCGTCAACAATCAGGCCATGATGCATGTCTTCCGAATAAAGAGTTGTGCTTCGCAGCAAGCGCGGCGGCTACGATTTGGCCATTGAAAAAGGAAAGAGCGTATCGTTCTCTAAGTCGTGAGGCCGTCAGCAATAGCTCCTGGTTGATTGGAACAACCACACAATCTTCAAAAAAACTTTCAATCACGTTCCTGATTGCGGGCTCTGCGTAAGCCGCTTTTCTTTTCATGTTTACGCACACCTCGCTGATAACTTGTGTGCTGATGGCGCACTGAGTATCAGTAACCGCGAGGGATATGGCTCGTTTGGCGTATGCTGCGGGTTTTCGAAAAGTGTGTAAAGCCAAATGTTAGAATCGACAAAAACAAGGTCACTCATCGCGCTCGTAAATCTCATCACGCGTCATTGGAACGAAGTTTTCCACCCGCACCGGATTTGCCATCAATTCACGAAGACGACTCTGGCGCTTGGGTGGAGTATTGCTTTCTTCGGTTATGGTAACCGTTACGCGCTTACCTTTACCAACACATCGCTGCACATTCTCCGGCAGCTTAATGGTGTCATCTTGAATTTCGGTTTGAAACTGAATTGTCATGGCAAACCCCAAGCCTGAAAACACCAGACTTTTTACTCCATACTTCGATTATACCACGTTCAGACACCAACGCTACCGTTCCTTCACCCACCCGGCCCAGTGCAGCTTGTCGCGGATGATCTCGTAGCGGCCTTTGCGGCCGACGGTGACGAGGTTGAATTCGTGCGGCGCGCGCGCGACGGTCACCACCGTGCCGCTGGTCAGCGAGCAGCTTACCTGGCCGTCCATGACCAGCTCAACTGGAGAGCCCGTCCGCGTTTCAGCGCGGATTTCCAAAGTCTCATCGCCGGACAGAACGATCGGCCGGTTGGCCAGCGTGTGCGGACAGATCGGCGTGACGATCATCGCCTTGAGGCGTTCACTTAAGATCGGGCCCCCGGCCGAGAGGCTGTAGCCGGTCGAACCTGTAGCGGTCGAGACGATCAGGCCGTCTCCTTTATAGCGCGCCACCTCTTCGCCGGAGACGCGAACCTCGACGGCCATCATCGACGCCTTCGGCAGGCGCAGCAGCACGGCATCGTTCAGCGCCAGGAATTCGGCGGGCGAGTGCGGCTTTCTGCTGCCTGATATTCCATTGGCGACGCGGATCTGCAGCATCATCCGGGAGGAAAGCACATAATCGCCGCGCAGCACCCAAGGTAGCGTTTTGCGAAGTTCCTCGGGCGATGTCTCGGCGAGAAATCCAAGCTGGCCCATGTTCACGCCAAAAACAGGAATGGGATTCCCATGGAGCCGCCGCGCCACCGAAAGTATGCTTCCGTCACCACCAAACACGAGGACAAGATCGGCCTTAATGCGGCTCAAGTCGCCATCGCCTCCATTGTCGACTTTGACGATGGTCGCCAGTTCCCGCAGCCACGGTAGCAGCTGCTTGAGAATAGGAGCCACATCCGGCTTGCGCCTGATGTTTGCAATGACATAAATTCTTTGCATGAGCGGACTGAAGTACCATAAACAGTTCGCTATTTCTAAGACAGAACGGCGTATACAGTAGTGCAGTCCCCTGGATATGAGCTTTGGATTGGAGAAAACATGCAGCGTGTGCTGATAGCCCTTTATGTTGTGTTGACAGTCTCCGTGTTCGGCGCTGAACCGGCTACCCAATGGTACAAGGGCAACACGCACACGCACACAATTCTGTGCGGGCACGCGGACTCCGAGCCGCCCGTAGTGGCGCAATGGTACATTGACCGCGGCTATCATTTTCTGTGCCTGAGCGAGCACAACAAATACATTGATCCCGCAACGGTCGAACTGCCGAAGGACAGGCGAAAGGATTTCATACTTATTCCCGGACAGGAAATCACGTCGTCTGTTCACATGACCGCGCTCAATACGATGCGGCTTGTACGCTGGGAATTCAAAAGCCCGAACAAGAGCGAGATCGTGCAGAACTATGTCGACGGAACGCGTGAAGCCGGCGGACTGCCGATTCTCAACCATCCCAATTTCCAGTGGGCGCTGAAGGCTTCCGACATCCTGCCGGTAAAGAACCTGCATCTTTTCGAGCTCTACAATGGCCATCCATCTGTGAACAATGATGGCGATGAGACGCATCCATCGACCGAAGTGCTCTGGGATGTGCTGCTCAGCGACGGGCTGGTGGTGTGGGGCGTTTCTTCGGACGACATGCACAATCTGAAGAAGTGGGGGCCAAAGATTTCCAATCCCGGCCGCGGCTGGGTTAGTGTCCGCTCGAGCGAGCTGACGCCGCAGGCCATCACGCAGGCAATGTTCAAAGGCGATTTCTATTCGAGCAGCGGAGTAGTGCTGAAAGCGCTTAAAGCCAGCACGTCGGCTTATGAAATTGAAGTCGACGAAGCCGCGACGCTGAAGGAACTGGAATCCCCGGTTCTGATCACCAAGAGCGTGACCGAAGGCGAACCCGGCTGGCGCATCGATTTCATCGGCAAGGGCGGCAAGGTTCTGCAGAGCGTCAAGGGAACGCAGGCAGCATACGTTCTTCCCAAAAATGAGCCTTACGTGCGCAGCAAGATCACTTACACGCGCAAAACGGATGAGGGTCTTCAGCAGTGCTTCGCCTGGACACAGCCGGTGTTTTCGGACGACCGGCTGGCAAAGGTAGCTAAGTAATTATCCGCCGCGAACGCGAAGCCCGAGCGCTCAACTCTGCGGCTGCGAAAGTTCCGTAACCATGACTACAGATTCTTCATCGCCTGAGCTCGGGCCGTCGAACCAGACTGGACGGCTGGGGCGCTGCTGCCGCGCACGCTGCTCGGCGCGGGCGTAAATGGCCTTGTTCGCCTGAACGCCCCGGACGGCTTGCATGAAGTACGCGGTCAGGTCGAGCATCTTCTGCTTGCGTACTTTGTCGTACGCATAAAGCGTCTTGCCGTCCTCAACCAGGCGCTTCAAGTCCGCTCCGGTGAAGCCCTCGGTCATTGCTGCCACACCGGGAATGTCCAGCGTGCGCAGTTCGTCCGGAAGCTTCGCGACCAGGTCGGTGAGAATTTCGCCGCGCGCCTTCTGATTGGGAAGCGGCATCTCCAGCCAGAGTTCGATGCGGCCGGAACGGATTAACGCAGGAGGCAAATGGCCCACGTCCATCGCCGTCATCATCACGCAGATGCGGTTGGCGCTGGCGCTTTCAAGGCCGTCCAGCATGGTCAACAGGTAACGGTAGAGGCCCATTTCTTCGTTGTTCTCGAAGATGACATCGCTGTCATCGATGAAGATGATCGACGGAGCATTCTGTTTGGCGGATTCGAAAATCTGATGGATCATGCCGTAGAACTGGCTTGTTCCGGAAATGATTGTCCCGTCCACCAGGAAGAATTTGCTCTTGAGCCGGTGCGCCAATGCGCGTCCGACCGTCGTCTTACCGGTGCCAGGCGGACCAGCAAGCAGCACACCGCGTTTGGGTTTCAGGTTAAGGCTCTGCGCGAGCTCATCGTTTTCGAGCGGCACGATCAGGTTGGCTTCGAGGCTCTGAATGATGCTCTCGATTCCTTTCAGGTCGTAAAGATCGACGGCCTGGACTTCGCCGAGATTGACGTTGCTCGTCATGTGCCGTTCGCGAAGATAGTCGATGAAAAAGTCAGTCGTCAGCTCTGTCCGCTCACTTAGTTCGACACAGACATGCTTGAGCTGATAGGCATTCAGCGACGGCGCAAAGCGGTAAACCTTGGCGAAATCGATGCCTTTGGCGAGCTTTGCTCCCAGATAGGTATGGCAGAGAAACGCGTAGTCCTGGACTTCAAAGTCGCCAATTGAGGTCGCGCTCGCACGGTAATAAAGGGCATAGGCCATTGACCCCGCGCCAAAGATCAGTTTTTTATTTTGGGCTTCCGCGAACGCGGCCAGCTTGAGCAGGACCATGTTCAAGTAGTCCTGCCGTGGGTACGCGGAGTTGCAGCCGCTGCGCGTTACCGTGATCAGCTGATCCAGATCATCAACGATCACGCAGGCATGCGCCGCCAGATGCTCCAGCACAAGTTGCTCGAATGTTTCTTCAACAGCCAGCGGATGGCGCGAACGCATCGCGGAGATCAAAGCATCCATGTTAAGAAAAGCTCCGCCGTGCAGAGCATGGATCTGGCGCAGGATGGCGGTCTTTCCGGATCCCGCGTCGCCGCGCAGCAGCAGGCAGTGCGCTCGCGGCAACATGGAATTCATGTGGCCGAATGCTTGCAGCTGGATGGGTGTGAGTTGCATAGTCACGGGGTCATATCCCGAATTGAATGCTGGAAAAAACAAGGGATAAAAAATCTGCAGTGACAGTTATAAAGCGAACTCAGCTGTAAACGAGTGATATTCGGGTCAAAAGCTGTTATCTTTCGTCCTTGCGGCAGGTTTAAACGGGTGTATAGATCATGTCATGGTTTGGCGAATGGCAAACCGTGCGGAGCAAGGCAAGAGCGCTCGTGGGGGGGCGCTCTTCCCGGCCCGACCATGAAAGGCGAG
Source organism: Planctomycetota bacterium (assembly GCA_035628505.1). Classification (GTDB taxonomy): domain Bacteria; phylum Planctomycetota; class SZUA-567; order H5-PLA8; family H5-PLA8; genus DASPJR01. The sequence continues at coordinate 62,258 of DASPJR010000232.1, read as the reverse complement.
ACCTGAAAAGGGTCTCGCTTTTTTGTTTTCGCGCACTCTGAGCCGCCCGTTCTTTATGGATCATCGAGGGGGAACCGATCATGGCCAAAATCGCAACAGAGAACATTCGCAACATTGCCCTTGTGGGGCATAACGGCACGGGAAAAACAACGCTGGTGGAAGGGCTGCTCTACGACGGCGGCGCGATCAAGAAGAAGGGCAGCGTCGCTGAGAAAAACACGGTCAGCGACTTCGATCCCGATGAAAAAGAACGCGGCCATTCCATCGAGACGGGCGTCTGCTACTTCGATTTTCAGGGCAAGCATATCAACCTGCTGGACTGTCCGGGCCTTCCAGATTTCGCCGCCGGCGCGGAAGAAGGCATGGCTGCATGCGAGACGGTGATGATTGCCGTTAGCGCTGTGGCGGGCGTGGAAGTGATGACCCGCAAACTCTGGAGCATGGCTACCGCGCTGGAGAAGCCCAAAGTTTTCGTGATTACGAAGATGGACCACGACCGTGCGAAATTCGATGAAGTGATCGAACAGCTCCGTGAAGTTTTCGGCAAGCCGGTCGCTCCGCTTTTTCTGCCCATCGGCCTCGGCAAAGAGTTCAAGGGCGTCATCAATCTCCTTGATGACATTCACGATTGCCCGCCGGATCTGGAAGCCCGCGCAAAAGACCTGCACGCCAGCCTGGTGGAGACGGCCGTCTCGGCCGACGACAAGGTGATGGAGCGCTACCTGTCGGATGAAAAAATCTCGCACGAAGAGATCGCGCACTGCTTCACCAAAGGCATCCTCAGCGGAATGGTCGTTCCGGTGATGTGCGTATCGGCCGAGAAGGATATCGGCCTCAAAGAGATGATGCAGGTCATCGTGGAAGAAGCACCCTCGCCGCTTGATGAGCCGCTGCATCTGCACCGCAAAGCTCCAGAGAAGCCGGGCGGCATCGAAAACAAGACTATCACGCCCTCGGTTGACGGCCCGCTTTACGCGCAGGTTTTCAAAAGCAAGCGCGATCCATTCATCGGCAAGCTCTCCTACGTGCGCGTCTATTCCGGATCGTTGCCGGCCGGCGGCGTGGCGAAAAGTTCGTCCGCGGCAAAGCCTGATAAGTTCGCGCATTTCCTGCGCGTGCAGGGCAAGGAACTGAAGGAGCAGGACGGCGTCGTCTGTGGCGATATCGTGGCGGTGGCGAAGAACGAAAATCTGAACTTCGGCGATACGCTGACGACAGATGAATCGGGCTGGTATATTCCGCGCATCCCACTGCCTATGCCGATGCAGGCGCTCGCGATCCAGGCCAAGAACCGCAACGATGAAGCGAAAGTGGCGCAGCGCCTGAAGCAGCTCGCCGAAGGCGATCCGACATTTCTGGTTGAAGTCGATCCGCAGACACATGAGCTGGTCATCCGCGGAATGGGCAACACGCACCTGGAACTGATGCTGCACCGCTTGAAAGCGCAGCACATCGAAGTGACGACGCACCCGCCCAAGATTCCGTACCGTTCGACGATCGGCGGCACAGCCGAAGTGTCCTACACGCATAAAAAGCAGAGCGGCGGAGCGGGGCAGTATGGAAAGGTTCAGATCAAGATCGAGCCCAATCTCGGCAATGGTTTTGAGTTTGTTGACGAAATTGTCGGCGGCGTGATTCCGCGGCAATTTATTCCATCCTGCGAAAAAGGCGTGGCCAACAAAATGGCTGAAGGCGTGTGGCCGGGCATTCCGGTGGTGGACGTCCGCGTGCGTTTGAACGACGGAAAATCGCACGACGTCGATTCCAAGGATATCGCTTTCCAGATCGCCGCCCGCGAGGCGTTCAAGGAAGCCTTCGAGAAAGCGCGGCCGCAGCTGATCGAGCCAGTTGTAAATCTCGAAGTCGTCGTGCCGGCGAAATTCATGGGCGATATCACCGGCCACCTGAGCAGCCATCGCGGCCGCATCCAGGGCATGGACCAGCTTGGCGACATGCAGGTGGTCAAAGCGCAGGTTCCGGCCAGCGAAGTTCAGAATTATTCCGCCGAGCTCAAAGCGATCACTGGCGGCGAGGGATTCTATACGGTGGAATTCTCGCACTACGATATCGTGCCGAATAATATTGCTGCGCCCGTCATCGCCGCTGCGAAGTCGCGACAAGTGAAGGAGGTTGAAGCGTAAACGCGCGCGAGCGGCGTGGCGCTCGCGATTAACTGAAAACGAGAAACGCGCGAAAATTGAATGCTTTAATCAAAAAAGATGTAGGAGAGGCGGCTGCGAAGCCGCCTCTCTCGTTTTTCCATAGGCAAAAAACGCATTACTACAGCTGACGTTCGGATGTGTTGCAAACATTCTGAACAAAAAAATAGACAGACATTTTGAATAATCTGCTTCTTAGACCGTTTTTCCCGAATTCACAAGTTTTAGCACGCGCGCTGAAAAAATCGGTGTAGTGAGTTCTACGGAATTCAGACACAGATTCTGAACGGGGCTTTTCAGCGCGGAGAGTGCGTTATGCCGATCGTAAAATGTGAAGAGTGCGGACGCGGATTTAACCTGCAGGAAGACCAGTACGGCAAAGTGAAGTGCAAGTGCGGCGCCATCCTGCGCGGTCCCAGCGGCGGCGGCGTTGAAGGCCAGAAAGAATCCGCGGGCGCTCAGATGAGCGACATGGACGCGGTCAAGCATCTGAAGGCTGCGTACGAAGCGCTCAAGAGTGAAGTGGCGAACGTGATCGTCGGCCAGGACAAGGTCGTTGAAGAAGTCCTGATCGCCATCTTCGCCAAAGGCCACTGCCTGCTTGAAGGCGTCCCGGGCCTCGCGAAAACATTGATGATCAGCTCGCTGGCCAAGTGTCTCGATCTGTCCTTCAAGCGCATCCAGTTTACGCCCGACCTGATGCCCAGCGACATCACCGGAACGGAAGTCATCCAGGACGACAAGACCACCGGCGAGCGCGTCTTCCGCTTCATCAAGGGGCCGATCTTCTGCAACATCTGTCTCGCGGACGAAATCAATCGTACGCCGCCCAAGACGCAGGCCGCTCTGCTGGAAGCCATGCAGGAAAAATCGGTCACCGTCGCCGGCACGCAGCACAAACTTTCGCTTCCGTTCTTCGTGCTCGCCACTCAGAATCCGCTGGAACAGGAAGGAACCTATCCGCTGCCTGAAGCGCAGCTCGACCGCTTCCTTTTCAAAATTTTCGTGAACTACCCGAGCGACGCAGAAGAACTTGAAATCATGAAGCGCGTCACCACGCCGAGCAAGGCGGTGATCAAGCCGGTTCTCAACGGCGAACAGATCAGCCTGCTGCAGGAAATCGTTCTGCGCGTGCCCGTCGCCGACCACGTCTACAACTACGCCAAGAAGATCGTGCGCTCGACACGCCCCGCGATGGGCGAGGCGCCGGACTTCATCAAGAACTGGATCAGCTGGGGCGCCGGTCCGCGCGCGAGCTTGAATCTGATCCTGGCCGGCAAGGCGCGTGCAATCCTCAATGGGCAGTTCCACGTGTCCTGTGAAGACATCGAAGCCGTCGCGCCGTCCGTGCTGCGCCACCGCATCGCCTGTAACTTCACCGCGCAGGCCGAAGGCATCACGACGGACAAGGTCATCGAGAAGCTTCTGCAGAGCGTGCCGAAGACAGAAAAGCTCTCGGCCGCAGCGGCAGCAGGTGAGTAAAGCAATTGCGGGTGAGCGTCTGACTCCAGACGCTCGACTCCAGACTCCCGGACTCAACAGCCCATGTCGCTGATCAACGCCAATCCAACCCAAAAAGGAGTCAAGCTCTCACGCTACATCGATCCGAAGGTTCTTAACCGGATCGATAAGCTGGAGCTCGGCGCCAAAATGGTGGTCGAAGGCTTCATGGCCGGCTGGCACCGCTCGCCGTACCACGGCTTCTCTGTCGAATTCGCGCAGCACCGCGAATACACAATGGGTGACGATCCTCGCCATCTCGATTGGAAGATCTACGCGAAGGCTGGGCGTTACCACATCAAACAGTACGAAGTCGAAACAAATTTTGTCGCGCACATTCTTCATGACGCCAGCGAATCGATGCTCTACGGCTCGCCCAAGGCGCCAATGAACAAGCTCGAGTACGCCAACTTCATCACGGCTGCGCTCTCGTACCTGATCACCAGCCAGACCGACAGCGTGAGCGTGGGCATCTTTAATGAGGGGCTGCAGACATACATCGAGCCGAAGCAGTCGCGCGCGCACATTCACCGCATCTGCCACGAGCTCGAAGCAACCAAGCCGGCGAAGAAGACGGACGTCGGCGACATCATGCATAACTTCTCCGAGCGCATCAAACGGCGCGGCATCGTCATCCTGGTCAGTGATCTCCTCGACAAGCCCGAGCAGATCATGGACGGGCTCAATCACCTCCGCTTCGCGCGCCACGAAGTTCTCGTGATGCATGTGATGGATCCCTACGAGCTCGATTTCCCCTTCGATGGCAACATCAAGTTCGAAGGACTCGAAGGCTACGATCCGATCATGTGCCAGCCGCGGATGCTCCGGAAGAGCTACCTGGAGGCGTTGAACAAGCACATACTCGCGGTGAAGACCGCGTGCGAACGGAACAAAGTGGATTACGCGCTCATTAATACGGCGCAGCCGCTGGAAGTGGCGCTGCAGACGTTCCTGCAGAGCCGGGCATTGCGACGAGTGGGACGGTAGGTGAGTCGGAAGTCTGGAGTCTTGGAGTCTGGGCGTCAGAAGACCAGGGCTTTTTGACTCAAGACTCTCAGACCCAGGACTCGAGACTTAAGGAAGGTTAATGTTTCTTAACTCGCTACTGATATACGGAACGGCCCTCGGCGCTGTTCCTATTATCATCCATCTGCTGAACAAGCGGCGCTTCCGGCCTGTCACCTGGGCGGCGATGGAATTCCTGATGAACGCCATTCAGAAGAATGCGCGCCGCCTGCAGCTCCGTGACATCATTCTCATGCTCATCCGCGCCGCCGCGATCATGTCGCTGGCCATGGCGCTCGCGCGTCCCGCTGTTTCGGCCAAGGGATTCCTCGGCAGCGGAATGAAAACGGGCGCGATCATCCTGCTCGATAACTCCCTGTCCATGGGCTACAACAACGGCCGCGAAATGCGCTTCGAAGGCGCCAAGCGTCTTAGCAAGCAGGTGATCTCGCAGCTGGAAGCCGGTTCGTGGTGTGGCCTGTTCACCTTCTCCGACGAAGTGAAGATGCCGCTGGGCGAGCCCTCGCCTGATCTCAACTATATGGAGCAGGAAGTTGACCGCTCGGTGCTGCTCTCCGACGGCGGGACGAACATCGAGAAGGCGCTGCAGCGCGTCAAGAAGGTCTTCGAGACGCATCGCGAATACCAGACCGCCAACCGCGAGCTCTACATCATCACGGACATGCAATCCCGTCCATGGAACGATGTCTCCTCCAGCTTTAAAACGCTGGTCAAAGAGATCAGCGCAACGGCCGTGGTTTACCTGATCAACGCCGGCGATGCGGGCAGCGAGAATGTGTCGATCATCGACCTGGCTGCCACCGATACGCTGGCTGCGGTTGAGACACCGATCAGCTTTGTGGTGAAAATCAAAAATTTCGGCTCAACGGATATCCAGGGCCTGCCGGTAGATTTTTACATCGATCCGACTGGCAACAACGACAAAGCTAATGAGCGCGCGACAGTGACCGTTGCCTCGCGCGAAACGGCCAGCGTCACCTTCGAGGCGAAGTTCAATAAAGGAGGCGATCACAAGGTCGAAGTGCGCATCGCCGATGACCGCCTGATGGGCGACAACCGCCGCTATGCCACAGTCGAAGTCGTCGAAGACTCTCGCATTCTCCTGGTCGACGGACGCGAAGCTGGTAACGAAGACCCGATCGCCAGCGAAACGGGGTTCTTGAAATTCGCGATCTCGCCGGTCGATCCTGAGAATCCGACCAAGCAGAGCGCCGTGGTGACGGAGACCGTCGCGCAGCAGCGCTTCAGCGACCGCAACCTGCTCAACTACCAGACGGTCGTGCTGGCTAACGTCAGCAGTCTTCCGCAGTCGGCGCTCACCGTGCTGGAAAAGCAGGTCCGCGGCGGCATGGGGTTGATGGTGTTCCTCGGCGACCAGAGTGACGGCGTGGTGATGAATGGTCTGCTGGGCGAGAACGGACCCAAGCTGCTGCCGGCGAAGATCGGCGCTATCTGGGGCGAAGCTCCTATTCCCGGCGAGAAGATGCCGCAGGCGCACACGTTCGCCACGGACAAGCTCTCGCACCCCATCATGAGCGATTTCAACAGCAGCGATTTCGCCGAACTGCTGAGCGCAACGAAAGTCTATCGCGGTTACGATCTCGAAGTGCCGCAGGATGATCTGGTCTCTGTCGTCGCCTGGCTCTCCAACGGCAAACCTGCGGTGGTCGAAAAGAAAGTTGGTTCGGGCTTTGTCCTTCTCTTTGCCTTCCCGCCGACCACGGCGTGGGGCAATCTGCCGACGCAGCCGACGTTCCCGATCATGATGCAGCGCGCTGTCAATCGCCTGACGCTCGGCAACCGCGCGCCCAAGAATGTGCCGGTGACCCTGCCGATTCACGGTATCGTCTCGGCCGCCGATCAGAACACCGTGGTGCGCATTACTCCGCCGCAGCCGGCGCAGAAGAAGGAGACGCGCCCAGAGCTGACCACCGACGGCCGCGCAGCCTTTGACTTCGCCGACACGGACAAGGCCGGCTTCTATGACATCGTGCTCGACCGCACACCCAAGGTTTCGATGACCTACGCGCTCAATCCGAACACCGAAATTGAATCGAACCTGGATGTGGTGATGCCGGCGACGCTGAAGACCAATTTCCCCGACTTTGATTTCAGCTACGTTGCGAAGACTGAAGATTTCGCGCGCGCCCTGGCCAGTGAACGGCGCGGCACGGAGCTGTGGCCGTGGCTGATCGGACTGGTTTTCGTGCTACTGGCGCTTGAATCGGTGCTCGCCAACAGGTGGGCGCCGCGGGATTAAAGACGGTTTCAGGCTTGTGGTTTCCAGGTTGGTTGAAGAACGACGGACACGGGACTTATCAACGTGATGGATCTGTTCTTAAAGCTTCTGGGCGTAAAGTCGGTTGAAGATGCCCGGCTCATTGAGCGCCAGATTGTGTTCAGCAATCTGAAGACGCCGTTCCAGATCCTCGTGTTCCTCATGGCCGCGGCCGCCGCGGCGTACGTGGTCTGGTGGTTCTACAAGCGCGAGCCCGAATACTGCTCGCTGAAGAAGCGCAAAATCATGGCCGCGCTGCGCTATGCGGGCATCGCCATTCTCCTCTTTATCCTCGCCGGCCCGGTGCTGAAGCTGACACTGCAGAGTGTCGTGAAGGGCAAAGTCGTCATTCTTGTTGATTCGTCCAAGTCCATGTCGCGTGTCGATAAATACACGCGCCAGGAAGACAAGTTCACCGTCGCGCAGGCCATGGGCAAGATCTCCTTAAAGGAGACCGATCCGAACAAGCTCGATGGCGCAGCCGAGCAGGCCATTCACGGTGCCAGCCGCATCGACATCGTGCGGGCGGCATTCAAGAACGAAGAAGTGAAGTTCCTGGAAAACCTGCAGCGCAGGTACGATGTGGAAATGTGGAACTTTTCGCGCGCCTCGGACATGAAGGCTGTCGATCCCGGAGCCGATAAGAAGCTCGACGCGAAGGTGCTCGACGGAATCGAGCCCGATGGCGTCGTGACTGAAGTCGGCGGCGCGCTGCGCAGCACGCTCAACCGATTGAAAGGCCAGGCGCTCTCGGCGGTGATCCTCGTCTCCGACGGCGGCAACAATAAAGGAGAGGAACCGGCGGTCGTTGCGCAGGACGCTCCCGTGCGCATCTTCCCAATCGGCATCGGCGTTCCGGAAGCCCGCGACGTTTCGATCGCCTACGTGTTCATGGAGAACAAGATCTTCGTCAAGGATCTGGCGCCGATCTATGTGCGCATCAAGCAGCATGGATTCGCGAATGAAATCGCCGACATCATCGTGACAGCCAACGGCGACGAGGTCGCGCGCCAGGCCGTGACGCTCCGTGATACGCCCGAGCAGAACGAGATCATCCGCATCATTCCGAAGGTGAAGGGCAAGTTCCAGTACAAGGTCGAAGTGCGGCTGCAGCAGCTGGCGTCTGAAGACAGTGAACCGGGCAATAATTTCAAATCGCGCGACGTCGAAGTTATCGATCAGAAACTGAAAGTGCTGATCGTCGAAGCCGATCCGCGCTGGGAGTTCCGCTACCTGAAGAACTCGCTGCTTCGCGAAAAGGAACGCATCGACTGCAAGATCCTCCTGCGCGTGCCGGACATGGCCGAGCTGGCCAAGGCGCCAGGCTCGCCGTACCTGAAAGAATTCCCGACGCGCGAGGAACTGTTCAAGTACCACGTCATCATCTTCGGCAACATGCCCAACGACGGGTTCTTCACCGAGCACGACGTGGACAACCTGCGCCGCTTCGTAATCGAAGAAGGCGGCGGCATCTGGTTCATCGCCGGCAAGAACAACATGCCCGATTCGTACAAGGATTCGAAACTTGAATTGCTGCTGCCGATTGAGTTCGAACGCAATGCGGACGTCACGTCCGAAGACGAGCAGCAGAGCCCGCTGACGGAGCCCTTCCGGCTGGTGCTTACGCCCGAAGGCCGCACGCACAGCGTCACGCGCCTGGATGTGGGATCCCTGCAGGGCAGCGAGGACCAGAACGCGAGCCTGTGGGACCTGATGCCCGAGATGTACTGGCACCACCACGCCACGCGCGCGAAGCTGGGCGCTTCAACGCTGCTGATGCTCGGCGGCGAAAAAGGCAATCGCGAATCGCGCACCGGTCCTGTTCCGCTGATGATCACCAGCCAGGTTGGCCGCGGCCGCGTGCTCTACCAGGCCTTCGCCGATCTCTGGCGCATGCGCTATCCATCTGAACTGGGGCCCGATGCGCTCGAGCGCATGCACGGGCACATCGTCCAGTACCTGGGCTTGGCCAAGCTCCTGGGCCGCACGGCGCGCGTTGAAATCAATACGGACAAGGAAGAGTACGCAGTCGGCGACCGCGTGAAGATCACCGCGCGCGTTCTCACCAAGAAGGATCTCGACTATTCGACCGCCGATCGCGTCACGGCCGTGCTGACCGACACGGAAACCGAAGCCAACCAGGTTCAGGTGGACCTTACGCCAGAGCCGGGTCAGCGGGGCGTGTACCGCGGGGAGGCGATTGCGGCCGCCGACGGCAAGTTCCGTGTGACACTGAAAGACGAAGACGACGAAGCCGGCGCGCATGCAGATTTCAACGTCACTGTTCCACAGATCGAAATGGAAACGCCGAACATGAACAAGGAACTGCTGGAGAACATCGCCAAGAGTTCCGTGAAAGCCGGCGTGGATGGCGAGACGAAGGCGAACATGTACTACGCCAACCAGATGGGACAGCTGCTCAAAGATCTGAACCAGGCTCAGCGCGTGGTGGAAGAAAAGAAGGAAAACACGCTCTGGGATGCGCCGATTCTGCTGATCCTCTTCACGCTCTTCATGGGCGCGGAGTGGCTGCTGAGAAAGCGCAGCGACTTGCTGTAAGACGAGTTTAGAGTCTAGGAGTCTGGAGTCGGGAGTCGAAAACTTCCGCGCCAGACGCAGAGACTCGGGACTCAAGACTCAGGACTGAGAGAAAATGGCTTCACTCGCCGAACTACAGACGCGAATCGCCGCAGTGCGCAACAAAGAGCGCACGGTTGTGATCCTGTCCGGACTTTTCCGGACCGTGGTCACACTGGTCGTGACGGTACTCGCGTACTTCCTGATCGACTGGCTCTTCGATCTGCCGTACCCGGCGCGCCTTCTTTTCGCCGGCACGGGACTGAGCGTCATCGGTTACGTCGTGTGGAAATATCTGCTCCTTGAGCTGGCGCGCATTCAGGACGATGACGAAATCGCGCTGCGTGTCGAGTCGCGCAACGCCGATCTGCGCGGCCGCTTGATTTCGACGCTGCAGCTTTCGCGCGAGGACAAGGCCGGCAAATACGTGGGCTCGCCCGAGCTGCTGTCTGCGCTTGAAGACGAAACCGTGCGCATGTCCGAGCCGCTCGACTTCTTCAAGATCATTAACACCGAAACGGTGATGAAGTTCGGCATGGCGGCGGCGATGATCCTGGTCATCAAGATGGCCCTGGTCTTCCGCTTCCCCGACTATTTCCAGGCTCTTGGCGTCCGCCTGATCAGCCCCAATGCGAGTTTCCCGACGAAGACGCGCGTAAAGGAAATCAAGCAGCCTCAGCATATCGTCCGCGGTGAAGACGTGCCGATCGAAGTCATCGTCGATGAGACCAGTGAAATTCCGCATCAGCCGGGAACGCTCTTCTTCCAGGCCGTAAACAAGGAAACGGTCGTTCCCATCGAACTGGCTCCGATCGGCGGAACGACGTTCAAGGGCACGCTGACCAAGGCGCTCGAAGACATGAAAGTCGTCGTGTGGATCGGCGACTATAAGAGCGAGCCCTTCCTTCTGCGCGTGCTGCCGCGTCCGGAAGTCGACGTCACCGCCAGCGGGCACTGCATCTCGTACAAGCTGCCGGAGTACACCCGCGAAAAGGATCCGCCGGCCGAGAAGTTCGGCGGCATGACGGCTCTCGTGGGATCGACGGCGAGCGTGAAATTTGTCGCAACCAAGCCGCTGGCGAGCGCCACGATCGAGCGCAGCGACGGCCGCAATTTCCCGCTGCAGAAGCGTGTCGAGAAACGCATTGAGGGGGAAGGCGAGAAGAAAGTCGAGAAGACGCTCGAGTGGTGGGAGCTCAGCAGTTTCCCCATCGATAAGTCCGGCAGCTTCCACGTCGCGCTGGTGGATACCGATGGCCTGAAGAACAGCCAGCCGCCCGTGGAATACCCTATCGATGCGCGGCCGGACAATCCGCCTGCCATCCGGCTGATTAAGCCGAGTAAAGATCTGACGATCACGCCAATGGCCAAGCTCAACGTCTCGTTCTCCGCGCGCGATGACTGGGGCTTGCGCACACTCTGGATTGTTTACCGCATCCAGACCGAGGCGCAGCTGGCCAACGAGAACGCGCCGGTGGAGCTCAAGCGGATTGAGCGGCCCTTCCCGAAAGAAAAAGACGCGCTGCCGAAAGTCGTTCCGCCCACGCCGTTCGTGTGGGATGTCTCTGCGCTGAACCTGAAGGTGGGCGACCAGGTTGTCTTCTGGCTTGAGGCCGACGACGAATGCGCCGGCAACGACAACATGCCGCAGGGCCGCACGCGCCGCGCCGGCGACGCGCCGCCGGATCCGAACGCGAAGTACTACCCGCGCAGCGGCGACGTGAAGTTGACGGTGATCTCGCGCGAAGACAAAGCGCTGGAACTGCAGGCGGAAGTCGAACGCCTCTACCAGCTCATTGTTCAGCAGAAGGAAAACCAGGAAGAGCTGAAGGCCAAGGTCCGCATCCTGCTCGAGGAAATTCAGAAGCTGAAACAGCAGTGATGCATGATGCATAATGCATGAACGGCGACGGAGCGTGCTGATCAGCGCGCTCCGTTTCTTTTTAAGTATTATGCATCATGCATCACTCCACTTTCACTTGCTCATTCGCAGCACCTTCCGTCTAATCGTCGCGTCCGGCATCTCAGGAGGCACTCATGTCCAGGAAAAACTCCGAGCGCAGCGAAAACAAGGGACCGGTCCGTATCGGCTTCATCGGCTGCGGCGGCATCATGAATTCGCACGTGGACCGGCTGAAAGGAACGCCGAGCCAGATCGTCGCGCTCATGGATACCGTCGAACCGGCGATTGCGATGCTGAAATCCAAGCAGCCGCAGCTGGCGAAGGTTCCCGAGTTCAGCGACTGGGAGAAGATGCTGTCCTCTGCCGAGCTCGATGCAGTGATCATCGGCTCGCCCCATACCGTCCATTATGAACAGATCTGCGCGGCGCTCGAAAAGGGGCTTCACGTGCTGTGCGAAAAGCCCATGGCCTGCACGTCCGCGCACGCGCGCGACCTGTGCGCCCGAGCGAAGAAGTCAAAGCGCGTGCTCGCGATTTCCTATCAGCGCCACTATCAGGGCGGCTATCGCTTCCTGAAGCAGGCGGTCGATTCCGGACGCATCGGCAAAGTCGAATTCGTTGCGGCCTACCAGGCGCAGGAATGGCTTAAAGCCACGCGCAACACCTGGCGGCAGAAGATTGCGCTTTCCGGGGGCGGGCAGATCAACGACAGCGGTTCGCACCTGATGGACATGCTGATGTGGACGACGGGGCTGCAGGCCGAGGAGGTCAGCGCGCGCATGGAATTCTTTGGCGGCGAAGTGGACATCAATTCGGCGATCAACGTCAAGTTCACCAGCGGCGCGATCGGAACGGTTTCCATCATCGGGAACGCTCCGGCCTGGCACGAAGACTTCACGATCGTTGGAAGCGAAGGCGCGGTTTATAATCGCAACGGCAAGATCATCTGGCAGGAAGGCTACAAGAAACCGGCCTACGAGGTCAGCCGCACGGAAGATTGGATGGATCCGAACAAGAACTTTGTCGGCGCAATTCTCGGCAAATGTGAAAACGGCTGTCCGCCTGAGATCGGCCTGCGCGTAATCGAGATCACCGAAGCAGCCTGGCGCAGCCACGCGAAAAACGGTGCGCCGGTGAAGGTCGAGCGGGGTTCGAACTGATTCAAGACACAAAGACTCGAAGACACTAAGAAGAGTTTGTTGGGAGCCTCACGCTGCCCAAGTCCCTCCTTAATAGGGTGTCAGCAGCAGGCGGGCTGCGCCATGTGCAACATTTTTCGGGAATGTAATAGCCCGGCTGGACACATTAACGGCTCAGCCAGGCTTTTTGCGCTTGAGCAAAAGCTCAGATTTCCTTAGGGTGCTGCTCTTGGAATTCAACCTGAGGCCGCACCAGTGCACCTTGAAAAAAATCGCAAGTTTGACGGACTCAATCCGTTAACACGGGCGGAGCATGTATCCGGCGCTCGCAGCGCTCGCGGGAGGATCCCCATGAAAGCAACCACCCTGTTGTGCCGCATCCCTCTGGTGCTGGCACTCGCCACCACGGCTTTTTCAGCCCGGGCTGAACTCGATTACGAATTCGCCAAGGCGCTGATTGAACGGGACGAGCCCAGCTTTAAGACGGACGATCTGGTCGAGCATCTGGTTTCGCAGCTTGAGGCCAGGACCGACGCGAATTCCAAGCTCGAAGGCAAGCTGATCAAAGCCACGCTAAAGACGCGTCAGGCGCTCACCGCCAGCGCCGATAAGCGCAAGAACCTTCTCGACGACGCCGAAGTGCTGTACCGCGAAATTCTCGCCGGCGACAAGAAGTTCAAGCATTACGAAGTTGCCGAAAAAGAAGCCTCGACCATCGATTCCAAACGCGCCACTGCGATCCTGAAGGCCGCGCAGGAGAAGGACAAGAGCAACCCCGCCGAAGCCCGCAAGCTGCGTCAGGAAGCCGCAGCGACGATGGAAAAAATCGCCGCCGGTTACAAAACCATTGCCGATGGAAAGTTCGAGAAATTCAAACCCGCCTTCGAAAAGTATAAGGTGTGGAATGAAAAAGAGAACACTACCGGTGATAAGCCCATTCCGCCGGACATCCTCAAGCCTCTGGCCGCGACGTTCGACGACTGGTTGATCTCCGACAAGCGCTATGTTGCCACCAAGGTCGAGCAGCTGGAATGCTACGACGATGCCGACGCGGCAAAGAAGACAGTCGGCACCGAGTTGGCCAAGCTCATCAAGACGCGCGCGGAAGCCGAGTACTTCTCGGAATTCCCGGTCATCGTCGCCTGGTACAACTACATGCTCGGCCGCACCTATGCCTCTGTTGCCGATGAAAAGCAGGCCGCGGAAGCGTGGAACGAAGCGCTGCTGATCGACCCGGGTGAAATGGCGGCGCCACAGAAGAAGGCCATCCTGATCCTCAAAGAAAACATCCTTCACGACCTCGTGAAGATGAAGATGCGCGCCAAGAAGTATTCGGACGTCGAAGCCATCATCGTCGAATCGCTGGTCACGCCTGAGATGCGGTTCCTGTTCGAAAAGGATTCCGGCAAAGACCTGCTGATCGATTACGCCAAGGCGCTGACCCTCCCGGCCGATGCGACTGCCGCCGAGTACGAAAAGGCAGTCAAGAAACTGCGCGAGATGATCGCCGCAGAAACCAAGGGCGGCGCCGTGACGCGCTGGGCCAACGAATACCGCCGCACGATCGCCGAAGTGCTCGACGACATGCGCAAGAACAAGCCGAACGCGCGCCCCAAGTTGAGCGCCGCGGAGTGGTACGACGCAGCCAACGGCTTCTTCCTGATGGGGCAGCAGGAGTACAAGAAGTACGATGAACTGTCTTCGGCCAAAGACGAGAAGGCCAAGGCGCAGTTCGACAAAGCGTACGGCCAGTACCAGGACGCGGTCGATTACTACCGCCGCGCGATCGGCGAAGCACGCAAGCCGAAGACGGACCTGGTCACGCGGCTTTCCATCGAGCCCAAGGGCTGGTTTGAAATGGCCCTCTGCTACCTGAAGATGGGGCACTATTACGAAGCCGCGATCGCCTACAAGGCCATGCGCGATTCGTACCTGCCTGAAAACCGCAAGAAGTGGATGCCCGATCTGACCAAGCCCGAGCAGCGCAAGATTGCCAAGCCGGCGACCGAACTGCTCGCTGAGCTCGACAAGGCCGACGGGCTGCTGGCCAAGAGTGGCAAGAACATTCTCTTCGCGCTGGATAAAAACGCCGAAACGCACAAGAACGCCGCCGACGGCTGGAACAAGCAGCTCAAGCCCCGCGTGATTGTGCAGGAAGGCATCCAGGACGACAGCAAGTTTGCCAGCGATCCGCAGTACCAGCTCGGCAAGTCCGAGATGGAACTGGCGCGCGGCATCATGGACGGCGCCAAGGGCGTGAAGGATCCCAAGGCCGCCGAAGACATGTACGCGCAGGCCGAAGCAAAGTACCTGGCAGCGACGGACAAGTTCGCCAAGGTCAAGCCCGGCACGATGCCACATGAAATGGCCATGTACCAGGCCGGCACCGCGTACGTGATGGCGCAGTCGCTCTGGGCAACGGGCAAGTTCCCGAGCCGCATGGCTGAGTTCAAGGCCAAGTGTGAAGAGTACGCCAAGAAGGGCAATGAAGCCTTCGACAAGTACTTCGAAGATGTGAAGTCGATTAAGGGTGAGCAGGAAGACATCGACCGGCGCAAGAAGCTCGAAGGCGCCGTGCTGCTGGCCCGCAACGCCCTTAACAGCGGCGCCGGCCGCTGGCAGGAGGTTGTCAAGACGGCCGACGCGTACATCGAATGGGAGAACCAGAATCCGGATTTAGTCGGCACGAAATCCTCGGCCGACGTTGCGCTGCTCAACAAGTTCCGCGCGCAGATTGAGCTGGCCTCGCCGCCGACGGTTGTGCCGGACGTGGACGTGTACCTCTCGGGCGCGGAAAAGACGATGAAGCTGTGGCGCAAGGCCAAGCCGAAGGAGAACAAGACCTTCGTCTACATGCTCAACGCCCTCAGCCGCCGCAACAATCTCGCCGCATTCCAGGTCGAGAAGTTCGTGAAAGAGAACAAGCCGGGCATCACCATCGAAATGATGGATAAGTACGAAAACAAGGTCGCCGACCTGCAGGCCGAACGCGTTGAAATGATCGAGGAGGACAAGGACGAACAGCCGACGATGGAGGATTACAGCCGGCTGGTCTACCTCTTCAACAAGACGCGCCGCGACAAGAAGTGTGCCGACATGTGCAAGAAGCTGCTGGATACGTTCGATCCGGAAAGCAAGAACCTGCGCATTCCGGACGACGAAAAGGTCTGGCAGGAAAAGTTCGCGAAGATGAAGCAGCTCATCAAGTACAGCGAACTGAACAAGATGAGCCGCTGCGTCAAGGATCACCAGATCCTCGTGGACTACATGTACGACACCACCGCGGGCGTGAATGCCGCCGAACAGAGCAGGCGTCCGGAGTTCGACCAGTTTAATTCGGACATGGAGCGCGCGCGCATCCAGCTGGAGACCATCAAGAAGAACTACCCTGACTGCCAGACCTTCGACGCCAAGCTGGGTGAAGGCGGCAAGTCGCTGCTGGCCATCATCGAGGACGAAATCGACTTCCGCCGCAAGATCTTCGCCACCCGCGAACTGCTCTTTAAGAAGGCGATGAAGGTCGCGACGGATTACGACAAGGAAAACCGCACCGACGAAGGCAAGCGCTACAAGGAGATGGCCTTCAAGCAGCTGGATATCCTTATCGCCATGAAGGGAGAAACGCCGGAGACGCTGACGCTGAAAGCCGAAATCGCCATCTCCCTAGGCAATTACGCGGAAGCCCTCAACAGCTTGAACAAGGTCCGCATCGAGGCGCCCGACCAGGATTCGATGGTCTTCTTCGACGCCAGCAAACGCGTCTCGGAAATCTATGCCATCCAGAAGAAGTGGACGGAAGCGGCAGAGTATCCCGAGTTCCTGGCGCTGACCATCGGCTTCGATGCCAAGCGCGTGAAAGAACGCTGGCCGGACATGAAGACCTTCCTCAAGGAATGCTACGACGGCGGCGCCAAGATGCCGGGCAACCTGAAGAAGGTGTTCGACGCGCTGGCGGAGAACGAAAAAGCCGAAAAGGCCGAGAAGTCGGAAGACGCGAAGGAAGAACCCAAGAAGGAAGAGCCGAAGACGGATGCTCCGGCCGCGCCCGCTGCACCCGCTGGCGAGAACAAGGCTCCGGCTGCACCCGCCGCCGAAAAGCCGGCCGAAAAGGCGCCCGACGCGAAGTAAACTCCGGCGCGCGCGGACCGGGACTATTCCCGGTCCGCTGCGCCGCAGGCACAAATCGCTGTCAGGAACTAAGAAAGACAGGAGAATAACATGAGCACGACTCGAATCCTGGTACTCGCGATGCTTCTGGCTTCCGCGGCGCTGAACGCGCAGTTGCTGGCGGGAGAAGCAAAACCCGACGCGAATGCGCCCGAAGAAGAATTCGACGCGATCCTGCGCAACGACGGCAAAACGGCGCCTCCAACGAAGATCATCCAGGACAATTACCTCCAGGTGATCGGCAAGAAAGGCGCCGAAATCAAGGTGGCCAGCTGCTTCGTCAAGGACGTCGTGTATGGCGACAGGGACGCCAATTATTCCGCTGCGATCGAGAAGCGCGACGAAGGCCGCTACACGCTGGCCGCCATGTATTTCACCAAAGCTTTGGAGAACATGACCAAGCAGAAGTGGGCGGCCGAATACTGCAATTACGGCATCGCCAATGCTCTTTATGAATTCGGCGCCTTCGCGGGCTACAAAGGGAAGTCGGGTACCGAATACGCGCCGCCTGTCGTCTATTTCAAGAAGGCGCTCGAAGCCAATCCGAAGTCGCGCTTCCTGCTCGATATTGTCGTGAAGATTCCCATCTGCCTGGCCGAGCAGGGCAATCTGGATGAGGCCGAAGCGGCGCTGAAGGACGCGGAGGCGCGCATCAAGGCCTACCGCGACGAGACCATCAAGATCGCTCAGGAATTCGGCGAGCAGTGCGATCGCGCCAGCGCTCACGTCGCCATCGCGGCGGCGCGCGTTGCTGAACGCCGCGCGGCAACGAGCAAGAACTGGAATGACGCCAAGGAAAAGTGGCTGGCCGCGCGCTTCAAGGCGCAGAAGTATCCCGAACTGCTGGCCGATGCCGTTGACGGCGTGCTCAAGGCCCTGGTCGCGATGAAGGATTACAACAGCGCCAAGGCCGAGGCCGAGTCCATCGTCGACAAGTTCAAGAAGGAAGGCGACAAGCATCTGCCGCTGCTGCCGAGCGCCTACACGGTGCTGGGCAAGTCGTGGCTGGCGCAGGCCGTCGACTTCGAGGGCAAAGGCGCGACGATCCAGGCCAACAACGCTTACGCCGAAGCGCGCTGGGCTTTCCTGCATATCATAGCACAGTTCTTCGACAACGATGACTATGTGGCTTCCGCGCACTATTTCGCGGGCCTGTGCTACGACAAGCTCAAGAACATCGAATCCGACGCTGGCGAGAAGGCCATCCGGCACTGGAAAGTCGTCATTGAGAACTTTAAGAAGAGCGATTTCAAAGGCCCAGCTGAAGAAGCGCTGAAGAAGGCTGGCGTGGCCGTGGCCGCTGATGCTGCTCCAGCGGCTGCCGCGCCCGCAAAGGCTGCTGATCCCAAAGCCGGCGGCGCACCCGCTGCGCCGGCCAAGCCGGCTGCTCCGGCAAAGCCTGCACCGAAGGCTCCCGCCGCAAAGTAAGACTTTCAGCGTTTTGCAAAATCACGAGCCGCGCAAGCGGCTCGTTTTTGTTTGTAGAGCACGCTGCAACGCACAACTGCAGGGGGAAGACGGCCGTGCTACGGCTGCTGCAGGGGCGCAAAGTGAGCGAGTGACAAAATTTGTTCGAACTTTTCGGCACTGCAACTTCAGTGCATTCAATATCTTGCAGCAATCAAAATATTTCTGGCAGGAATTTCGTCCAAAAACACAAATCCAAATTGTTTCAGTACATTTGAGAGGACACTGCGAAGCCTGCTTTACGTGCGCGAGAGAACGACCGCCGCGTTGGTGCCGCCGAATCCGTACGATGTTTTCAGCAGCGTCCTGATCTCGCACGCGAGAGGCACGCCCGTGGGCGTGTTGAGATTGCAGTCCGGATCTTTCTGCTCAGGATCGAGGCCCAGAACGGGCGGAACTTTCTGCTCACGCAGGCTCATCACGGCCGCGATCGATTCAATCGTGCCGGCCGCGCCCATGCAGTGACCGATTGAACTTTTGACGCTGCAGACGGGAATCTCCCGGCCGCGCCCACCGAATACGGCATGCGCCGCTTTGGTCTCGATGGCATCATTGTAAGGGGTGCCGGTCGCGTGCAGGTTGAGGTGGTCGATCTGCTCGGGACTGATACCCGCATCCGCGAGCGCGGCGCGCATCAGCGCCTGAATTCCGCGTGCTTCCTGTTCCGGCGCGGTCATGTGGTAGGCATCATTGTTCATGGCGCGACCGGCGATCTTGGCATAAGGCGTCCGTCCGCGTGCCGCGGCATGCGCAGCGCTCTCCAGCACCACCACGCCGGCGCCCTCGGAGAAGAGCGTGCCTTTGCGGCGTTTGTCAAAGGGTCGGATGGTCTCAGGCGTGATCGCGCGCAGCGCTGAAAGCCCCGCGTAGACATAGAGTGAAAGTTCGTCGTAGCCGCAGGCCAGAGCGACATCCGCCCGGCCGCGGCGGATCATGTCGCAGGCCAGCCCGATCGCAGCGGTTCCAGACGCGCAGGATAGCGACAGATTCAGCCTCGGTCCGGCGAAACCGTACCGCGCCGCGAGCGTGTTGCCGGCAGCGCCGAAGAGATAACCCTCGAGCCCTGCCTTTTCAGGCTGCGTGCGGCCGTCCACGAGAGCCACTTCGGCCGCTGACATGCCGCCAAAGTTTGTGCCCGTCACAAGCGCCGCGTGCTTCCAGTCTTCGTCGGCTGAAATCCTGGCGGACAACGCCTCGCTTTGCGGGACTTGCAAAGCATCCTGAACGGCTTCGTCTGCCGCATCGATCAGCATCCGCAGCGCGCGTGATGGCGCCTTGCATTCCGGATCCGCAGGATAGCCGGACACTGTTCCGGCCAGTGGATTGCGGAAGACAGACGCGTCAAAAAGCGTGAGCGGCTGCAGGGCCGAGCGTCCTTCGAGCAGTCCGCGCCAGAGCGCCTGCACGCCTTTGCCGTGCGGCGTCACGCAGCCCATTCCGGTGATGACGACTTCGGGAATGTCCATGCGCCTCCGGAGCGTTCCTGTTTTGCGCGGCGTCAGTGCCGCGGCGAATCAGTCGATGTCTTTCACGCAGCGGAAACCAATATAGGCCTCGCGCGTTTCCGGCGGCAGATATTGAATGCTGGTGCAGCGCGCCAGTTCAGGCGAGCCATCCAGGTAGCACGAACCCTTGATTGCACGGAAGAGCCGCTCGCCAGAGCGACGGGCGCTTGACGTCCACTGCAGCACGCTGCCGACCATGTCAAGAACGCCGTAGGGGCTCGCGCCCTCGGGAATGCTGCCCGCCTGCGGCGGACCGTCCGGCTTGCGCCTCTTATCGTCAGTCAGCCGCAGCCGCGCTGCCGCGGGCTTGAACTGGTTTCCGAATGGAAACTTGCGACCATCGGTGCCGCGCGCCGCCTTTTCCCACTCGTAAATCGTGGGCAGGCGCTTGCCGTGAAACTCAGCGAACTCGTTGGCTTCAAACCAGGTGATCGATGTCACAGGAAGATTGTCCCGCGCAGCATCGGCAGAGCCCGGCCCGCCCGGGCGCGCGGTCTTTCCCGCTGCAGCAAGGAACTGCTTGTACTGTCCCTCGGTCACCGGAGTGAGGTCGATCGCAAACGCGCGGAGCGTGCGCGGTGTCTTGTTTTCGCCGGAGAGAAATGGGCCCGCCGGGACGATAGCCATGCTGGTCAGCTCCGGCACGGCAACGGCGGCCATTGCGGCTTGCGAGCTGGTCTTCAGGATCGTCGTCGTTCCGCTGCGGCGCGGGCGCTGCGGCTGCGACTCGCTCTTGCCGCCGCCGGAGCCTTCCGCGTCGGAGCTCTGTGCGGCAACTGTTCCGCAGCACGCGCAGCTTTTCTCGTTTCGGGCGAGTACAAATCCGCAGGCGGCGCAGTGCGCAGGCTGGAGCGCAGCAAGCAGCGCGGGAGCCTGGCAGGCAGCCGCAAGCTTTCCCGGCGAGCTCAGCCGCCGCGATGCACCGCGTGCCAGGCAGCGCGCGAGCAGGCTGCGCGCGGGTTCAGGCCACCCTTCGGCAGCGGCCGATTTCAAGAACTCGCGAGCGGCGTCTGTGCTGCCTGACGCACGCTCTGATACCTCGCTCCAGGCGCGCTCGGCTGTTGCATCGGGTGTAAGCTGTCCTGCCGCAAGCGCCCCGGCAATACGCGCCGCGCCGTAAACCAGGGCCGTCGCGGCAGCGGGCCTTTCAGAGAATAATTCGGGGGCAATCCAGTGGCACCAGGCTGGCGGCTGTGCGATGCCAGTCGCCTGTAGCGCCGGGCGTATGATCAGCCGCGCGCCGGACGCGGATAACGCAAGATTGTCTGGAACCAGCAGGCGGGAAAGAGCCCGGACGAGCCGTTCGGTACGCTGCTGCCGCTGCGCGGGCGCGGCAACGAGCGCGAGCAAATCATCTAAATCGCGCGCGAGCCGTTCGAGCAGCTGCACGCATTGCGCGGCGGAAAAGGCGCCGTGCTGTGCAAGCAAAGCGGGGAGAGGTTCTGCTTTCTGTTCGAAAATCAGAATCATTCCGCCGGGGCCGTTCTCGCCGATCCATTCGACTTTTCCGAACAACGGCAGCTCGCTCTGCAGCGCCGGCAGCGGCCGCGACTGGCTGCGCTTACGTCCGGAAGATGGAACGGCGAGGCTGAGATTCATGGCCGCGCCGATTTCCGCGAGGCACCCGGCGAGGGGCGCGAACGGATCGTGAGCAGGCGGGCTTAATGGAAGAAGCAGTGCGCGGGCCGGTGACCCTACCGATTTGGGCGTCGTGGGAACGGTGCTGATCCAGGCGCCGGAGATTCCGTCACCGAGCAGGCGTTCGATGCGATACCGGCCCCAGAGCCGGTCACCGGGAAACAGATTCAGCATGCAGAACGGATCTCAGGGGACAACTTCAATGTCTGCGAATTTTGCGGCAACCGGTTCGCGCGCGAGAATAATCGCCTCGACGAGTGACTTGTAAAAATCAGCTTCCTGGCCCAGGCGGATGGACAGGTCCGTAAAGACGGTCGCCATCGCCTTGCGCTCGTTGAGGTCCAGCACGCCATTGCCATCAGTATCGTGGTTCTTGATTTTGTACCCGATGGCAGATGCGGCGCTGCGGCCGCTGCGGATCGCAGACTGGGCGCTGGCAGGAATGCCCCGCGCCAGAACGATTTCGTCCTCTGTGATGAATCCGTCGGCATTTGCATCCAGCTTTTGAAAAGCGCGCGCTGTCGAGAGCGCCATGGCGCCAGCGTCGCGGTATTCGTCGCCGGAGAGCTTGCCGTCACCGTCGCGGTCCAGCAGCGAGAGCACCTGCCCGATATCGGTGGCAAGAGCCTGCTGCAGGCGGAGAGTCTCGATGACAGCGCGATAGGTTTCGAGCTCGGGAACCTGGAAGTCCAGGTTCATGCGAATCCTGCCTTTTTGGGCAGACCTGGAACCGGATGCACCGATGTTTCCAAAATTCTGATTGTACTTTTCCTGGCGGCGCTGTCGGTCCTTCTCGGTAGCCACTCGCTCTTCTTCTTCAGCGATCATCTTCTTTTTCAGTGCTTCGAGCTCGACATTGGCGCGCTTTTCCTTGGCCTGGATGAACGCGCCGGCCCACGCATGTATGCGCGCGGGTTCCGCTTTCTCGCCCTTTATGATGGCGTCGCGGGACGGTGCTTTTAGAAGTGAAATTTCCGACCGCTCAGCCGCGAACGGAGCATCCGCAGCACTCAAACCGAACGCTGCAACAGTACAGACAATGGCTGCAACGGAACTGACGCGCATGATGAAGGCCTCCGAAAGAGCACCGCGCTAGTTTCGTTTAAAGCAGAGAATGTGTCAATGCGTTTCACAAGGCCGCGGAGGTGGCTTTTTGCAGGGCCAATTCCGATGGAATAAGATTGCGAAAAACGCTACACTTCCGCGTCTTCCCATAACGAACTCAAGGATGCGTGAATGAAGCTTACGACTTTAATGGCCTTGCTTTTTGCGGGACTCTGCATTGCAGCTCAGGCGGGACAGGCGCCGCCCGCGCCGCCGCTGATTCCGCCCAATGCCACCGGCGACGATACAATTCTTAAAGACCTCTTCGAACGCTTCGAAAAGATGAAGCCGGTGAAGGGCGGGGGAGCGGTCGAGCAGGTTCCGGCCGGCATGGCGGCCCTCTGCAACATCTGCAGCCAGCCTCTGTTCAAGCACGGCGAAGATGGATTCCTGTGCATTCCCATCGATCCCAAGACCGGACTGCCCCAGAAACTTCCGCAGATCCAGACTCTCGAGCGCCCGGTGCCCTGCCCGGTGTGCGGAACAAAATTCATCGGAACGCTGCCGTGCAATCAGAACAACCGCGGCGGGATCGACCGTGATTTCTGCGAGCACAGCATCGGAAAATTCACGGTCCACAGCAACGCGTGGCTCTGCCCGGAATGCGGCTATGCCGCGTTAATTCCGGCAAGCCGCCAGCCGGATGGATTCGCGCTATCGCTCAGTGGCAAGCCTGTGGACGAGACGATCAAAAAATTCGTGCGTGAAAAGCTTTCGCCGGCAACACGCGACCGCATGATCCGCGTCGCGGGGCTGAATGAAGACAAAAAGAATGAACTGCCCGCCGATCTGCTGCAGTTTGCAAAGTATGTTCCGCAGCACGAGATTCCCGACTGGCTCAAGTACGAGAACGCGATCCAGATCTACGAGTTTGAAAAGGCGCCGCATACGCTGATGGCGCGGCTTTACCTGGAAGGCGCGCACGCCTGCCGGCGTGAAATCTGCAAGGAAGTCTCAGCTCCGGCGCTGGATCCCTCTCTCCAGGACAGCCTCGGCAAGTCCATCAAGCGCATGAATTTCATGATCCAATCAGAATGCCTGGGCATCCGGCGGCGGCGCGGCGACCCGATGCTGGACGTCACGCGGGCGGAAACCGATCCGCGTATCCTGGCACAGGCCGTGGCTGCGGTGATAAAAGCCGCAAAAGATTCCAGTTCCGCGCGCGCGAAAAATCCCAATCCGAATACGGCGCAGCAGCAGAGCTATGTGACAACCGCGGACTTTTTCATTCTGCATCTCACGCACGCGGGAGCGCTGGACAGGCTGGGCAATCTGCGCGAAGCAGAAAGCGCGCTGAAGGAGTCGATCACGCACATCCCGGAAAAAATTGCGGCTGAAAACAAGGAACTCGAAGAGCGCGTTGGGCGGCAACTGCGCCTGCTGCGCTCGATTGCGCAGGACCGCCTGCACTGTCTGCAGCGTGAAGAGGAATGGCTCTTCAAGGCGGCGCGCCGCAACATGGCAGCCATTGATCGGCAGGAGATTAAATTCCGCCCGCCCGAGTTCGATCCAGGGCGCAAGCTCGAGGGCCTTTCGGATCCCGCTCCCACCGCGTACCTGCTCGGTGAGATGTTCCGCCGCGCTGACGCGCAGGAACCGGCCGCTGCCTGGTTCGCCGCTGCTGAGCGGATTGTCAATAAGCGTATTGAGATGGTGGATAGTGCCGAGAAAACCGCCCCGCCGACGCTGATCAAGCCCGTCGTTGGAGACGCCGCTCCCACGCGAACGCCGTACGATATCGAACGCGAATCCCTGCTGCGGCTGCAGGGTTGGACGCGTGAACAGCGCCAGTTCGTCAAACCCGGAAAAGGCGCTGACGAGCAGACGCTGAAGGTGATCGATGCCGTTCTGGCCGCAGCAGGGATCACCGGACGCGTCGAAGTCGGACCTGCAACCACGGTGACTCAGGAACCGGCAGCAGGACCCGTGAAGCCTTCCGAGCCGGCTGCGCCCGCGGTTTCCAGCGGCAGCATAAAAACCCGTGATGATCTTTATAAGATGTATTACGCCGCCTTGATAAAGTACCGGGCCGACAAAAAAGAGAACGCGCCCAGCCTGAGCGAACTGGTGAAGGGCGGCTACGTCCCGCAGGGGGATTCGCTTCTGGACGAAAACGGCAAGCTGAGCTGCCCGGAAACAAAGGAGCGGCTGCTGTACCTGCGCCGCTGGGAGCCGGGCGCGAAAATTGAGGTGATCACGCCTCTCAAGCCGGGCTCGAAAGTGCTTTACGCTGATGGCGAGATGCGTGTTCCGCCGAAGTGAGTTCGAGAAACAAAAGCGTTAAAGGCCGAACTTCTTCAGCAGATTGACGAAGAACGGAATGTTCAGCACCTTTGCGCAGAGCACCGCAATAATGGCCAGCACGGCGGCCAGCCCCACGAGTGAGACGATCATGTTCTTGATCGTCCCGAAGAAGCCGGGGCCGCGGTCGGGGCGGAAACTCGCATTGAAGCGCGCGGCGTTCTCGATGCACTTTTCCGAGCAGAACGTGGAACTGCCCTGCCGCAAAACGCACGCGCCGCAGACGGGTTTGTGGCAGCAGGCGCAGCGGGCTTCCGCCTGGATGTTGGGGTGATTCACGCACACGCTCATGCCATACTCATACGCTGTTCGGGCGTTTTTGCCAAGTCCTGCCGGAGCTGATTGAATGATTTCTGTTCTGCCGCGAATCGTTCTAGCCGGCCTGTGCGTCTTTCAGGCGATACCTGGTTTCGCGGGCGAGAAAGATTCCGTATGGGTGGGAATCGTTCGCACGGCCCGCATGGAGAAAGGGCCGCCGGGTCTGCAGCATCCGTTTCTGCAGAACGAAATTAACCGCTGGCTGCTGAAAGGCGATGCCGTTGCGCCTGTTGAAGCGTGCAGCAAAGGCCGCTTCTGGGTTGTTCGCGGCAGCTTATCGGATGACAAGAAGACCATTCTCGTCAGCGAGATGAAAGAACGCACGGAGTGGAGCGGAGAAGTCCGGACTACGCGCGAAGGAAAGTACGCGCCGTTGCGCCCGTTTGTGGTGCTCGGGAAAAGCGAACGGTTCCTGACCGGCCCTGGTGTAGCGCATGCTCAGGAGTTCCTGCAGCGGCGCCGCTGGAAGATCACAGGCAAAGAATCAGACGACGCCAAGTCTATAGAAGTCAGTGCAATGGAAAAGGTGGACGACCAAAAATAGTTCCTGCACACGTGCATCGCGGTGGCAAAGTGTCAGGTGCACTCGGTGCACAATCTGGCGCGTAGTTGAGTCAAAGCGGAGTCATCCAGTAAATCATTGATTCGTCGGAAATTGGATGTAGCCTTTACTCGTGTACGCGCGTTCGGGATACTTAGTATGCCCACGATTCATTCCAACCAATCCAGCGGCTCAGGGATTCACATCAAGCTGCCGCGCATTGCCGGTTTCACGTTGCTGGAACCGCTGCATGAGGGATCGTGTGGATTGATTTACCGCGCGCGCCAGGATCGTCTCGGCCGCATCGTCGCTCTGAAACTTCTTCCCGAGTGGCCGCCGGCGACGGATGTGGCGCTAGAGCGCTTTAACCGTTCGGCCTATGTGAATGCGCAGGCGCCGCACGCCAACCTGATCACGCTCTACGACACCGGCACGCGCGATGGTTTCCATTACGTCTCGCTGGAATATGTTAACGGCCAGACGCTCCAGAAACACCTCTCGCAGATCGGCACCTCCGACGAGCGCTTCGCGCTGCATGTCGCTGTCCAGGTGCTTCGGGCGCTTTCGGCGCTGCACGCGCGCGACATCTGCCACCGCAACGTAAAGCCGAAGAACATTTTTGTTGAAACGAACGGCAACATACGTTTGATCGGCACGGGCCTTTCCAGTTGCAAGACGGCATTCTTCTCGCCGCATCTGGATGCCCGGCCCATCGGTACGCCGCATTTCATGGCACCGGAGATGATCCGCGGCTGCTACGCTGATCCGCGATCCGATCTTTACTCTTTGGGCGTAACTCTTTTTGTAATGATGACGGGGCGGACTCCATTCGAAAAAGGCGCGCCGCTGGCCGTGATGTCGCGCCATCTGACCGATGTTCCGCAGTCACTGGGTGAAGCGCGACCGGGCCTGCAGGTGGAATTCGTGCGCTTCGTCGACAGTCTCATGGCCAAGGAACCCGAGCATCGTTTCCAATCGGCCAAGGCAGCCCTCGAAGTTGCGGAAGCGCTCTACGCCCGATTGGCCGAGCCGATAGCAGTCGTCGCGGGCACGCCCTTGCCCAATCCTGCGGCAATTTCGAGCTGTATCCTGCAGCGGCCGGCAACGGCGAAGAAATCATGGGGCGTATACGCTGCAGAAATTATCCGTCATCCGGCCGCCATTTCGGTCATTTCCGCGCTGGCGACTGTGGGTGTGCTCTCCTTAATGATGTTCCTCTCGCACATGGTAACCGGCTCGCGGGAAAACCTCACGCCTGAGCCGGCTGTTGCGACGCAGATGCAACTGGTTGAAACTGAAGATTTTGCAAAGCTGCTCGACCAGGAAAATGACTTTACCGCAAGCCCGGAAGCGGGCGCTGCGGCATGGGCCAATTACCTGAGCCGCTACCCCCAGGCCCCGGCGATCCGCCGCTCTGTGGCACGCCAGCGCCTGGAGTTCTATATCAACGAGCAGAACAAACGCCGGCCGGCCCCGGCACCTCGCAAAGAGCTCGAGTTTTGAGCCAATAACAGAAGCCTAATTTTTTCAGCGAAATTGCTGGAATTTACTCCCCCTGTGCCGATATAAGTCTACCTCGTTATATCATCGAGGCTGGGGAGCGACATGGTTTCGTCCAGGCGAGCGCATCTTAC
This sequence comes from Planctomycetota bacterium, assembly GCA_035628505.1. Lineage (GTDB taxonomy): Bacteria > Planctomycetota > SZUA-567 > H5-PLA8 > H5-PLA8 > DASPJR01. Next base: position 35,001 of record DASPJR010000232.1, on the reverse strand, counting down.
AGCGATAATCTGTATCCTGGCAGGGGCATTCTCGGCGAACGCACTGGAAGCTGAAAAGCCGGAACTGGCCCAGGCTGACTCGAAGCCCGTGGGCGTTCCTGCGTCTTTCGTCGCACCTCAAGAAGTTCCTGCTGCCAAGGCGCAGACGCCGCCCGCCGATGACCGCCGCCCGCAGGTCCGTCTGGTTGCTATTAAGACTGACGTCGCAAAGCGTTACCGCGCTATTGTTCCGCCGCTTCCAATTCCGCCGTTTACGCAGTGGCGCCAGTGGTTCAGAGATCACGAGAACGCTGTTCACTGCGCCTTGGAATGGTGCGACGAGGAGGGTAACTGGTGGCATGGCGAACTGCGCTCTACGCATTTTGATGAGAACGCTGAACAATACCGCGTCGGCTTTGGTGAATTCCCGGGCACGGCATATGACGCTTACGGGATCTACATTATGCCTGGCCGCGTGAAGCGCGACTTCGACAAAGAAGGCCGGCCGCTCGTGATTACCCTGGACGAAGAAGTCCCGTGCGATTACCGCGATGTGCGCAGACACATCTGCCAGTACGCCGCGAAGGACAAGCGGCCTGGCGAAGAAGGCACCGGCGGACGGGGTAAAACCAATGTCGGGCTCGGCGGGCCTGCGTACAAACCCTCACAGAACAGTAATACGATGGTGAAGTACATCCTTCGAGCTTGCGGCGTGAACCGCAAGGCTCCCGAGCTGGCAGTGGGCTGGGACTCAGAACCGCACTTCCCGTATTCCTCGAACGCCGACGCGCCTGAAACCGAATCTCCCTGATTCAGGCCAGTAGAATAAAAAGTTCCCTCCTCCACAACAAAGGCGCGGCTGAAACTGCATTTGCGCCAATGCGTCGCGCGTGATTGCCTCAGGCGAACTTTGTTCCTTTCCGCGCGCGCGCGTTGATCTCCATCTGCGCGTAGACCTCTTCGGGCTTGATGAAGAGCTTTTTGCCTTTGCGGATCGAATTGTACAGCTCGGCGTAGAAATCGACATTCTTCTCCGGCGGGCTGGCGGGAATGCGTTTTTCCTGCCAGCTGAGCTGTTCACCCTGGACGCCGTATTTCCGTCCGGGAACAGCGAGGCGCGCATCAACTTTCAGCTTGGGCAGCGTCGCGGGATCGAGATAGCGGATCAGGTATTCGTCGTTCTCGCGAACCAGTGTTCCAAGCGAACCCAGGATCATCAGCTTAGGCTGCTTGACGGCGCAGGCGGCGGTCACTTCCATGTCGATGACCCGGCCGTTTTTGCCGCGCATGAGGATTTTGACGTGATCTTCAGCATCACCTGCGGTGACGACAGCCTGCAGATCGCCCCAGACGTCAACGACCGGAGACTGCATCAACTGAAGCGCGTGATCAATGGAGTGGGGGCCGGTGTTGTTCAGAGTCCCGCCGCCGTACTTGCGCAATGTCTGCCAGTCGTTGCGCCGCGAGAAATTGGACCAGTTCATCTTGATGAAGAAGACTTTGCCCAGTATCCCCGAGTTGATGACCTCCAGCGCCTGGTGCAGCTCGGCCTGACAGCGGTAATTCTGGTGAACGGTGTAGAGCGCCTTCGCCTTCCGCGCCGCCTTGATCATCAATGCCGCTTCTTTCAGGTTCACGGCCATGGGCTTTTCGGAAAGCACATGCAGCCCGGCCTTCAGGGCGTCAATGCTCATGGGAACATGCATCGGGCTGGCGGTTGCGATGATGACCAGCTCGGCGTCACCCGGATCTTTTAAGAATTGTTTCCAGTCCGCGAATGTTCTGCAGCCCAGGAGCTGTTCGGCTTCCTTGCGCCGCTCTTCTTCGGGGTCGATACAGACCGTGATTTTATAATCCGCGCGATCCTTCAGGCCGTTTACGTGAATACTCCAGCCCGCTCGCCCCAGGCCGACAATGGCCGTTCGGATCGGACCGTCCTGCTTGCTGCCGTTCTTTGCCATGAGAGTTGACGTACCTCCGCCAAAATGCCTTCCCCTCCTGACCAGCGCGGCATCTTAGCAGCAGCGGCGCTCGTTCGCAGGGATTTATTGAAGTTAAAGGGGCGGAGATGATGGTGCTTTGCGCGTCGTTCAGTTCAGGGCGGGCCATGCGGGCCCGCGTTGAGGAACTCAGGAAAGCGTCTTCACGTCGCGAGGTTCATTCGCCTGCTGCTTGAGGGGCACAACTGTAAAGGCGCTGGTGCGGAAACCGAAGCGGATCTGGCGGGACTTGCCGCAGAGTTCCTTGATGCTGGCCACAACTTCGTCGCGGGTTTCGTCAAGGACGTTGAAGAACACCGACTCGCTCACGGGCTGCCAGCCGCGCTTTGCCAGCGCAATGGCCATTTCGGATTCGGGGTGCAGAGGCAATCGGAAGAGAACCACGTATTCAGTCATTGTCCTGGCCTCGCCGGCGGTGTGGATAAAGCAAGCGTGAGAGCGGGGTCAGGGATGACGGCGATTGTATTGCGGATTATTGACCTGACTGCGAGGAACTACTCTTGAGTACGGCAGAAAACTACAGAAGCGCCGTCCCCCTTGTCCTCCGCTCTCACGCTTTGTTAAACTTCACTTCTTCATCTTTTAAGAGGTCCCCTTTATGGCTGGGACCGCTATTGCAACGGGCTTGAATCACAAGCCTTGGGCCAGCCAGCTTTTTCACCCCCTTTTTGCCGCCCTTCCATAGGCTGCTTTTTCAACATGGCGCCAGTGGCACGCTCAGAGCGCTTGCCGTTTGCGCAAAGCCGTCCCGGCATTGGGCAAAGCCCCGTTTCCGCGGCACGCGTAAGCGTTTCACAAGGCGCCTGCGTTCGCGGCCAGTGCAACGACTGGAAGACTGTTGGGCGGTTCGGCTGTGGGCGGCAGCCTTGTTCTCAAGCAGAAAGGCGGCTAAAGTGAAAACATGAGCGGCGCCGAACAGACTCCCACGGAACTCGCCCAGGCATGCCAGAATGGCGATCGCCGTGCCGCGTCCCGACTGATTTCCTTGATCGAAGCGGCCGATGCGGCCTCGAGCACAAAGCTGAGCGAAGCGCTGGCTGGCTTCGCGCTGCCGCGCCAGACGATCGGCATCACCGGTCCACCCGGCGCGGGCAAATCGACGCTGCTCGACTACGCAGTCAGCCTTTATCGAGCGCGCGGCGAAAAAGTGGCGGTGCTCGCGATCGATCCATCGAGTCCTTTCACCGGCGGCGCGCTGCTGGGCGACCGCATCCGCATGTCCAGCCTGCGCAATGACGCCGGCGTGTTCATCCGCTCGATGGGCAGCCGCGGCGCGCCCGGGGGGATCGCTGCCGCAGCGAGCGATGCTCTGCGCGTGCTCAGCGCCGCTGGCTACCCGGTGGTGTTTCTTGAAACGGTTGGAGCAGGCCAGACTGAAACGGAAATCATCAATCTTGCGGATACCGTCTGCGTCGTGCAGGTTCCCGGCCTCGGCGACGATGTGCAGCTGATGAAGATGGGTGTGCTCGAGATCGCTGATATTTTCATCGTGAACAAAGGCGATAAGCCCGAGGCTGTCGAGCTGAAAATTCAGCTCGAGCTGGCCATTCAAAACGCCACCAGCGAACCCGGCCGCGCGCTGCGCCAGCTCGGCGGACCCTTTTCTGTATCGTTTTCAGGCGCGCGCTGGACGCCGCCGGTCATTCTGCTCAGTGCCCTGCAGCGCAGCGGAGGTGAGGCGCTGCTTGACGCGTGCGACGTGCACCTGGATTTTCTGCGCCAGCCGGGCTTGCATGAGGCGCTGCAGCGCAGCCGGATGATGCGCGAGCTGATCTGGCGCGCGGGAATAAAGCTGAAAGCGCGTCTGGGCGAGGCGCTGGCGCCGGGCGGAGAGCAGGCATCGATTGTCGACGCCTGCGCGCGCGGCGAGCTGACGATCGAGCAGGCTCTCACGCGCCTGCTTTGAATGACTTGAACGAGTGAGTGAATTGCAGTCGGGAATTGAGGTGTGAGGCAGCATGTTCGTCGAACGCGACGCACGAGAATGGCTCGAAAAGTTTCACGGCAGCGCCGCATGGAAAAACTATCGCGACGACATCGGCATCGTGCCTCCCGAGACGTTGTCAGGCCTCCCCTTGCAGGCGCTTTACACACCGTCCGACGTAGATGCGGCACGGCTTGCGGCCGAGCAAACTCCCGGCAAGCCGCCGTTCACGCGCGGCATTCACAGTGGCTACCGCCAGAGGCTCTGGACCTTCCGGCAGTACTCGGGCTTCGGCTCAGCGGCTGAAACTAACGCCCGCTGGAAGAGTCTTCTTGCCGGCGGCGGAACCGGGCTTTCCACTGCGTTCGATCTTCCGACGCAGCTCGGCCTCGATCCGGACGATCCGCGCTCGCGGGGTGAGGTCGGGCGGGTGGGGGTGCCGGTTGCGAGCGTTGACGATATGCGCCGGCTGTTCGAAGGCATCGACATCGCAGCGGTAAGTGTGTCAATGACGATCAATGCGCCGGCGGCCGTGCTGCTCGCCTTTTACCAGGTCGTCGCCGAAGAACGCGGCGTTACACCGGAAAAACTGCGCGGGACGGTTCAGAACGACATCCTTAAGGAGTATGCCGCGCGCAACAATTACATCTTTCCGCCGGTGCCAAGTATGTCGCTGACCGTCGACATTCTTGAGCACTGCCGCAATGTCCTGACGAACTTTTATCCCATTTCCGTCAGCGGCTATCACCTTCGCGAAGCCGGCTGCACCGCTCCGCAGGAGATCGCCTTCACCCTCGCCAATGGCCTGGCGTACCTGCAGGCGGCGGCCGCACGCGGAATTCGTCCTGAGGAGATCGGTCCGCAGCTCTCGTTCTTCTTCGCATCGACGACCGAGCTGATCGAAGAAATCGCAAAATTCCGCGCCGCACGGCGCTTATGGGCGGCATTAATGACTGAACGTTTCGGAGTCAGCGAGGACAAGGCGCGGCAGCTTCGCTTTCATGTCCAGACCGCCGGCAGCCTGCTGACCAGCCAGCAGCCGGAGAACAACCTCGTTCGCGTCGGCATCCAGGCGCTTGCGGCGGTGCTCGGCGGATGCCAGTCGCTGCACACAAATTCGTATGACGAAGCCCTGGGGCTGCCGGGCGAACTCTCCGCGCGGCTCGCGCTGGCCACGCAGCAGATTCTCGCGTTCGAGACAGGCATCGCCAATGTGGCCGATCCCTGCGGCGGCAGCTATGCAATTGAAGCGCTGACCGATCAGCTCGAAAAGGATGCCCGAAAAATCATCAGCGAAGTCGATGCGCTCGGCGGCGCAGTGAAAGCCGTCGAAAGCGGATTTTACCAGCGCCGCATCGCCGAAGCGGCGTTCAAATATCAACGCGAGCTCGAAACAGGCACGCGCCACGCCGTGGGTGTGAATCTTCATACGGACGAGACCAACGGCGGCGCGGCCAGCTCGGTTCAGCCGCTGCGCCCGGAAATGGAGCAGGATGCGCGGCAGGCGGTGGCCGCAGTGCGCGCCGGCCGCAATGCGCAGGCGGCGCAGCGCGCGTTGGTCGAACTTGAAAGTGCCGCGCGCGCCGATTCCGGCCGCATGCCGGCTATTCTTCAAGCTGCGCGCGCACGCTGTACGGTCGGTGAGATTTGCGGCGTGCTGCGCCGCGTTTACGGCGAATACCGGCCGGGTTAGGAGCAGCATGAAAGTCGGTTCAACTGATTTCCCACTCGCCCATCTGGCCATCGCCGTGAAGACGCTGGCGGAAGGCGCGCCGCTTTATGCCGCACTCGGCTTCACGCTGCACGAGCCGGAGACGATCGAGCGCGAGAAAGTCCGTGTTCAACTTGCATCGAAAGGCGAGCTGCATATCGAACTGCTCGAGGCGAATCCCGCCGGCGAAGGGCCGATCGCGCGTTTTCTCGAAAAACGCGGTCCGGGTCTGCATCACGTCGCCTTGAGTAGCACAGATCTGGCGCGCGATCTCGCGGCGCTGCAGAGCTCGGGCGTTGTTCCGTTGAAAGGTTACCCGGCACCGGGCGCGGCCGGCACGCAGGTCGCGTTCCTTGATCCGAAGACGACCGGCGGCGTGCTGATTGAACTGGTCGCGCCGCGCGCTTGAGAATTCCTGCGGCACTCTCAATGAAAATCGCGCGAGCGCCACTGAATGTCGGGAAGGCTCTCGGATAAATCGCGCAGCTTGCGGGCGATGATGTGTGTCACAAGGCCTTCGCGCTGCAGCTTGCCTTCGACGATCACCGCGCTCGAGGTTCCGCTGACTTTCCGGTTTGCCGCGAAAACTTTCGGCCAGAGAATCACGTTCGCCTGCCCCGTCTCATCTTCGATCGTCATGAAGATCACGCCGGAAGCCGTCTCGGGCCGCTGGCGGACGAGCACCAGACCAGCGACGCGTACGTAGCTGCCGTCTTTGATCTTCTCGAGCTCCGCGCAGGGGATTATGCGCGTCTTGTTGAGGTCCTCGCGAAGAACCGAGAGCGGATGCGCCTTCAGCGAGAGTCCGACCGTCTCATAATCCTGCGAGATGTGTTCGTGAAGCGGCGTTTTCTCCAGCACCGCGACAGGTTCCTCGGCTGAAAGTTCCTGGAAGAGCGGCAGTTCTTCATGCTGCGCCAGCACCTGCCAGAGCGCCTCGCGCCGTTCAACGTTTAAGCCGTGGAAGGCATCGGCTGCCGCCAGCCGCGAAAGAATCGCGCGTGTGAATCCGGTGCGGCGCGCGAAATCGCTGATCGAGGCAAACGGCTTTTTCTCGCCAGCCCCACTTTCGGCGTCGCTGCGCGCTTTCAGGATCGGTTCAACGTGATTGCGGTACGAGAGCCCCTTGACCATGCGGAAGCCGAGCCGCAGTGTTTTTTCGTCAAGCAGCGCGCAGTCCCAGTCGCTTTCGTTCACATCGACCGGCAAGACTTTTACGCCGTGATTCTGCGCGTCGCGGACCAGCTGCGCGGGTGCATAAAATCCCATGGGCTGGCTGTTGAGCAGCGCGGTGGTGAACGCCGCAGGATAATAAAGCTTGAGCCAGGCCGACGCGTAAACCAGCAGCGCAAAACTCGCGGCGTGGCTTTCCGGAAAACCGTATTCGCCGAAGCCGCGCACCATTTCGAAGACGCTTTCAGCATACGCGCAGGGAAGGCCGTTCTTCAGCATGCCATCGAGCATCTTGTCGCGCATCTTCTCGATGATTCCCGGCCGGCGCCAGGCGCCCATCGCGCGGCGCAGCTGATCAGCCTCCCCGGGCGTGAACCCAGCGGCGACCATCGCCATGCGCATGACCTGCTCCTGGAAGAGCGGCACGCCGAGCGTTTTTTCGAGCACTGCTTTAATCGCTTCGTTCGGGTAAGTGACGGCTTCTTCACCGGCGCGGCGCTTTAAATAGGGATGAACCATGCCGCCCTGAATAGGTCCGGGCCGCACGATCGAAACTTCGATGACCAGGTCGTAAAAGCAGCGCGGCTTGAGGCGCGGCAGCATCGACATTTGCGCGCGGCTTTCGATCTGGAAGACGCCGATCGTATCCGCGCGGCAGCACATCTCGTAAACCGCGGGATCTTCCGCCGGAATCGTCGCGAGCGTCAACACAGGCGCGCCTCCGCCCCGAACGATGCCGACCGCTCGAAGAGCGTTCACCAGATCCAGGCAGCGGTGGATCGCCGTGAGCATTCCGAGCGCAAGACAATCGACTTTCAGGATGCCCAGATCATCGATGTCGTCCTTGTCCCATTCGATCACCGTGCGGTCTTCCATGCGCGCGTTTTCGATCGGCACCAGCTCGCACAGCGGCCCGCCGGTGATCACGAATCCGCCCACATGCTGCGAAAGATGCCGCGGAAAGCCGAGCAGCTCGCGGCAAAGATTTATCAATTGCTGCATGCTCTGCTCGCCCGGATCCAAGCCTGCCTCGCGGATGCGTTCGGGAAGCTGCTCAGACGTGCCGTACGCGTCGACGACGCTCGCCAGCAGATCCACGCGGTCGAGCGACATGCCCAGCGCTTTGCCGATATCGCGCACGGCCGACTTGGGCCGGTAGCTGATCACTTCGGCGACGATACCCGCACGCTCGCGGCCGTATTTTTCGTAAACATACTGCATGACTTCTTCGCGGCGCTCGTGCTCGAAATCGACGTCAATGTCCGGCGCTTCGGCGCGCTCGCGGCTGACGAATCGTTCAAAGAGGACGTCCGTGCGCGCCGGGTCGACCGAAGTGATTCCGAGGCAGAAGCAGACGGCCGAGTTCGCTGCCGAGCCGCGGCCCTGGCAGAGAATATTGCGCGAGCGCGCGAACTTCACGAGGTCCCAGACGGTTAAGAAGTAAGCCTCGTAGCGCAGTTCGGCGATCAGCGCGAGCTCGTGTTCGATCTGCCGCCGCACTTTCTCCGGAACGCCCGCCGGCCAGAAGTCCCGCGCGCCCTGCCAGGTCAGCTGCGTCAGCCAGTCGATCGGCCGCGTACCATCTGGTGCGAGCTCCGCAGGGTATTCGTAGCGCAGTTCGTCGAGCACAAACGTGCACGCCGATGAAATTTCCTGCGTGCGCGAAAGCCATTCGGCGGCAGTCTTCGGGCCGGCATACGCGCTGAAGATGTCCAGCAGATCCTGTTCGCTTTTCAAGCAGCGCTCGCCATTGGAAAACAGCCGCGCGCCGGCCTCCTGAATTGTGCAGCCGTGGCGGATACAGACGAGAATATCCTGCAGCATGCGGCGGCTGGCGTCGTGATAATGGACATCATTGCAGACAACCAGCGGCACGCCCGTTTGCTCTGAGAGCGACTGAAGCCCGGCAATCTTGCGCTTGTCATCGTTTCTCAGATGCGCCTCGGCGGCGAGGTAAAGATGCGTACCGAAAGCTTCTTTATAAAACGATAAATGATCACGCGCGTCAGACTTGCAGAGCGCCACGCCGTAAAGTCCGCCGGCGTGTGCGGCGATGTCCGTCATCTGGATCGAACATTCGCCTTTTTCGCTGCGCCGCCGCCCTGTTGTGATCAGGCGCGAGAGGCGGCCGTAGCCTGCGCGGTCTTTTGCGTACAGCAGGATCGGCGGACCGTCAACGGGCGCGATCTCCGCGCCGATCAGCAGCTTCAGTTTCGCTTCCTTTGCCGCCATGTGCGCGCGCACAACGCCGCAGAGGGAATTGCGGTCGGTGATCGCCAGCGCCGATAGATTCAGTGAGGCGGCGGTCTGAACGAGCTCGTCGGCAAACGAGGCGCCTTCCAGGAACGAGAAGTTGGTCTTGCAGTGCAGTTCGGCGTACGGCATGCGTTCTCTTAATGCGCCAGCGCCTCGAGCCACTTCTGTGCCAGCGCCCGGCGGTTCTGTTGCGGATGCGTCTCGGCTGCGCGCAGAAGCAGTCGCTGAATCATTGGAACTTCGCGCGCGTCACCGCTCTCTTTCAGTTCCTGCAGCAGCATGCCCGCAAGAGCGAGATTGGCTTCAGCGGCAAACGGTTGCTCATTTGGATACGCGTTGATCAGCCGTTCGTATGCGTCGCGGGCCACGCCGCGCTCGCCGTTTTTGTCCAGCGCCAGCGCGACTTCAAGCTGTTCACGCACCGGCAGCACGCCCTCGGCGTGGTCGAAGGCGTAGCGTCTCCACGCGCGTCGCGCTTCGTCGGTGCGGCCTGCGTGAAGCAGCTGGACGATTGCTCCGCGCCCGTCATCCACCGGCGCGGCGTAGGGGCTGCGCTCCAGGCGGTACTCGGCTGCTTCAATCTCGTCGTCACTGGAGTAGCTTCGCCGCGGCCGGGCCCGGCCGCTCATGACCGCCAGCAGATGATCGTCTTCGTGTTCGACCAAACCGAGCATGGTAAAAATTCCCGCGAGCGCAGCGCCGACAACGAATCCGCCTGAATGAGCCAGATGCCCGACGCCGGATTCCACGCCGCCCATGGTCTGCATGCTGCTGGAGATCACTTCAAACACGAACCAGAGCCCGATAACCCAGATTGCGCTGATGGCGGCGCGCTGAATGAAAAAGAAGATGAAAAAGATGACTTTGATGCGGTTGCGCGGAAAGAAAAACAGGTACATCCCGAGCACGCCAAAAATTGCGCCGGACGCTCCGATGCTGGGAACGTTCGAATTGGGGAAGAACACAAAATGGCTGATGTCCCCCGCGACGCCGCACATTATATACGCGATGAAATAAAGCAGATGTCCGCAGCGCCGTTCCACGTTGTCTCCGAACAGGAAGAGAAACCACATGTTTCCAGCGATATGCATGAATCCGCCGTGCAGAAACAGCGACGTGAGCAGCGTGAGCGGTTCGAATTGCGCGGGCTTGAAGCCGTAGCGCATGACAATATCGCGGTACTCCGGCCCGCCCGCGAACTGAAAGAAGATCAGCACGTTAACTGCGATCAGCGCCCAGTTGACCCACGGCTTGCGGGCATGCGGCGGGTTTTCATCTGCGTACGGAAAAAACATGGAGCATCCTTCAGTCAGTTGCGCTTCACGGGAACCAGCGCCACCGCGCCGCCGCGGGTGGGGTGGAGTTCAATGTTGTTGTCTTCGAGCGCCGCGTTGACGGCGGCAATGATATCGCGTTCATTGATCTGCTGCTCGGTTTCCGGAAGCGGGATGTAAATCCGGGTGAATTTCTGAAAAAGCTTTGATTGGCTTCGCAGCGCCACTACCAGGCTGCGGTACGCGGGCCGCTCGTGGTCGGTTGCAATGCTCAACTGCTCGGCGCGTCCCCAATCCCAGTGTGTCCGCGGGCCTTCTTCACCATACTCGGTGAGTCCGCTGCGGCGCACCACAAAACGCGGTGGGATCCGGGGCAGCGAGTGCACATGCAGAAATTCCATCAGCAGAAGCAGGAGGCTGGCCAGCAGCAGCGACCACCAGCCCAGATGTATAAAGGTCGAACACGGGACGCCGCGTGCATTCAGGAGCAGACAGGTGGCGAAGAACCCGCTATGTCCGAAGATTACAATGGAAAGCCGCGTCTTCACGATGCTTCGACGCATCAGCGTCCATTCGTGTCGCTGGCGCTGCTCGCTGATCTGCCACGCCGCATAATCTTCCATTAACGGCTCGCTCATACACCAGATGCTACCGGCTAAGGGCGGAATTCAAGAGAGTGCCCCCGCAAATGTTGGCATATTGCGTGCCGCTCGAGGGTTTGACCCCATTAAGTTCTCGCCAGCTATGCCGAAAATATGCATTGACAACTTTAGAGAAATCTTAGAAACTTCCTGCATTACATAAATGCTTTCAAGCCAGACACATGGCTTTGGAGAGGGGCTCATGCGCGTATTCCGATTATTGCCGTTGTTTGCCGCGGTGCTGACGCTTTCAGTTGCGATGGCGGCCGACGATGAAATTCCGAAGACTTCCCGCAACGGCACCAGCGCCGGCGATCTCGAAAGGCAGGCTAACGGCACCTCATCGCGCCGGAGCAATGATGAACGCAGCCTTGGCGCGCAGGCGGGCCACTATTTTCTCAGCCGCTTTTACGACCTGGTTGACATCGTCGACTTCTCCGTCGGCGCTGGCCCGGGCTTCATGGTGAATGTGCGAGCCACAAAGCTGGCCCAGGCGATGGGCGGCTGGGGCGATGCCTACCATGTCGGCTTCCGCGGCCGCAGCGCGGGCGTGTGGCGCGAGAAGCGCAAGGAAGTGGGCGTCAGCCTGCTGTACTACCAGAAGGTTCAGCGCGAACGCATCACCGGCTGGGTCGAAAGCTTCCGCAGCGAAAAGATGGATCTGGATACTTCCGCCGTTTACGCCAACAATAACGACCGTTCGTTCCTTGGAGTTGGCGCGACGATCCAGGCCGGCGTGATGGTCAACGTGAACGTGCGCCCGATGCAGGCGATTGACTTCGTGCTCGGCTGGATGACCATAGACGTTCTCGATGACGACACCGGCAAGCCGCGCCGCAACAAAGATCTGTAAGACGGGTACGGCACAGACAAAACGAAGACTCTAAGACTCGAAGACACAAAGCCCCGCGCTTTGTGTCTTTTTTTATTTCGAATTTCGAATCCGAATTCCGAATTTCGGATTGCGGATTTGTGGCGCGAACTTCAGTTCGCGGATGGCCCGGCCCAAGCAGAGCGCGGGCCGGGTGCCGCAGGCACAGGAAGCGGCAAGAACCAGCGTCCGCAGTAAAAACAATTCACCCCATTTGAAACAAACGTCGTGCGGGCCCTGTTCAGCATTGCGGCGCGAACTTCAGTTCGCGAACAGGATTGCGAACTAAAGTTCGCACCACATTTACTTCAGGCCACGTCCAGCCGCTCGCCGAGCACCTCTTCGATCCATTCAGTCGGCACGCCGCGTTCGATCAGTTCGTCGATCAAGGCCTGTAGACTTTCCATTCTTTCTGCGAAGCGATCGCGTGCGTAACGAGCCGCACCCAGCCGCAGCATATTTCGGGCGATTTCATAGCGGATGTACATCTTTGCGTGATTGGTGGCCAGCTCGAAGAGGAACTCAAAACTGGCAGGCTGATCGTATTCCAGTATGGCCAGCGACATCTCTTGGATCAGGTCGTCCTGAAAAGACGGATCGCCAGGTGCCAACTGCCGCGCCTTCCATCCCAGGCTGAACTGGTGCTGTTCCGCGAAGTCGTGGTGCAGGCATCGCTTTGATTGATCCGGCCGATTCCCATTATCGGGAGGGGCCGCTTGCGCAGGAATGACCCTCTCCTCACTTATACTGAGATGCTTTGCGTTCGCGATTTGCGACTCAGATTTTTCAAAAACTTTACGCCGGACCGGCAGTTTAATGAAAGTCTTTGGGGGAAGGCAACTTAGACGATCGATCAGCAGAAGCTGGTAAAGCGACTTTCGCGTCACGCGTCCACCGGTTTCTCTTTTCGTCGTGCCTGGCGGGCGGCTGAGCCACCCGTTTGCCATTATGCGGTACACCGTCGCCCGGTCGCAGCCCAGTATGCTCGCCGCTTCCTCAACCGTAAAAAACGTGTCCTCCATAACGATCCTCCTTCAGGCCGCGGAGGATCTTCCGGCAGCACGCGTTAACGCTGCGTACCGCTTACGCCAGAACGGCTGCGTCCGAAAACGGCGCGGCCAGCGTATGATTCAATTTTGAGATGTCGGAAGAATTCGCGGCCTATACCAACCACCACGCGCTGGTTTGTCCCGTCGGTCAGGCGAACCGAAACGGGATATAGGTAATTCAGCGCGCGGCTTCACCAAAATGATAGCCACGGTTGAGGCCGCTACAACAGGAATTTCGCGCGCTCGGGTGAGAGTTTTTACAGGGGCAATGCAGGCCCAGCCGTCGCAGTTGAAGCGAAGCAAGAGGAGAGCGCACGACATTCGAACACTCGCCCAGTGGGGCTCTAAAACACTTGTTTTGCCCTTTCAGGGCGTCAAAAATGGAGAGGACACATGACCCAGGGCGGCGCTCGCTTCGCGCGCTTGCCCTGGGCTATGATGTTTCACCCCTTCAGGGTGAGTTACTGCCAACTGCCAACTGTTCACTGCGTTCCGCCTACTTCTTGTCTGGCGGCGGTCCGGCGGCTTTTTTGGCGGCTTTGCTCTTAAGGCTGTCGGCGCAGCTCTGGCACACGCGCTGGCCTTCCTGTTCGACGAGCTGTTCTTCGGCAACTGAATTCATGCATACCGGGCAGATCTTGACGCCGGCCTTGGCCGTTACGCGGCGCGGCTGATGGCTGGCGGGTTTGCCCGAGTCGCCACCTGCGGCTTCGCTCTTCTCTTCGGGGGGAGCGGACGGGTCCCAGCCGCAGCAGGGACAGACTTTGCGCGGCGCGCGCAGCTTGGTTGCGCAGCGCAGACAACGGTCAGTGGTAGCAACGGCCATGGATGCTCCTTCTCTTGATGTGCAGCGCTGAGAGGCACGTAACCAGGAACTGACTTTCCGTTTACGCCTGAGAAGATAGTGTAATCAGGGACTCTGAAAAAACCAGCGAGGCAGAGTGACAAGTTCAGGGTTCAACATGACAAACTTCGGCTGCTTTTTATGTAATAGCGGGCCCGTCATGAGGCGTCTTCCATCTGGGAGCAGAAGGTACGCGTTTTGCGTCCGCGGCTCCCGCGCAGATGAACGAGGAATGAACAATGGTGAATGGTAGCGATCTCGCCATTAAAACCAGCAACCTGCACATGACCTACAATCCCGGCCTTTTCGCGCGCAAAAAACACGCGCTGAAGGGTCTGAATATGGAAGTGCCGCCGAAGACCATTTTCGGGTTCCTGGGACATAACGGTGCAGGAAAGACCTCAACCATAAAGATTCTTGTTGGGCTGCAGTTCTGCACCGAAGGACAGGCCTGGATCATGGGCGGCGACGTTCGGGATAGCAAGACGCGGCGCCATGTCGGCTTCATGCCGGAGAATCCGTACTTCTACGAATACCTGACGGCGCGCGAGACGCTGGATTTTTACGGCCGCTTGTCCCACCTGGATCGCGAGACACGCCGCAGGCGCACGTCTGAACTGCTGGCACAGTTCAGCCTGGAGCATGCCGCGGACGTGCCCATGCGTGAATTCTCCAAAGGCATGCGCCAGCGGCTCGGACTGGCCCAGGCGATCATGCATCAGCCGCCGGTGGTCATCCTCGATGAACCCATGTCCGGACTCGATCCGCTCGGACGCCGGGATGTTAGAAATATTATTCTATCGCTGCGTGATGCGGGACAGACAGTGTTCTTCAGTTCGCATATCCTCAGCGATGTCGAAGAAATCTGCGATCGCGTCTGCGTGCTCAACCAGGGCAGCAAAGTCGCGGAAGGCCCGATCAGTTCGCTGCTGACGGGCAAGGTGCTGGAAGTGAAGCTTGCCGCATCCGGCATTCCAGCGGCCGGAATTGAAGAGGTTCGCAAGCTGGCGGTGCGCTGCTGGCATGATGGCGCGCTTTATCATGTGATCGTTGATACCGAGGAGAAAGCCCAGGCTGCGAAGAGCCGCATCGAAGCTGCCGGGGGCATTCTGCGCGTAATCCAGCCGCACCGCGAATCGCTCGAAGAGTACTTCGTCCGCGTCACAGATGGGGGAGCGGGTGACGGAAGTGTCATTGTCAAAGATAAGCCGGCGGAGGTGCATGCATGATCGTCGCCGCGATTGCACTGAACACCTTCAAAGAAGCGGTACGCGACAAGATTCTGTACGTTCTGTTTGCGTTCGGCGTGATGATGATTCTGGTCTCGCGCGCCATAGGATGGGTCAGCTTTGGCGGCAGTGAAAAGATCATGGCGGACGTCGGTCTTGCCGCCATCTGGATTTTCTCCGGCATGGTGTCGATCTTCATCGGCACCGGACTTATCTATAAGGAAATCGACAAGCGCACCATTTACACGATTCTAAGCAAGCCGGCTGAACGCTGGCAATTCATCGCCGGAAAATATTTCGGACTGGTGATTACTACCCTGGTCAATCTGGTGTTGCTCTCATCTGCATTTCTTGCGTACCTCTGGTTTTCCGGCGTGCCCGTGACGCTGGGCCTGCTCCAGGCGCTCTATCTGACGCTCATCGAAATGATGGTTGTCACCGCGGTCGCCATTTTTTTCAGCTCGGCCAGCACGCCCATTCTCTCGGCGATCTTCACAACCGTCATCTTCTTTGTGGGACAGCTCACGAAGTGGGTCGTTGAGCTGGGTTCAACGATGAAAATGAGCGCTCCGTGGGTTGAAAAGCTGCTCTATGCCGTTTACCTGTTCCTGCCCAACCTGCACAATTTCAACATTCGAGATAAAGCTGTGTTGGCTGGCGACGCTCTGGCTGTGTCCGGCTCGGAACTGGTCCTGGTTACTGTGTATGGGCTTGCGTACGCTTCGGCCGTGCTGTTGATGTCGCACTTGATTTTCAGCCGGCGGAATTTTTAGACGGAGCCTGGCGCCATGGAGTTGGATCCACAGGTTCAATCGTTTGTCGAGCTCCGTGACCGGTATGCGTTCTGGGAAAACCTGTCGCAGTGGGGCTACACCGCGTGGTTTGCAGCCTTCGCACTGGGCGCCCTGCTGCTGATCCTTTACGCCTTCGTGCCGCGCGTGCAGACGGCTGTCGTCCTGCCCGGGCGCGGTCTGCAGCGCCTGCTCTACCGGCTCATTCCGCAGCGTTACATTCTGCTTCATCTCGGCATTGTTCTGCTGCTGGTGCTCTGTGCCGCCAGCCACCAGACGGAATTGGACCACCTGCGCGGCTTTGCGGCAGATCGTGACAAGCAGCACGAAGCGCTGATCCGCAAGATTGCCCAGAGCAAAGACCCCGAAGCCGTTTTTCGCGCGCAGTACCTCTACATGCCCAAGGGCAATTCACTCGTCTACATGACGGCCGGAAATCCGCAGTTGGCGGCGGACTACATCTGGCTGACCAGCCAGCAGTATGTGGTCAACAGTTTCCGGCGCGGCCAGAAATTCGACATGCTCCTGCGTTTTTACCAGACGATGCTCGAGCTCGATCCACACTGGATCGATGCGGCGGTCAATGGCGGAAAGGTGCTCTCGGCGCTTGAGCAGAACCGATACGCCGTCGAAAAGTTCTATATCGATGCGATCGTCAAGAATCCTGGAAAACTGACCTTACTTAATGAGGCCGGCAGGCTGTTTGTCGTTCCGCCGCTCAATCCGGAGTTGCGCAAGGATTATGCCCATCGAGCCATCGGCTGGTTTCAGGCCGTTGTGAACAAGCTCAAGCAGCGCAAAGCCAGTGAACGCCGTGACAAGATGATCGCCGAATTTGAAGATCTGATCGCGCGCTTGTCAGTGGAGTCCACCGCGTACGAACTGGCAGATTCGCTGCTGCTGAAAAATGTCAAAGATCCGGCCAACAGCAAAGAGTTCCGAGAGATTTCCGCGCGTGACTGGCTCAATGCCCGCAGCCTCGTCCAGCAGACGCGCATGCAAGCGATAATCAATGCGTACAAGAGTCGGAAGGCAAAATTCCCCGAGGATCTTACGGAAATTACTGATGAGCTTCGGAAGGATCCGGTGTTCAGAGACTTTGATGAAGCCGGAAAACCGCTGGACGCATTCGGCTTTCACTTCGAATACGATCCGGCCCGCGGGGAAGTCCGCTCCTATGGAGTCGTACTGCGCCAGGCGATTCAGGCGGCAAGCATCGTTCGGGCGATCATCGACACGTACCGCGCAAACCATAATGGACAGCCGCCGGCAGATCTGAATGAATTGCAGCGCTGGGTCCGCAAATGGTACGCAGACCCGCGCAATCCGCCATCGGCATCCATGACCAATGCAATTGGAATGGAGCTCAATGTGATTCAGAGCCCGTTTGGAAAACCGTGGACTTACGAGGCCGACAAGGGCTGGATTCCGTTACCGCCTGAAAGTGTTCCCGCCATTCTGTTCAAAAACGCCGAGCGCGTGATGGAGGAGCATGCACCGGATTTAAAAGCACATTAAGTAATGAATCAGCCGCACTTCAACGTTCCCCTGAATCTTCCGCACGCCGCAACGCTGGCCGCTCGAATTGTGTATCATCTCGAGCGCATTCAAAAACATCGTGGGTTGGATCTCGCTGCCGCGCTGCTGCCGGCCAGGCGTCTGCAGGATCTGCTCGATCCATACCTGCTGGATGAGGCTCCGCCGGAAAAGGAAAACGCTGTGCCGCTGGTCGAAAACGCGGCGGGGCTGGCGCGAGAGATTGTTGAACATGTGGAAAGCTGCCGCGCGGGCGACGACCGGCTCGGACAGGCGGTGCGCAACCTCTTTGAATGCCTTGAAAAAGGCGCAGAGGGGGCGCGCATTTCGCTGCGGGCGGGAGAAGATCCCCGCTCGGCGCTGCGGCCGTGATCCCCAATCCTTCCTTGAGCATTCACAAGCTGAGGCTTGCGCCACAAAAAAGCTCCGGCGCAGTAAACGCCGGAGCTTTGATGCTTAGAAGCGTTTAGCGGGTCTGCGTGCCTTCGGGTGCAGTCGTAGGCGTGCCGCTCTCCGGCCGCGTGCCGGTCTCGGTGCGCACGGCGCCTGATCCGGTTCCGCCCGGCCTTGAGGCATCGCCGGTCTGGCCGGTAGTACCCGTCGAAGGCGTGCTGGTGGTGCCGCCAGCAGGGGCGCCCGTGTCCGTCGTGCTGCCGCTCGGCCGCGTATCCTGCGTTCCGGTGCGGGCGGGCTCATTGCGGTTGCAGCCCGTCAGAGTCAGACCCATCGTCAGCAAGGCTGCCGCGAGGACCATACCTGTTTTAGAACCGAACATCTGCGAATCTCCCAAAATGGTTTGACGATCCGGGCGAATGCCGCCGCGGGTTCCAGACCGGCGACGCAGCCGGTCCGTCTCATCGACCGCAGCTTCGAGCAAAGCTCAATCCAACCCCTGGCACAACTTCCGCGGAAAATCCGTGTCCGCATTCTCCACTTCGCCGCTACACGTTTTTGCGGTTCTATAAAAAGGTGAAAACTATGCCTGCCATCCCGTCACGAATGCGCACATACGGCTTCACGCTGCTGGAAACTTTGATCGTGATATCGATCCTGGTTTTTCTTCTGGCACTGCTGACGGGTGTATTTTTCAACCAACGGCGACAGGCGAAGCTCAAACAGGCACGCGCGCTGATCTACAACATCGAACTTGGGCTGCAAATGTACGACAGCGCGTTTCGCGAATACCCTCCCGGCACTGAAACGGACGAAGGAGCGCTGTACCGATATCTCGGCAGAACTCTCGTGGACAGTCGTAACGGAAAATCTCTTCGCGCCGTACCGAATTTCACCACCGATCAGCTGGTGGAATACACGGACCCGGTTTACGGCAAGAGCCTGCGCGTGGTCGATCCGTGGGGCAATGCCCTCAGCTACACTGCCGATCGCACGCAGATGCGAGACAAGCGCACATCTTATGAGATCAGCTCCGCCGGCCCGAATGGAGTTGCCGGCGATGATGACGATCTGTTGAATGGCGAACGCTGATCAGGAAATTCTCCCAAGCAGGCCCAGCCGTTTCTGTACAATGCCGGCATAATGAATGTTCCGCGCACCTCTGTTTCGTTGCTGCTTTCCGCGATTCTTCTCATCAGCGCTGGGTGCCATCGTACGCCGGCCGTGGCGAGCGCTCCGGCGTTAAGCACCACCTGCGTGAAAACGGAGCTGTTCTTTGGCTTGGCAAAGCCTAAAGGAAAGATGATCAGTGAAAGCGAGTGGCAGGAATTTCTTGATCAGAAGATCACGGCGGTATTTCCGCAAGGATTAACGGTGCTCGACGGCTATGGACAGAGCGCGTCGCGAAGCGGGGCTCTGATCAGGGAGCGCTCGAAGATTGTCATCGCGGTGCACGCGTCCAGCCACGACATCGATGCGCAGATTCAGAAGCTGGTTGACGAGTATAAAGCCCGCTTCAAGCAGGAATCGGTGCTCTGGTTGAGCACTCCCGTGCAGGCAAAATTCTGAGTCGCGCGCCGGCTCAATGAATCGGCGAGATATTCAGCAGCGCCGAACCAATCTTCACGCAAATGCGGTTGTTGTCTTTCTTGGCGTTAAGCAGCGCGAGCAGCTTTGGCTTGGACGAGATCGCCTGCGTGCCGATGTCGCCGAGTGCTTCGATAGCGGCTTCGGTCAGTGAATCGTTTTCCTTCTCCAGGCAGTCTTCCAGCGCCTTGATGGCGACCTTGACCATCTTGGTCTTGTCGACTTTGCCTTCGGAAAATGCCCCGCCGATGGCCTGCACCGCTTCGCGCTTGCATTCAAGGGACGTGCTTGAGTCATCGATCACATCGATGATGCGGCCCAGGCCGTCAAGCCCGAGCCCGACCAGGCAGTGAAACGCTTCCTTGCGCACTTCCGGCGACGAATCTTTCAGCGTCTCCGCGACTGCGTCGACAACCTGGAGCTGTTCTTCGGGCGTCATCGAAGGTCCCTCACTAGTTGGAAGTGTATATCAGTCTCTAAACCGCAGCCGGGTAACGGTCGCGGTAGAAATAAAAAAAACTTCGCTCGGCTGCACCGTTCCTTACGGCTTAATGCGCGTTACGCCTTCTTCCTGCACCGCTGTCAATCCGACGGACCGCACCACAGCATTGAGGGCCGTGTCCCAGGCAACTGACTTTAGCTTCAATGTCACTTCGCCTTTCACGTCTGGGTCGAGCACCACGTTGATCCGCGCTTGTTCGGCGATGCTCCAGATGACACTCCGCACATCCGCGTTCTGCACATCAAGTGAAACTTTCACAGGCTGCCAGACGATCAGGACGCGCTCGGCAAGCTTGCGTTCATCGATGCGCAGATCGTTGGCGGCACAGAAATGCTGAAGTGCCGGGCGCCAGTCGGCGGCGCGGATCAATTCAGGCTGCAGCGTAACGTTCTGTTTTTCCAGCGCTTCGTTTGCCGCGCGAACATTCAACCGCGAGGCGGCTGAAAAATAGTCCAGCACCTGCTTCAAACTTCGGGTTGCTGTCGTCTCCTCGGCGCAAGCGCTGCCGACGAGAGCAAGTATCAACATCAGACCGAGCAGCACGCGCTTCATTTTCCGTTCATCCGGTACGAGTACATCGTTTGTCCGATCATCCGGCTGGCCTCGATTGTCTCCGCGTAAGGCGTGTCGGCACAATCGATGAAGCCGATCTGGTAGTTCTCTTCGTCCAGCGACCGCCCCGTCGTGGGCTGATCGTAATATTCAAACCAGTGCGTGCCGACGAACTGCGGATGGCGCAGCGCCCCCTGCACGTACTCCTTATATAGAGCAGCGCGCTCGGCCTGATCCTTCACGCTGATCAGACCGGGACTGAAAAGTCCGCGGTCGAGCGCTCCGAAGTGAAACTCGCCGACGATCAGCGGCACGTCTCCGGCGGGGGAGGTGAAATCTTCGATACCGCGACGGTACAGGTTGTAACTGACCACATCGCAATGCCGGCCTGCCGCCTGCGCGGCAACATCGTTTACCCAGGCGAAGCGGCAGCCGAGATAAAGCTGGCTGGGCGCAAATTCTTTAACCACTTCGCGGCACGTCTTGAAATACTGCTCCGCGGTCTTGGCATAAAATGCGAGCAGATCCGCACGCGCGCGCTGCTTGTCGGGTGCCGCACGGGACGCGAGCAGAGCATCCCACGAAGCGTGACGCGTGCCCCATGCATCGTTGAGCGTTCCGATCTGCGCGTAGCGGGTCTTCAAGTCTTCGACGAAAACTTTTTTGGCGGGCTGGTGCGCAGGAGAGGCGAGAGTTGCGAGCGCCAGCGACACATCGTCGCCCCACGCGAGCTCGTTATCAATGAAGTAGCCGATGCACCACTTATCGCCTGCGGACTTGCCTTTTTCGAACTGGGCGAAATAGTTCTGCAGGTTCGCCTTGAACTCAGGATCGAAAACGTCTTTGAACTGGCCCCAGTAACCTTCGCTGCCTTCCAGCGGCCGGCTCCAGCAGTGGATCGAGACCACATACGGCGTCTTGCGCAGAAGATATACTTTCTGCTCGGACCAGTTTCCGATCGTGTTCATGCCCCAGCTGCGCAGGCGCTGGTGCGCGCGCGCCGCGAAAACAGACTCCCAATCGGCGCCGTATTTCCGCAGCAGGTTTGCGCGCTGAAAGTCGAAGCATTCAGGCTTGCGGCCTTTGTAATAGCCGTGCTGAACCATCCATGCAGGCGCCCGGAACGCTTTCATCTCCGGCTCGCTGCCGGGAAAATCGCGGAACCACGCACTGCGCTCGTCGATGGGCGTGGCCGCGTCCGCGCGGACGCAGTCTATTCCGTGCGAAAAGAAGAGCCTGCCTTCAGGATCGATGAGCCACCATTTATCGTTGTGTTTGGCCGTCCGGAAAAAACCGGTGGCCTCGAGCTGCGGCCCGTTCTTCCATCCGCCAAATGCATTCCAGTCTTCAGGCCCGGGTTTCTGCTGCAATTCAGCCGACTCCTGAACCGCGCGCGCTTTCAGGTCTGCAACGCTGTTGACTTTCCCCGGCCAGTCGGCGTGGATGTACTGCCCAAAGCTGTCGATGAACGGAAAGAACTCTGCAGCGCTTTTAAAAATCAAGGGCAGGGGAGTGTAGCTGCCGGTGGCGACAACGTTGTCGATTTCAAACGCGTGGTCTTCCTTTGGCTTTTCGAGGTAGAAGATCAGCTGGTTTATCTTCGCCGGATCGATCGTGCCGCTCTCGGCTTTGATCACCGGCGGGTAGCCGCGCATGCCGAAAAGTTTAATGCCATCGGGCATTGGCGGGTCGCGCTTGAACTCAACGCGCAGCGATTTCTGCTCGCCCGGCTGCAGCGTGACCGAATCGTAATTGCAGAATTTCATTCCATCAGCGCCAGGATTGTCGACGCGCAGATTAACTTTCACTGCATTTGGGCCGACATTGCGGATCTCCGCCGTGATCGCCTGATACGCCGCGAGGTTCCACCTGCCGCCGGGTGCCGGAAGGGTGATGCCCGGCCACTCTTCCTTGTGCCCGCTGGCGACACGAAGCGCTGCGCCGGACGCAGATCTTGCTTCGCTGACTTTTGTGTCCCAGGTGATCACTTTGCCGAACGCGAAATTGTTCTCGAAATCAAAAAGAACTTCTCCGCTGAAGGCAGTTGAGGCGATGAACAAAAAAGTGATAGAGCAACAGCGCATGAGTTCTCCACCTGGGTGTCAGCACATGAATATACAGGTTGGTGGAGCCGCTGTTGACCAAATCTGGCGCCGAATGGACTACGGCTTTACCGAAGAAGTAGCGGCTTCGAGCTGCGCAGTGAGCAGATAATTGTGCGTCGGACCACCGCGGGCATGAGCGTCCTGAAGTACGAGATAATAGATTCCGTCCGCCGGAAGCGCCTGCCGAAGCGCCGGATCGCGGCCGGATTCAGTGTCGTCGCTGACCGATAAGGGCGTTCCGCGCGCATCGATCAGCGTCAGCGTGGCATCAACGTTGGATTTTACCGCTTGCGCGGCAACGCGCGCGACGATCAGCTGGCCGGCTTTGGCTTCGATGCGGTAGACGTCAACGTCGTTGCTGTCCTGGATCGTACCCAGCACTGTTTTGCCGAGCGGGAATTCGGGCGCCGTCCGATATGCATTGTTGGGTTCGCTTTCGGCAACCAGCGTGCCTGGCGCAAAGACGATCAAGCTGTGCGCCTTTGTCGTTCCTTCGGCAGCAGCGAGAGTGAACGTGAGTGGACCGGGCGGTGCGCCGGCAGGGACTTCCAGATCGATGTCAACTTTTGTATCGCCCGCCTGCGGTGCGTCCAAAGGTTTTGGAATGTCGGCCTTGCCTTTTGCCTTAATTTCCGCTTTCACTGTTGATTCAGTGAATTTGATTTCTGTGATCTTGTCGAGATTAAGTCCACGAATCGTGACTGCTGTTTTCGTACCGGCGATCACCGCGGGCGGAACAGCCAGCACCACCTGCGGCTCTTTTTTCTTCTCGTCCTTCTTTTCTTCGGCACGAATGCCGGTAGAGGAGAGAAGCAGCAGGATCAGAATCGTTCGCGCGGTCATCACGAGTAGAGCTCTTCGACTGTGCTGCCTTCCGCAAGGATCTCGATTGGCCGGCCTTCGGGCGTCTTCAATTCCTTGCGCGGATGGATCCCCAGCGCGTCGTAAATGGTGTAGCAGACATCCGCCGGACGCACTGGGCGATCGAGTACGTATGCGCCCTGCTTGTCGGTTTTGCCGATGACTTTTCCGCCGCGCACGCCTGCGCCGGCAAAAAGCAGCGATCCGGCGCGCCCCCAATGGTCGCGGCCCACGTCCTTGTTCACCTTCGGTGTGCGCCCGAACTCGCCCATGCACACGACCAGCGTCTCGTTGATCAGCCCCGTCCGGTGCAGGTCGTTGATCAGCGCCGAGTAGCCCTGGTCGAAGATGGGGAGCATGCGGTCGAGACCTTTCCAGATATCCTTGTGGTGGTCCCATCCGCCGGAGCTGACCGTGACAAAACGCACGCCGCTTTCGACCAAACGCCGTGCGAGCAGGCAGCTCTGCCCAAATTCATGCCGTCCGTACTCGTCGCGGAGCTTTTCCGGTTCCTTGTTGATATCAAAAGCGGCCTGGGCTTTCGGGGAAAGCACCATCTCGGCCGCACGCTGCTGAAATTCATCGTACGTTGCTATCTGATCGTTGCCTTTGATGCGGCTTGAGAGTTTATCTACCGTTTCGAGAAGCGATTTCCGCCGTTCGATTGCGCGCGTCGTGAGCGGCTCGGGCAGAGACAAATCGCGCACGCGGTACTCTTTCTGATTGGGATCGCCGGCTTTGAACGATTCGTACCGCCCGCCGAGCCAGGCGCTCTTGCCCAGTTCCCACGTGAAGGCGGGGTTCTTCGGCACAGCTACATACGGCGGAAGCAGTCCGGCAAAGCCCGTTTCGTGCGCGACGACCGCGCCCATCGCCGGGTAGTCGCCGAACGGTGAACCGAAGCGGCCAGATAGAACCCAGTTCGTCGCCGTCTCGTGGTGATCGTTTTCGTGCGTGCCTGAACGGATGAGGCAGACTTTGTCCATCGTCTGCGCCATTTTCGGCAAGAGTTCACACACGGGGGCGCCGGCGACGTTGGACGAGATCTGCTTGTACTTTCCGCGGATTTCTTCGACCGCTTCCGGCTTCATGTCGAAGCTGTCATGATGCGAGAGCCCGCCGCCGAGGAAGACGAGGATCACTGCTTTCGCGCGCGATTTTTTTGCGCCATCCACCGCTGCTTTTTCAACAGCATTTTTTTCAGCGGCGAGCAGGCCCGGCAATGAGAGTCCAACAGGTGCGAGCGCGCCGATGCGGATGAAATTCCGGCGTGATACGCCGTTGCACAAGCGGCTTCGACTCGGGCTTAACGAAACATCCAGCATGCGTGGTCCTCGTCAGCGTCAGTGATTGAACGCGAATTCCTTCGAATTCAGCAGAGCCCAGAACAGATCGCGCAGAACCTCATCCCGGTTGTCGCCGGCAGCAAGCGCGGCTTTGACGGCGGCAAGCTCTTTCGCGTCCGGCCGGCGTGAAACCGTCGACAGGAAGATTTCCTCGATGAACTGCTCGTCTCCGACAGACTTTTTGAGCAGGTCGTCCAGCCGGCCTTCCTTTGCACGGATTTTCTTCACGAGCTCTTCGCTGTTCTGCAGATGCAGCAGCTGCGGCAGCGACACCTCGCCGCTGCGTTCGCATGCGCACGCCGTCACGCGCTCGGAACGGCCGAAAAGACTCATGAAATATGAATTCACACCGGGCTCCGGCAGCTGCGTCGCACGCGTGCCGACGGGATAGCCGGCGAACTGATCGGGCACATTCGTGGCCTGGCTGATGGCATCCAGCAGCACTTCGGCCGGCAGCCGCCGCGCGTAATAGTGCGAGTAGAACTGGCGGTCAATTTCGTTGCCGGCAACCGTTTCGGAGCTGAGCTGATAGGCGCGCGAGTTCAGGATCAGCCGCATGATGTGCTTGCGGTCGAAGTTGTGCGAAACAAATTCGTGATTGAGCGCCTTCCAGAGTTCCGGGTTAGAGGGCGGGTTGCTCGAGCGCAAATCGTCAACCAGCTCGACGAGACCCACACCCATGTAGTGCTTCCAGATGCGGTTGACCATGCTGCCGCTGAACATCTCGTTTTTCGGATCAGTGATCCAGCTGGCCAGCGCCTCGCGCGGATCCTGCTCGGGCGCGACGGCGGCCGCATTGCGGTCCAGCGGCTGCGGCGGCAGGAATTTTCGCGTGCGCGGCTGCGTGACGCCTGAGGGTCGTTTCTGAATATTGGGAAGCTGCTTGTTTAAATCCTCGAGGCGTTTCTTGTGCTCGGCGATCTTCGCTGCGGCTTTGGTCGCTTCGTCGCCGCTTTTTGCTTTGGCTTCCGCTTCAGCGTCGCTGAGCTTCTTCTCCGTTTCGCGGATCTGCTTGCGGTGCTCGGCTTCTTCACGCGAGTACGCGAAAAGCACAGTCGGATTCTTGGCCGGATCCTGGCGCATGAGCGACACACGCGAGAAGAATGCGGCGAAGTGGTAATAATCGTCCTGCGTGTATTTCTCGAGCGGATGATTGTGGCACTTGGCGCAGCCGATGCGCGTGCCGAGGAACGACTGCGCGACCGAGTCGGCAATCTCCGAGTCTTCGACTGCACTCTTTTCGCCAATCGTGGTAATGAAATAGCCGATCGCCGGATGGCTCACCGAATCGCCTTTCGCGGTCAGAACATCGCGGGCGAGCTCGTTCCACGGACGGTTCGCGGCGACCTGTGCGCGCAGCCACGCCTGAAACGCGCGCACGCCCTTGGTTCCACGTACGTCATGATCGCGCTCTCTGCGGTTCTGCAGAAGATCGGCGAGCTGCAGCGTCCAGTAATCGACAAATTCAGGCCGCTCCAGCAGGCGGTCGATCAACTGCGCCCGTTTGTTGCTGCTGGTGTCGTTTGCAAACGTGCGGACTTCTTCCGGCGTCGGGAGCGTGCCCGTCGCGTCAAGGAATGCGCGGCGGATGAACGCGGCATCACTGCAGTTTTCGGAGGGCGGAATGCGCAGCTTCTGCAGCATCCCGAAAACATGCTCGTCGATAAAATTGTTCTTTGCCGTGTACTGATCAGGCGCGACTTTGTACTCGTGCGGCGTGGTGAAAATCAGCACTTCAACATGATTCTGAAAATGCACGCGCACTCCGGCCGCGCCCGGGCGCAGAGCCGTCACCAGTCCCTGTTGCGAGACGGAGACCACTGTTTCATCATTTGAGAAAAATTGGCTGAGCCAGGTGACATCACGAACGCGTCCGTCTGCGTAGTGCGCGCGCACAAGCAGTCGTTGTTTCTCGCCCACTTTCATCGTGCGGTCGCCGGGGAAGACCTCCAGGCGCGCGGGATCAGCCTCGCCGCTTACCGGGCCGGGCGCGCGAGCGGCAATCCAGTCTACGAGCAGGCGGTGCTCGCGGGAGTTTTCGCTTAGCTTTTTTCCACCTTCGTGTGGCACGGCACCTAGCGGCTTGAGCAGCAGGAGACTGTCGGCCGGATGAGACAGGTTGACGCGGCGGCCGGCGACTTCAGTCGTGAGCCACTCGTGATCCCATTCGGGCGCGTAGCCGCGCAGCGAGAGCCGGAAACCGTTCTGGCCAGCAAGTTTTCCGTGGCATGCTCCTGAGTTGCAGCCGGCTTTCGTCAGCACCGGAAGAACGTCCTGCCGGAAGGAGGGCTGCGTTTTTACCGCTGTTTGCGTGGCTGTGACTTTGAGGCGCGCTTTCAAGCCTTTGTATTCAATCGAGACCTCGGCCTCGCCATCTTCTGAAGCCGTGCAGATTCCCGCGGGCGAAAAGGTGATCGTTTTGGATTTGCGGACATTGAATTTGCTCAACGTCGTCACGTCAACGCTGCGGCCGGATTCAGTGACGGCCGAAACGAGTACGCCCTGTTCGTCACCGCTTCCGCTGAGCGTGATTGCTTCGGGCTGAATCACGAGCCGGACGAATTTTTCTTTCTCCGCGCAATAGGCGAGCTGTGAAACGACCAGTAGCGCCAGCAGCGCAGGGACGCAGTGGTTGAAGAATCGCGGAGAGAATGAAGCAGTGCGATGCATGCGCTTTTGGCAACCCCTCGTCTGCAAAAGCTTGTTTCGTTTTGGCCTGACAACTGAAAAGCGAGGACTCTGATCGGGCTCTGCTAAGCCTGTTTACCTCCTGAAGTGCCGAAAGTTAAAAGATTCTGAAAAGAATTCGCGGAACGCGGAAGTTTTTCTGAAAGATGCTTTCGTTTGAGGCGAGGCACTCAAAAAGTCACATTTATTTTGCTGCTTTTTCAGAATTTCCTGCAGCAGGCTGAGCCGCCGCGGTTTTGACGCCAGGGATGGAAACAAACTCCTTTACAGGTTTGCCCGTAGACGTGTCAAACAGGCGCACTATTCCGTCCATGCCGCTGACCGCGATCTGCTTGCTGTCGGGGCTGAAGGCCAGTGCGAACACAGGTGCGGTGAAGCCGGTCAGCGTCGCAGCGCGGCCGCCTTCAAACTTGCTGATGCGAACTTCTTTGCTTTGCCCGCCGGCTGCGATGAATTTACCGTCCGGACTGAAGACCAGGGTCTGGACAGCGCCAGGCAAACGCTCGTATTCCTTAAGGCGGTAGGGATCGTCATTCTTTTCATCGCGCTTTGCGTCGGCCATCTTGTACGAGCGGATCAATCCCTTATCGCCGCCGAAGACAACAATCTCCTCCGTCGGATGGCGCGTAAGCGCTAGCACGCATTCGGTGCTCTTGTTGAGATCATCGATCAGCTCGCCCGTTTCGGCATTGATCATCTTGATCGCGCGGTCGCGGCTGCCGGTAATAACGCGCTTTCCATCGTTATTGAACACGGTCGCAAAGACCCAATCGGTGTGCTGATCGAATTTCATCAGCTCTTTGCCGTCAGACGCCGCGATGATTCTGGCCGTGCGGTCGGCGCAGCCGACGGCCACGCGTGTTCCGTCCGGCGAAAGCGAGAGGCCAAAAAGCGAATCGCTGGTCAGCTTGTGGGCTGCAAGAGGCTTCTGCGTCGCTGCGTCCCAGAGCAGGACCTGGCCGAAGAGTCCCGGGTAGCCGCCGCACGCCGCGAGGATCTTGCCGTCGCGTGAATACGTGAGTGACTCGATGCGCGTGGCCTCGCAGGGAAGTCGCGCGATCACGCCCGAGCCGTCGGGCTTGTGCAGCAGGACCTCCCGGTATCCGGCGACCGCTAGCGCTGAGCCGTCTGGCGACCAGGCCAGCGCAGTGACAGCCGGAGCGGCGTGATACTCGGCGGCCGCAGCAACGGGAGCATTTGCCACATTCGCAGTGATGCCCGTGTCGTCCGTTGCGCCTTCCATTACCCAGCGTTCCAGGAGCGCTACTTCCGCAGGCTTCAGCGGATCGCCTTCCGGCGGCATCTCCGGTTCTTTTCCACGTACCTGCTCGAGCAGCAGACTCTTTGTGTCGCGTGCTTTGACTGTAATCCCGTGTTTGCCGCCTTTCAGCAGCGCTGCATAGGTGGAGAGATCGAGCCCGCCTTTTTTCTTCTCGGGCTTGTGGCAGCCCTGGCAGTTGGCGCGCAGAATGGGTGCGATGTCGCGTGAGAAACTGACAGGTGTCTTATCGGCAGCAGCGAGCAGCGGAACGATAATGAGCACGGAGAGACAGAGGGCGTTTTTCATGCAAAGCTCCATACACCGCTACGCTGCAAGCTTGTCGCGCGTTGAAACATTTTCAGAAATTCGTTAAGGCGCCCCTGCGACGCGGTCGCGGAACAGATTTACGCTGACGCCGGCGGGCGATCGGTGTAAACGCTTCCGATAAAGGAGACCTGCGAATGAATGCAATGCGACTTCTTCTTGTGGCGGCACTCTCATTTTCTCCGCTTATTTTTGCGGCGGGGGAGGGTGAAGCGATTACCGATCCGGCAAAGGCCGATGCAGACTTTCTGGTTCAAGGCGAATACACAGGCGAGCTCACCCGTGACGGCAATAAGGCAAAGACCGGCGTGCAGGTGATCGCCCTCGGCGGCGGAAAATTCCATGCCGTGCTTCTTCCCGGCGGACTTCCCGGCGATGGCTGGGAGCAGCCGAAGAAGGAAGAATGCGACGGCGCAACAGCCGACGGCGTGACCAGCTTCACGCACGCGAACTGGGTTGCGAAAGTCAAAGATGGCGTCATGACCGTCGCCGCGACCGGCGGAGCCGAGCTCGGCCAGCTCAAGCGTATTATCCGCGAGAGCCCGACGCTGGGCGCCAAGCCACCCGCAGGCGCCGTCATTCTCTTCGATGGCAAGAACGTCGACGAGTGGCAGAAGGGCGCGAAGATGACGGAAGATGGCCTGCTGCAGCAGGGTGCCAACAGCGTGAAGAAATTCGGCAGCTGCCAGTTGCATGTCGAATTCCGCACGCCTTATAAGCCGCTCGCGCGCGGACAAGGCCGCGGCAACAGCGGCGTGTACCTGCAGAGCCGCTACGAGACGCAGGTGCTTGATTCTTTTGGCCTGGCGGGCAAAGACAATGAGACCGGCGGCATCTACTCAATCAAGGCGCCCGATTTGAACATGTGTTTTCCGCCGCTGAGCTGGCAGACGTACGACATCGATTTCACTGCCGCGCAGTGGGAAGGCGATAAGAAAGTGAAAGACGCAATGATGACGGTGAAGCTCAATGGGGTCGTCGTTCAGAAGGACGTGGCACTTCCCAAGATCACCACTGCGGCGCCGCTGAAAGAAAGCCCCGAGCCCGGGCCGCTGCACCTGCAGGATCACGGCAATCCTGTGCGCTACAGAAACATCT
This sequence comes from Planctomycetota bacterium, assembly GCA_035628505.1. Lineage (GTDB taxonomy): Bacteria > Planctomycetota > SZUA-567 > H5-PLA8 > H5-PLA8 > DASPJR01. The sequence goes on along the minus strand of DASPJR010000232.1, from coordinate 5,006 downwards.
GGCTCTTAGAGAAAAAGTAAAAGCGCGGCTTAAAACATCGTTGCGTTGAAAGCAGAGGAGTCCGCTCCTCTGTTTTTCTTTTACACGCGTGTTACAGATGCACGGCAGCCTCAGTGGTCTAATGGGAAAACCTTTTTGGAGGCTCCTATGCAGTCATTCCGAATTGTTCTTGTTTGTTTTCTGCTGAGTGTGCCGCTTTGGGCGGGCGAGGCTTCAGCCGCGAAAGGCGAAACAGCAGTCAACGATCCGGCGTTCCATGCGCGGCTGCTGGAGATTGCCGGCGAGTACCTCGGTTATGGCCGCGTGGACGATCAGCACCGCTGGGCGCCTTATCTTTGCAAGATGGCCTGGAGTGTTCCACGGATGAGCGCGGCCGACGAAGGCGCGCCGCACGCTCAGAAGCTGTATTTCATTTTCGCGAAGGACCGCAAAGCCTACCTTGCGCTGAAGTCTGAGCCCGGTCAGGTGGTCGTAAAAGAAAGCTGGACGCCTAAGGAAGTGCCGGCGAACACAAAGCAGGACTTTATTGAGGAAAAAGCGGTCCTGCCAAAAGAGCTGCCCAAAGACATTCCTGACGAGCAAATTCCGCATTTCGACACCTGGTCGCGGTTCGCCAAGAAAGGCGAAAAACTTTACCATGCCGAGAACAAAGCCGGGCTTTTTATCATGTTTAAACTCGATTCGAAAACGCCGGAAACGGATAAAGGCTGGGTCTATGGAACGGTGAACTTCGATGGCAAGACGGTCACATCCGCAGGCCGGGTTGCTTCGTGCATGGGTTGCCACGTGGAAGCTAAAAACGACCGTCTATTTGGATTGCCTGATCCTCCGAAGCGTTAATTCCAGGTTGGCCAGCCGCGTGCTTCTTTCTTTCTTCGTGTAGTTGAAAGGAGGCATATATGGCTGGCAAAAATACAGCGGCCTTCGCTATCTTCTCCGATCGCCAGAAAGTTGAAACGGCTGTCGAGCAGTTGAAGCAGGCCGGTTACCGGAATACGGACATCTCTGTGTTGTTCCCGCAAAATGAGGGCAATAAAGAGTTCGCGCATGAGCATCAGACGAAGGCCCCTGAGGGCGCGAGTCTGGGCGCGGGCTCAGGCATGGCAATTGGTGGAACACTGGGCTGGCTCGCGGGCATTGGCGCGCTTGCTATTCCCGGCGTCGGTCCCCTGATTGCCGCAGGCCCGATCGTTGCCGCACTGGCTGGTGCGGGTGCGGGCGGCGCGCTCGGTGGCATCGCCGGAGCCCTGATCGGTTTGGGCATCCCGGAGTACGAAGCCAAGCGCTACGAAGGCCGCGTCAACAACGGCGGAATTCTGCTTTCAGTCCACTGTGACGATTCAGATTGGACGAAGAAGGCCAAGAACATCCTGGAGAACAGTGGCGGCGAAGATGTCTCGTCGACAGGCGAAGCCTCGGCCGACTATGACGTCACCGACAAGCCCGTGCCGCGCTCAGCATCCGCGTCGGCTTCGGCTACGACAACGGAAGTAACTCCGTTGCCGCCGACAACGCCTACTCCGGACGTACCGACAATCAATCGTCCGCTCTAACAGCCAACGGACGACATCGTGAATAGTAATGAAAAAGAGCGGCTTTTCAGGCCGCTCTTTTTTGTCTTTTTGTGAGTGCGAGGGTGCGTCTAAGACAGTCCGTAGGCACGCAGCTTCGCGTAGAGAGTGCTGCGATCGATGCCGAGTTTTTCCGCTGCTAGCTTTTTGTTGTTCTCGCAGGATTCAAGCACGCGCAGGATGTGTTCCTTCTCCATGTCGGCAAGCGCCAGCGATCTGCTGCCAGCGGCGGCCGAGGGTTGTGCAGGAACTGCTCCGCTCATCACCGCCACAGTCGTCTCCGCCGGCTGCTGCGGCTGCTCGGTGCAAGCGGTCCGGCATTCAGGAGGAAGGTCCGGCAGGCCGATCATTTCGTTGGGGCAAAGCACCGCCAGGCGCTCGGTGAGATTACGCAATTCGCGCACGTTTCCAGGCCAGCGATAAGCCATTAATGCTTCCAGCGCGTCGTCTGAAAATTCCATCTTCGTCCGGCCGCCGCGCACCGCCGCGTCCTTCAGATAATGCTTCAGCAGCAGTTTTACATCTTCACCGCGCTGGCGCAGCGGCGGAAGGCTGATCGACAGCACGTTCAACCGGTAGAAGAGATCTTCCCGGAAGCGGCCGGCTTTGACCTCCGACGCAAGCTCGCGGTTGGTGGCAGCGATCACGCGCACATCCACTTTGCGCACGCGCCCTTCGCCCACGCGCGATAGCTCTCCCTGTTCCAGCACGCGCAGCAGCTTGGTCTGGCACGAGTTCGAAAGCTCGCCGATCTCGTCGAGAAAAATTGTGCCTTCGTGCGCCATCTCAAAACGGCCCGCCCGATCACCGGTCGCGCCTGTGAAGGCGCCGCGAGCGTGCCCGAAAAGTTCGGATTCGATCAGCGATTCGGTCAGTGCAGCGCAATTGACGATAATGAAGGCCGCATCGCTGCGCCGCGAATTGTAATGAATCGCGCGTGCGACCAGCTCTTTGCCCGTGCCGCTTTCGCCCAGGATCAACACCACGGAATTGGTCGGCGCGGAGCGCTCGATGAACGCCGCAACTTCCTTCATCCTGGGACTTTCGCCGAGCAGATTGTGCTGATTCTTCAATTCCTTCAGCAGCCGCTCTTTTTTGCACAGCGCTTCTTCCAGCCGGCGCAGATTGGCAAGCGCTGGCGCCGCCTGCAGGCAGGCCGCCGTCAGGAGCTCCTGGTCTTCGCGCACGAAATCCTGCCCGCCCAGCCGGTCCGCATACAGCAGCCCTAAAAGCTGCTCCCGCGCGAGGATCGGAACACACATCGCACTTGAGATTCCCTGCTCGCCGATAGATTTGGCGTTTCCAAAACGAGCGTCCGAACGTGGCGCTGTCAGAACCGAGCGTTTGGTGCGGATGGCGTAATCCACAATCGTCCGGGAAACTGGAACTTTTGAAAACCCCGCCGTCTTGCTTTTCTTTTCGTCGGGCCGCGCCGACCGCAAATCGGAGACATCCCAGCTTCCTTTTTCGTCCAGCGTCACGGCCGTCACGCGGTCAGCTTCAAGCGCGGTCTGCAACCCATCGGTAAGTGCCTGCAGCAATTCGATGCTCGAGTCGGCTTCGGCAGCCGAGCGCGCCAGGCCGTATAGCGCGCGCAGCGAACGCATGGAGCGCTCCACGAAATCGGCACTGCGGACGGCGGGTTCAATTTTCGGCGCCTTCTGCGGAACGGGCGTCGTGTCGACGTCAATTTCGCCCGGCTTGGACGGAGCGTCTTCTTCAACAACTATCGGGGGCGGCTCATCATTGAGCAGATTAAGCGGCGCGCTGAGCTCGATGGTTTCAAAGCTTTCCGCGGTGTTCTTGTCCGTCAGCCCGGCTGTTCCGAGCGCAGGGACCACGCCCAGCGGCAGGCGCGTAGCCATGACTGAATCGAAATTCCGTCCTTCGGTGCGCTGCGCCGGCGCGTCCTGAAGCGAAAACGCCAGACGCGTTTCGCCGATCTGAATCTGATCGCCTTCCTGCAGCTTTAACGCGGTGACAGAAGTGCCGTTTACAAGCGTGCCGTTCTTGCTCTTCATGTCGCGCATGACATAGCTGCCGTCTTTGAAGACGATCTCGACGTGAAGGCGGGAGGCCTTGGTGTCGTTGATGGGAATTTCAAGGTGCGCGTCACGCCCGATGCGGCAGGGCGCCAGATTGAGCTCGACAATGCGGCCTCGAGTCGGCCCGGTAAGGATAGTCAGATGAGCCACGCTGCAATACTCCAATCCGCGCCACGGCCACGTGCGCACTTTTCAACACAGTCTGTGATCTTCACGCGGTCTGTCAAGTTGTTGCAAGGGCGCGCTCAGCTGCTCTGTAGAAACCTTGCTGCTGCTCTTACGGTCGCTTACATAATCTTTGTTTCAAAGACGTTCAACCGCACTGAGGACATTTCTGGGATCTGCGCGGTCCATGACGATGCTGGCGTAATGCGTCCACGCGATGGTGCCATCCGTCGCGATCAGAATATTCGCGGGCGCAGCCACCGCACGTCCTGGCGTCTTCTGGACCAGCCCCAGCGTCTGTATTGCGCGATTCTCTGCATCAGAGGCCAGCAGGCAGGGCAGGTCGGGCTGCTCTTTGCGTCCATCTATTATGCGCTTTAGTGGGTCTGTCGAGATCGCGACGATCTCGCCGCCTTTTTCTTTAAGAACACGCCGGACGTCTCCGAGACCTCGGAGTTCATCAATGCAGGAAATTCACCAGAAGCCGCGAAAAAAGACGAGCAGCAGGGGCCCCTTGCCCTGATACGCGGCGGTCGAAAAAGCGGCTCCGTTTTCGGCCGGCAACTCGATGAGCGGCATGCGTGCGCCAGGCTGCAAGCGCTTCTCGCTTTTGGGCACGCGCATGACGAAGACATACACAATTAAAAAAAGAAGCGTGACGCCCAGCGTGCTGTAATCGTAGGCGTTGGCGCGTCCGGGGCTCTGGCGGCTCGCAATAATCACCAGCGTGATAGCGGCGGCCAGTGCCATGAGCGCAAGAGTGGGCCACATGGTTCGCCGCAGCGCAGGCGATTTGGCCACAGGCACATAGCTGGCCCAGGCGATAATTGCGAGAGCCAGTGCAAAAACAGAAGGCGACATGATCAAATCTCCTGCGAAGCACTGTACACGAGCAGAAAGAGCTCGCCAGCACGGCTGCAGTCGTAGCGCGTCAAAGAGCTCGCAATCCGCACAAACTCCAACTGTGACGCTGAATCAGGTCAGCCGACTGAATTTTGCCAGCGCGTGGAAGCCCCCGCATGACGGATTTCTTCTATGCGGCACTGCTGATTCTTCGCGGGTAACTCGGACGCTGGCAACAGCGTCGCTTCAACCAAACGTGGACGACGTTTGCGATCTTTATCGAGAAAATCGCGTGGTAAGCTTGCGCGGGAGGCAATCGTGAGTAATATTCTGAGCATCCGCAGCAGCGGATCTTGGGTCCCCATCGTCTAGCCCGGCCCAG
>DASPJR010000231.1:0-43427 GCA_035628505.1 Planctomycetota bacterium | reverse complement strand
CGCGACAATTTCCTTCGCCTTGGGTCCGTACTTGTACGCGATGTAAATCGACGTGGGGCAGGAGATCAGTGCGCCGAGCAGGTCCAGCACAAAAAACGTCCAGTACTTTACGCCCATCGTTGCGGAGATGAAGAAAGTGGGCATGCGCAGGCCGGCAACAAAACGGGCGCCGAAAACTGTCCAGGGCCCGTAGCGGCGGAAGAAATCTTCTACTTTTTCAATGCGTTGGGGCGTGATGATCTTGGCGAAACGCGGCCTGCGGAGCAGTGACATGCCCCAGTATTTTCCGGCCAGAAAGGGGAACGAATCGCCAATCATGATGCCGGCCACGCCCATGACGCACAGCAGCCAGATATTCGATCCGGGAATTTGAGATGCCGCAAAGCCGGCACAGAGAAACGTGAGCTCTTCGGGGATCGGAACACCCAGCCCGCAGATCACGAGCAGGCCGAATGTGCCGAAATAAAGAATGAATTCGCCGTGCTGGGACAGAATACTCAGCAGCCATTCTTCCACAGATGCACCATCCTATGCTCGCAGCTTATCCCTCGTCGGAAAGAACATAGCCAGCTCTTCGTCCGGCGCAACCACAGGATAGCGTGAAGTTGGAAGTGCGATCAGGATGCCGCGGCAGACCGCTGTGTTGAGAAGGACGAAGTCTTGGCGGAATCCAGGGCCTGCCGGGCTTTTTCGCCCATTCCCGAAAGAATGGCCGCCGCGTTCCAGCGGATCGTCCGATCTTCGTGTGTCAGGGCGTCCACCAGAAAAGGGATCGCCTTCTCGCCCATGCTTTGCAGCGCCACGGCCGCGCAATCCTGCGTGAAACCGCGCGTCTCCTTAAGGAGGTCGATCAGCAGCGGCGCGACCTGTTCGCCGTAGGTGCCCAGCTTGCGGGCGGCAAAAAGACGAATGCCTTCGCGTGAATCGTTAAATGCGCTCAGGTGTGCCAGAATCTGGTTGTTAAGTTCCACCTCATTCCCCTCTCTGAATGACGTCGAATTTAATTGTCACTCTATTTAGCAGTAGAACGTCAAGGCTCAAGCGATATCTACAGGAATTCTGACCCGCTATAGAACAATTTCCTTTCCAAGTACGTAAAGGCAAATAGCTCCTGATCTTGCATTAAACGTTCAAACCCTGATGCACACGTGCTTTACACACATCTGAGCTGGAGCACTCGTGCAGTTGCGTGCCCGTGAGATTGTGTGTACTTTAAAAGCTCTCCGTGAGGCTAAAAAATGAATCCGGCTGCAAAACCGACCTTTGCACTGATCGCGCATGACCAGAAAAAGTCTGTCCTCGTGGAATTCTGCGTGCGCCATCGCGAGAAGCTCGCCAGGGCCGATCTGATCGCCACCGGCACTACTGGCGAGCGCATCGCACGCGGCGCGAATCTTCCGGTCACGCGGCTGCTTTCGGGCCCGCTCGGAGGTGACGCGCAGATCGCCGCGCGCGTGGCGGTGGGCGAAGTTGCGGGAGTGATCTTTATGGTCGATCCGCTGAACGCGCACCCGCATGAACCGGACATCCAGGGCCTCTTGCGCGTCTGCAACGTTCATAACGTTCCACTGGCGACGAATCTCGCGACCGCCGAACTGCTGATCCGCACGCTGCTGCCATAATAAGGAGTGCCCGCGCTGGCCGGCATTTTTTCTTTACCTTTGCTGATTTCTGATTACGACTACTCACTTCATTGACACGTAGAAGCGCACCGGAGAGCCGCCATGGACCTGAAGAGCCTTGTCCGCAATATCCCCGATTTTCCGAAAAAGGGCATCATGTTCCGGGACATCATGCCGATGCTCGGCAACCCCGACGCGCTGCGCTACATGGTCGATGCCATGTTCGTGCACTACTTCGGCAAGAAAATCGACAAGGTCGTCAGCGCCGAAGCGCGCGGCTTCATCTTCGGACCGGCCGTAGCCTATCACCTGGGAGCCGGCTTCGTCGCCGTGCGCAAGCCCGGTAAGCTGCCCTTCAAGACCAAGCAGATCACGTACGATCTTGAGTACGGCACTGACAGTCTCACGATTCACGAAGATGCTTTGAAGAAGGGCGACAACGTCCTGCTCGTTGACGATCTTCTCGCGACCGGCGGAACGATGGCTGCCAGCGCGAAGCTCTGCGAGCAGCTCGGCGCAAAAGTGGTCGGCGCAGGATTTATTATTGAGCTCACGTTCCTGCAGGGCCGTGAGAAACTCAAGCCCTATGACGTCTTCAGCCTGATTAAATACGATTCAGAATGAGCTGCAGGGTCCAGAGTCCAGGGTTCACGGTCTAAAATTTCTGCATCGCATTCTTGGACCCTAAACCCTGAACCCTGAACCCTGCCGTTACTCGCGCGCGAGAGGTGCCCAGACGGACGCATCGTTTAAGCGCTGTTCGACGTTGACGCTGAAGGCCTGGTTGATTGGCGTCAGGAAATCGGGCGCGCTTTTAAAGACGTCCAGCAGCGCCTGGCGGCATTTTTCGACGCCAGCTTTGTTCATCTTTCCAAGTGGGCGGCGGCAGCAGCCGACTGGAATGCCCAGCCCGGCCATCATCGCTTTCACCGGCACTGGATTGCGGAATTTTTCTTCGACGTTCAGCACGCGGCCATCAGGCAGCTTGCGCGTGCCCGGCACTTTGCAGCCGACCAGCTTGAATAGCGGATCCAGCTGCCCGGCGATGCGCTTGGCTGACGCGGCATCGCCCGCGCGGAAGGTGCCGACCATGCGGCTGAGCGCGCCCGGAACAATGTTGCTCATGACGGAGATGACGCCCGACGCGCGGATGTAATCGTTCTCCATCATCGCGAGCGTCATCTCATCGTCGCCGGACATAATCGCGATCGCATCGCCGCACAGATTACGGTCGAGCTTCATGCGTTCGAGATCGCCCGTCGCTTCTTTCACCGCCGGGAAGCGCTTGGGCTGCGTCTGATGCAGCACCGCCAGATCTTCGGCGCTCAGCGCGGTGCCACTGCGGCCGGGGATGACGTAGGGCACGAGAGGGATATCGGGCACCCACGCCGCGACCTGTTCGTAATACTCGGTGCGCAGCTCCAGGCTGGACGGGCCGTTGTAGTAGCAGTCGACCAGCAGCGCGGCGCTTGCGCCCGCTTCGCGCGCGTGTCGCGTGGCATCGATCGCTTCGTCGGTGCAATTGGAACCCGATCCGGCCAGCACGCCGACTTTGTCCTGCGCGAAGACGATGGATTCTTCAACGACCTGGTTGTGTTCATCCCAGGAGAGCGTCGGTGACTCGCCGGTGGTCCCGGTGGGAACGATTCCCGTGATGCCCTGCGCAACCTGGAACTCGATCAGGCGCTTGAGCGTCGCTGAATCCAGCTTACCCTTCTTGTCAAAGGGCGTCACCAGCGCGGTCCAGACACCTTCAGGTTTAAACGGTACGGGCATGGGCTTCTCTCCAATTCAATTCTTAACAACTTCACCGCAGAGACGCTGAGGACGCAGAGAGCGCAGAGAACTTTTTAATTGGATCTAAAAAAGCTGTTCTCTGTGTCCTCTGTGATCTCTGTGCCTCTGTGTTGAAGTCGTGTTGAAACCGTTATTCAGCGGGTTTTGCCGGCGCATCCGCAGCCTTGGTATCGGCAGCCGGAGCCTCGGCCTTCGGCGCTTCAGGCTTAACTTCCGCGACGGGCGCGGGAGCAGCAGCCGTTGCGGCGTCTGGCTTTTTGGCCGCGTCGGTCTTCGGAGCGACCGGTTTGACGACGACGACCGGCTTCACGACCACCGCAGGCTTCACCGCCACAGCGACTGCCGGCTTCGCGCCCGGCGCGACGGCGACTGCGGGCTTGGCACCGGCAGCGGGAGCAGCTGCGCCCGGAGGCGGCGGCGGCGGAGCTTCCTTTTCTTTCAGCTTGATCCAGCCGAGTCCCTGCGTGGGCGGGCGGGACTGCCAGAGAATGGCCGCGAACTTGGCGTCGGTGAACGCTTTCTCGGCCTTCACTTTGTCTTCAAAATCAGTGCGCTCGGGCGGCACGCCTTTGGCGGCGTACGTGGTGAGCACATAACCAATAGCATCGTCTGGCACGTCGAAATCTCCTGCCTTCTGCCCGCCCTTGAGTTGAGAGTGAGGCGGTCCAGAAATGTAACGTCAGCACGGGCCGGTGTCCAGTGAACCGCCTGTGTCGCGCGCTGGGACCGCCGGCGTCCCGCCGCTCACGGCGTTGCGCCTCTGCTCTGCGTGCGTTTTTTAACACGACTTCAACACGGAGACACAGAGGTCACAGAGGTCACAGAGGTCACAGAGAACACTTTACATAGTTACTCTTCGCAGCGCCGTTCCCCCCCCTTCCCTCCCAGGGAAGGGGGCCGGGGGGTTAGGTCCGTTCATGCCGCATCCACTTCCCGGCCGAGCACCTCCTCGATCCACTCCGCCGGAACCCCGCGCTCCAGCAGTTCGTCGATGAAGGCTTGCACACTTTCCATACGCTCAGAAATGGTGCTGCTCATGTACCGTGCCGCGCTCAGCGGAAGCATGCCGCGCGCGGCTTCGTACTTCAGGTAATCGATGGCCCGGTTGGTCGCCAGTTCGTATAAGAATTCAAAGCTCGCGGGCTGGTCGTATTCCAGCACGGCGTGTGACATTTCCTGGATCAGGTCGTCCTGCAAAGCCGGGTCGCCTGGGGCGAGTTGCCGCGCCTTCCAGCCGAAGCTGAATTGATGCTGCTCTGCGAAATCGTGGTGCAAGCAGCGCCTGGACTGATCCGGTCGTTCGTTTGGCTGGCTGCACTGGTGAGCGGGACCTTGAGCTTCCCCCTCAAACATACTGAGACGATTTGCGTTTTCGCTTTGTCGGGACTTTCTTTCAAATTTTTTCTCGTGGTTTCGCAGCGAGCTCCAAAGCCTTTGCGGAAGAGAGTTTAAACGATCGATGACCAGCAGCTGATAAAGCGATTTTTCAGATACGCGCGCACACCACGCCTTGTTGGGCTTGCCAGGCTGCCCTCTCAGCCAGCCATTAGCGATCAAGCGCTGCACAGTCCGCTCACCGCAACACAAAATGCGCGCAGCGAGCTCAACAGAGAGATACGTTTCCTCCATTATAAAGAATCCTCCCGGCCGCGGAGGATCGTTCCGGCACGCGCTTGAGCGCAGGCGTGTGCGACCGCTCGTGAGGGCGCGCTGAAAACGGCGCCGCCGTTCGAGCGATTTTTAATTGAATTGGGTCGGGAGATCCCGCGGCCTTACATAGTCACCGCGCATCTGGTTTGCCCCGTCGATTGCGAATGAACCGAGCCGGGGATATAGGTAATTCAGCGCGCAGTGTCAGGTAAAATCTTAACGACGGCAGAGGCCGCTGCAAGAGGGATTTTCGAGCGTAGCTCTGGAATAGGCGACACTACAAGAGGGATTCTCACGTCTGGCCTGAAAGGTCAGAACTTCATAGCCCAGGGCAAAGCGAAGCGCCGCCCTGGGTGTAGAGCCCACCATGCTGACGTTCGCCCTGAAGGGGCGAAACAAGAACCCGAGGAAGTATGTTGTGCCCTTTCAGGGCGCCGGGGGAAGATGAAGGTGCTTGTCCCAGGGCTGCGCTCGCTTCGCGCGCTTGCCCTGGGCTATGATGTTTCACCCCTTCGGGGTGAGAGAAGGGTTACGTTTGGCGTCCTTGAGCGCTGCCGACTCTGTGCGACAATTGCCGTATGCCGCGCCGCCTCACCCTCCCTCCCCAACTTGCCGCGTGGATCGACCAGAAACTTCCACAGCTCGGCGGGGTGTCGCGCGTCAAGCTGATCCACTGCGAACGGTTGCCGCTTGAACGGCTCTGGCGCGGGCAGAAGTACACGGGGCTGACGCTCTGGAATCGCATCTATCTGCGCGAGAGCGCGTGCTCGCCTGATTTCTGCGACGCGCCCTCGGTTGAGCTGCTCTTTCACGAACTGGCGCATGTGCTGCAGTTTCAGAAATATCCGCTGAGCATGCCCGTGCGCTATTTGTTCGGCTTCGTGCGGTACGGCTACCAGAATCTGCCACTGGAAATCGAAGCGCGCGAGCTGGCCGCGCGGCTGCTGCGGGAGTACACGGCGCAGTGAACACATCGTTCGGGAAGCCGTCTGTCGCCCCGCTCCGGGACTTACACTGTAAAACACCGTTCGTGATCCCAGGTCTGGCGACCTGGGCTACTATGCTACCGTCCGCTTCGCGGACTGAATGTCACTGCGCCGTTACGTCACTGCATGTATCGTTGCTTCGTTAATCGTTGTGTCACTGGGTTGTTGCGTCAGTGTGTCGATATGTCTTCAGGTCTTCCATCAATTCTGTTCTCTGCGCCTTTGCGTCTTTGCGTGAGATTCTTCGTCTAGAGCGTGAGATCAAGCCGGCTTCATCGGCTTGGCGCGTTCGTCGTTGATGTCCATTGCCGGCGTGCCGAAGATGATGAACTCGAGCACGCTGCCGTCGTTGGCGAGCAGCTCATGCGGCACGCCGGCAGGGATTACCGCCGCTGCGCCGGGCCGCAGCGCGTACGTCTGGCCGTTCAACGCGATCGTGCCCGTACCGCTGAGCACGTAATAGACCTCGTCGTAAGCCTTGTGGTAATGCATCGAGCCCTTCGTGACGGAGACGACATGCACATTCGCGACGCCGCCCGCGCCGCCCGTGACGATGCGCCGCACGTTGCCGTACGGACAGTCGATGGGCCTGGCTTCATCGAGATAGCGGACGAGAGGTTCTTTTTTCTGCTCAGCCATTTTATCTTTCTTTCCTTTGCGCCTTTGCGTCTTTGCGTGAGCTCAAAAAACCACGACTTGCAGCAAGCCGCTGCTCCTTTTATGGTACTTCAGTTTGCAATTCAACGTGCGAGAAACAGGCTTCGAAAAAGCCTCTGTGCTCTCTGTGTCCTCTGTGGTGGATTTTTAAGGATTGCCCTCAGCATGAACATTCACGAACACCAGGCCAAGCAGCTTCTCTCCAAGTACGGCGTCGCCGTCCCCAAGGGCAAGGTCGCTTTCGCGCCTGAAGAAGCCGAAGCGGCGTTCAAGGAACTGGGCGCCAGCATCTGCGCCATCAAGAGCCAGATTCATGCCGGCGGGCGCGGCAAGGGCAAGGTGTACGATCCCAAGGACCCCAAGAAGCTGATCATGGAAGGCGGCGTGAAGATCGCCAAGTCGGCGGCTGAAGCCAAAGACTACGCGACGAAGCTGCTGGGCAATCTGCTGGTCACGAAGCAGACCGGCGAGAGCGGCCGAATCGTCAAGCGCGTGTATATCGAATCGGGCAGCAACATCGCCCGCGAGCTCTACCTCTCGGTGCTGATCGACCGCGCCGTGGGCCTGCCGGTAATCATGGCCAGCACCGAAGGCGGCATGGACATCGAAGAAGTTGCCGAGAAGCATCCTGAAAAAATTCTGAAAGTTCATTTCGACCCCCGCGAAGGCCTCTGGCCGAATCAGGCCCGCCGCATCGCGTTTTTCCTGGGACTCAGCGGCGACGCCTTCAAGAGCGGCGTGCAGTTCCTCACTGCGATGGCCAAAGCGTTCACCGAGCTCGACTGTGCCATGGCCGAGATCAACCCGCTGGTCGTCACCAAAGAAGGCCAGGTTATCGCGCTCGACGCGAAGATCAGCTTCGACGATAACGCGCTCTACCGCCACAAGGACGTCGAAGAGCTGCGCGATTTGAACGAAGAAGATCCGAATGAAATCGAAGCCAAGAAATACGACCTCAGCTACATCTCGCTCGACGGCGACATCGGCTGCCTGGTGAACGGCGCGGGCCTCGCCATGGCAACGATGGACGTGATCAAGCTCTACGGCCGCCAGCCCGCAAATTTCCTGGATGTCGGCGGCGGCGCGACGAAAGAAAAAGTTACGGCCGCGTTCAAAATCATTCTCGGCGACCCGAAGGTGAAGGCGATCCTGGTGAACATCTTCGGCGGCATCATGAAGTGCGACATCATCGCCGAAGGCGTGATCGCGGCCGTGAAGGAAGTGAATCTCAAAGTGCCGCTCGTAGTGCGCCTGGAAGGCACGAACGTCGAGCTCGGCAAGAAGAAGCTCGCGGAGAGCGGCCTGCCCATCCAGAGCGCCAGCACGCTGAGCGAAGCGGCGCAGAAGATCGTGGCCTGTATCAAGTAAACGGCGGCACTTGGCTCTTGGCTCTCAGCCAGGAGCTAAGAGCCAATCAGCCGCCATCAGCCTGGCGGCCAGCTCATCTGGCGTCCGCCGATCAGGTGCAGGTGGACGTGCGCGACAGACTGTCCGCCGTCCTGTCCGCAGTTCATCACCAGACGGTAGCCGCGGTCGGCAAGTTTCTCCTGCCGCGCAATGGTCTTCGCGGCAAGCATCAGCTTGCCCATGAGGGCGACGTCGGCTTCAGCGAAATCGTTCGGCGACGAATAGTGCTTCTTTGGAATGATCAGGATGTGCACGGGAGCTTGCGGATTGATGTCGCGGAAAGCGAGGATCTCCGTGTCCTCGTATACGACCATCGCCTGCAGCTGATGCGCTCCAATTTTGCAGAAGATGCATTCTGACATCGGGTGCGGTCCTCTCGGGTTGATTTGCCTTTAAATGATATAGCGGGCATTTGTGCACGCGCCAGTGGTGTTGCAGACACAGCGCAGAGAAAAGCCTTGACACGCCTCCGTGCTAAAGCTAAAAAGAAAAAGTCTTCTCCGACCGTCTCGTCCACCTTCTTTAAGTGCACGTACCCGGCCGATAGAAGCGTTTCGTTACCTCTATCACTGCATTCTCTGTACTGCCTTTCGCATTGGTAGAAACCCCGAACCGAAGCGTCTTTTCCACTCGACTATGGTGTCTTCACCACGCTTGAACTTCGATTTTCCTTTTACCTCGCGCTGAATTGCTTATGGCCACCAAGGCCCAGACTCTTTACCTCGTTGACAGCCACGCGCAGCTCTACCGCGCGTATCATGCCGTCGATCGCCGCATGCTCGCAGCGGACCGCAAGACGCCAACCAATGCAGTCTTCGGCTTCGCCAACACGCTGAAAATGCTCAAGTCGCGCTTCAAGCCCGATCTTCTGGCCGCAATCTTCGATCCACACGGCCCGGTGCTTCGCGAAGACCTCTACGAAGAATACCGCGAGAAACTCGGGCCGGCCTTCAGTGGCTACAAATCCCACCGCGACGCCATGCCCGATGATTTGAGTCCACAGATCGATTTGGCCTTGGAGCTCTGTGTCGGCTACGGCATTCCCGCGATTCAAATGGAAGGCTACGAAGCCGACGACGTGCTGGGCACGCTGGCGCTGCTGGCCAGCAAGCAGGGCCTGCAGGTGGTGATCGTCTCGGGCGACAAGGATTTGCTGCAGCTGGTGTGCGACGGGATCAAAGTCTACGATCCCATGAAAGATATTTTTTACGACGAAGATACGGTTTACGAGCTCAAGGGCGTCAAGCCCTGCCAGGTGGTGGACTGGCTCGGCTTCCGGGGCGATTCGACGGACAACATTCCCGGCGTCACCGGCGTGGGCGACCAGACCGCCGTGAAGCTGCTGCAGGAACACGGCTCGATGGACGCGGCGCTTGAATTTTACCGCAAAAAATTCGAGGCGCAGCGTGACGTCCTGATGAAATTCGTCGCCGAGCACGAAGCGGATTCGGCGCTGGAGAAAGAACGGCGCGCGGGCATCAAGCCGCCGAAGGGCGTGAAAGTTGTCGAAGCGTATCTCTTCGCGCAGGCTGAGCGCGCGATCGCCAGCCGAGAGTTGGCCAAGCTGACGTTGAATCTGCCGCTCACGCTTGACCTGGAACAGTTCCGCGTGAAAGCACCCGACCTTCCGAAACTGGTGCCGCTGCTGAAAAAACTCGATTTCAAGCAGGCGCTCAAAGATCTCAATCAGGAAAGCCTCGCGCTATTTGAAGCGCAGGCCGCCGCCGAAGCGCCAGCGTCCTCCGTACCCGACAAGCCGAAGACCGATTACATCGTTCTGGACGAGAAGAAAAAGTTCGACGCGTTCTGCAAGGAGCTTGGCAAGCAGAAGCGCATCGCCATCGATACCGAGACGACCGGCACCGATCCACGCTCGGCGCAGCTCGTGGGCATCTCCATTTCGTGGAAAGCGGGCGAGGCGTACTACATCCCCGTGCGCGGCCCGATGGGATGCCAGGTTCTGCAGGAAAAAGAGACGCTCGCGTGCCTTAAAGATTGCCTGGAAGATTCGACTGTCGGCAAGATCGGGCATCACATCAAGTACGACATCCAGGTGCTGCGCGGCTGCGGTGTGGATGTGCGCGGCATTTACTTCGATACGATGATTGCCGGCTGGCTGCTCGACCCGGGCGCCCTGCGGCTGAACCTGGAACAGCTCAGCTACCATTACCTGGGCATCCGCAAGACCGAAACAAGCGAACTGATCGGCAAGGGCAAAAAGCAGATCACGATGGACCTGGTTCCTGTCGCAGACGTGGGCTGCTACGCGTGCGGCGATGTGGACTGCACCTGGCAGCTTGCCCAGAAGCTGGAGCCGATGCTGGAAGAAGCCGGGCTGCTGCCGCTGATGCGCAACATCGAAGTGCCACTGATCAGCGTGCTTGCAGATATGGAGTGGACGGGCATCAAAGTGGACGGGCAGTTGCTCCGCAATATGTCAAAGAGCCTGGAAGCGCAACTTTCAGCGCAAGAAGTGGACATCTATTCCCTGGCCGGCGAAAAATTCAACATCAACAGCACTGGACAGCTGGCCGCTGTTCTTTTTGAAAAACTGGGACTGACCTCCAGAGTCAAGACGGCAACCGGACGCGACTCGACTTCCGAAGAAGTCTTAACACAGCTTGCCAGGGAGCACGAACTGCCCCGGCGCATCCTTGAATACCGTGGAATGCTGAAACTGAAGAACACGTATGTGGACCTGCTGCCGAGCATGATTTCGCCCCGCACCGGGCGCATCCATGCCACGTTCCAGCAGACGGGCGCTGAAACCGGGCGCCTGAGTTCCAGCGATCCCAACCTGCAAAACATTCCCGTGCGCAGCGAGCTGGGCCGTTCCATCCGCGCAGCCTTCCGGCCCGGCAGCGAAGGCTGGAAGATCGTCACCGCCGATTATTCGCAGATCGAGCTTCGCGTGCTGGCCCATTACAGCCAGGACAAGGTGCTGATGGATTCGTTCGCGCGGGGAATAGATATTCATACGGCAGTTGCAGCGCGGCTGAATGGTGTTAAAGAAGATCAGGTCTCACGCCAGCAGCGGTCCCAGGCAAAAGCGGTCAACTTCGGGATCATCTACGGACAGACGGCTTTCGGGCTGGCCGGAGTGCTTTCCATATCGCGCCAGGAAGCGCAGAAGATCATCGATTCCTACTTCGCCAACCACCCCGGAGTGCGACGCTGTATTGATGAGATTATCGCCCGTGCCTGTGAGCAGGGTTACGTGACGACGGTGCTGGGGAGGCGGCGCTTTGTCCCGCAGCTGAAAGCCTCCGATCGCACGACGAGAGCGCTGGGTGAACGGCTGGCGGTGAACACGGTTTTCCAGGGCTCGGCGGCCGACCTGATCAAGAAGGCGATGATCGAGATTTTCGAAGCCCTGAACGACGGCTGGAAAGCGAAGATGCTGCTGCAGATTCATGACGAACTGCTCTTTGAGGCGCCGCCCGATGAGGCGGAGGACCTTGGCGGGCTGGTAAAGAAGAAAATGGAAGGCGCACTCAAGCTCGATGTCCCGCTGGTGGTAGACGTAGGCATAGGCGACGACTGGCTCAGCGCAAAGGACTGATCGAAAAATGCCGCGACCGGGATATGAAGCCAACGATGACGCGCACCTCGACGACGACGATCTGCTGTCGAAGTTCGATCCGGAAGTGCGGACGGAACTTTTTGAGCGCCTCTCCAGCAATAGCATCACGCAGGCGCACCTGGTTCAGCTCTACCGGCTGCATTCGCAGGTGCCTGAAGAACGCGATGCGGATTCGGTGGCCGAGATCCTGGACGTGACCAGCGGGATGGACGCCGAGGAGTTCAAGAAGTGGATCGATGACCGGCTGGAGCGCTGGAAAGACCAATGAGCAGCGCCTTCCGCCCCGTAATTGGTCTGGTCGGCCAGGTCTGTGCTGGAAAGAGCACGGTAGCCGAAGCCTTCCAGCGGCGCGGCGCGTGGGTCTACGACGCGGACAAGATCGTTGCCGAGCTCTACAAAGACCGCGGCGTGGTACAGCAGGTTCAGAAGATGTTCGGACGTGAAGTGGTGAACATCGACGGCACGGTCAACAAGAAGGCGCTCGCGCAGATCGCGTTTACCGATCCGGCGGAGCTCAAGCGGCTGACACAGGAGATTATTTTTCCCAGGACAGGCGCGGCGCTCGAATCGATTCTGAAAAAGTTCAGGGAAGAATCGGATGCGCCGGCCCTGATCCTCGACGCGCCCACTCTTTTCGAAGCCGGCCGTGCCGATGTCTGCGACCGCATCCTGTTCGTCTCCGCGCCCGTCGAACGGCGGCAGGAATGGTCGCTCAAGCGCGGCTGGGATGTAAACGAACGCGAGCGGCGCGAGAAGCGCCTGGGCGATGAAAATGCGAAGCTTGAAAAGGCAGACGCCGTCATCGTAAACGACGGGAGCATTGAGCACATCGAACGCGAAGTTGAAGACATTTTAAAGGAATGGAGCGCAGAAGCCCCGGCACGACGCGCGCCTCTTCCAGGTTCAAAACAGGGGCAGGAACATCCACGCAACGCCGGTGCGACGCCGGAAATTAAGTGACAGGAGAACAGGAGCAACACATGTCAGCCGATAACGACTCCCCCCGAGACAACGCGCCCCGCAGGGGCCGGCCGAGACGCCAGGGTCCACGCACCAATGGCGATGCGGCAGACACAGCTGTCGCCGCGCCCCCCGCGCAGGCCTCAGCACCCGAACCCGCTGCCGCGCCGGCACCCGCTTCGGCATCGAGCGCAACAGCGACCGCAACCGCTCCTGCTCCAGCACCCGCGCCCGCGCCAGCAGCACCGGCGCCAGCTCCGGCCGGCGAAGTGTATGGCACAGCAGCCCCGGCCGCCGCTCCAGCGCGTCCACCAGGCGCACCCGCTGGCCCCAAGCCGCCGGCGCAGATCGCGTACATCAGCGACATGAAGCGCATGTCCATCGCCGATCTGCATCAGATGGCCAAGAGCCTGAACGTCGAAGGCTATTCGGCGCTGCTGAAGCACGATTTGATCTTCCGCATCATTAAAGAGAAGGTAAACCAGAACGTCGCGTTGATGGGCGAAGGCGTGCTGGAAATTCTGCCCGACGGCTTCGGCTTCCTGCGTTCGCCGGATTACGATTATCTCCCCTGCCCTGACGACATCTACATTTCACCGAGCCAGATCCGGCGCTTCAATCTGCGCACCGGCCACGTCGTCACCGGCCAGATCCGCCCGCCGAAGGAGAACGAACGCTACTTCGCGCTGCTGCAGATCAAGGCCATCAACGGCGAAGAGCCGGAGAAGGTCAACGAGAAGATTCCGTTCGACGACTTGACGCCGATCTTCCCGACCAAGCGCTTCGTGCTCGAGACTGGACCTGACGACATCTCGATGCGCATCCTCGACCTCGTCGCGCCTATCGGCCGCGGACAGCGCGGTCTGATCGTCGCACCGCCGAAAGCCGGAAAGACGATTCTGCTGCAGCAGATCGCGCATTCGATTGCGCGCAACACGCCTGAAGCGGTGCTGATCGTTCTGCTCATCGACGAGCGTCCTGAAGAAGTGACGGACATGGAACGCAGCGTGAAGGGCGAAGTGATCGCCAGCACGTTCGACGAACCGGCCGCGCGCCACTGCCAGGTCGCCGAGATGGTGATCGAACGCGCCAAGCGCCTCGTGGAGTACGGCAAGGACGTGGTGATTCTGCTCGATTCGATCACGCGACTGGGCCGCGCCTACAACACGGAAGTGCCGCACTCCGGAAAGATCCTGACCGGCGGTGTCGACGCCACGGCTCTGCAGAAACCCAAGAAGTTCTTCGGTGCCGCGCGTAACATCGAAGACGGCGGAAGCCTGACGATCATCGCGACTGCGCTCGTCGATACCGGCTCGCGCATGGACGAAGTGATCTATGAAGAATTTAAAGGCACGGGCAACATGGAAGTCCATCTCGACCGCCGCCTGATGAACCGCCGCCTCTTCCCGACGATCGACGTGAACCTGTCCGGCACACGCAAGGAAGAGTTGCTGGTTCACAAGGACGAGCTGCAGCGCATGTGGCTGCTGCGCAAGTACATCCAGGACCTCAACGTCGTCGAGTCCATTGAATTCCTCATCGAGAAGATGAAGAAGACGAAGGGCAACATCGAGTTCCTGCTGTCGATGAATATTTAAGTTGTCATTGGTTGTAAGTGGTCAGTTGCAAACCGCCCCCCGTAATCGGGGGCGGTTGCGTCAGTAGCCATCAATGACATCCTGAGATTCGAATATCTTGATGCTAGCCAGTTAGTTGGGTATAATTCTGTTAGTTGCTGAGGGTGGTACCATGGCGGTTACATATGAAGGACACGTTGAAAACGGGCAAATCAAGCTCGACGAGAACGTGAAACTGCCGGAAAAAGCGAAAGTGTACGTTGTTATACCGGAAGCATCTGGAACGAGGACGCTGCGAATAATGAGCCCTAGATTCGCAAATCCGGCAGACGCCGCAGACTTCAAGAAAGTTGTGGTTGAGTGTCCTGAAGATGCCTGATTACCAAAAGTCGCCTGGAGTTCCACCTAAACCCGTCGCGGTCGTCAACATTTCCAATCCTGCAACAGGCGAAGCAGTTGCGGCAGTTCCAATGTTGCTAGATAGCGGCGCCGATATGAGCGTGCTGCCACTCTTCGTTACCAAGAGGCTTAATCTGCAAGTTACTAAGCAGTACCAAATCTGCGATTTTAATGGAAACACTCACGTGCTGTCGGCCTTTCACGCCGCCATTCAGTTGGAAGGGCGAAAGTACATTGGGGTCTACCTTGCACAGGATGATATGAGCGGAATAGTTGGCCGAGATCTTTTAAACGAGTTCCGCCTTATTCTTGATGGCCCGAAGTTAGTGTGGGAGATTTCCCACTAACCCATGCCAATTTCCACAGTCGACATTGTCTCCAAAAATGTAGCTTTAGACGGCTCCGAGCGCCTCCTCATCCTTGCGCCGGGGCCGCATGGCGCTGAAATTTTGCCCCGCGTGCTCGAGACGTTCGCGAAGCATGCCTGCACCGTCCTCGATTCAGATAAGCAACGCTTAAGCAGCGCAACGAACTGCCGGCGCGTGCGCGGGCAGGCAACCAAGCTTCCGTTCGTACGGCACAGCTTCGATGCGATTCTTTCGTTTGAAGCGCTCTATTCGATCAGGCCGCCGTGGACCGTACTTGCCGAATTCCACCGCGTGCTCGTGCCGGATGGCAAACTGATTTTGCTCGAACCAGCCAGTCACGGTTTGCTCTCCAGCTTGCGCGACAAAATCAGCGGACCGGGCAAGCGCATCTTCAGCACCGCTGAGATCAAGTACCGCCTCGCGCGCGGCGATTGGGACATTGAAAACATCGTCGAAGAACCTCGCGTCAGCGAGATGCCCCGCAGCGTCTATTGCGTGCGCGCCATCAAGCGCGAGAATCCCGCCGAACCTGTGCCGCAGTACCTGACCGCCCGCGACCTGCTCGAGCGGCGCAAAGCACGCATTCCGCAGGGTGAAGAATTGCCGTGAATCACGGCATGTTCTCCTGCGCGCGGACTTCCGCGTTGAGCGCCAGCGTACGGATGAAATAAACAGTATTCAGCGCAGTCATTCCCAGCGAAAGGATCCACTGCACAAAAAAGATGATCATGTCAGGAAGGCTGCCGTCTCTGACAATCATTTCGCGGATCATCAGCACCGGGAAGCCGGCTATCCCCGCCGCGGCCGGCAGCACAAACATCGCCGACACCAGCGTGATGCCGCGCCAGAACGTCCCCTTTACATTCAGCAGCGTGCAGTTGCGAAGGCCGAGCGCCGCGCCGGCAAGCAGCACGCTGGCAGAGAAAAGACAGACCTGAAAGATTTCTCCGAAGCGTTCGGCCGAACCGAATTGTGAATCGATGACACCCATCGCGGCCAGGCCATTTACGAATTCAACTGTCAGTTTCATGCCGCCGGAGAGCACGAGCACGATCATGAGCAGATCGGCGAAATAGTAGGGGTAGCGCAGCAGCGCGCGAAAGGCCAGAAACACCACGACGGCGCCGGCGGCGCCATGCAGAAATAAATCCAGAATGCCGCGAACGAACGCGGGACTGTCAGCGCGCACGGCAAGCCAGAGCAGGCTGACGACGTTCACGACAAGAATAAGCGCAAACCAGTGATAAAGCGGGCGCGTCGCCGGCCGGATCTCGTCGCTTGGAACATCCGGCTCCTGCATTTCCTCGGCCTGTTCCATACTTTGTCTCTGCGTCCACACTCAGCCCAGCAGCCGGCTTTCAACGAAGCTCACGAAGCGGCCATCGCCAATGATAACATGATCCAGCAGGCGAATGCCCATCATTTTGGCCACGGTCTCCAGGCGCTTGGTGATCGCCTTGTCAGCTGTGCTCGGCGTGGGATCGCCCGACGGGTGGTTGTGCAGAACCGCAATTGAAGCCGCCCGGCACGCGATGGCGTTTGCAAACACTTCACGCGGATGGACCAGCGTCTCGGTCAACGTGCCGACACTCACTTCTTCCTCGTCGAGGAACCCATTTTTCTGATCCAGCGCGACCACGATGAAGACCTCTTTTTTCTTGTCGCGGAGGCGCAGATGGTACTCGTCGAAAAAATCTTTGCCGCAGGCGAACGTCTTTCGTTCTGCATTCCGTTCTCCCGCCCATAGGCGGCACAGTTCTGAAATCGCGTGCAGCCGTGCAATGCCCCTGGCGTCGACATTCAGCAGCCTCAGCGCTTCGGGAGTTGCCTGGAACAGGCCGCGCAGTCCACGGAACTCGCGTAGCAGCGCCTGTGCCCTGGCACGCTCAGCAGAACCGCACTTCTCTCCGGAGAGAACGAATGCGAGCAGATCTGCGGTGCGCAGTTCTTCGTCGCCTGCACCTGCGGCAAGCGACTCAGCCAGACTCTGCTCAAAAGTTCTCGAATCACGTCCACCAGCGGACAGAAAACGGCAGCGCTCCTGGAGCGGGCATTTTGCGCACTGGGGCTCATCGGAGCAGATGCCCCTTTCAAGTACGCCGTATTGTCCATCCGCGAAGAGCCGCAGCCATGCCGAAACGATCCCGGGCGCTTCTCCGGTGCTGCGGGAAATGCGCTGCAGCAGCGACTGATAGGCCTGAAGCTGCACCGCTGCTTCGCGTCCGGAATCCAAAATTCCGAAGCGGCTTAAAAATCGCGCGGTGCCTTCTGTCATCGTGCTCGACACGGCATCGGAACTTTCCATGTAACGCCAGCGCTTGACGGCAGCAGGCAGCGCCTTGCCCCCGAGCGTGCGCAGAGCACTCTGCAGCGACTTGTAAAAATCGAGATCGAGCTCGCTCATTGCTTCTTTCCCGAATGCGCGTGTCGAACAAGCGCCGCCAGTCCGGGCAGATGGCGGTAGCGCCCCGCGTAATCCAGCCCATAGCCCACGACGAATTCAGAACGCACCGGAAAACCGGCAAGATCCGGCACAATTCCGCTCGCGTTTGATCCGGGATTACGATGCAGCAGCACGCACACGCGAATCCGCTTTGCTCCGCGACGCTTGAGATGATCCGTCAAGAATTTCAGGGTGAGACCACTGTCCAGGATGTCATCGATGAGCAGCACCGTACGGCCGCGGAGATCAATTTCAGAATCGATGTCCTGCAGCAGCATCACGCGTCCGCTGGACTTGGTTCCTGATCCGTAAGATTGGCAACGCAGAAAAGCCACATCGATATCGTAAGTGGAGGGCAGGCGGCGCAGCAGGTCCGCTGCAAAGATGAACGCGCCCTGCAGAACGACGATCGCGATAGGACGCTCGCGAACAGGAATCCGGCGCGGAATCGCGCGCGCCATCGCGGATAGACGGCGATAAATCTGCGCCTGTGAAATCAGCGGCGCCAGGCCGCGAGGCAGTCCGCGCGCTCGTGCCGGCATCGCCTACGCCTCCTTGAGCGACTTCAGCACGTCGTCGAGAATGGCGTCCGTCTTCACGCCAGCGGCTTCTCCTTCAAAATTCAGGATCAGGCGATGGCGCAGAGCCGGCCGGGCCGCTCGCTGAATGTCTTCGATCGCCACGTGAAAACGTTCCTTCTGCAGCGCATAGACTTTCGCGGCCAGAACAATTGCCTGCGCGCCACGCGGCGACGAACCATATTTGACATAGGAGCGCACAGCCGGGGGCGCTGTGGGATTATCTGGATGCGTGGCTAGCACAAGCCGCGCGGCGTATTTCAGCACCGGCGCTGCAACCGGAACGTTTGCCACGAGTGCGCGTGCCGCAAGCACGTCATCGCCAGCCAGAACCTTCGATACTTTCGCACCTGCGCCGGATGTAGTTCGTTCGAGGATGGTAACGAGGCCATCGACATCGGACGCCGGGACGAGCAGTTTGAGCATGAAGCGGTCCAGCTGCGCTTCGGGAAGCGGATAGGTTCCTTCGAGCTCAATCGGGTTCTGCGTAGCAAGAACGAAAAATGGCTGCGCGAGCGGATGGGTCGTGTTGCCAACGGTGACGTGCCCTTCCTGCATGGCCTGAAGCAGCGCCGACTGCGTCTTAGGCGTGGCGCGATTGATTTCATCGGTGAGGACAATGTTGCCGAAAATCGGCCCGCGCTGAAATTCAAAGCTGCGCCGGCCCTTTTCATCTTCGTTCAGAATGGTTGTGCCGAGAATATCGGCAGGCATGAGATCAGGCGTGCACTGGATGCGGGAGAATTTCAGATCCAGCGCGTCGGCGACTGTCTTGATGAGCTGCGTTTTGCCGAGGCCGGGAAGGCCTTCAAGAAGAATGTGACCGCCAGAAAAAATCGCCACGAGCACGCCATCGACGATCTCGCGCTGGCCGACGATGATCTTGCCAATCTCGCCGTTTAAACGCTCGACGTTCTCGCGAAACTTTTTGACCTGCGCCTGGATATCGCTCATCGGCTCCCCTCGTGCCGTTATCCACTCAATCGATCAGTTCCTTCATCTCACGCACTGCCTGCCGCAAACCCGTAAAAATCGAGCGCGCGATGATCGCGTGGCCGATGTTCAATTCTTCCATGCCGGGAATCTGCGCAATCGGAATCACGTTTCGGTAGTTCAATCCATGCCCCGCGTTCACGCGCAATCCCAGATCGCGCGCCTGCTTGGCGCCGGCCTGAATCTGCTTGAACGTACGCTCAATCTCGAGTTCAGATCGCGCGTTGGCATAGGTGCCGGTATGAATTTCGATGAATGGCGCGCCTGATTTTGACGCCGCATCGATCTGCTTGCGGTCGGCATCGATGAACAGGCTGACGAGGATCCCGGCATCACTGAGCTGCTTTACCGCATCCTTGACCTTCTTGAACGATCCGGCCACGTCTAGCCCGCCTTCAGTCGTGACTTCCTCGCGTCGTTCAGGTACCAGGCACGCGCAGTGCGGTTTGGTGCGCAGCGCAAATTTGAGTACGTCCGATGCGACGGCCAGCTCCAGGTTCACGCGCGTCTGCACGGTCTTCAGCAGAATTTCGACGTCGCGTTCCTGGATGTGCCGCCGGTCTTCGCGCAAGTGAACCGTGATCTGGTCGGCGCCGCCCAATTCCGCTTCGGCCGCGGCCCAGACGGGATCGGGCTCGTACGTTTTTCGCGCCTGCCGCACGGTTGCGACGTGATCGATGTTGACTCCCAGTTTGGCCATGGAATGTTTGCAACTCCGCTATTTGATCGCCGGCCCCGCCAGCGCGCCTCTCACCGTCACGGTCGGAAGCGGCCCGCCATCAACGCCGCGGACCTGCACGCGCGGCGGCGGCGCAGCTTTCACCTGTACTGAAGCCGGCCCCAGCGCCATCTCCTGGCTCTTCGGCGTCTCCCACGTGCGCGGCCATTCGACATAGAGCAGAATACTGGAAGCAAAATCCGGCGCGGCAAATTCCTGCTCTTCGGCCTGCACTTCCACTTCAACTGACTTGGGTTCGACGGTCAGCGCCGTTCCCGAAAGCGCCAGCGGCCGCACGTCCAGTGTCATGCGCCGCGTGACCAGCTGCGGCCGCACTTTTACAATCGCGCGCACTACCGCGTTGCTGCGCAATTGAATGCGCCTGCCTCCAACATCCACAAACGGCTGAATGCCAACCTCGCGCACCACATCCTGCTCAGCATCGGTGATATCCACGTCTTCCGTCCACACAAATTCAAGCTGATCGAGATCCTCCGCCGCGCCTTCGACGTTTACCTGGTCCGGATCGGCCACAGGTGGTTCGGCGATGAAACGCGGGTTGACCTTGCCCGTCGTCTTCACGCGCACGCGCTTGACGCGCCGCGTGGTTGCAATGAGCAGCACGCTGGGACGCTCGTCTTTGGGCGTCACCGACACGATTTCAAAGTTCTCTTCGATCTCCACCTCGGCGGGCTCAATATCGATCGGGTTCCTGCCGACCTGCGGATTGGTGATCGTCTGCTTGCGGAACATGATCTTGTCGGAGTTGAACACCTGGAAGCGCCGCCGCGCGCCGCGCAGTCGAACCCAGTACTTCGGGAGCGTCTGATCCGGAGCCAGTTCCCATCCGGACGGAAGAACAATATCGTTGGGGCGCACGCCGACGAGGAAGTCGCTCTGATCTGTCAGTTCGCCGTCTATGTAGAACCACATCAGCATTGAAAACACAATGCAGGTGATCTTCAGCCACCAGTCCTCGAACAGCAGCGACTGCAGAAAACGCAGGAATCCAGCCATCGTCGGCATACGTTACGCAGCCTCCGATGTTGGCGGACTGCCGCCTTCGACCGACTCGAGCACCAGCTCAGTCAGGCGGGCCTGCAGTTCCTCGCGTGTGAGGCCATGCGTGAACTTTCCTTCAACGGCCAAAGAAATACGCCCCGTTTCTTCGCTCACGACAACAACGACGGCATCGCTCTCTTCGCTCATGCCCAGCGCCGCTCGGTGCCGCGTGCCAAGCGACTTCGAGAGCTCCGGATTTTCCGAGAGCGGAAACAGGCAGCCGGCGGCAGCGATGCGGTTGCCAATGATAATCGTGCCGGCATCGTGCAGAATAGTGCCCTCGCCATGGCGGCTCTTGAAAAAAACAGTTTCGAGCAGTTCGCGCGTGATGTCCGCGTTGAGCACTGTGCCGCGTTCGGCGAAGTCGTTTAACGGCACGCGGCGCTGAATGGCGATCAACGCACCGATAGAGGCTTTGCTCAGGTTGGTGCAGGCTTCGACGATTTCGTCAATCGCCGGTGAATCGGCGCGCACGAAGCGGCCGATCAGCGGGTTGAGCCCAAGGCGCAGCAGGCCGCGGCGCAGTTCGGGCTGAAAAATAATTACCCCCGCGACGATCGAAAGCGCCGCCAGCTTCTCAAAAACCCAGACGATGTGTTCAAGCTTGAAGGCTTTGGCGGCGATAAAGACGAAACCGATCGACAAGAAGATCAGGACGAGCATTCCGCGCAGCACGCCCGCGCCGCGCGAGCCTCTCAGAAAAGAAAGCAGCGCATAAAAAATCCCGGCAAGCAGAACAATCTCGACCACGGCGCGAACGCCGGTGATCGGGAAATTCTGAATGCCTCGAAGCGCGTCGTCCATTCGAACTCCACTGCCCTGTTTTCCGCCAGGATTATAACGGATGCGTTCGATGGCAGTCGCGATCAAATCGCGTTTTTCCTGCAGGAAACCGCCTGATTAAGGTATCGGCTCATTGCCTGCGCGGCGCACAGCCAGAAGCAGCTTCAGAGCCCCGGCATGTTCAGCGACATCGTGAACGCGCAGGATGTCCGCGCCATTTTCGAACGCCAGCATTCCGGCCACGACTGATCCAAGCACCCGCCGTTCGGGTATCTGCTCGCCCGTCAGTGTTCCAATGAAACTTTTGCGAGACACACCGGCCACAATCGGGCGGCCCAGCGCTTTGAAGGCAGAGAGTCCGTTGAGAATCGCCAGATTATGTTCGAGCGTCTTGCCGAAGCCGATCCCCGGATCAATCCAGATCCGCTTCGGGTCGATGCCCGCGTCCGCGCACACTTTCAGGCGTTCGCGGAAAAACTGCAGCACCTCGCCCACGACATCCTTGTACCGCGGCCGACGCTGCATGGTTCTGGGCGTGCCGCGCATATGCATCAGCACAATGCTGCAGCTGGACTGCGCCATGGCTTTGAGCATTCCACGGTCGTGGCGCAGCGCGGAGATGTCATTGATGATCGTCGCGCCTTCGGCGAGGCATGCACGGGCCACGCGCGACGAGCGCGTATCGATGCTGACCGCGACGTTGGATCGGCGCCGGAAAGCTTTGAGTACCGGAAGCAGGCGGCGAAGCTGCTCGTCGGGAGGCACACCTTCGCTGCCAGGCCGCGAGGATTCGGCGCCCATGTCAATAATCGTGGCGCCCTCCGAGACGTACTGCAGCGCGCGCTCGACGGCAGCGGCGGGCTTCAGGTATTTTCCGCCGTCTGAAAAACTATCGGGCGTGATATTCAGCACCGCCATCAGCCGCGGCTCGCAAAGCGCAGCGGTCTTCATAATGAAAGTGCCTTTCGCGATCCAGGGCCTGATGCCGCGGCGGCTCGCAGGCCTTTCTGGAAGTCGACTTTGCCGCCGTGAGAAGGATGGCGCACAGCTGTGTGCTTCAAGCCCGCCTTTTCCAGCATTGCACTGGCGATGCGGCCTGCGGCGATCAGCCTCGGCTCTGAAAAGAGCGTGCGAAACTCCTCGAAAAGCGCACGGCCTTGCTCCTGTTCAGCGCGCGTGGGCGTGCGGTTGCTCAGCGGGTTGCCGGGCTTGTGCGGATGGAACGGCACGATGCCCCAGAGCATCACAGGACGCGGCAAAGCACTGAGCGTCTCCCAGACGATCGAGCCGGACGCTTCGCGCCAGGGCTGCTCGCGGCAGGCCGAGCGCGCGTACGCTCCGCCGGAAAAAAAGCGGTGATGCAAAAGCGTGTGCTCGCTGGTGAACGGAATTCCTGTAAAGCGGTTGCCGCGATAACCGGCAGCTTCGCCGACGACGATGACCGCTGGCGGCTGCTCGCGGAAATGACGCAGGTACGACAGCAGGTTCGCACAGCGGATTCTGGCTCCGTTGGCAAGGTCGAGCCTCGTGTCGACGGAGGCATAGTGGTTGAACAGGTCCTTGCCCGTGCGGGCAGTGCGCAGGTGCTCTAGAAAATGTTGAATGTCGCGCATGCGTTCCGCCACCTGGCCATGTTGAAAAAGGCGTGAAAGGAGGGAACGGCAGCCCGGCCCTAACCACGTCGTTCTGAATACTTTTTAAAGCGCCAGCACGCACTTCCCAGTCAATTCAAGAACGCGCCAATGCGGACTCAGCCATTTCTGCTTTTGGCTGCCCGCTTGCTTTCTGAGCATTCGCTTCGGCACGGCTGTGGTTAACGCGGACGCCGCTGCCATGCAACTGATTTTGCCATCGCGAAAAACTCCTGGAGACGACACGATGCGAGTACTTGTTTCGGGCGGAGCGGGTTTCATTGGGGGACATCTGGCAGAGGCCCTGGTTGAGGCCGGGCACCAGGTTCGTGTCGTAGACAACTTCAGCACCGGTAATGCTGAGAATCTCGCCGCCATTCGCGACCAGATCGAGCTTCTGGATCTCGATCTCTCCGATCCGGCTGACGCGTTGCAGGCTGCCGAAGGCATGGACGCCATTTCGCACCAGGCCGCCGTCCCGTCCGTGCCGCGCTCCGTGAAAGACCCGCTTGAGTCGCACGCCGCCTGCGCCAGCACGACAGTGAATCTGCTTAACGCCGCCAAAGAGCACGGCATCCGCCGCTTCGTGTACGCGGCCTCTTCGAGCGCGTACGGAGATGGACCGGAGCTTCCGAAAACCGAATCGATGCGGCCCGATCCGCGCAGCCCATACGCGGTGGCCAAGCTCGCCGGTGAGTTTTATGTCAGCGCGTTCAGCTCCTGCTATGGCCTGGATGCCATCTCGCTGCGCTATTTCAATATCTTTGGACCGCGGCAGGATCCGTCCAGTCCGTACTCGGGTGTGATCGCGCGCTTCACAACACTCATGATGCAGGGCCAGACGCCGGTGATCTTCGGCGACGGCACGCAGACACGCGATTTCACGTATGTGGCCAACGTGGTTCACGCCAACATGCTGGCGCTTACGACACACGACAAGCTCAACGGCTGTGCGGTGAATATCGGCACGGGGCTGCGCATTTCATTGAATCAGCTCGTGGCCGAGCTCAACAAGATCCTGGGGACGAATCTGCAGCCGCGTTATGAGGCGCCCCGCACCGGCGATGTGATGCATTCGGTGGCGTCGCTCGCAATGGCACAGGGCGTCCTGGGCTATAAGCCGGTCGTTGATTTCAGTGAAGGCCTGGCGCGCACGGTCCAGAGTGCACGCGTGCCGCAAAAGAGCGCGGCATGAGTTAAATCACCAAGGAAAGGCAAACGATGCAATCCAGCCGGCTGGAAATCGTAAAAGGCGTCGGACACAAGGTGTCCACCCGCTTGCGCGTGCTCGCGGTGAACTCGCTTTTTCCCAACGATGTCCAGCCGTACTGGGGCATTTTCAACGCGTGCGCGCTGGAATACCTGTCGGAGCTGGCGGACGTGCGCGTGATCTCGCCGGTGAAGTGGTGCCCCGGACTCGGCTGGGCGCTGGCTTCAGAACGCAAGCTGGCGAAGATTCCCGCGCGCGCGGAATACAAGGGCATCCCGGTCACGTATCCGCGCTTTTTCCGCACGCCGGGATTCGGACGCAGCTGGCACGGCTGGCTATACGCGCAGTCGATCAAGCGGCATCTGCGCAGCGTCGTCCAGGAATTCAGGCCCAACGTGCTGCTCGCTTCGTGGGCGCACCCTGATGGCTATGCCGTGCAGCAGCTTGGCGCGCAGCTGGGAATTCCTGTTGTCATCAAGTGCCTGGGCAGCGATATCCATCAGCTTCTGCGCGATCCTTCGCGCAAGCAGCAGGTCCTGCAAGCCCTGGCACGCTGCGATCGCGTGATTACAGTTTCCGACTCGCTCAAGCAGATTATCGCCGCCGAAGGGATTGCTCCCGACAAGATTGCGCGTGTGTACAACGGAGTAGATCGCACAATTTTCAGGCCCATGCCGCGCTCGCAGGCGCGACAGGCACTTAAGCTCGCACCGCATGGGAAAATTCTGTTGTGCGTAGCGGCGCTGCTGCCGATCAAGCGTCATTGCGACCTGCTGCGCGCCTTCAAGCTGCTTCTTAAGCAGCACCCTATGGAGATCCGCCTGGTGCTGGTGGGAGAAGGTCCCCTGCGGCGTGAACTGTTCAGACTCGCGACCGAGTTGGGAATTGCTGAACACGTCCGCTTCGCCGGCGGATGCAAGCACCACGAGGTACCCACCTGGATCAACGCTGCCGACGCAGTGTGCCTGGCCAGCCAGAATGAAGGGCTGCCAAACGTGCTCGTCGAAGCGTTGGCCTGCGGCCGGCCGGTCGTTGCGACGAACGTGGGTGGCATTCCCGAATTGGTCAGTTCTCCGAGGTATGGCCGCCTGGTCAATCCCGGAGACCCTCCCGCTCTTGCGGATGCAATGAATGACGTGCTGGCCACAGCCTGGGAACCGCAGCGGCTGTGCGCCTGCCCGCAGGTAATCTCATGGCACGAAAGCGCCACCGAGCTGCTGAATGTTCTCTCGTCCGTGCACGCCCAGCGCTGATTTTTTCACTTCGGAAGCACTTAAACGGCGTAACCAGGAGCACGCATCAGCGTGCTCACTCAGCAGCCGCGCGCTTTTACTTCGCCCCCCCAGGCGAACGCGAATCTGGACAGCCGTTTGCTTTTGTGCTCCCGTGCATTCGCGCTTCGCGCGGCTTATTGAACTGTCGGTCAGACTATCTGGCGTTAGAGGAGGAAGAATGAAGTCGTTCGCTATCGTGATTGCCGTCGCCGGATTAACACTTGTACTCGGTTTGATGCTCCCGGTTCGCGCCGATGTGATGGACGCTACGCCGGTACAGCCCGTCCCCACGCCGCACGTCGATAACATCCATGGCGAAGACACTGAGAAGAGCACTCTCGCGCAGTTGCCACCTCCCAGCTCAGCGCAGACGGCCGGAACAATCCCCGAGCCCGCCAGTGCTCTGCTGGTGGGGCTGAGCCTGCTGGGCGCGGGCCTGGTTCGCCGCCGTATGCAGCACTAACACACATATCCCGCCGATACACACAGCTTCGGAAACGATTGCATCTATAAAGGAGGGGTCGTGCATGCAAGGCAGTGACTTGATGATCTCCGTCTCAGGCATTCGCGGCATTGTTGGCCGCAGCCTGACGCCCGAACTGCTCGTCAGGATGGGGCATGCATTTGGCACATACTGCCGCGGTGGCCGGATCGTCGTCGGACGGGACACACGTGTTTCAGGCGAGATGGCCAAGCACGCGGTGCTCAGCGGGTTGATCGCGACAGGCGTCAAAGTGCTGGACCTTGGTGTGTGTGCCACGCCGACGTTGACGACATCCATAGAACACCTGCAGGCAGATGGCGGAGTCATGGTTACCGCGAGCCATAATCCGATCGAATGGAACGCGCTGAAGTTTTTCCGCCGGGACGGCCTTTACCTGAATGCTGAAGAAAGCCGTGATCTCCTGAACATATATTACTCAGGCCAGTTCAATAACGTCGGCTGGGACCAGCTAGCGCCGGTGCATCGAATTGAGCACGCGGATGCGCGCCATGTCGAGCAGGTGCTGAAAATAGTCAATCGTGAACTGTTTTCTCAACGGCGTCTCCGCGTGGCGCTCGACTGCTGCAATGGCGCAGGATGCAACATTGCCCAGCGTTTACTCAGCGAATTGAACTGCGAAGTTGAAACGATTCACTGCAATCCGAACGGACTCTTCCCGCATAAACCCGAGCCTGTTTGTGCCAATCTGGGTGAACTCTGCGCGTTCGTGAAAAAGGTCGGAGCGGACGTCGGGTTTGCCGTCGATCCGGACGCCGACCGCGTTACCGTCATCGATGAAACGGGCTATTACGTCGGAGAAGAAGCCGCGCTCGCGCTCTCCACTCAGCATGCACTGGCCACACGCGCGTCGCGTGGGCCTGTCGTGATCAACATGTCAACGAGCCGGATGACGGAGGATGTCGCGCGCGCAGCCGGCTGTGAAGTTGTTCGGGTGGCCGCCGGCGAATCGAACGTCGCCGAGAAGATGAAGGAACTCAATGCGTCCTTTGGCGGCGAAGGTAACGGCGGCATCATCGATCCGGCTGTTCACGTGGGCCGCGATGCAATCATCGGCATGGCGCTGATGCTGGAGAGCATGCTTCAGACTGGGCAGCGTATGAGCCAGCTTGCTCAAAAACTACCAGCGTACCAGATGGTGAAAGCGAAAGTCGAATGCCCGCCCGCCGCCGGGCGCGCGCTGATCCGAAAGGTAAAAAGCATGCTGCGCGATGTCCGCATCGACACGCGCGACGGCATGCGCGTGGACTGGGATGATCGCTGGGTGCAGTTGCGCGCATCGAACACCGAACCGATTCTGCGCATCATTGCAGAAGCGCGCACTGCCGCGCAGGCTCAGGCGCTGGTGGACGAGTTCACCGCGATGTTGACAGACGCCGGCAGCGAAAGCACGATGGAAAAGCGGCCTCGAGCGAACGTTTCAGCAGCCTGAACATAAGCGGCTGAAGTTGCGCAGTGCGGACAATTTAGCGCGTTAGATTGTTACAGCGTGGCTCCATCCTAGCCATCTGCAAGTCGCACTTTCAAATCGAAAAGCGAA
The DNA here is from genome assembly GCA_035628505.1 of Planctomycetota bacterium. Lineage (GTDB taxonomy): Bacteria > Planctomycetota > SZUA-567 > H5-PLA8 > H5-PLA8 > DASPJR01. Next base: position 15,687 of record DASPJR010000231.1, on the reverse strand, counting down.
GTGCGACTGCGCTTACCCACCCGTCTACTTATCCTTTTTTTACAAAAGCACTTACAATCGAAAAAATAATTCACTCCGCGCCACGCAACTTTCAATCTGTGGCCGCTTCGTTGCTATAACGGAAGCGTCCACTGTGTCTTACACAGCGTCAGAACAGCAGAAGTGAAAATTCTGCATCATCAAAGAGGGTATTATGGCGCGAATTTTATTGATTGAAGATCAGCCCAATCAAAGACAGCTTTATCAGGAAGAGCTCATCGACGAAGGCTATGAGGTCATCGCAGCGGCCAGCGGAGCCGCCGGACTTGAACTGTATCAGCAATACCCACCCGACCTGGTCATCGTGGACATTCTCCTTCCCGGACTTAATGGCATTGAGGTGATTGAAAAGCTGCTCACGCTGAATCCGCAGGTGCCGATTATTGTTCACTCTGCCTATAGTTCACCCAGCCACGACTTTATCACCTGGTTCGCCCGCGCGTACGTCGTCAAATCCGGCGATCTGCAGGAACTGAAGACCGAAGTCCGAAAAGCGCTCTCAGGTACGCCAGTTGTTGAGACGCAGAGCCAATCCGGCCTTGTCTCGGCGTAACGAGGCAGTGCTTCTGGCTCTTGGAATCGGGGACTGCAGAGCGCATTTTCACCGCTGAAGATTTATCACTGCAACGCTGGACCAGCCGGAATTGAAATAAAACTGGGCACAATCATGCATTGTGCCCATTATCTATTTCCCTGATTCCACGAGCCGCATCGAACGAGGTAACGATGTGGCCTTTAATCGCTGGCGGACTTGTCACCGCGCTGAGCAGTGGGCTTCTTGCTGCTGCGGCGTGGAAAAAAAATATCCACAACTGGCTGCCCGGCTACCTGCGCTGGCGGCCTGAGCCATTCCGGCCGGATCAGCCGCTGCATCTTTATTTCTGTTTTGCGGACCATTACGAGCCGCTCTGGGCAGGCGCCGACGTGAGGACTGGCCTCGAGCGCGTTCAACGCTGGGTCCGGGAATACCCGCCGCTGGTGGACTCCTTCCGCGACAGCGACGGCCGGCCTGCGCAGCACAGTTTCTTCTTTCCTGCCGAAGAATACCGGCCCGAATTCCTGAATCTCCTCCAGGGGCTCTGCAGCCGTGGCTACGGTGACGTCGAGGTGCACCTGCACCACGACAACGACACGCCCGCAAATTTCTGCGAAACCATCGAGCAGTTCATTGAGAAGCTGCAGGGCCATGGTTTTCTCCTGAATCGCGACCCGCGCAACCGCTTCGGGTTTATTCATGGCAACTGGTGTCTCGACAATTCGCGCAAGGACGGGCGCTGGTGCGGCATCAACAATGAAATCAACCTGCTCCGTGCGCTCGGATGTTACGCAGACTTCACCTTCCCTTCTGCGCCCAGCGACACACAGCCGGCAATAGTGAATGCGATCTATTACGCGCGTGATGATGAGAGCCGTCCAAAGTCGCACAACACTGGCCGCCGTGCGCGCGTGGGTGTGCTTCCGGCCGACGATGAATTGTGCCTGATCACCGGACCGCTCGGGCTGAACTGGCATTCGCGTAAGTTTGGACTGCTGCCGCGCATTGAAAATGCGGACGTCAGCGGCGGATTGACGGCCGATGCTCGGCGCTGCCGCGCCTGGATGAATCTCGGCTCGCGCGTGATCGGAGCGCCCAATCATGTGTTCGTGAAGGTGCACACCCACGGCACGCAGGAGCGCATCCACTCCTGCGTTCTGGGCGAGCAGGCGCGCGTTATGTACCGCTCGCTTTCAGAAATGGAGCGCGAGGGCGTGCAGCTTCACTTTGTGACCGCGTACGAGATGTGGCAGAAAGTCCGCCAGCTCGAACTTGGCAGCCTTGAAATGTTCAAACTCAGCGCGCGCGCGCTGGGCTCGCCGAAGGCCGGGAGTCTGGCCAAGTGATTTTCGCGCTCTACCTTCTTTACGCCGCCAACGTCATGCTGCGGCTCAACGACTACCTGCCGGGACTGCGTGGCGCGCCCATTGCCGAATTCGGCATTCCGGTGCTGCTGGTCCTCTGGCTGCTCTTTGAAAAGAAGGACTTCTCCTGCGTTACCGATCTGCTCATACCCATGTTCTTCGTCGCGGTGGTTGGCGGCTTTGCCATCGCTGTGTGGCCCTCGCAGGCTATTGAGATCGCCAAACCGTTCATCCCGTGGGTCGTTTTATACTTTTTAACGGCTAATCTCGTGCACACCGAGACGCGCATGAACCTGGTGTTGGGCATGTTCGTCGTGACTGCGCTCATCATCGTCCTGCACTCGGTACAGCAAAGCCGCTCCTACGACGGCGTGAATGATGTCACTGGAATGGGATGGAGCGGCGTGCATGTGTTGAGCGGGCGCGTGCGTTACGTCGGCTTGATGAACGATCCTAATGACCTCGCGTTATGTTTTGCGACCATCCTTCCCTTCGTTCTGCAGCTCACGTACAGCGGCGTCAACATAGGCTTGCGCGCGATGGGATATCTGCTGTGCATGCCCATCATTTATGGCATCTTCCTGACGAACTCGCGTGGTGGAATGCTTTCCGTCGGCGTGCTGGGCGCGCTTTACACCTACAGGCGCTGGGGCGCAATTCGCTGCGCGATTCTCTGCACGGTCATGGCTGCGGCTGTGTTCACCTTCGGTCCGTCGCGCGTGCGCGAACAGAGCGGCTCCGATGAAGCGTCAACCGAGGGCCGTATCGAAGCGTGGCATACGGGCATTCAGCTCCTGAAGCAGCATCCGGTGTTCGGCATCGGCAAAGATGAATTCACGTCGCATCACATCATCACGGCGCACAATTCGTTCGTGCTCTGTTTCGCTGAAACCGGCATGTTCGGATACGTCATCTGGATCGGTGCGGGCCTGTTCTCCATGTACGGCTTGTATTACGCGCTCAAGCAAGTGGATCGTCGCAGCCGTGCCTATAGGCAGACGGCCGCCATCTTCGATTCGCTTGCGGCGTTCTACACGGCGGGCTTCTTCTTGAGCCGCACGTACCTGATGATGCTCCCGATTCTGCTCGGCCTGGCCGTAGCGCGATACAAGATGACGCGCGACGCAATTGAAGAGGAAGCTCCCGAAGAGGATGCATCCCAGTCCGCGCGAAGCACACAGCGGCCGGCGCTGCCTGATCTCTCGTGGAATGTCCTGATCGACAAAGCGCCAATGCTGATGGGCGCCGTCGTGTTTTCGATTGGCGCGATTTATCTGATCGTACGTTTCAAGACGTAAGACTACGCTTCCGGTACGTACGGCGGAAGCTCGCAGCGCAATGCGCCGTCGTGGCGGTAGCCGAGCGCGTACTCAGCCTGGATGATCTGCTGAACCTCCTTTGAGCCTTCGTAGATCACCGCGCCGCGGCTGTTGCGCCAGAAGCGCTCGACAGGAAATTCATTGCTGTAACCGTACGCGCCGTGAATCTCGATCGCATGATCGGCGGCGAGCTGCGCGTTGACCGTATTGGTCCACTTGGCCAGCGCGACTTCGCGCGTGCAGCGCTTGCCGGCATTTTTCATCCAGCCGCATTTGCGCACGAGCAGGTCGCCGATGTCGCGGCTCTGCGCCATGTTGGCGATCATTTGCTGAACGAGCTGATGTTTGCCGATCTCGCGCTTGAACGTCTGCCGCTCGTGGCAGTACTTCACGCTGGCATCCAGGCACGCGCGAATCAATCCGATCGCGCCGGCCGCGACCGTGTAGCGCCCATTGTCCAGCGCCGACATGGCCACGCGAAAGCCTTCATCCACGTTGCCGATCATGTTCTCGGCGGGGATTTCCACATCCTGGAACGCAACGCCTCCAGTGACGCCAGATCGCACGCCGAGCTTCCCGTGTAGCGCATAAGGCGAGACGCCTTTCCATTGCCGCTCAACAATGAACGCGGTAATACCGGAATGATCGCGCTGCTGCTGCTTGGCGCGATCCGTGTACGCCATGACCAGGTACTGGTCGGCAATCGTGCTCAGGCTGATCCAGATTTTTTCACCCGTGAGGACGTAGCGGTCGCCCTTCTTTTCAGCAAAAGCCTGGATTCCGGCCACGTCGGTGCCGGCTGCCGGTTCTGTCAGGCAGAACGTCGCGATTTTTTCCCCGCGCGCAAGCGGCGCCAGGTACTTCTGCTTCTGCGCCTCGGTGGCCCACTGCAGCAGCGCCATTGAATGCAGCCCATTGTGAACCGAAATGATCACGCGCGCGGCCGAGTCGATGTATTCAAATTCTTCGCTGAGAATCGCGGTCGTGTGGTAATCGAGACCCAGGCCGCCGTACTTTTTGGGAATGCTGACGCCGAGGAATCCCTCTTCGCCCATTTTCCTGTAGATATTCAGGTCTGGCTCTGCCTTTTCATCGCGCTCGCGCAAACCGGGGGCAACGACGCGCGCGGCAAAATCGCGTGCGGCTTCGCGGAAACTTTCGTGATCGGCATTGTAGCTCAGATCCATCGGCTGGTCCCCCCGTGGCTCAATTGCGGATTGCGCAATCCAGGATTGCCAATTAATTTCGCGTGCGCAGTCCGAACGGCACTTTATGGGATAGACTAAAGGCATGGAACGGTCGAGCGAAAAAATTCCATTCGCGCGCATCGAAGCGAACTTGAAGACGATTCGCGACCGCATTGGCCAAGCGGCGTCACGCGCATCTCGCGACGCGGCCGGGATCAAGCTCGTCGCCGTCACGAAGTATGTCGGACTGGAGGAAATGGAAGCGCTGTACAAACTCGGCGTGGAACACTTCGGCGAGTCGCGCGTGCAGGATGCCGAAAAAAAGTGCAAGGCCTTCGAAGCGTCAGCGCCGGGAATGATCTGGCATCTCATCGGGCATCTGCAGACAAACAAAGCCGATAAAGCAGTCAAACTTTTTCAGCTCGTTCATTCCATCGATTCCGACCGCGTGGCGCAGGCGCTGCATAAGGAGCAGGCCAAAAAGTTTGGCGCCTTGACTCCCCCGCCCTCCACGACCGTTTTGTTTCCCCCACTTGAGGGGTTAATCGAAGTAAACGTCGCTGGGGAAGCAAACAAGCACGGTCTGCCGCCAGATCTGGAACAACTTCGCGTGCTGCTTGAGACATGCGCGTCGTTGCACGGCATACGTGTCACCGGGCTGATGTGCATGGCGCCCTACGCGGAGAATCCCGAACCAACATCGCGGCCGGTGTTCAAACGCCTGCGCGAACTGCGCGATGAATTGAACTCAAAAAACGTTTATCCGCACCCGCTCACAGAACTCTCCATGGGTATGACGCAGGATTACCACATCGCCATTGAAGAAGGAGCGACCATCGTCCGGATCGGGTCTGCGCTGTTTGAATGATTGCCGAATATAACACCCGCGCAGGGTACGCCCGCGTCTGACTATTGAAGCCACCGCAAATAACGCTACATTGTTTGTGTTCTGTAAAATCGGGCGCCGGGCGGGAACCTCATTGAGCAGCACACCAGCATCAACCACCGTTCTCAGCACGCATGCCCTGGGCCTGATCGGCGCCGGCAACATGGCTGAAGCGCTCGTGCGCGGCGTCATTAACTCGGGCGCCATTCCGCTTAACCGCATCATCGCCAGCGACATCTCGACCGAACGCCGGGCCTATTTCAGCGAGAAACTTGGCGTCAGAGCAACCACCGAAAACACAGAGGTCGTTCAGAACGCGGATCTGCTGGTGCTTTGCGTCAAGCCGCAGCAGGTGAATGATGTCCTGAAATCCGTTGCCTCTTTGTTTGACCCCAAAAAGCATCTGCTGGCTTCGATTTGCGCGGGCGTCACGACCGCCCGCCTTGAGGCGCCGCTTCCTGCCGGTGCACGAACGGTTCGCGTGATGCCCAACACGCCCATGCTGGTGGGCCTGGGCGCGAGCTGCCTGTCTGCCGGCAAGAATGCGTCTGCCGCCGACGTGGCGGTGATCGAAGCACTTTTTTCAAGCGCGTCGCTGACCCTGCGAGTAGAAGAACGAATGATGGACGCGGTCACCGGACTTTCCGGCAGCGGACCGGCGTACCTGTTCTATCTGGTTGAGGCCATGATCGACGCCGGCATCGCCGAAGGCTTTACACGCGAGCAGGCTTCACAATTGGCCTCGCGGACTGTGCTGGGGGCGGCGAAGATGCTCGAGGAGACGAAGCTGCCTCCGGAAGAACTGCGCCGCCGCGTCACCAGCCCGAACGGGACGACACAGGCGGCTATTGAGCGCCTGGATGCTGACCAGGTGAAGGCAAAGATTACGGCGGCGGTGCGGCGGGCAGCCGAACGCAGCCGCGAGTTGGGTAAATAGGGAGTGAGTCGCAGGTTTTGCGGCGGCTCGGCGGTCAGTCTGGTGACTCAGGACTAAACGATGCCGCGTATCGTGGTTGAACGAGGCAATGAGAAAGGCGTCAGCCTCAAGCTGGACGCCGAAGAGATGACGGCCGTTATCGGCCGCCTGAAGACGTGTGATCTCGTTCTCACGGATGGCCTCGTTTCACGGCAGCATTTCCGTATTTCCAAGATCGGCGACAGCTTCACGATTACAGACCTCAATTCTCACAATGGCACTTTCGTCAACGGCGAACGCATCGAAGAGGAAGTGGAGCTGCCGCTTGGCGCGACAATCCGCACCGGTGAAACTCTCTTTTCATTTCAGAGCGAAAGCACGGTCTCAGACGGTGAGCTCGCCGGCAAAAAGCTCGGCGGCTATCACCTGCAGGAGCGCATCGGCGTCGGCGGAATGGGCGAAGTGTACAAGGCCACGCAGATCGCCCTTGGGCGCCAGGTTGCGCTGAAGATTCTCTCTCCCGAGCTGACGCAGGACCGTTCGTTCGTTGAGAAGTTCCTGCGTGAAGCGCGCGCGGCCGGAAAGTTCAACCACCCGAACGTCATTCACGTTCACGAAGTCGGCGAAGAAAGCGGCACGTATTACTTCTCCATGGAATACGTCGACGGCGGCTCGGTGCAGGATTTAGTCGCCAAGGGCCGCAAGCTCGAGCCGCTCCGCGCGACAGAAATCGTGCTTCAGGCCGCCCGCGCGCTGGAATACGCGGAAAAAGTCGGCATCGTCCACTGCGACATCAAACCGGATAACCTGATGCTGACCGGAAGCGGTGACGTCCGGCTCTCGGACCTCGGCATTGCCAAGAGTCTCAACGAAAAAGGAAAAGCCGAGCAGACTGACGGCGTGTTTGGCTCGCCGCATTATATGGCACCCGAACAGGCACGCGGCCTGCCGATGGACCACCGCTCGGATTTGTATTCGCTCGGCATTACGTATTACCGCATTCTCCTCGGCAAAGTTCCGTTCACCGGAAAAGACGCAAAAGAGATCATGGAAAAACAGGTTTTCGACGACCCGGAGCCGCCGCGAAAGATCGATTCGTCGCTGGCACCGATGGTCTACACGATTCTCGGCAAATTGCTGAAGAAGAAGCCAGTCGATCGCTACCAGAGCGCCAGCGCGCTCATCAAGGATCTCGAGACCGCCATCGAACAGATCAAAAACAACATCAAAGGCACATCATCAATCCACCTTCGCCCTCCCGCGCAGCGCTTCAAGCGGCGCTCGAGCGGTTTCTGGTCGTTCTAAATGGCCGCAGCAGAACTGATTCGGCCGGTCACCGGAGGAGTCACACTCGAAATCCTGGCGTCGCCGGGCTCGTCTGTCTCAAGGGTGCGTTCAGTACACGGCAATACCTTGAAGGTCGCGGTCCGCGCCGCTCCCGAAAAAGGAAAAGCGAACGCTGAAATCGAAGAGGTGCTCGCGGCATTTTTCGGAGTTCCTCAAAGCCAGGTGGCTGTGATCAGCGGACAGACTTCGCGCAACAAGCGCGTGCAGATAAATGGGGTTGATGCCGCGGCCGCATCGGCGAAAATCGCGCAGCTTTAAAGGATGAACCACGAAGAGCACGAAGAACTCGAAGGAGTGTTTAACATGTCTGCATCTGTCTCGCTGTACGACCGCGTCCAGGCTGCTGCCGCTGCGATCAAGAAAATTCTGCCAGCGACTCCGAAGGCGGCCGTTGTTCTCGGAACCGGACTCGGCGGACTGGCTAAACAGATCCAGAACGCGCGCGAACTGCCCTATTCTGACGTGCCGCACTTTCCGGCTTCCACGGTAAAGAGCCACGCCGGGCGTGTCGTTGCGGGAACGCTCAACGGCGTTCCACTGCTCGCCTTTGACGGCCGCTTCCATTTTTATGAAGGCTGGAGCTTCGAACAGATCACGCTGCCGGTTCGCGTGGCGAAGGCCTGCGGCGCGCAGGCGCTTTTCCTGAGCGGCGCGGTCGGCGGGATGAATCCGCTGCATGAAAAGGGCGACCTCGTGCTGCTCGATGATCACATCAACCTGATGCCCGGCAATCCGCTAATCGGCCCCAACGACGAGCGGCTTGGACCGCGCTTTCCGGACATGTGCCATCCCTACGACCAGAAGCTGCTCAGCCGCGCGCTTGAAATCTGCCTGGAAGAAAAAATCCGCGCGCATCGCGGCGTGTACGTCGCCGTGCCGGGGCCCAATCTCGAAACACGCGCCGAATACCGCTTCCTGCGCGCAATCGGCGCCGATGTGGTCGGCATGAGTACCGTTCCGGAGGCGCTCGTTGCGGTCCACTCCGGCCTGCGCGTGTTTGCCGCGACGATCATCACCGACCGCTGCCTGCCCGACGCGCTCGAAGAAGCAAAGATCGACGAGATCATCGCCGTCGCGAATGCGGCAGAACCGAAACTGACGAGGGTGGTTTCGCGGCTGATTGGGGAGCTCTAACGATTACTGCTCGTCCATATCCTTGAGCTCCGCGTCGATCTGCTTGCGTGCGGGCGGAGTCTGGTGGCGCTTGTCTTCGATCACCTTGGCGCGGCCGCGCGTCGCCGCGGCCATGCCAGCGGCGCGGCGCTTCAAGAGTTCGAGCGAGCGCGGGAGTTTTTTCTTCTTCGCTTTGTTCGCCATGATTCAGCCTGCTCGCGCCGCGAGTTACTTTGCCACCGCGGCCGGAGCCGGGCGCCGTTCGAGCGCCGCCTTGCGCTCCTGCTGCATGCGCCAGCGCAGCCACGCTTCGATAAACGGATCGAGCTTGCCGTCGAGTACGCCGTGAGCGTCCGTCTCCTTCAGTTCGGTGCGGTGGTCGTTGACCATCGTATACGGCTGCAGGAAGTACGAACGGATCTGGCTGCCAAAAGCGATTTCATTCTTGTCCGTATAGGTCTGCTTGCTCTCGGCTTCGCGCTCCAGTTCGCGTTTGCGCGCGAGCTTGGCTTTGAGCAGTTCCATGGCGAGCACCGCATTGCGCTGCTGGCTGCGCTCGATCTGGCAGCGTACGGTGATGCCTGTCGGAATGTGCTTGAGCAGCACGACCGATTCGGTCTTATTCACGTGCTGTCCGCCTGCGCCGCCTGAACGGCAGGTGCTGCGTTCGATTTCATTATCAGGAATGACAATATCCGTGTCTCCGACTTCGAACTCCGGAGTCACTTCGACGGCGGCGAAACTCGTCTGCCGCTTGCCGTCGGCGTTAAAAGGCGAGTTGCGCACGAGACGGTGCACGCCGATTTCGCCCTTCAGGTAGCCGAACGCGTAGGGCCCTTCGATCTTCAGTGTGGCGGATTTGATGCCGGCTTCTTCATTGAAATCCACGTCGAAGAAATGGACTTTAAAGCCGTGGCGTTCGGCATAGCGCACATACATGCGCATCAGCATGTCCGTCCAGTCGCACGCCTCCGTCCCGCCCGCGCCGGCCTGAAAATTGATGAACGCGTTGCGGTGATCGTTCTTGCCGGAAAGCTGCGACTTCAGCTCGAAGCTCCGCGTGTCGGCGTCGAGTTTTTCAATCTCGGCTTTGATCTGGTCGGCCGTGGCTTCGTCGTTTTCCATCTGCGCCAGCTCAAGCAGCTCAGACAAATCCTTTATCTGCTGCTCGAACGACGGGAAGTCGCCGACGATTGCCTTAATGTTTTTGAGCTCGTTGATCGACGCCTGCGCTTTTTGGTTGTCGTCCCAGAAGTCGGGACGCTCCATCGAGGCTTCTATTTCCTGCTGGCGCCGCAGCCGTCCGGGGACGTCAAAGCGACCCCCGAAGCTGCTCGATGCGGGCGCTGATCTCGTCAAGGCTGGCCTTCAGTGCGGAGTAATTAACAGGCATTATGTGCTTCCAATCTCTTTCTTCTCGCAGCCTTATCGCCGCGAATGCAGAGCTTACTGTACCTCATTTAAGTGATGGACGCAACCCGGGCGCTTATTCTTCTGAATTTCGCTGCCAGGAAGTGCCGCTTGCGTGTTCACGGCAAATCGGAATTCTCGCTCCGCTTCTCGGTTGGCTCCCCGGGCACGGCCTGCGGCAGGAGGAATCGCGGATCAGAGCGCGGGCTTGGCACCACTTTCTGATCGTCCGTGATCTTCGCATTCGCCTGCATGATCGGCAGATCGCTGCAGTCGAACATGCGGCCGCAGTTGGGACACTGCGCCTTGCAATGGTGCTCGGTCAGAACAGTCTGGCAGATCTCGCAGATATAAAGAAGGTCTTCGGCCATAGCAGCCGCATTTTACCACACGAACGCAACGGGGCACAGCCTAATCGTCCTCGCTGCAGGCCTGCATATTCCTTGGCGAACTTTTCCTTATCCCTTAAAATGCGCTTTGCGAAAGCTTAAGGAGACGGTGACACATGCGTTCAGATTTGACTCGAAAAGGTTCCGACCGTGCGCCGCAGCGGGCGATGCTGCGGGCGGTAGGTTTCCTGGATGAAGATTTTACGCGCCCCATGATCGGGGTCGCCTCGTTGCATAGCGACATCACCCCCTGTAACGCGCACCTGGACCGCCTCGCGCGCAAAGGCATTGAGGGCATTCGCGCCGCCGGCGGCGTCCCACAAATTTTCGGCGCGCCCACGGCCTCCGACGGCATCATGATGGGCCACCAGGGCATGCGCTACAGCCTGGTTTCGCGCGAAGTTATCGCTGACAGCATCGAAGTCGTCTCAGGCGGCATGAACCACGACGGCATCCTGGCGTTCGGCGGCTGCGACAAGAACATGCCCGGCTGCGTCATGGCCATGGCGCGGCTTAACATTCCCAGCGTCTTCGTCTACGGCGGAAGCATCATGCCCGGCACGGCCGAAAACGGCGCCGAAGTCGACATCGTCTCCATCTTCGAAGCGGTGGGCCAGTTTCAGGCGGGCAAGCTGAATGAAGCCGGCGTCTATGACATCGAAGTGAACGCCTGCCCCGGCGCGGGCTCCTGCGGCGGCATGTACACGGCCAACACGATGAGCTCCGCGATCGAAGCGATGGGGCTCTCGCTGCCCTACGACGCCAGCAACCCCGCGACAGCCGCATCGAAAGAACGCCAGTCGTTCCTGGCGGGCAAAGCAGTCGTCAACATGGTCCAGAAGAACATCAAGCCGCGCGATCTGATCACCCGCAAGTCGCTCGAGAATGCCTACACCCTGGTGCTGGCGCTCGGCGGATCGACAAACGCGGTACTGCATCTGATGGGCATTGCCAAGGAAGCGGAAGTCGAATGGACGCTCGAAGACTTCGACCGCCTCGCACAGAAAGTTCCGCACCTGGCCGATCTCAAGCCGGGCGGACGCTATGCGATGTACGACCTGCACAAGGCCGGCGGCACGCCGGCGATGCTCAAAGCGCTGCTCGACGCAGGCTTCCTGCACGGCGACTGCATGACCGTGACCGGCCAGACGCTCGCCGAAAACCTCAAGAACATCACGAGCATCTACAAGCGCAAGCAGGTCGTCGTCAAGCCCATGGAAGCGCCGATGCACAAGACCGGGCACATCGTTATTCTGCGCGGCAATCTGGCTCCGGAGGGTTCGGTTGCGAAGGTCGCCGGCCTCAAGAAGCGCAAGATCACCGGTCCGGCGAAAGTGTTCGATGGCGAAGAAGCGTGCTTCCAGGCCATCAAGGAACGGAAGATTCAGGCAGGCGACGTTGTGGTGGTTCGCGGCGAAGGTCCAGTCGGAGGCCCCGGCATGCGCGAGATGCTCGCGGTGACTGCCGCGCTTGTCGGGCAGGGCCTTGGTGAAAGCGTCGGTCTGATCACGGACGGGCGTTTCTCCGGCGGCACGCATGGACTGGTAGTCGGACACGTGGCGCCCGAAGCATGGGTCGGTGGGCCGATCGCGCTGCTCAAAGACGGTGACCAGGTGACCATCGACGCCGATGAAAAGCGTCTTGCAGTAGAACTGGATGCGGCCGAACTGGCCAAGCGCCGTGAAAAATGGGTCAAGCCCGAGCTGAAGGTCAAACGCGGCGTGCTGGCTAAGTATGCCCGCACGGTACGCTCGGCTTCGGAAGGCGCCGTCACGAGCTGAGGGAGTCAGGCTCCTGCTCCTGGCACTTGGCTCTTGGCTCTTGGCTCTTGGGATGTAGTTGAAGTGGAAACGATGATGCGCAGACGTTCTGTTCTCTTCAGCGTGGTGCGGCCGTGGCTTTGTTCACTGCTGCTGGCGGGTTCGGTTGTGACCTTCAGTGGCTGCCGCAAGGCGGCCGTAGACCGTTACAATCCGACCATAACGACCACGATCAGCGCGTCTGATCCGGCGGTGTTCGTGCGTTCGGAAAACGACAGTCAGCCCTGGTATCGCGAACTGCAGGTGGTTCTGGAGAAACAGGCTGCAGACGAAAAAGATCTCAACGCGAAAATTGAACAGAAACGCCCTGAGGTGACGGAGGCCTCCACGAAGCTGCTCGTGGAACTGGACCGCATGATCCAGGCGGAGAAGAACGCAAACGACAAATGGAGCGCTCTGACGCTGACGCTCGGCAAGGGCCGCAAGCAGGGAGAGATTCTGTTTTCAGCGGACGTCGGCCTGACGCGGCTTTACGCCAAGCGGCCCGCCATCGCCTTCAATGACCTGCCGCTGGAGCTGTGCGTGGCGAAGCTGGCGCGCGAATCTGGACTCCATGAGTCGCAGCCGCGCGGCTACAACCCGACCGTAAACTGGGGCAAGACGGACGTCTCCGCGGCCGAGGCCTACGAAGGCGTGCTGCGTTCGCACGGGTTTGAACACAAATTCACCGACACGCTCCACCGCGTTGCGCTCCGGCTGCAGGATTATTCTTCGCGCAAGGAATTTCTCGACGCGGCGGTAGAACAGATCAAGGCCAAAGGCAAGCTGCTGAACAGCGCCCGGCCGGCAGTGCAGGTGTGGCCTATCGAAAAGGCGCCTCAACCCGAGGCATCCGACAAGAAGACGGCGCCTGCGCCCGCAAAGCGCGCCGACTGAGCGACGTGCAATCCGTTTGAAGCTGGGAGACAAAAAAAAGAAGACGCCTTGCGGCGTCTTCTTTTTTGCTTCGTCTGGAACGTCGGCTTACTTGTTCGGCGGCTCTTCGATGACCGGAGCCGTCTTGCGCGCCGAGGCGCCCGTGGCGGGCTCAACCGGCGGCTGAACTTCGGTGGTCTTCTTCTTGGGTTCTTCGATCTTCGGCTCGGGTTTCTTCTCGACAACGACCGGCTTCTCGCTGCCCTTGTTACGTGCCAGCGACTGGGCCGTCTTCAGTTCCTTGGAGGCCTGATCGAAGATGCGCTGCGCGGCCCTGGACGACTTCAGCCCACTCTGGGCCATTCCCATCGCGCTGCGCAGATGCTCTTCGGCTCCCGAGTACACACCGGCCTTGGAGAGCGCCGTGCCGTACCAGAGATTATACGAAGCGCTCTCGCCGGCGAGCGAGCTGGCTGCCGAGAAAAGGTTCAGCGCTTCATCGAGCTGCCCCGTCTGCGCCTTGCTCGCCGCAAGAATTGCGGTCGCATGGGCCTTGTCTTTTTCGTCGGTGGTCTGCGTGATCAGCTGCTGAGCAAGCTCGCCGGCCGCTTCGGCATCGCCAGGAGCGCCGCGTTCAATCTTCGTGAGCGCGACGATCAGACGGGACGCTACGGTCGGTTCGATCGCAGCGGCCTGTTCGGCGGAGCGCACTGCATCGTCAACCTTGCCTAGATCACGCTGCGCAAGCGCAAGGTCACTCCAGGCAACCACGTTCTTCGAGTCCAGTTTCACCGCCTGCAGCAGAGCCTGCTCGGCACCAGCTGAATCGTTCAACGCAAGGCGGGCATGGCCAAGTGACATCCAGTCCTGCGCGCGATTGGGCGACTTGGCGACCGCGTTCTCGTATGCCATCGCCGCGCCAGCCATATCCGGTTCAGGTTTGCTGGAAAGGACATTGCCCAGGCGGCTGTAGAGCTCGGCCGTCTGCTTCTTTTCCAGCAATGTGCGCGTGGTCTGTTCCATGACGGCCCAGTCACCGAGCACAACGGCCTGCTGGTAGATGTATTCCTGCATCAGCGGATCGTGGCGGCGGATCCGGGCGCCATTCTCGAGAACTTTCTGAGCTTCTTCGGTGCGGCCCAGCGCGCGAAGCAGTTCAGCCTGCAGTCCGTAAGCCGGCGTGAAGGTGTCGTCGCGTAGAATCGCCTGTTTGGCATTTTCCAGCGCTTCTTCGTAGAACTTCTTGGCCGCGTCTTCCTTGCCATCCTTTTTAGCCATGTCGCCCTGCTTTTTGAGCAGAACGGCCAGCTTGTAGAATGGTTCCGGTCGAACGGTCGTCAGCGACATGGCCAGATCGCGCGCTTGCGAGTACTCCAGGCGTGCGCTCTCGATGTCATTCATCGCCAGATGCACGTCGCCGAGTTCAAGCTTCAGCTCGACGTCGCGCGGACGGAGAATTACGGCCTGCTTAAGTTCTTCGCTGGCGATGGCGAGCTTGCCTTCGCGCAGGGCAATCATGGCACGGTTGCGGTTGGCTTCCGGCAGCTGGTTGCGCGCGAGGCGCTGGGCAATATCCAATTCCTTATAACCGCCGCGGATATCGTCGAGCATCGCCAGAGCCAGGCCTAGCTCGGCATGCGCGCTTGCATTCGAGGGCTCGAGGCTGATGGCGTGCATGGCCGCCTGTTTGGCTTCTTCGGCACGTTCGATGCGCAGATCCGTGCGGGCCAGCAGAACCAGGTTTTCAACGTTGTTCTTGTCGCGCAGGATGGCGTTAACGAGAGCCGAGCGGGCGCAGGCAAAGTTGCGCTGTTCGAAGTAGGCCTTCGACAGCATTGAGTAGACCTTCGTTTCCGCATTCAGCGGAATCTGCAGCTTCAGTGCCCCTTCGAGCGCTGGAATCGCCAGGTCGTAGCGTGTCTTGGCAATCTGCATCGCGCCCAGTTCGATGTGGCGCAGCGTCGATGTGCTCAGCACAACCTCGGGGATAACTTCGGCGGCGAGCACTTCAAACCAGGGCGAGTTGTCGCTCTTTGATTTCACTTCCGCCCAGACGCGCACGGGCGTGTACATCGGCAGGCTCTGCATCTTCTCGATGAGTTCCTTGCGCCGCTTGTCGATGTAGAACAGCGGATGGATCGAGAGCCGCCCTTCCTTCGTCCACAGTTCCGTGCCGTAGCCCCAGGCGCTAAAGTTGACGTACTGCTCCTGCGAGAGCGCCAGGAACGGCCTGTAGAACGAGCCGGGCTTGGCATAGTAGATCTCGAACTGAACTTTCCGGTCGACATAAAAAGCCGGATCAGCCTTGAGCTTTTCGAAGGTTGTCGGGTCGCTGTTATCCAGATCGCCGGGAATCACCTTAAAGTGATTCACAATGGTCATGCGCATGTCGTGAAACGGATGCCGCCACTTGGCACCGCGGCTTTCGGTGTGAATCGGTACCGGATCGAACGGATTCGGCATGTCGCAGCACATATCGTCGGACGCCTGAACTGTCGCCGCACCTG
>DASPJR010000230.1:0-26897 GCA_035628505.1 Planctomycetota bacterium | reverse complement strand
CTTGCCAGCGGACGCTGCCTTCGCACGTTCACGGGTCATTCAGGAAGTGTTCATGCCCTTGCGCTCACTCCCGATGGACGTGCTGTCTTTTCGGGTGCGCTTGAAAACCAGAACCACCCGCTGCGGCTCTGGGATCTTGCGGTCGAGCGCGCGCCATCGGGCACAGCGGTGATGTTAGCCGAGGGGCTGCGCAACCTGCCGCTCGCGTCGGAACACCTGCAGGCGCCACTGGTGGTCTGCCGCGTAGAAAGCCACGAGCAGATTCAGAATGCCAGCCGCAAGTTTGCCGAACACATGCAGGCCGCACAGGCCGCGTTCGAGCAACGTGACAACTACGCGGCCGCCGAATGGCTCAAAGAAGCGCGTGCCGTTCCCGGCTTTGAGCGCGACCCTAAAGCGCTCACGTTAAACAAGCAGCTTTCGAAAGTGCTGCCGCGCACACAGATCGCTGCAGGATACCTCGTCTTTTCCGCCGAAGCACATCCCAAAGGCGTGCGCTCGCTGGCACTTTCGGCGAACGGAGTGTACGGGCTCTCGTGCGGCGCGGAAGACACGACTGCGCGCCTGTGGAAGCTGGATAACGGCTCAAGCGCCGCATTGTTCGAAGGTCACAAGCGCAGCGTTCAGGCCGTCGCGATTACTCCTGACAACCGCCACGCGGTAACTGCTGGCGCCGACGACGTGCTGCGTGTGTGGGAGCTGAAGGAAGGCGGCAAATGCCTGCGCACGCTGGAAGGCCACACGAATGCCGTCAGCGCGCTCGTCGTCAGTGCTGACAGCCGGCTCGCACTTTCTGGAAGCCACGATCGGACAGTCGCTATCTGGGAGATCAGCAGCGGCAGACGGGTGAAGGCGTTCCCGGGACACGCCGAACCCATCAACGCGGTGGCGCTCACGCCAGACGGCCGCATGGCCGTGTCAGCGGCGCGCGACGGAACTATCCGTCTCTGGTCGCTGGCGAGCGGCGCGTGCCTGAAAGAGTTTTCGGGGCATATCGGCGAAGTCTACGCGGTCTGCGTGACGTCGAAGAGCAAGCTGATCTCTGCGGGCGAAGACAAGACGCTGCGCATCTGGAATCTTGAGACGGCCATCCCCGACCACATCTGCAAAACCCCGCAGGGAGCGGTGCACGCTCTGGCCGCATCGCCGGACGGCCGTTTCCTCTTCTCCGGCGGAAACGAAGGTCCTGAAACGCTGCTGCGCTGCTGGGAAGTTCTGAACGGAAACTGCGTTCAGGCGTTTGGCGTGCATCCAAAAGGCATTCAGGCCCTCGCTGTTTCGTCCGATGGCTGTTCGATTTTCTCCGGCGGCGGCGATGCGCACGCTCGCTTGTGGGATGTGGAATGGTCGCTGAGCGTCGAACGCCGCGCCTCGCTGACGCAGAGCATCAAGGCGCAGGAAAAACCAAAAAACGCGTTCTCGTTTGATGTGCCAAAGCTGACAAAAGCGTCGGTTCCGCCACCGCCGCCACCTCCGCCCAAGGCCAGTGTGCCCCCACCACCACCACCGCCGCCACCTCCACCTCCACCGCCTCCTCCGCCGCCGGCAGGCGGCGGGACGGCGCTGCGGCCGAAACGGCGGCTGTCGTTTGATGACGATCCGCCGGGTCAAAAGTAATCAACGGATTGGGGCTGTTTCAAGTTCCTGCAGCCAGGCATAAAGCGTCTTGCGTGTCACGCCCAGCGATGCCGCCGCGCGGCTTTTGTTGCCGCGCGCTTCACGTAACGCGCGCCGCACCGCTTCATACCAGGCGCTGTCCTTACGTCCGCCGGCGCCGGTGAGCACGGGAATTTCAGCACCGGCCATGAGCGGCTCGAAATGGCGGCCCTCCAGGACTGGTCCGTCTTCGCGTAGCGCCGCATGCAGAATCACATGCTGCAGTTCGCGCACGTTGCCTTTCCAGACATGCTGCTGCAGCCGCGTAAGGAATGCCGGCGAGAGCCCCACGATCTTCCGGTTGAGCTGAATCTCAAGGCGCGAAAGGATGTCGTCGACCAGCAGCGGAATATCATGGCGTCGCTGGCGCAGCGGCGGAACAGTGAGCGTGATCTGGTTCAGCCGGTGGAACAGGTCGGCGCGGAAGCGGCCTTCCTCGACCAGCTGTTCCAGCCGCTGGTTTGAAGCCGTCAGGATGCGCACATCCACCGGGATGTAATTCTCGGCACCCACGCGCGTGATCTCGCGCTGCTGAATCGCACGCAGCAGGGCCACCTGTCCGTGCGGACTCAAGTTCGCGATCTCATCCAGAAACAGCGTGCCGCGGTGCGCCAGTTCGAATTTTCCGAGCCGCCGGCGGTCCGCGCCGGTGAAGGCGCCTTTTTCATGCCCGAAGAGCTCGCTTTCAAGCAGCGTGTCGGGAATGGCTCCACAATTGAGCGTGACGAACGCCTGCTGCGCTCGCTTGCTCAGGCGGTGAATCTGCGTGGCGACCAATTCCTTGCCGGTTCCAGACTCGCCTTCAATACAGACGTTCACGTCGTAGGGGGCGATGCGCTTGATCAGCGCGAAGAGCTCTTTCATTGGCTCGCTGCGTCCAATCATCTGGCCCAGCCCGCCTTCGCTGGTGCGCTGGCCCGAATCGAGCGCGATGCTTTTGAAGCGCCGCACGGTGGAACTGATGATGTCGCGCATCGGCAGCCGCTCAAAGACAGTGCCACCGGCGAAACCATCGATTGCGCAGAAACGCAGAAGCTGCTCAAGGTCTTCCGGTGCCGTGATCGGGCCGCCATACGCCAGGCACGGCAGCCGCCGGCCGGCGTGCTTCACTTCCGCCAGCATCGCGTTAATGCGCGTGATCGCCAGTTGCAGCTGGTCCTTCTTTTCGCGCAGATCGTCAACGCTGCGGGTGACGCCGAGCACCAGCACGAGCGCGTCCACCCCGGCCGCGACAAATTCTTTTACGTCTTCTGGCCGAAAAACAAACGCGAGCGTCTTAAAGCCCATCTCCTGCGCCTGGACCAGCCGCGCGATCTCTTCCTTTATCGTGAAGCCCTCGGATTCAAGCGTATGGCAGATACTGCCATCGAACATTCCGACCGACGGATAATTGGCAATGCCTTCGACGCCCAGATGCTTGAGCCGCCCGAAGTACGCGCTGATCTCCTCGTCCGGCGCGCCTGCGAACATGCCTGCCACAACAGGCACGTCGCGGCTCTGCGGCAGCAGATGCTCAACCAGGAGCCGCTCGGCCTGCTCGTTTGCATTTCCATACGGCAGAAAAGCCGCGAGGCTGCCTCGGCCAAGGTTGCGGTACACTCCGGCGTTCAGCGCGACGAGCACATCGCAGTCGGCCTGCACGGCTGCTCGCGCCGCTTCGCCGGAACCCGCCACGACGGCAATCAGCGGGGCGCCGTCCTTCACAGCAGCACTCAGACGGTCTTGAAGGCTCAATTTCATGATGGAAAGACCTCGATGTATCCTTGTTTACCGAAGGTATACACCGCAGGGCCGTGCTTTTCGCAAAGCGCCAAAGAAGGCTCGCTGCTTTCAAAAATTTTTAATCGTTAGCGTAACCGGTTTGAGCGCGTGCGGCGATCTCAGGGGCGTTTACAGCCCCTCAATACAACTAAGACAACTGAGACTGCGCATTTGCACCTAAAGTGTGCCCAGCACATTTTTGCTCATACAAGGCAATGAAGGCAAAAACTTAGACTATCAAGTTTTTGAACTCTAGCGTCATTCGCACCAGCAGCGCTATGTTGCTGCAAAATTCAAACGCGGAGGCACAAGCTGTGCTCTCTTGGCAATATCGATATTGACAACGATCATTAGACGCGAATTGCAGCAACGCACACGCAGGATACACGCATGATGGTGGATCAACCTGCACCTCTTCAAGGCGACAGTCCCCGTCAGACCGTTGCGATGCTGCGCCGAGCGTTGCGCGAGACACCTGATATCTGGGCTCAGCATGATTCCCGCAACCGCTGGTTCTGTCCGCATTGCGGGGAAATTATCAACACCATTATCGTTCCACCTGAGCGCGGCCAGGCGCTGCTGCATGATCTGCCCTTTCAGATACAGGAGCACCTGAAGGTCTGTGCGGCCGCACTGAGTGGCCTCCCGCCGCAGAAGCGCCAGAGGGGCGCCGATGCGGCCTTAAGCGGCCTGCGCCAGGCGCTCCACGAGGCCCGCCTGCAGCAGCGCCACATGCTTCACGATGCCCCGCGCTTCGACGGCTTGGACATCGCGTGTATCTACCAGCCGAAAATGGGCATCGGCGGCGACTTCTATGGTTTCGTCGAACTGCCCGGCCGCCGCCTCGGCGTTGCAATCGGCGACGCCTCAGGCCACGGCGTCGAAGCCTGCATGGTCATGGCAGTGACGAAGAAGCTCTGCATGATGTTTGCCCGCAACGGCAAGACTCCCCGGGAATGCCTCTCCGCCGTGAACGCCGAACTGCACGCGGATGTGATGCAGGGCGTCTTCGCCACAGGAAGTTATGGCATCTTCGACCTTGCTGAAAAGACACTCAGCTATGTACGGGCTGGCCATCCGCCGGCGCTCATCTATAACCCGGCGCGCAAGCCGGACATCCTTGAGCTTGATTCAAATGGTCTGGCCATGGGCGTCGACGCAGGGCGGCGCTTCGATAAGGTGCTGGAGGAACGCACGATCACGATTCAATCCGGAGATCTCATCCTGTTCTACACCGACGGATTAATTGAACTGCCGGGCCTGCCGCCAGATGATTTGGGAGAGCCATGGTTCGGCAGCGTTCTGCGCAAGAACTATTCGCGGAAGGTCGACGATATTAACTCGCAGGTCTGGTATAGCGCCGAGAAGATGTTCGAGGAAGGCCGCCAGGCCGACGACATCTCTCTAGTCACCATTAAAGTGCAATGACGCACGATCAAGTCAGACCACGCAGAATTCACTGCGTCGTTTCGCTACCCGCGAAAGCGATGCGACAATTTTCTTGGGCAGGTTTTTGAAGCTGTGCTAACTTCTTTTCAGAAGAGTGGCCCGGTAGCCCAACGGCAGAGGCAGAGGACTTAAAATCCTTTCAGTGTGGGTTCGATTCCCATCCGGGCTATTCTGAACGGCTTTTGAACCACGAAGAGCACGAAGAACAAGAAGAACGGGAAAACGGCGGAGTATAGAAGTGTGAGTTCATTTTCCACTAAACTAATTGCTCAATTTGGGCATAACAGATGTACAATCTTAATGAAGCCAAAATAATTTGGAATCGCGCGTGCAGTCAAGAGTGTTCGGGCTCTGGTGTTGGTGACCGCGCGTTATCTGCACTAATCGGCGCTCATGGATTAGTCATGAACGGCGGAGTCCTTCATGCAGTTGAATGCCTCCCAGATTCCGAGTTTGCGGATGCACTATCGGGCTATCGCTTCTTTGGCCTTGGTGCCGTTGCGGGGATCCTAACGGATGCACGCAAAAATCTTAATGCTGGAAATTCAGGCTCTTATGAACGAGCCCTAGACAGCGAATACGCAGCGCACATTCCAGATGATCAATTTCTTGTTGGGCGGCTCGAAGATTACCTGAGGTCAAATCCGTCCGACTTTTCACCTTTATGAACGGCAGATTTCCTTTGCGTCGTTGGTTGAGACAGGTCACACTGGCTATTCTTTGAACCAGGACGGATTTTTGAACCACGAAGATCACGAAGGACAAGAAGAACGGGCAAAATGGCGGGGCTGAGCACTTAATTCTCACGTGGCTTGATGGTCTTTACGCCGGGCGATGAATTCAGCTACGATGCCTGTGGCCGCAAGAATCGTGAGTGCCAAAGCAAGATTGACACAAAAATTGAAAACGGATTGGTTATTCAAATCATTCGTTGTCCCGAACTCAAAAAAGAGAGGCCAGCCTCGGCCCTGGACAGAAATGTGTATCAAGCGATCACCTGCGTTCGCTGAAGGACCTACGATTACGCCGCGACTTTCCCTGGTGATCGTGTTTGCTCCGAGAAAGACGCCCGCAAGCAACATCAGAATAATCGCAGTGCTCAAACGAATCTGAAACCATCGCTTTGGATTAGTCATACAGATACTCATTTCATAGCACATGCGGTGTGCTTCGTGTTCCTTCGTGCCCTTCGTGGTTCAAGAGCACTTGTGTCACACCGGCGACTGCAGGCGGGCTTCGATGATCAGGTTGACGCGCTCGGCGACGGGCTCCATTGATTTCCACTTCTGATCGGCGGGAGCGACTGGTTCCTTTTCCGGCTTGCGGAACATCGCGGTCAGTTTCCGGAAACGCGTCTCTTCCATTTCGCGCGGAGCGCTTGTCTGCGGTGGACGCAAGCCCATCAGGCTCCGGTACACGCCGGCGAGCGCTGCTTTGTCGGCGCTATTGAGCAGCACACGCGGGCTGCGGTTGAACTCGCGGAGAATCTGCCCGAAAGCGTAGACATCATCGTACGCACCGGGAATATGTGTTTCGATCGCGCGCGACTGGCGCGGCGTCATGGGCCGTTTCTGAATAAGGGCCAGCGCCGCTGAATGTGCAAAACGACGCTGCGCGTGCATGTAGCGATAGGTTCCATTGAAGCAGTATGGCAGATTGTATGGCTGCGACAGCCACTCGCGCCCCCAGCTGCTTTTCTTCCAGAGCGACTGTCCGAAATCGAACACGACCGGCGGGCGTTCGTCGTCTGCTGGTAGAAAAATATTTGCAGGCTTCAGGTCGTGGTGATAAACGCCTCGTTCATGCATGTACGCCAGCGTGCTGGCAATCGAACGGATGATTTTCAGCGCCTGCGGGCGGCGGACCAGCGCGCCGGATTTCAGTCTCACGTTCAGCGGCATGCCGCCCTGCTGCTCGCTGGAATCAAACGGTCTCATTCCGATTGCGAGTGCGCCATTGGAGAGCACATAAATCCAGAGGAGCGCGGGAAGATCCTGCCGCTCCCGCTCGCCGATCGCGCCGCCCTTCTGCAGCGGGTTAAGGTACAGCATATGGATGATTTCACGCAGAGCCGCGGCCGAGAACGCACGCCCGGCCACCTTGACCACGTGGCCGCGCAGGAAGTAAACGGCGCCTTCTCCACCGCGGCCGAGTTCCTGAATGCCGCGCTCCTGGACGAACTGATCGTAATCGGCCGTGTGAATCTGCACTTCCTCAACGATACCCAGCGCGCGCAACTGGAGGCGGATGTCCTCGGGTGTCAGCGCCGGAAGCTCCGCCGTCTCGAGAGTTTCCGTTCGTACAAAGCGCTGCGTTTTCAGCTGCACAGCGCCTCCTGCCTCTGCTTTTTTTTCTGCAACAGCAGGCTCTGCGGAAGCCGGCGGCGGAATTTCGATCGCCGTATCGCGGGACTTGGCTGCGCCGCCGTCTCTAAATCGAGCGCAGAGATCCTGCATGCGCTTGCGGCAGGTTGACGACATTTCGATGAACTCAAAACCGAGGGTGACGCCGGTTTCCGCTTTCGTTGAGCTGCGCACCCAGCGCAGCTGGCCCATCGCGCGAACTTCCTGCCCGCTGCCTTTGAGCGATACGTGCGCGAAGATGTCGTGCCGCGGCATGCGCGCAAGCTGATCGCTCAATGCCGGCGCACCGCACACAGCGATGCCGCCTTCACTGATATTCATAGTACGGACCAGCTGCGTGCTGGTTTCAAGCGGTGCGCCCATTCGGTTGCAGAACTGATACTGCACCGGAAGAATCGCTCCAAAGCGCGGAAAACGGCGCGGTCCGCGTTCATGGAAAATCTGGTCCAGCCGCTGGGTGAGCAGATCTTCCTGGACAATGTAGAGCTCAATTTCTTTGCTGCAGAACGCCTTAACCGCCTGCATGGCAGAGGGGCTCAGCGGGAGAGAAACGGCGATGCGCAAAACCGATGACGTCGCCGCGAATGGGTAAATGCCGTGTTCGCGCATCAGTTCCAGCGGGAAATCAGCCGACGCTTTCGGGTCGTGCTTGACCTGGTAAAGGTCGGCGGGAGGCAGGCCAAACTGTTCGGCCAGCGCCCAACACAGCGCGTCTGGCGAAATCAATTCCTTGCGCAGCAGGTAGCGCCCGAGCTTCTCACCCGACGTGCGGGCAAAATAGACGGCGTCTTCGACCTGCTCGCGCGTGAGGCAGCCCATTTCGACGAGAACTTCGCCGATTTTCTTTGTGGCTGCTAATCCGCTTGAAGACAGTGTCGCCGTCGACATACCGCCTTATCTCCTGTGGGATAAGACTTACGACCAAGCATCTTACTTGCTGCTGTAGTGTCCGGTATAAGAAAAAACCATTCAGACCGACGTCACCCACCACGGGCAGTCCATGCCTGTGATCACGAACACGCGCCCGCGTACATTGCACTCGATATAGATCTGCTCGATCGCACCCACAATCGCGTAGCGCAATGACAGCGGGTTCCACTTGGTTTCATCGTATTTGCCGACCCAGACGTTACCGGTGAGCTGCAGCAGTCGTCCATCGCTGCTGGTAATCGCATCGTAAAGAGCCATCTTGGCGACCTTCAGCTTTACCGCCTCGTACGCGGCGCTCCTGGGATCGAGATCGTGTGACACGACGGCGTAAAGTCTCATCCGGGCCTCCTGTTATTTCCTGAAGAACCAGCGAGCATAAACTCGGCGCGTCGTGCGTCAAATCCAGCGCTAGATCAGGCGTGTGGAAAAAAAGGTCCCTGAACGATACACTCCAGGCAGGTAGAATATTTCGCATGCGTTAATCATGAGGTCGCCGTGGCTGAGGGCGTATATCCCAACGGAATGCCGCACCCACCGCACTCGTTGCGTGTGCGCATGGCCATTGAGCTCCTTATCATTCTTGCGCTGACGGGACTTTTTCTCTACTTCACCACCGAGCGCAAGATTCGCAGCACCGTTCTCTATGTGGGCATGGCGCTGATTGGCTTTTCGCTTGTCGGCCTCAACCGTCGCGAAACGGCCGAACGCATCTGGGGACCTCCGGATTATCCCGTCTTCGACCGGCTGCGCCGCAGCGCGGTGAACGTTTCGATTTTTACGATCCCGACCATTTTTCTGTTCCTGGTGATTGGGATACTGGCGCGCTACCACGGCGCGCCGTGGCTGCACGAGCCGGTTCCGATGATCAGTCTGAACTTTTTTATCGCGCTCGCATTTTATCTTCCCTGGGCGCTCTTGCAGCAGACGCTCTTCCAGTTCTATCTTCTCGGCCGTTTTCGCGCACTGCTCCCCTTCGCTTCCCCGCTGTTCATCTCGACGGTAAACGGCATTCTTTACGGGTTGGTCCACCTGGGGCCAAGCTGGTCCGAAGTGGGTGTGACGTTCGTGACGATTCTCGGCGGAATTTTCTGGAGCTACTCCTACCACCGCGACCGGTACGTGCTGCCCATTGCCGTCTCGCACGCGTGCCTGGCCTCCACCTTTTATTATTGGGTGTACGGCAGAGATCTGGTTGCGGAGCTGGTTCAGAAGTTCGGGCGATAACAATTTTTCTTAATCTTTCCCAAACATTTCGAAATTATCCTGTCACGAACTGGTTTGCGGCAGCGTTGTTTTTACAGCAGCCAGGTTTCATTCAGGAGAAAAGAATCAATGGGTCGCATTGCAAAGCTTGCCGTGGTTTTGTCGCTGGCGGTTGTCTCAGCGCGCGGCTGGACAGAAAACGTAGAACAGTGCGTACAGTGCGCGGAGCAGTTCCTGGAAGAAAACAGTTCGCCAGATGCCGAGGCGCGCTGGCAGTTGCGCTGGCAACAGGATCTGGAACAGGCCATGGCCGACAATCCCATCTTGGACGAGAATAAATACCTCAATCAGCGCCTGATGAACGCTCTGGCCGGAAAAAGTTTCGAAAGCTTAAGTGCCAAAGACCGGCTGCTGGCCTGCAGGTATTATCTGCTCTACCGTCAGAAAGGGCTGGCCGTGCCCGAACGCGTGAAGCCGCATCTCACGGATGCAAATCTGAAGAAACTGTTCAAACCATCCTCCCTGCGCTGACAACGTAGAGAGTCGATAGCGCGTGCGGCGGTTCTTACTTTTTCAGCGCCTCAAGCATGTCAATGATTTCGTCAACGACGCGCTCGCCCGTGCCCTCTTCGGCATAGCTGTGAAAGCCCATCCAGCACTGGTAGCCGCCGAGTTTGTGCGCGTCGAGGTCAGGCAGGTATCCAATCCAATCGTTCGCCAGTTCCGCCACGTACGTGTAGCGGAACGGTGAGCGGTTTTTTATATCCAGCCCCAGCTTCGTGAAGTACTCGGCCGGCACGCCGACGATCGCCACATCGCCGATGAGCATGGCCTGCAGAACCGTTTCGCGTTCCTGTCCCTGCAACGGGGCGAGTTCCTTGCGCATTTCCCGAAAGACGGGCGGAACTGTTTTGCCGTATTCGCCGGCGTTTTTCAGGCAATAGCGCGTCACAGCCTCTTCTTCTTTGGCTTCGTCGAACTTTCGAATCTTGAACTTGAACGGCCGTTTGATGGATGCCACGCGCGTCACCGGACGGTCTTTTGCTTTCGCCATCGCAGCGAGCACCGCTGCTTTGATGCGCTTGGCCGCCTCAGCGGCTGACACGGAGAGATTGTGCGTCGAGCCGGAAGCGCCCTCGAGAAACGTGACGTGACCGCCGATGTCAGTCTCAATCTCCTGCGCGGCCAAGCCGTAAAACGAGGGCGAGCGCTTGCTTCCGCTGACGGTTCCGATGGTGTGCGTCGAGTGATTAAAAAAGAGCGAAACGACTTTGTCCGCGGCATCGGCAAACACAAAAACTGGCAGTTCGGGATCGAACGGCCCTGTCGGCCGCACGCTTTCGCCGCCGATCCAGTTGATCATGCCGTCCGAGAGCTTCATGCGGCTGTTCTGCCCCACTGTCTCCTCGCGGCCTAGATGAAACCGGAAGCGGCACTCCTCATTCGTGAGCCGCGAATTGGCCTCAACGATGGCTTTTAGAATGCCGGCCTGCATCGTTTTGATGAAACGCTCGTCAGGCCCATAGCCGTGCACCCGAACGGTACTCGGCGCGTGATGCGTATGCGTCGCATTGACCAGCACGTGCGCCGGCGGAATTCCCGCGATTTTCTCGACTTCCTCCAACACAGGTTGCAGTTGCTGGCGAGTTATGAAGAGCACGTCACAGGCGACGATCGCAAATTTCGCATTTCCGTTGCGGAGCACAGTCGCGACCGCGCGAAGTTTACCTTCCTGCCCCTTTGCTTTCATTGCGTGAATACTGCCGGCGATGACCATATCGTCAGTCGCTTCGAACTCAGCCGCGGCGCTGGCAACGTTCAGTGCAAAAGCGGATTTGGCGCAAACAAGAATAATGAATGTGAAACCGGCCAGATGCGTGCGCATAGCTAATCCCCGCGATGATGTGGATACGTATTTAAACACATGCAAGCACATGAGCATTATCCCTTTATTGCTCTTAAAGTCACTTCCTTGCAACGTGCCCAGCTTGCTTTCCTTCTCTTCGTTTGCTTCGTGCCCTTCGTGGTTCAATCCATTCTTTTCTTTGCGCCTTGGCGTCTTTGCGTGAGACGAGGCCTGCCGCTTTCGTTTCCTCCCGTTGACGTTCGCTCTTAGCCACGTAAATTCTTTCAGACCCGTGGGCTCTACTTTTTGGCGATAGCTGCCGCGCAGCTTATGATTTCCGGAGGATCGAAACGATGGCACGACCGGTCACGCTGTTCACTGGACAATGGGCAGACCTTAAACTTGAAGTGATGTGCCAGAAGGCCAAGCAGTTCGGCTACGACGGCATCGAACTGGCCTGCTGGGGCGATCACGTCGATGTTGAAAAAGCGGCGAAGGACACCAAGTACGCAAAGTCGCGCAAAGAGATTCCCGCCGAGTACGGCCTGAAGGTCTACGCCATCTCCAACCACCTCGCCGGCCAGATGGTCTGCGACGAGATCGATGAGCGCCACAAGTCCATCGACACGAGCGGCCGCATCTGGGGCGACGGCAATCCGGAAGGCGTCCGCAAGCGCGCCGCCGAAGAGATGAAGCTCACCGCCAAGGCCGCAAAGAACATCGGCGTCGACGTCGTCAACGGCTTCACCGGCTCGTCCATCTGGAAGTACCTCTACAGCTTCCCGCCCGTTCCGCCGGCCTGGATCGACAAAGGCTACGACGATTTCGCCAAGCGCTGGAACCCGATCCTGGATGAATTCAAGAAACAGGGCGTCAAGTTTGCGCTCGAAGTCCACCCGACCGAAATCGCCTTCGACATCGCCAGCGCCGAACGCGCCATCGAAGCTCTCGGCGGCCGCAAGGAATTCGGCTTTAACTACGATCCCAGCCACTTCGTCTACCAGAATGTCGACTACGTAAAGTTCATCCGCAAATTCGGCGACCGCATCTACCACGTCCACATGAAGGACGCTTACAGCTCGAAGACCCCGACGGAAGCCGGCGTCTTCGGCGGCCACATTACGTTCGGCGACGCGCGCCGCTGCTGGGACTTCCGCAGCCTCGGCCGTGGCAGCGTAGATTTCGAAGAAATCATTCGCGCGCTGAACGATGTCGGCTACCAGGGCCCGCTCTCAGTCGAATGGGAAGACGGCAAGATGGACCGCGAACAGGGCGCGACCGAAGCCTGCGCGTACGTGAAGAGCAAAGACTTCAAACCCAGCGCGATCGTCTTCGACGCACAGTTCGATAAAAAGAAGCAGGCCAAGTAAGGTCTTTGTCTCACGCAAAGACGCTAAGAAGCAAAGAACAGCAAAAAAGGGGATTGGGCTGAAGAGGCTCAGTCCCCTTTTTCATTTGTCGTTCTTTATTTGTCAGTCCTCAGTTGCTTTCTCGGTGACGAGTGACGGTGCAAGCACGAAGCACAAAATTCGAAACTCGAAACAAATTCGAAATACAAATTTTCAAACGCTAAAAACTGCAACGTTTCCAAAGTCAGACAACGCGCTGCTGTTTTGAGCATTTGAATTTTCGTCATTTGAGTTTGTTTGGAATTTCGTGCTTCGGATTTCGAGCTTCCCTCGTCACCCGCCACCCGTCACTCGTCACTCGTCACTCCTCACTTCCTTGAGAACACCTGACGAGCATGCCTTACTTATTCCCCCCTTTGCTCCTTCGCGTCTTTGCGTGAGACAAACCGCGTGGCATCGCAGTCGCAAACTGGATTCTGCAGCAACGGGTATGGTCACCCAAAAATGCTGCGAAAGGAGCTTTCTATGCAAGCAGTAAAGGCGTCAATTCTCAGTTTAAGTTTGCTATTGCCAGTCTGGACATTCGCTGCGGGGGACGTGAATGTGTCCGCGGGTGTGAATGTCGGTGCCGGCAAAGAGCTAAATCTTAGCTTCTTCTATGAGCAGCTCGCCCCGCATGGCGAGTGGCGTGAAGTAAAGGAATATGGCTGGGTGTGGCAGCCGAAGGTCGTCGTAACGGAGCAGCATTGGCGTCCCTACGTGGACAACGGGCGCTGGGTCTGGACCGCCGAATATGGCTGGTTCTGGCAGAGCGAATATGAATGGGGCTGGGCGCCGTTCCACTATGGGCGCTGGACCTATGTTGATGATCTGAAATGGGTCTGGGTTCCCGATGTTACCTGGGGCCCGGCGTGGGTCGTGTGGCGTTCCAGTGACCGCTTCTACGGCTGGGCGCCGCTTCCTCCAGGCGCGGACTTTGACGTGCACGTCGGTCTGACCTTCCGCGGTCAGCGCTTCGACGCGGCCGGGGATTTCGTGAAAGCCGAATTCTTCACGTTCGTTCCATCCAACCAGTTCCTCAGCGCCGATCTGGAACGCGTTGTCGTGCGCGACGCACAGGCCGTGAACATCTACCGTGAGACCAAGATCGTCCAGAATATGTATACGTTCCAGGACAACCGCATCATCAACCAGGGCATCCCGGTTCGTGAAGTGGCGACCGTGACCGGCCAGCAGGTTCAGCCGGTGAAGGTGACTGAAGTGCAGTCCGTCGAACAGATGTCGGCCCGCCAGCAGCAGGGCGGCAATGTGGTGACCGCTTTCAAGCCGCAGATCAAGAAGGAGGCTCCGAAAGACCCCAAGACGATTATGAGCGAACGGCGCAGCAGTACCGACCGCAGCGATGCCGGCCGTGCGGGAACTTCCCGCGACCAGGGCAAGGCCGCTGACACGGCGAAGACTGGAACGACCGGCACCACGAGTGGATCGGCCGCCGGCACGGGCACGACTTCCGGCGCAAACGCCGGCAAGTCTGACGCTCAGCGTGACCGCGGCAGCCAGGATCGCAGCGACGCACAGCGTTCCCGCATGCGCGATGGTCAGTCGACTGATCGGTCGTTTGACCGCAGCCGCGACCGCAGCTCGGATACGCAGCGCTCTGACCGTGACATGCGTTCTGATCGCGACATGCGCTCTGAGCGTGGCATGGACCGCTCCCGTTCCAACGAAGCTCAGATGAAGGACCGCGGAACCGGTCTCGGGAGCCGCGCCGATGAAGCGCAGCGTTCACAGCAGGCGCAGGACCGCGCCCGCTACGACGAAGCACAGAGCGGCCGCTCAGGACGGTCTGATTTCAGAAGCTCCGACCGGCAGAGTTCTGAAATGAGCCGCTCCGACCGCTCGAACCAGAGCCCCAGCTCTGATGCGCACAGCGGTAGTGCGCGCCGCGGCACGGAAAGCCAGACGGGCAGTTCATCCAAGTCCGACGCTCGTTCAGATGCCAGCAAGTCAGACGGATCGTCATCCTACAACCGAAGCTCAGACCAGAGCGCACAGCGGATGAAGGAACGCTCGGAAGAAGCCAGTCGCCCGAACAGCTCATCGCCGGCGGTGAAGAGCTCCGATTCGCGCGTGGACCGCTCTTCCACGAGCAACTCAGACGTGAAGCACGACGCTGGATCGAACACTCTGAAGGAATCCTCGAGCGGCAGCACCCAGCAGGGCAGCTCAGCGAACAAGGGTAGCAGCGGTTCGCAGTCGAGCAGCTCCGCGAACAAGAACAACGGCAGCTCGAGCTACAGCGGCAGTTCATCGTCGGGCGGCTCAAGCAGCAGTTCCTCGCAGAGCAGCAATGCTGCGAAGAAAAGCAGCAGCGACATGTCCCACGGCAGCAGCGCGCAGAAGAGCCCGTCGTCTTCTTCAAGCAGCAGCCAGAGCGACATGAAGTCTGAGCGTAGCCAGCCGGCGAGCTCCTCGCACGGAAGCAGCCGCAAGGACGACACGCGGTAACTGAAGTTTGCAAAGCCTTGAAACAAAGGAGCCGGCGAATACCGCCGGCTCTTTCTTGTGGCGTCTGATTCTGCATCACGAGCAGATCGACTCGCGCATTCCAGCCGTGCTTCTTCCAGAACGCCTGCCCGGCAGCGTTGTCCGCATAGACGAAAATATTGCAGCGCGTCATGCCCGCTTTGGCGAGCTCCGCCAGGCACGCGTCCACCAGCCGCGAGCCCACCCCGTGCTTGCGGCAATTGCTCGCGACGGCGAGGTGATGCAGATACCCGCGCCGGCCGTCATGGCCCGACAGCACCGCTCCGACGACTACGCCGTTTGCTCCGCGAGCAACAAAGCTCATCCCCGGATTGCGCTGCAGGTACGCGGCGATGTTCTCGCGCGTGTCCATCTCATTGACGCCTACGCCCTCCGCGCTATTCCAAAGCGCGAGAACCGCGTCGAAGTCGGAGAGAGTCATCGGTTTGATGGTAAAGTTCATGATTGCTCGCAAGAAGTTTCGGGCTCGGTCGTTTTCACATTAGCTGAGGACGTCACTATGTCGGACCTCAAAGCCATTCAACTGCTCGCTCAACACGTAGTCGGCGGAATTTTCGCAGGCATGATCTGGTGTTTCGTTATGGTAATGGCCTCAGAGCTCGCTTGTTTTTTAGGACTATCTTTCTCTCTCTCATTTTTAGGCGCTCTATACGAAACTAGCCTCCTAATGCCATTCGTCGCGCTGCTGCATTTCATCTACCGCATCCAACTTTGGCCGAGCTTCGGTTACCGGCCGCAACTGGGTTTAAATTCATTTCTGCTCGGCATGCTTGTGCTCAGTTTTTTTGTGCACCTGAATGCGCAACCATCCGAATACGGCTACCAAACGCATTATGGATTTCCCATGTCACTCTATTGGATCGAGAACAGCCCGGACCCATTCCCATGTGGTTGTTGCCAACCTGGATTTCAAGTTTCAGGCCTCTGTTTTAACTGCGTCTTTGCATTCATCGTTGCCGCATTCGTTGCATTTGAGTGCGAATGGCTGCGGCTGGTAATCACCTATTCTCCATCACGCATCACTACCGCCATCGCGCCGCATGATCTCTGTCGTCCAAAACAGCAAAGCGGCCCATCACTGAGCCGCTCTGCGTGTCGTTAACTGCCTTCTGCCTACCGCCCACTGCCTTCTAGCCGTTTAGTACCGATAATGCTCCGGCTTGAACGGGCCTTCGACGCTGATGCCGAGGTAGTCGGCCTGCTTCTTCGTCAGCTTCGTCAGCTTTGCGCCGAGCTTGCCGAGGTGCAACATGGCCACCTTTTCGTCGAGCTTCTTCGGCAGAATGTAGACTTCGTTCTTGTACTTCTTCTCGTTGCGCGTCTGCCACAGTTCGATCTGCGCCATCACCTGATTCGTGAACGATGCGCTCATCACAAAGCTCGGGTGGCCCGTCGCGCAGCCCAGGTTCACCAGGCGGCCTTCGGCCAGCACGATCAGCTTCTTACCGTTCGGCCAGATCCACTGATCGACCTGCGGCTTGACCTCTTCCTTGCGCAGCTTCTTGTCGGCGTTCAAGCTCGCCATGTCGATTTCGATATCGAAGTGGCCGATGTTGCAGACGATCGCGTTGTCCTTCATCACGTCCATGTGCGCACGGGTGATGATGTCGCAGCAGCCGGTCGTCGTCACGAAGATGTCGCCCACCGGAGCGGCGTCGTCCATCGTCACAACCTGGTAGCCTTCCATGCACGCCTGCAGCGCGTTGATCGGATCGATTTCGGTGATCAGCACGCGTGCGCCCTGGCCGCGCAGAGACTGCGCGCAACCCTTGCCCACGTCGCCGTAGCCTGCGACGACGGCCGTTTTTCCGGCAACCATCACGCTCGTGGCGCGCTTGATGCCGTCCAGCAGCGATTCGCGGCAGCCGTAGAGATTGTCGAACTTCGACTTCGTGCAGGAATCGTTGACGTTGATGGCCGGCATCTTGAGCGTGCCCTTCTTGACGCGCTCGTAGAGGCGGTGCACGCCAGTCGTGGTCTCTTCGGACAGGCCGACGATATCCTTAATCAGTTCCGGATACTTGTCGTGGACCATGTTGGTCAGGTCGCCGCCGTCGTCGAGAATAATGTTGAGGCCCTTGCCGTCCGGCCAGCGCAGGGTCTGCTCGATGCACCAGTCGAACTCTTCGGCGTTCATGCCCTTCCAGGCGAAGACAGCGACGCCAGCCTTCGCAACAGCGGCGGCGGCGTGGTCCTGCGTTGAAAAGATATTGCAGCTCGACCAGCGCACCGTTGCGCCGAGATCGACCAGCGTCTCGATCAGCACGGCCGTCTGGATGGTCATGTGCAGGCAGCCCGCGATGCGCGCGCCAGCCAGAGGCTTCTTGCCTTTGTACTCTTCGCGCAGAGCCATCAGGCCGGGCATTTCGGTCTCGGCGATGGCGATTTCCTTGCGGCCCCACTCGGCCAGACCGATGTCCTTCACTTTGTAGTCCTGCGTGGCTGTTGCTGGCATGAACCCTTTCTCCTTTTCTAATCCGTTCTTCTTCACCGCAGAGACGCAGAGGCGCGGAGAAATGCTTTCGATAGTCGCGCCATGCGCTCATCCGCGACTCCGCGCGGAAGATGCGTTTAACTGCAGAATAACTTAGTCCAAGACAGCCCTCGAACAATGAACCACCCCGTGAAAGCGGTCAACGGCCGGTTGTTTAACAGCGGTTGCTGGTTTCTGGTTTGTGGTTTCTGGTTAACGAGAAACCAGAAACTAGAAACCAGAAACTAGAAACCAGAAACCCGTTCTAGCCGTCAGGGGACTCAACCGATAAACTGTCTTAAGGTTGAGCATGCCGCCGAGACATCCTCTTCAGGAGCCCACCCCATGATCATCACGCGCACGCCCTTTCGCGTTACGCTCGGCGGCGGCGGGACCGATTTGCCCTCGTACTACGAAAAAAATGGCGGCTTCATCTTCGCCATGGGCATCAATCACTACATGTACCTGACGCTGCACCAGTCCAGCGTCGACCGGCGCGTGGTGCTGCAGTATTCGCGCACGGAAGTTGTCGATCACGTGAAGGATCTCAAGCATGAGCTGGCCCGCGAAGCGCTGCTGAAGCACGGCATCGAAGCGGCCGTCACGGTCTCAAGCCAGGCCGATCTGCCTGCGCAATCAGGAATGGGTTCGTCCTCGTGCTACCTGGTGGGATTGCTCGCCGGCCTGCGCGCCTACCGGCGCGACTACGTAACCGTGCAGGACCTGGCCGAAGAAGCCTGCGATATCGAGCTCAATGTTCTAAAGAAAGGCATCGGCAAGCAGGACCAGTACATGGCCGCGTTCGGTGGCTTGACGGTGATGAACATTGCCCGAAGCGGCAAAGTTAAAGTCGAACAAGTCCGGCTGCCCGGCTGGACATACGCGGACCTGCTCGCCAACACGCATATTTATTTCATCGGCAACGCGCGCAGCGCCGAAGCGATTCTCGCGCACCAGAATGAAGCGATGAAGCAGGCCTCGGGCGACGCGCGGCAGACCGTCGGCCAGAGCCTGGACATGATCAAGGAACTCGGCTACCGCATTCTTGACGCCGTGAAAGAAGGCCGCCTCGACGATTTCGGCCGCATGCTCGACGAACACTGGCAATACAAAAAGCGCATGAGCGACAAAATATCACTGCCGCACATCGACAAGCTCTACGACCACGTGCGTAAAGAATTCGGCGTGCTGGGCGGAAAGATCATTGGCGCCGGCGGCGGTGGCTGCCTGATGCTGTATTGTCCTCGCGAGCACCAGCGACTCGCGCGCTTCATGCAGGACAACCATATGCCGCGTTTGGATTACAGCATCGCCTTCGAAGGCGCCAAG
This sequence comes from Planctomycetota bacterium, assembly GCA_035628505.1. Lineage (GTDB taxonomy): Bacteria > Planctomycetota > SZUA-567 > H5-PLA8 > H5-PLA8 > DASPJR01. The sequence continues at coordinate 7,991 of DASPJR010000230.1, read as the reverse complement.
GTTGTCACGGATCTGTATTCCTCGAAAAATATGAGTCTCAGTCACGCGTACGACGGGACGAACCTGACGCGGATGTGAGTCTCTCGTTATTCGCCAAGTACGCCAAGGCGCCAAGAAAACCCATCATATTTTTTTCTGATACAACGGCTGGTAAAGCTGCAGCGTGAAACCGCCGGGAACCTTGAAGAAGGTGACCAGGCCGTAACCGTGATCCTCGATCTCGCTGACGAACTCGACGCCGCGTTCTTTAAGTTCCGCCACGGTCTTCTTGATGTCGTCGCAATAAAAGGAGATGCTGTGCGTGCCGGACGGCGCGGCATCGGGAGTATCCGACGGATGCACGCCCATGTCGGACTCGGGCAGATCGAAGATGAGCCATCCGCCGCCGATGTCGGTGGCTGAAAAGCCGAGCTTGTCGCGCAAAAACGCTCGCAGCTTGTCGGCTTCCGAACTATAGAACATCGTATGCACGCCTCGAATCATAGACTGAGTGCTCCTGAATAATGGGGTGAACGGCTCAGCGCGCCTGTAACGGCGCGCCCAGGCGATCCTACCAGTCTCAACCGCAGCCGCACGCATATTTGTTGACGCCAGGATGAGGAGCACTGAAGCGGCGTCTGCGTGCCAGTGGCGGTATGGCACATACAGTACTGCGCTCGCTGAATCATCGGCTGCATAAAAGGCAGGGCCGGCTCTTTTGAGCCGGCCCTGTTTCGAACCTGCGGTTACTATTCTGGTCCAGAAATTAGCGGGATGATTCCTGGAAGTTGACGTTCTGCGGAGCCTGGCAGTCGACGCGGCGCCATACCTTGCGGGCCGGGCTGACGCAGACTTCGCGTGTGCGGGTCTCATAAACGGCCGGGATCGTGATCTTGCGCTTCTCTTCCTTCTTCACGCAGACCTGCTTCTCGACGGTCTTGTACTCGGCCGGGATGATTTCATAGGTCTTCTGTTCCGGGCGGATGCACACCTTGCGCGTGCGGGTTTCGTAGACGGCCGGAATGACGACCTTGCACTTCTGTTCCTTCTGGACGCAGACCTTCTTGGTCCGAGTCTCGTAGCGGGCCGGAATGATTTCGTATTCGCAGCGCTCTTTCTCAACGCAGACTTTGCGCGTGCGGGTTTCGTACTGAGCCGGGATGGTCACCAGGCACCAGCATTCGCCCTTCTCCATCTTCATGTTCTCGGCCGAGACGTTGACCGCGCCGCAGTCCGTGCGCCGCCACTCGGTGCGAGCCGGCGAAACGCAGACCTGGTACTCTTCGGTCTTGAACACCGCAGGAATCTTGATCTTGCGCTTCTTTTCCTTTTCCACGCAGACCTGCTCAGTGCGCTCTTCGTAGACGGCCGGGATCTTCTCAGTCTTCGTTTTTTCCTTGCAGACCAGGTGCTGATAGGTCTCTTCGCCCCACACCGCCGGGATCGTCACGCACTTCTTGCTTTCTTTCTTCACGCAGACGCGCTCCGTGCGGGTCTCGTAAGCGGCCGGAATAACCTCGTACGTGCAGGATTCGGGCTTGACCATGCACCGATAGGTCTCGGTCTTGTACTGCGCCGGAATCGTAAACAGACACCAGCACTCGCCGGCCTTGGCGTGCGCCGGACGATCTCCGCCTTCAAACGGGAACTCTTCCGTCGCTGCTGTGCAGGCACCGGCAACCAGTGCCGCCGCGCACAACACTAAACTTAGCGAACCACTTACTCGCATGTTGTCCTCTCCTAAAATGGCAGCCACCTCTGGATACCAATCCCCTCATCGAAGGGAATCTCACCACCTGCCGCAATCCGGTATTCAGTCGCCAAGCTGCTGCCATTTCCCGTTCAGGGTCTTCCTGTTTCAGGAAATCTCTTCATGGCTTCCTGCCTAACCGGACGTGCCTGCTGCGGTAGGCGTTGGCACGAGGGAGCAAGCGCTACGCCAGTGGCTTCTTAGCGCCGGGTCTGCTGAAATCGGGCGACTGGACGCCGTATCAGCGCGCCAACGCGGCAATTTCGTTTAATGCGTGTGGAGGTCCGTCAAAGGAGAAACGTATAGCTTCGGCACACTTCTGCCAGATTGAGCGGTAGGACAAGCCTTATTGCAGTGTCCGCCTGACTAGCAGGCTCAACGCTTCATTTTCATCTCGATAAGACGGCGATAACAATTGGACACTTTTCTGAAAACAGCCTGCTGATCGAATTCAGCTTCCGCTTTGGCGCGTGCAGCACTGCCGAGCCTGTCACGTAGCGCCGAGTCCGCTGCAAGGCATTCGATGCGCTGGCTGAGCGCCGCAACATCTCCGACTTCAATCAGAAAACCAGTGCGGCCGTCCTCGACTACCTGCCGGCAGCCGCGGATTTTCGTTGCGACCTGCGGCAGGCCCATCGCCGCGCCTTCCATGAGCGCGCGCGGAAAGCCCTCGCGATGGCTGGGAAGCACCAGCACGTCCATGGCGGCATAGAGTTGCGGCATATCATCGCGGTTCTGCAGAATGGTCAGGCGTTCCTTAAGCAGGCCCGCGTCGGAGACGCGCCACGTCTCCCCCGCCCGCTCACTGGCCTGCACATGGCCCACAGCAAGCAGGTGTAGTCCAGGGATTTTTTCAATCAGGCTTCTTCCGGCAGCAACAAATTCCGGAAAACCCTTTTCCGCCACGAAGCGCCCGACCATGCCTGCGACGAAGGCATCCTGCGGAATCTTCAGCTCATCCCGGATCTTCTGGCGAACGGCAGTGCGCGCTGCCGGACTGAAGCGCTGAAGATCAATACCGTTGCCCAGAACGGAAATTTTCTCGCGCGAGACGATGCCCTCGCGAACGGCCGTCTCAACGTCTTCCGGATTTTGACAGAGCACGTGATCGGAATGCCGAGCCGAAAATTTCTCAATTGAAATCCAGACCCGGCGCTTAAGCCATGGCATGCGGTCATGAAAGTAAAACCCATGCAGCGTCTGCAGGACGATCGGCACGCCAGCGCGCCGGGCCGCCCACTGTCCGACCACGTTCGCCTTCGGCGTGTGCGTGTGAACGACGTCAAATTTCCGCTCGCGGCAGAATCCTTCTATGAAACGCCGAGCGCGCCAGTCTGCCAGCGGCGCGACTTCCCGGGTAAAAGGCACAGGGGTCCACGGGAAGCCATCATCCTGGATGCGGCGTCCGATCGGGCCTTCGATGCTGGCGGTGTGAATGTCGAAACCTTCGTTGCGCAGAAAGCACAGCTGATCGCGCAGGATCGGGAACAGCATCGTCTCTGCCGCAACCAGGTGGAGAACAGAGACTTTGGGTGAAACAGTCATTCCAATGATACTGTCCGTGCGCGCAAACGGTTCGCTCCGTCAGGCCTCCGGTTCCGCTTTGGGCGGAATGGGCTTGGGGGGCGGGTCTGTTTTGGCTCGCGCTTCTTTCTCAGCCTTTCGAGCGGCGAGACGGTTCTTTGTCTTAGTGAACGGATTGCCCGCGGCGGCGCGCGATTTCAGTTTGTTCATGCGGTAGACGATGCGGACGAACACGCCTATCACGAAAATGGCGATGAACAGCTTGGTCGTCTTGGACATGGACGAGTCCGTCGCGGCCTGAGCTTCCGAAAACGGCTCCACACTCTTCACGAGAACCAGCGGCGTCCAGGTGAGCTTCTCTCCGGCAAGCCGGTTCTTGTAAGCGTAGCGCTTCAGGAAAATGCCCGTGAGCCGCACGGGACGCTTGAGCAGTTCCTGCGACGGCTTTTCGATCGAGAGGAACGAAAAAATGTGGCCGCTGATATTTGAAATCTGCCCGCGATAAGGCGCGTTGACACCGGACTGGTTGTCGGGAATGGGAAAGCGTTCGAAATTTTCCAGCAGGCCGCGCAGCTGGATCACAGAGCCCCGGTACTTCTCAGCTTCGCGCATCAGTGTTTTGAAGGACATCTTGTTTTCGATTTCGCGCACGTTTTTTTTCAGGTGCTCATCCGTGCTGTTCTTCAGCGCGACAAAGATATCTTCCATCGCATGCATTTCGATCTGCTGAGCCTCGTCGACATCGCCGTAGCTCTTCTCATCCGGCAGCTGGTCAGCGACGTGTGAAAACCATTCCGATTGCAGCGGAAATTTCGGCATCTCAGCCTTTGTCGCCTGCGCCTCAGCCGCCTGAGTTGCAGGCTCGGCCGCTTTAGTTGCAGGGTCGGCAGCTTTGGGCACAGATGACTCTTCTGCCACGCAGAGTGCCGCGATCATGAAGGTGAAAATCAATAAGGAGCGCATGTCGTACCTCGAGCGGACGTGCCGACTGACCGGGAGGAGATAATACAGAAGGATAACGATTCGCCCAAGTCAAGTTTGCTTAAAATAAGAGCGGAGCCCGATTTCCAGGCTCCGCACCGTTTCAGCAGTCCTTTTTACCGGCTAGTTGTTGCCGCGCAGGGGAATGAGTCCGCACTCGGCAATCTTAACCTTCGCGCACGAATCGAACACCGCAAGCACATCGCCGAACGGAACCTCGGGTGCATACGACACTCGCACCTGGTACTCCTGGCCACCTCCTACGGAGCCGGCCAGCATGTCGTTAAGCCCCTGCAGATTCACGCTCTTGGACATGAACTCGTAGTTGGCTGCGCCGTTGACACGCGAAACGTGCACCGAAAGTTTCTTTTTGGGATCCATCGCCGGAGTCAGGCATTGTTTAATCCCGCCTGCCGGAAGCCGCTGCGGCAGAGCCAGCTCGTCGGATTTCACTTTGAATGTGATAACAAAGAACTGGGTGATCAGGAAAAAGCAATCGACCGCGAAGAATACCCACGGTTTGTCTCCGTGTCCATGATCGTCTTCCGCACCGTTATCAGACATGTCGCACGCTCCTTTTGCTTGCTCCAGCGCAAGGATAACGATTCATGCAGACAATTCTTTTATCAAAAAAAGCGGAGCCCGTGTTCCAGGCTCCGCTCTGTTCAGACTTTCGCAGTGATCGTACTAGTTGTTGCCGCGCAGCGGAATGAGCCCGCACTCGGCAATCTTAACCTTCGCGCACGAATTGAACACCGCAAGCACGTCGCCGAACGGAACGTCGGCTGCATACGACACTCGTACCTGGTATTCCTGGCCACCTCCCACCGAGCCAGCCAGCATGTCGTTGAGCCCCTGCAGATTCACGCTCTTCGACATGAACTCGTAGTTGGCTACGCCATTGACACGCGAGACGTGCACCGAAAGCTTCTTCTTCGTGTCGAGCGCCGAGCTTTTCCCGGGGCTGGTGCCGCCGGGGGGCAGGCGCTGCGGCAGAGCCAGTTCATCGGACTTCACTTTAAACGTGATGACAAAGAACTGGGTGATCAGGAAGAAGCAGTCGACCGCAAAGAACACCCACGGTTTGTCTCCGTGTCCATGATCGTCATCGCCACCGTGATCAGACATAACACATTCTCCTCAGAGTCGCTGACAGCTTATTTCTTGAAGTGCATCTCGGCGGCGTACTGAACGTTCACCAGGCCGACGCGCGCACAGGTCATCACGACGCGTTCCACATCCCGCATCGGGGCCTCTTCAGGCAGGCGAAGCTTCACGGGGATGTCGAGAGCGCCGACCGAATCCTTCTTGGCAAGGCCCTTTCCCAGCTGCCACTGCACCTGCTCGTCGAGATAATCCAGCAGTCCCTTGTGGCTGCCGCCGGCAACCAGTTCGTAGCTCTTGTTGTTGATCACGGCCATGTACTTGCCCTCTTTGTTCGCCATCTGGATGACAATGCGGCCTTCCAGGCGAACGTTCTTTTCTTTCAACTCTTTATCCGAGAAGGCCTGGTCCGCGCGCGGAAGCTTCATCTGGATCGCGTTGGCTGCCGCAGCCGTGTCGCCGACGATGATCAGGAACATCAGCACCAGCACGATAATGTCGATCAGCGGGATCATGTCGACTTCGACTTTGGTCTCTTCGGGCTTCTTCATGCCCTTCTTTTTGCTCATTTGACCCATCCCTTCTGTTAGGTGGTGCCCGGCTTCAGCGCGCGCAGGCGGCTGAAGCCGGGCGGTATCCAGATCAGCCTTCGGCCGGCTGCTCGCCCGAGGAGATGATGCGGATCATTTCGTTGCAGTCGTTCTGGCATTCCAGGATGACCTGGATGACCTTGGCCTTCAGGAAGAAGGCGACAACGATCAGCGGGATGGCGACCATCAGTCCGGTGAAGGTACAGATCAGAGCGATCGAGATTCCCTTCGCCATCTTGTCAGCCGTGATTTCGGCGCCGCCGGCGGCCATCGTGGAGAAGGTTTCGATCATACCGACCGTCGTACCGGTCAGTCCGAGCATGGGGGCGATAGCCGCGATCATGCTCAGAGTGGAGATCTTGTTCATGATCTTATTGCCTTCAACTTCGCCCGCGTCAGCCATCGCCGATTCCATGGCTTCTTTTCCATACTGAGCATTGGAAAGCGTCGCCAGGGCCAGCGCACCGAGCAACGAATTGTCGCCCTGAGCCACATCAAAGGCGCCTTCCACGTTGCCTTCCTGGACCAGGTTGCTCAGCTCAGCAGCCAGTTCCGGCGGACGCAGCAGGTGAGCGCGGAGCGTGACGCAGGCCTGGAGGGTAAGCGCGAAGCCGGCGATCGAGACCAGCAACAGGATGTATTCAACGAAACCGGCGTCTTTCATCTGGTCCAGCAGGCTGACGTGGCCGCCGCCCTTCTTGCCGCCTTCTTCCGCCAGTACTCCGGCCGCGGTGAAGATCAGGGCCATACAGAAGGCATAGCTGACTGCTTTCCAGTTGATTGTTTTGAGCGTCCTCATCGTATCTCCTTGCTTCTGTTTGCCAGCCTGGACCGTTCCACGACTGGAGGGGTTTTGAATGTTTACGCCACACGCGCACGCGTGTGGCGAAGAAAATCGTCTGATTCCTTACTGCTTGAGCTGCAGGTAGCGGTAGTAGACTTCCAGGCACAGGCAGCCCAGAGCCGTCTGACCCACGCGGCCCCACTCGCTTGAGTACGCGCCCACGGGATTCCAGCTTCCCGCGTCGTCACCCTGCTTGCACTGATTGGTGACCAGCGCGTTCTTCATGCTGTCGTTCCAGCGCTTCCACAGATCGCCACCCTGCTGGAAGACGCAGAGCGTGCCATAGTACCAGTAGTAAAGATCGACGCTTTCACCGTTTGCGCCCCAGGTCGGCACGCCGCCCTTGTTCACGAACAGCTCTACACTCGACTGCAGGTCTTCCTTCTTCCAGCCCAGGAACTGGCGGCCGAGATTACCGATCGCGCCCAGGCGGTGCGCCGTGTGAGCGTGCTCGTTGTTGGTCATGTACCAGTAGGTCGACGCAGGACCATAACCGCTGTTGTTGCCGCCTTCCTGCTTCTTTTCGACGCTATCCAGGAACTTAATTGCGCCATCGAACGAGGCCGGGTTCACGGCCAGGCCGGCAACCTTCGCCGACTTCAGCGCCATGATGAACCAGCCGGTGACCGATGTATCGCCTTCGGACTTGGGGCCGTAGCGCCAGCCGCCCTTGTCGGAACCTTCGCCCTGCTGGTGCTTTTCAGTGCAGTAGTCGATGGCTTTCTGAGCCGCCGCCTTTGTGTCGGGAATGTTGGCCATACCGGCGGCTTCCGCAATCGCGAGCGTCGCGATGGCGCAGGGATAACCCTTGGCGCGGTGACCGGCGTTGTCGTCGCTGGTGTCCCAGATCATGCCTTCGGCGTCCTGCTTGCTCTTGAGCCAGGCGACGGCCTTCTGGACGTTACCCTTGTACTCGCCAACCTTTTCTGTGTGTCCGGCGCCAAGGAAGGCCAGCAGGGCCAGACCCGTAACGGCCGTATCGACCTTGGGGCCCGAACCATACTTCTTGGAATCCCAGCGGCCATCGGCTTCCTGGTGATATGCCAGCCAGCGCAGCGCGCTGTCGACGCCGCTCTCGGTAGCCTTCGATCCGCCGTGGCGCTTAACCATCAAGCGGCGTCCGCCGCCGTTGCGCTGGCCGAAGCTGCCGTGACCCGCGCCATTGTCGACGCCGGTTCCAGTACCGTTGCCGCCGCCCCAGCCGCCACCCGTTCCCGGG
>DASPJR010000229.1:0-16252 GCA_035628505.1 Planctomycetota bacterium | reverse complement strand
GCGCAGGATTTGCCGGGTTCGCGCTGGAGGCGAGCGTCACCGCTGACGACCTGCGGCTCACAACTTGTGCGAACGGATCGGAGACGCTCGGCGCGCTTCCGCTGTCGCCGTTGTATGCCGCCGTCAGCGTGTGTGTGCCTGAGATCAGATTCGGTAACACAACGGACGCTTTGCCTGCGGCGAGCGCAACCGTACCAACGACCGTGCCGCCGTTGCGAAAGGTGACTGTTCCTGTTGCAGGGGCAGGCGTGACAGTGGCTGTAATCGTGACACTGTTTCCATAAACAACCGGGTTGGCCGAGGAACTCAGCACCGTCGTCGTGCCGGCGATTCCGCCAGTCGCTGTCACATTCCATGCGGGCGGTGTCACGGTGGCAGCGCCGCTTTTGACGACTGCTGCCACCGTGTAAGCACCCGCGAGCGCCGGCTTGAAGCTATAGCTGCTGCCGCTCGCGCCGGAGACGACTACGCCGTTCACCTTCCAGACATAAGAGATCACATCACCGTCAGGATCTGAAGCGTTGATCGTAAAAACTTGTGTGGCGTTCACGGCCATACTCAGGGGTGTGTTGAACGTAGGAGTGCCCGTCACGGTGGGAAGGTCATCCACTGCCTGGATCGTGATCGACACGCTCGCCATCGCTGACGCGCCGCTGTGATCCTGCACGCGGAAAGTAAACGTGTCAGTGCCGTTGTTGTTGGCGACTGGCGTGTAGGTCAGGTGCGGAGCCGTACCCGACAGCACGCCATGTGCTGGATGCGCGGTAATCGCGAACGTCAGCGGATCCTGATCGGGGTCAGACCCGGTCAAAGTCACCGCCACGGCAGTATCCTCTGGCGTCGTGACGCTTGCGGGATGCGCGACCGGGGGACGGTTGCCGCCTCCGCTGGGGGGAATTGCAAGCGTCTGTAACCCGCCAGCGGCAATGGCAATCATCGCTGGAAGACCCGGAATGACGCTGGGCGACGGCCTCGACGCCGATGCGCGGTTGTCTCCAAGCTGTCCTGACGAGTTGTCACCCCAGATTCTTAGCACCCCTGCACTGTCCAGCACAACGCTGTGAAAACTACCAGCCGTCAGTGCCGTCACGCCGCTCAGCCCTGGAATCGGCGTGGCGAGCAGACGAGCGCTTCCGGTGATGCCAAGCTGCCCGCGTGCGTTGTCTCCGCACGCCTGAACCGACCCATCGCTCATGAGGACCAGCGTGTGCGAGTTGCCGCACGCAACACGCCTGACACCAGTGACGTTCATCATCGGAACAGGCCGCGTTCGAGCGTATGGAGTGCCGTCACCCAGCTGGCCGCTGGCATTATGGCCAGCGCCGGAAACGGACCCGTCGGAGTGGATGAAGATGGAATGATTCAACCCCGCCGCAACATCGAGGATTCCAGCCAGGCCGGAGATCACCGCCGGCCTGAGTCCATCGATCGTCGATCCAATGCCGAGCTGACCATATCGGTTACGCCCCCAGGCGTACACGGTTCCGTCGGTTAAGACCGCAACGCTGTGGTAGCCACCACCAGCCATCGCGCGCACGTTCGAGAGGCCGGGAACGGTGATGGGCGATGATCGCGTCGCCAGAGTTCCGTCGCCGAGCGCGCCGTAGCCGTTGTATCCCCACGCTTTGAGCGTACCGTCGTTCATCAGCGCCAAACTGTGATAGCCGCCAGCGGCAACCGCCTTCACGCCAGCCAGGTTTGGAACGATGACCGGAGTTGCCTTGCTCGCGCTGCTTCCGATTCCGAGCTGGCCATACGAGTTGTCGCCCCACGCCATGACCGTGCCGTCGTTGAGTAAAGCCAGCGTGTGGCCGTTGCCGGTGGCGAGCGCTTTGATGTTGCGTGCGTCAAAAATGTCAACCGGCGCCGGGCGCAGGGCGGTGGTGCCGTCTCCCAGTTGTCCGTATTGATTGTTTCCCCACGCGACAGGCACACCCGAGGTGCCAGGCGCTTTGACGACGATGCTGGCCAACCGGCTGCTCACCGTCTGCAGGCCATCGGAAACTTCGCAGCGCACGAGGTACGTTCCCGGCACGCTCGTGGAGACCAAGGTCGCCTTTGCGGCGTTGGTATGATTCACCGCGAACGTCAAATCTCCCGGGCCGGAGACGGCGAGCCAATGGTACACCAGCGCGGCTTCGCCCAGAGGGCTCGCGGCGGAAATTGAAAGCGTCTGCGGAAGGACGATGTCAGACGGTTGCTGCGTGATGCTCGGCGGACCGTAGCCTGGCGACCCGCGCAGGATGATCAACTCCGGCGGCTGCAGGCCCTCCCGCGACTCAGCAATGAATGCGCTGCCGATGTCGGGGATCTCGAGCTGAAAAGAAACTTCACCCGCGGTAAGCGCTCGCTGCACGTATTCGGTTACGGGAATCTCGAGATAGAACGAATAGTTCGGAAAGCTCTTGTTGAGCGCGACACCGCAGACGGCGCCGGGGGCAGGAGCGTTCGCAGCGGTGATCGTCGCCTCACCCCAGGTGCTGCTGCATTCTCGCGCGAACACGCGGCTGAGCGAGCTGCCCGCGGGGATGCTCTGCGACTTGCTGAAGAGCCTCAGGGTTGCCGACTGGAGCGGTGCGCTGACCGTCGATAGATCGAAGCGGATGTACGTCTTCCGTCCATAGTAGCCGTAGGTCTGGAGCAGCGAGTCGCTGCCGTAGTTCTTGTTCGCGTTGACCGCGGATGGATCAACGTACGCGTCAGCCACCGCGGACAAACGCAGTGTCTGCACGCCACCTACATTGCGTATCGCAAGGACGCGTGTCGTCTGTGCGGAGTTGCCCTCATCATCCGTGACCGTCAGCCTGACGGTACGCTGTGTGACACCTGGGGCCTGCGCGCTTGATGCGTAGGTGTGTAACGGATTCGGAGCTGTGGACGTGGTGCCGTCCCCGAAGTCCCAATGGTAAGCGAGATTTCCACCATCTGGATCCGCGCTGCCGACGGAGCTGAATGCGATGGAAACGCCCGAGTCGAACTGATTTGTCGGCGCTTGCATGTAATCCGAAAGAGTCTTCGCCATGGGCAGACCACACACCGGCTTGCTGATGATGGGAACGGGGGCATAGTCCGGCGCAGGTGTTGCATCCCCTGAGATCACCACCACGGCTTGATCGGTGACGCCTGGAGTGAACATTGGCGCGGTGACCCCTAGATCGACGAGGCACACCAGCCGGCCATCGACCGCTGCGACTTCACGCATCGCGAGCCGTGGACTCGCAGCGATTGCGATTGGCTGGCCGTTCTGATCCACAGGCGTCACCACGGTGGTCGTGCGCGCGCCAGTGGAGAGCGACAGGCGCTCCACACGCAGCCGCAAGGCACCGCTGCTCGAAGACGGTTCGACAATGAAGGCGCTGTCTCCCGCGACCACGAGCTGCACGGCTTGTTCAGGGCTCGTTGCGTCGACACTTGGCCAAGTCTGCACGCTAAAATACTGTGCTGGAAAGTCGCAGCGCCACACGGTCTTCGCGACGGTGTCGACGCCAAAGACATGGCCGTTGACCGTTCCCTGCTGCGGTTGAAAGATGACGACATGCTTTCCCAGGGTGGCGATCTGCGGAACCAGCGAGTACGCGCTGGCTGATTCGGCGGCAGGGTTGTAGTTGATCGGCACGTTGACGTCGGCGACGCCGTCTGAAGTTCGTACGCCGACCAGCACCATGCCCCGCGTGAAGTCCGGCGCCTGCGTGGTGCCGGCTCCCGCTGTGTAGTATCCGTAGTAGTAAAGACGGTTGTCCTCGCCCATGCAAATGGCGCGCGGCGCGCCGCCGCAATGATTGCGGCCAAAGCAGAGGAACGCCTTTCCTGTATCGCGGTAGAGCCAATCGTGCGTCGCAGCGGGCGGGCGATAGGCCATGATCTGAACGCCGTAGCCCTCCTGCAGTGATTTTTCATTCGTCACATAGAACCCGTAGACTCGATCTCCTTCGACGATGTAGCTGTTGTACATCTTGATGCAGGTCAACCCGGCGGCGAACGCCTTAACTGGGCCGAAGAGTCCCGCTGAGCCGTACTCGCCAAGACTGTTGTGGCTGCCCGCGCCGCCACGCGCGTAGATGTAGCGGTTGCTGTTGCTCTTGGCGAAATAGCCGCTCGCATTGGCGGTCGCGATCGTCCAGGCAGCCGGCTCCGTCGGCCAGAGCAGCGGCGAGCCGAACGGTATTTCTCCGGTGTATGCGTCGAAGTGCCAGAAGCCTGAGTGATCGCTTCCCTGGCCGGTAAAGACGACACCGTCATCCTGCCAATAAACATTGACCAGTCCCGGACCAATGTCGCTGTCCATGATGCCGTAAGGAACCATCAGGCCGCCGCCGCCGCGCTGCGGACTCATCGTCGTGTGCAGCAGGGCGCCGTTCGCGAGCGAATAGATTCCGTACGTCGCGTGGTGATGCGTGTTGGTGGTGCTGTAACCCGCATCAGGTGGCGATGCCGGGGTGATGAGCAGAATCCGGCCATCGCGAATGCAGAGATTATTCGAACGCTGGCCGCCCTGCTGATCGATCACCGTGAAGTTGCGCAGTGCGCGAGCCCAGCTTGCGCGGAGATTCCCCGCGATCCGACGTGCATTCGAATTGCGCCCATGGCCGTCCTTGTTGATCTGTGCCCAGTACTCCGGCGACTCCGCACCCCGGACCTGTGTGCAAGCCGCGAACAAAACCAGGATCATGAAAATCGTGCGCATGGGTGCCCTCGCTCCTGCCTCGATCTGTTGTGTTCGAGAGCAAATGGACGGAGCAGCGATGATTGCCGGAGATTTTCGAGATTACGGCACACAGCGGAAGGCGTAGAAGCGCATCTCGTTTCCGTGGCCCGGAATGAGCGCAATGAAACAGTCGCGTTCAGAATCGTAGCACATGCGAACCCAGCCGAACCAATTTGTCTTCGGCAACGTGTTCGTCGCGTGGACTTCGCTCCATGTGTCAGTCCTGGGGTCGTAGCTGAAGACACCCGAGGGGGCACGGCCCGTCGTCATGAAGTTCGCGGTGACAAAACGGTCCCGCTTGGAATCGTACGCCAGGTGCGCCATATACAGCGGCGTCGGCGAGTCGGCCAGTTCGCGGACGGCTTCGGTGACAGGATCGAACGCATAGAGCCTTCTGAACCCCGGATCGTCCTCGTTCTTGCGCGTGAGCGGCGCGCTCATATCGACCCTCGATCCGCCCACGATCATCATCCGCTTTCGCACCGGATCGTACGCCAGGGTCTGACCCGCGCCGCCCGTCGGAACTTTACTTCCGAGTTCGCGCCATTGCCCATCGGCGAGAGTCATCAGCCACAAGCTGCCCGAGTTGCAGTAAACGAGCGATTCGTTCACGGCGCAGTACTCCAGGCTTGCGCCGAGCGGAAAGTTCTTTGGATGCTGTTTCGACGTCACCTGCTGCCAACTGTGGGCCGCAAGGTCAAACCGCCACGTATTTTCGCAGACGTCATGCCCGCGGAGTTTTCCGTCCATCTCCGCTGACGCATTCGCGCCATTACACAGATAAACTGAGGTCATCGACGGAACCCAGGCAAAGCCGTGGAAGAGCTGGCGCGAGCACGGCGTCGGCTCGCGTCCATTCTCGGCCATGGGCTTGACGCGATTGTTCTCTACAGTCCAGTGATCGAGCTTCAGCGCGCGCACTTCGTTGCTTGCAGGATCGAAAGAGAACAGGCAATTCGCGTAGTGAAGTGCGCCGCCGTTCGAGTCTGTCGCCCAGCGGTCGTAGAACAAGACGCGCTTCGATGCTGCGTCGTACACGAGCTTGTTAATCGTTCGGCTCCAGCGTCCCTGCTCACCCGGACGCGCGACCTCCATCAGCAGCTTGGGCCGGAGTTCCACCCATGTGTTCGCGGCCAGACGCGTGAGGTCAATCCTTTCGGGCTCGCGCAGGTTCGGTTCAGGCGCCGCGACCTGAGCCGCGGCCGCCGCGGCTTCACTCGGCGCTTTCACAGGCAGCGCCGAAACAAGCGGCTCGTCCACGATGGACTCTTCCACGACTGGCGCCGGTTCCGAATGAGATGGAACCCGTGAAGCGATCTTCTGTGGAGCCTTCGTCGGCGGACCCGCCGCAGGGCTTCGCCAGAGGATGCTGCCACACAGTCCCAGCAGCATGATCGCCGCCGCAGCGGAAGCTATCTTCCAGGGCAAACGGCCTTGCGCTTCGTACCGCGCGAGCGTTCCGCGCGAAAGCAGCAGCACCCCGTCGGACGGCACCGTCCGTCCCTTCGCGATAGAGCTGACAAACGCGGCGAGGATGTCCGGCGCCTTCGAGCGCGCTTCGATGCCCAAATACGCGACGAGCGCTACGGCCGGTACAGTGACGCCGGATAGCGACAGCCGCTCCCGCAGCTTCGTCAATCCTGTGGCGATGCGTGTCGAGACTGTGCTGCGTGGGCAGCCCAGTTCATCGGCAACCGATTCCTCGGTCCGCCCACACAGAAAACGCAAGACAATGCAATCCCGCTGCACTGATGGCAGAGCCTCGAGGGCCGCATCAAGGTACTGGCTGAGTTCCTGTTGGAGTAACTCGGTTTCAGCCTGCGTCGCAGTGGCGGGTGGCGGCGTCATTGACCGTTCGTACTTTACGCGCCGGTAGCGAAGCTTAACGGCGTCACGCGCCACAAAGGCAGCGGTCTTCAACAGCCAGCCTGAGAGCACCACACGACGGGGCAGCTTTCGCGCGCGACGCATCAGCACAATGAATGTCGCCTGTGCTGCGTCTTCCGCCGAGGCGGGCTCGCGCAGGATCCGAAAGCAGACGCGGTACACGGGATCCATGTACCGCCGAACCAGCTCATCGAAGGCGTCGTCCGAGCCTCCGACGTACTCCTGGAGCAGTTCTGAATCTGTTTTCACGAGCGATACTATACCTCCCTGACCCTGTAATGGACAGAGTCCTGGAGATTGCCGGATGATTCCAAAACTCCTTGGACCACACTCTTCAGCGACGGGGAGAAGGGGCGCGGCGATGGGAAACGAGGGGCCTGACCTTAGTACCGAGAAGTCGCGGCCTCTAGCACCTCGTCTCCGCGTCATCCAGATTCGAAAAAGACGGTTCTACAGAGCAGCGTCACTTATTTGGAGTTGCAGGTCTTTTTCAACCGTCAACTCGACAGGTTGATGGCACGGCGCCGCGGCGGAAGTTCGATGTCACTCATCTGGCGGTTCAACCGGTGATGTGGCTGCACGGAGGACGCACGCCTGACGAAGTCTGGAGTCGAGTCTGTCTGGCGAAGACCAAGCCGATGCTCGAACGCCACCCGATTCGTCCGGCCATTGACGTGTCGCGCGTCCACTTCCACGGCGACTTCCATCTGCCGACGCTCTCAATTTAGATCATCGATTCGTTAGAACTCGTGGCGTGACGCTCATTCCCCGATTTGCTCTTTCACAACCCGCGAAACCGAGCTGCATTCCCATAGAGAAACTCTGTCCTGTCTTTCCCTCATGCTCGGCGTGCAAAACCTTCTTCTCTGCGTTCTGGCCTTGGATTCTCCGTCTCACAGTCTCGTGGGCCGCTACACCCTTAAAGGCTCAAGCAATCACATCGTCACCGAAATGCTGGAGCGTTTCGCGGCGACCTGGGCCGATCTTCTGGTTAATGCCCTCTAGAAATTCAAGCGCTGCCTTGCCTTCTGGCGTCTCCTTGCTCTTCATGGCTCGATTGTAAATCGTAACCGCGAACCGTAGGTCGTCAGAGCCTTCGCGGCAACGGGCCAAATGAATCGTGGGGTGGATATCGTCCTTTCCCCAATTAATCATCGCCGTATCCGGCTCGCGGCCATCCTGGTCGAAGTTACTGGTATCCGTGAAGAGCGAGTAGCGCGCACTGGATACGACCCTTCACTCCTTTTCCCATCTCCGCCCACTGGTACATGCCAAATCAGAAACGATCTTTACCTTGGTTGTAGATGTACAACTCACGCCCAGTTCGCGTGCCTTCTTGAAATCTCCACGTCATAGGCGTTTAAGCCTGACCATACGAGTGTCGCGAAGATCTTCAGACCCACTTACGGTATTTGCATACATGGACGATGAGGAAGCGATCAGTCGGCCGTCGCTCCGCCAGATAAAGCGAAGAGAAGAACCACGTTATCGAGGATGCCTTTTGCCCTTCCGCATTAAGCAGGCGCTCGGAAGAGCGCACTCCCCTGCCAAGAGGGCGCATTTGCCGCGGTAGACGAGGGAATACATTTTGCCCCGTACTCCTGCGACGGACATCTAGAGACGCTGCAAGGCAAACGACTCGTCAAATTCGTTCTTCATGGACCGTGAACGAGAGAACCCTCAGATACTCCACTGCGTCCCCTCTCCGTCAGTTCAACACCTTCGATGAATCCGCAGGACGAATTAAGGAGGGCTGGCACCGTACGAGAAGCGCTCAGCTTTGCGGCTGCGACGGTTCTTCACCTCGATCTGGGTCGACCCGAACTTGCCATTCACCAGCACCTTCACGTCATACGTCCCCGTGGTCATAAACTTGTGAGTCACGGAACTCTTCTGACCGTTCACGGTTGTGCCGTCACCAAAGTCCCACGTGTACGTTAACGAGGCAGACTCCTCGTCGATCGCGCTCGCGGAAAAAGATACTTCGGCTCCTACCGCCACCGGCGCTGGAGTCGCCGACGCGGGAGAGACGATCGTCGGCGCTGTATTGACAGGAACAATCTCAACGAAGCAGAGCTTCGCGCCAGCCATTGCTGTTTGCCGCCGGCCAGAGCACGAGCGAAGCTGTGGAAACCGTCGTCGTCACGGTGTACTCGTCAGAGTTGAAGGCCGGACATCTTATGGCGGGCCTCTGACGATAAAGTACGATGCATGGTCGTACTGGGGTGGGTCCAATTCGTTGCCGTTAGGCGTTACCCATGGCCGCTTCAGTTAATCAACATTCCGAGCCAATCGCGGTGTGCTTGGCTTCTGAATACGTCATCCGCCGCAGGTACAAGGCATGAGGCGCTTTCATCTCTCCACGCTGCTGCTGTTGACTGTGCTCGCAGGAGCGTTCATCGGGGCGAATGTTTCGTACCGAGAGGGGACTCTTGAGCGGGAGCGCCTCGAGTACCGCTATCGTGGATTCCCGCTCGAATGGTGGACGCAGGGAACTCGACCGTTTTATCTTCGGCTTGTGGCCAACGGGGTTGCCGGCGTTGCCGGACTCGCGTTGGTTGGTTACGTGTCTGAGAAGATTGCCTGGCGACGCAACCCTAAATAGTTGACTTCGCGCCACGCGTGCTAGCGTGGGCGCATGAAGATTACCTGTACGCCGGTAGAAGCCCAAGCCATTCTCGCGTCTGCTCAAATTCAGTGCGCTGCACCGGACGTTGAGTTAATCAAGACCCACAACCACATCTTCCGCATCACCACGCCTGCGGCAGTCTACTTCCTGAAGACTTACACCAAGGACTGGTATCAAGACTGCGCGATTGGCGTTGTGACACACGAAGCTGGCGGTTTTTCGGCGCTCGCGACGCGCGGCATTCCCGCTGCGGCAGTCGTCCTGAGCTGTGACCACCTCCACAATCCTTTGCAGCGGCCGTTTCTACTGACGCGCCAGCTCCGAGGGGAACCACTTACCAAGCTGCTACGCGAAAGCAGTCCGCACGATTTCAAGGCCTTGCTGGGCACGACTGGCAGCCATCTGCGGCGCTGCCATGAAATCGTCTTTAACTATCCGGGATACGTGGGATCGCCGGAAGGTCCGACTTCGCCGCACGAGCCCGGTCAATGGATACATCCCTACTGCTCAGCAGCGAAGATGCAGCAGGAGGCGCTCGCCGGACTCCACAGCGAACGCAATCAGATGCCCCCCGAATTGTTTGCGGCTATGGTTGAACTGCTCTCCAGCTTTGAGCACCGCATGCAAAGCGAATATTACCCCCCGCGCTTCATCCATGGCGATTGCCACGCCTCGCATTTCTTCCTCTACCAGGAGAATGGGTCGTGGCAGGTCTCGGGATCCATCGACATGGAAGTTGCTGCTTCCGGGGCGCCCATCTGCGACTTAATGAAGTTCAGCAACGAAATGGTGACGCTCTTCCCGCACACAAGCCACTGGTGGAAGCCGCTCTTCGACGGCTACGGAGGGGAACCGTCGTTCGAAGCAATGAAGTTGCTGTTCCTGTGTGAGTGGGCGGACAGGCGCGAGCGCCTGCTGCAGGCGCGCGATTGGGAGGCTCTTTTCTCCGCACTTTAGGAAGCTCGCTATTGCTATCCTGTTCGCATGGCGGTAGCTCGGGCACCAACAACCCCTTGATGTTATCGACCGCTAAGGGATGCCTGGGATGCTATTGTTGTTGCAGATTGCTCCGTTGGTAAACCCGCGCTTCAGCCGGGTCGGCGCCGCTGGAGTGCGTGCGATCCGCGCTGCGTACGCGCCTTCCGCGGGCCCGCTGACCCCGCGTTCGCTGCGCTCACGTCGGCCCTCTCCCCAGAGGGGAGAGGGAGAGCGTTCCGCGGCTCACGCCCCACCTGAAGGTGGGGCTAACAACAGCGGCGGCCTGCTGCGCAGACCGAACCGTCCGACGAAGGCGGTCTGAATTCGCATTTTCAATCACTAATCTGCAATCTTGCCTTCTTGGTGTCTGCGTGTCTTGGGGGTTCAAAAAAAAACGCGCGCCCAGTGGCTAGACGCGCGTGAATGGTTGGACTCTCGGGACGATTTACTTCTTGATCCGCGCGACGTCATTCTTCTGCGCAACGCTGGCGTCCAGATTCGCAGCGTAGGACACGCCGCCAATTGTCACCGTGACCGGCAGAGTCAGCTCGCGGGAGGTCTCGTTCATATTCCACGCGGCAACCAGGCTCTTGCTGTGCAGTTTGGCTTTCAACGTCACGCTCGCGCCCTTCTTGCTGCTGCGCTTCTTCAGGCTCAGCGTGCCGTTCTCCCCGCGAGCGTCGCCTTTGCCGTCGAGCTCGAAGGCGAACTGCGCGTCGCCCAATCTCAGCACCAGCAGGCCTGAGACGGCGGCATCGCCAGGTAGAATTGCGGACAATGCACACGAATCGCCCTTTGCGGCACTCACGGATACAACCGCCTGGAAACGCGTGAGCCTGAAAGCCTGCGCCTGCGGTCCCGCACCGGGTGTGCCGCTCAGGCTGGCCAGCCACAGTTGCTGGTTCTGGGCATGAGTGACACTGCCGCCGGAGACGACCTCGCTGCCATCCAGGATCCCGTTGCCGTCCGTGTCGGAGTTCTGCGGGTCCAGGCCGTGCGCGAGTTCGTAGTCGTCCTGCAGACCGTCGGCGTCAGAATCCACGCCGGCGGCTGCGGCCAGCAGCGCAGCGCCGCTCGTGACGCTGAAGTTGATGGTCAGCGCGGTGCCGACGGTACCAGTAGCATTCGCGGCGGAGTACGGCGTAGCGCGCAGCGTGTGCGATCCGACGGTTGGCGTCCAGGCGTAGTAATCGCCGTTTGTGTCGCCGGCCAGGGCGTATGGCGCGACGCTCTCCGTGCGGAAGTTGCTGTTCGTATCCAGCGCGAAGCGGACACTGCCGACGACAGCGGGACTCGTGTTCGCGCGGATATTCAAGTTCCGCGTCGGCAGAGTGCTTAGGTCGATCATCGCACCGTTGGAGATCGGATCGAAGCCGGCGATGGGCTGGTTGGTGTCGGCATTGATGAGCGTCAGGCTGCTTACCGCCTGCGGTGCAGCGTCAGTCGTAACGGTGACCGTGTTGCTGGCCACCGAGACATTCCCGGCGGCGTCGTAAGCCTTCACGAAGTAGCTGTACGTCGTGCTCGCGGCCAGACCGCTGTTCACATACGAGGTACCGGTTGTCGTCGCAATCCTGACACTGTTGCGCCAGATCTCATAGCCGGTCACGCCCACATTGTCGGTGGCAGCCGTCCACGAGAGCGAGACCGAACTGTGAGTCTTCGCGTTGGCCAGCAGGTTCGACGGTGCAGTGGGCGCAATCGTATCGCCTGCCTGGTCGATGACGGTGAAGTTGATCGTCAGCGCTGTGCCGGCGGTGCCGCTCGCGGCCGAACCACTGAACGGTGTCGCGGTGACAGTGTGGGAACCCAGCGTGGGGGTCCAGGCGTTGTAGTTGCCGCTGGTGTCGCCGGCGAGCGCGTAAGGCGCGACGTTTTCGACGATGTGGCTCGGGTTCGTATCCAGCCCAAAGCGCACGCTGCCAACAGTCGCAGGATTGGTGTTGGCGCGGATGTTCAGATTGCGCGTGCCGATCGTGGCAAAGTTGATCGTGGCGCCGTTCATGAGCGGATTATGGCCAGCAACAGGCTGATCAGTGTCGGCGTTGATCAGCGTGAGACTCGTGACAGCCTGAGACGTGGAAGTGGTATAGGTGGCGGTGACGGAGATCGCCGCAGCAGGCATCGTGACAGTGGTCGTGGCACTCGAGACGTTTGCGAGGTACTGCGTCGCACCCGTCCACTGAGAGAACACCTGGCCGGCGGGAGCGGCATCGGCGGTGATCGTGACCACGGCGCCCTGCGTGTAGTTGCCGTCGCCACTGCCGCTGTCGACCGTGAGAGCGTAGGTCTGCGGCGGAGTACCCGTGCGGCGGACCAGGATCACCCAGTCCAGCGTCGGATTGTTGGGCGCGGAACCCAGCGAGACACTCGCGCCGCCAGTGACGCTCAGCACGGAGCCATTCTGCAGTGTGCCGCCGTTGCGCGGGTCGAACCACTTCACTTCAAAAGTGCCGCTGGCGGAGGTCAGGTTCAGCGTCGTGGTGCCGCCGTTGGCCAGGTAGATCGCGTACGTGTCATTCGGCTTGGCAAAGCAGTACTTGCTGTTGTCGTTCGTCGAGTTCCCGACGAGAGCGTTGGCGCTGCTCATTTCCGCGAAGCGCAGGTAGGTGTTGAAGAAGTGCAGCGCGTGGCGGCAATCGTCCCACCAGCGGTCGCGGCTGCGGAAGTCCTGGCAGGTCAGGTCGCTGTGCGGACGCTGGTAACCGAAGTAGCTTTCGATTCCCGCCCCGCCGGCCAGCAGGTTGCCCCACAGCACCGCGCCGCGCACCTGCTTCTGCGTCGGAGTCAGCGTGTAAGCGTCGTCCGGGATGCCGACATCTGCGCTGCCCTGTTCATCATTCGCAACGACCCACGCTTTGCCGGCATTGGCCGAGTTGTTGATCCAGGTCAGCGTGTCGCGGTGCACAGCGGCCCAGTCACTCTGCAGCGACACACCCGTCAGTTGCGAGGCGTTACCCAGCAGCGGCGTGTAGACAAGGCTCTTCTCGGCGGGGTAAGTGTGGATGACGATGTGGTGGTCGTACGGATCGACATCCTTGAAGTACTCCGCCATCGCCACTCGCTGGGCCGTCGTTTGCGTGTTCTCTTCGCCGAGGTTCCAGTTCAGGGCCAGGTGATATCCAAAGCGCGCGACCAGTTCCCGGTAGTAGAGCTTGCGTTCGTTCAGGACTTCGCCGCCGTCCAGACCCCACGTGCCATTGTCGTTCTCGGTCTCTTGCGTCTTGAAGTGCAGGTACATGCCGCGGGTCTGCGCGTGGTCCATGACGCGCTGCCACTGGTCAAGCTTCGAACAGTCGTAGCGCAGGCGGTCGGTGGCGGCGATGAAGGGCCAGACGTCCTTGCCATCGCCCCCGGCGTTGTAGGTCAGGAAGCTGAAGACGTTGCAGCCTTCGCTGGCGAGATAGTTGATCGCGCCCAGCAGACCGCGACCCTTGGTGCCCTGCCAGACCGGATCCGTCGCCGTCGAGTCCGCCACATGGGCGCTCCAGGTCTTCAGCGCGGTGCCGTCCTGCTTCGAAGTGCCGTCGAAGTCCACATAGCCGAACATGTTCTCGGGCGAATCCGCACCGGCCTTGACGAAGAACTCCTTGGTCTCCGCGAATTGCAGGTAGCGCTCGTTGGTGACGTACTTCAGGCGGCCCTTCGCGCGCAGATCTTTGCCCGACTTGTCACTGGCCAGGATGTTCAGCGTGCCGCTCGCTCCGTCGAAAGAAACGGCCGTGCCCGCCGTTGAGTTCAGGTCCACCGCGATGTTCGCGCCGGTGCGGAACGAAGCAGAGTAGTTCCAGGTGCCAACTTCGTCGGGCGCGAAATGCACGCGCCACTTGTTGCCGCTGGTCGCGCTGCTCTCCGCCGCGTTTCCGTCAGCGGCGTAGTACCCGGGCACAACGTACGTCTTGCCGGTTGCCGGATGCGTGAACGTAACATTCAGCCGGTAGTCAGTGAACGGATTCGGCGTTGCGGTTTCGCTGGTGGTCGGGCCGTCGAACGTGACCGTGACCTTATGCCACTTGCGCTGCTCGCCGGTGACATTGCCCGTGTTCGCTGCGGCCGTCGAGGACTGAGCGTTGGCCGTATTCAGCGCCGTGGTCGAAGAGACACTGCTGTGATAGAGCACGAAGCGGTCGATCTTGAACTGCGTCGAACGGCCGGAGAGTTCCAGGGTGTACTCGCCTGGCGTGTTGAAGTCCGCGTGGATCGAGTGTGCGTCGTGGTCCGTCGTCCATGCGTTCCATGACCAGGCGTTCGCGCCGGCGTTCTGGTAGACCTTGAACCATGCGGCACCCAGGGACGTGACCGTCGTGCCTTTAATCTTCACCGCACCCGAGGGCACGCGCAGCCAGACGTCGTTATGCTCAGTGCTGTGCGGCGCGGCGCTGCGCAGTTGAAAGCGGTAACGGCCCGTCTGGTTAATCTTGAATCTGTACGAGAGAATCCCCTGCCCCGCAGCATCGACGGTAGTCGCCGTGTTGCCGGTCTTCCATTCGTAGTAGCTCGTCCCAGTGAAGCCCGCAAGGCCGCTCTGCGAGCTCCAGGAGCCAGCCACGGGCGCAGACTCCACTTCGACGACAACTAAGCCGTTGGCCTCCTGAAAGACGCCCGCCGCTTGGGCGCTGCAGGCCAGGAGCAGCAGTACGGCGCAAAGCTGAAGTCTGGGTGCGTGTCTCACGGCGGTTCTCCTTTTTCCCAGGCCGGATGAAGTGATGAGTGCAAGCGTTTCAGCATCTCTTTGGAAAAAGGGCGCGCGATCTAACACGAAAAAGTCACGCGTGCAGGAATTTTTTGAGGGGCGCTGTCAGGGCGCGACGCGGATGGTGATGGTCAGGCCCTTACCAGCTTTGCCTCTGGCGTTGGCCTGCTCATAAGGGGTGGCGGTGAGCCTGTACGAACCGGCTTCCGGGTTCCAGGCCGAGTAGTTCTCTTCTTTGTCGCCGCTCAGAGCATACGGTGCGAAGCTTTCGACCCTATAAACGGGTGTGTCGTTGAGACCAAACTGCACACTGCCGATTTGCTCAGGGACCGTATTGGCGCGGACGCTGAACTGTCTCGTTGGCAGCTTCGAAAGTTTCAGTTCCGCGCCATCCAACAGCGGGTCAAAACCTTCGATCGGCTGGCGCGTTTCAGTGTTGATGAGCGCGAAGCTGACGACCTGCGGTTCGGGAGCTTTCCGCCGTCCGCGCCAGATCGACACCCAATCGATCGCAGTCGGCTTTGTCGGAGCGGCGTTCGCGCGAGCGACGGATTCCTGCAAGGCATAGACCTGCTGGCGGCCGCGGCTGCTGACGAAGGACGTCTTGCCTTCCTCCATCCGCAAGCGGGTCTGCAAAACGTCTGTGGCAAGCTCAAAACGTGTGCCCTCGACGATTACATCGGCCAGCGGAGTATCAACGATAACCTGGTACAGTCCGCTCGTCTCCGCGCGCGAGTTGCGCTGGGCCAGGTTCAGATCCGCGAACAACTGCCCGCGCGCGAGCGTGACGCGTTCGAAGTCGATGAACTCGATCTGCGTGTCATCGGCCAGATCGATGGGACCGCACCAGAGCTTCACTGTGACGCGTGCTTCGCGCGGCGCCGTCTGCGTGCCGCCAGCCTTGGGGATGTCAATCTTGTCGCCCGCGACCAGGCGCATGCGAGCGGTGAGTGGCGTGCGCGTGAGCTCCCCACCTTTGGTTCGCACGAGCACCGGCTTGACGTTGCCCTCGGCGACATACTCCACCTGCGCGAGTTCCACATCCGCGACAGGTGCGGGAGCCGGAATCGTCTGCGGCTCCACGGGTAGTTCAGGGCGCGGCGAAACCGGCGCCTGGCCTTGAGCGACCTCCAGTTGCTGCTGCAACTGAGAGCGAGTCGCGCGCATTGCTTCTAGTTCCGCGGCGACGCGACGCCGTTCGGCTTCGATGCGCTCGAGATTAGCCGTGCGCTCCTGGGCCTCAGCAGTGGTCGGTGCCTGCGGCGTGTGTGCCAGTTCCCGCCGCTCGCGCTCGATACGGACTAACTGCTGCTGGATCCGGCGCTGTTCGGCTTCGACGTTGGCGAGTTCCTCGCGCGTC
>DASPJR010000228.1:0-46014 GCA_035628505.1 Planctomycetota bacterium | reverse complement strand
GTAGCTGCAAAATTCACGATCGCGCCGCCAGTCGTGTTCGCTTCGACGAGCATATTCGCGGGAACAATGAGCGCAGGAGCGGTTGTATCGACGACAGTGACGGTAAAGCTGCCGGTTGCGGTATTGTTCGATGCATCGGTTGCAGTCACCTGAACCGTGGTCACACCGAGGGGGAACGTGCTTCCCGATGGCGGATTGGCAGTAATTGTTGGGTTAGGATCAACCAGGTCGGTAGCACCGACGAAGTTTACAACGGCACCGGCAGCACTGGTCGCCTCGGCGGTGATGTTTCCATTAACAATGTTGCCGCCGCCGATTGTTGGAGGAGTTGTGTCACGAACCGTAATCGTGAAGCTCGCAGAGCTCTTGTTGCCCACGTGATCTTCGGCAAAGATCGTCACTACCGTGACGCCCATCGGAAACAGCGAACCACTTGCAATGCTGTACGTAACGATGGGATTTGGATCGCGATTGTCGGTAACTGTCGCAGGCGGATAAGAAACAATCGCGCCGTTGAGTGAATTGGCTTCCACGAGCATGTCTGCCGGAGGGGCAATCACTGGCGCCGTAAAGTCGCCGCCTGTTATGCTGTAGGCAAGAATTGCGTCCAGAAAAGCCCGCCCGCTGTCTGTCATTCCAGGAATGCCGTTGTCAGCCATGAAAAAGAAAATTCGGTTTGATGGCGCCGCCGTGCCATCCACCATGACGGCTCCAGGGGCGTACTCATAAAGAAGCGGATACTTCCCGGCTAACACCTGACGGGCGATGATGTCAGCGTTTTTGTTGGGCTTGCCCCAACCCATAGGCTTGGCCGTGCCTGTGAAAATGACGAGGTCGTTTCCTTCGAGGCCTCCGGCGAGCGGATGCTTGTGGTCGACCAGGTGGGCGCGGACATCGTCGTTCGAATACCCGAAGTGGGTTCCCTCGGTAGGACCTGTCATTCCCAGCAGGTACTGCATCGCGGCGTCCCAGACGAGAATGCGTACCGGCACATCATGGTAAAGACCACCGAGCACAGCCGGGTCGACAGTTTCGGAAATCATGATGAGCTCTTTATCGGTTGTATCAGAGAGCTGTGCAGCGCCGTCATCAACCACTTGGACGTAATGGCCCTTGGCGCGAACGTAGTCGACGATACTTGTGTCCGCTGCGTTCAGTGGCACGTTTGCGACATACAGAATATCGGCGGCTACGGCAGCCGAAAATGATGTGAAGACGCAAAAAAGTAGTGCCAGTTTTAAAGCATGGCGCTGCTGTCCCTGAGAACAAGGTCTCATATGACCTCCACGTGTGATTTGGAACTGGCAGTTCAATACACTTGCATCGAACGATCCACTTCCACTCCATAACCAGCGGAGGCCCTCTAAGACAACGCGCACGCCACGAGGTGCGGATTTGTTTTGGAAATCAGACGTGCACTATAAAAGCGGGCGCATGTGCAGTTCGTGCTGTCGCAAACTACAGCGGAAGTTTTTTGTGATGAGCTTTCAAAGCGGGATGTTGGACAAAAGGTTTGCACGCAGAATTTTTACTTTTGAAGCGTTTATGAGGCGCTTTCGGAGTCAGTTGCAGCCGATTGCAATCTGCTTTGTCATTTCGATTAGCCTCATCACAGATGAGGCGGCACAGCGTTTTTTAAAGATGAGTTGCTGTTTCACAATTGAAAACTGTCGATCGCCTCGATTGAATTGGGCTCTTCCCTTGTGAGAGTGGGTTCTTAAGCAGTTTCGAAGATAGCATCGTTCGGCTATTTGGCCGAAGCCTATGGGCGCGGAGTCCGGCTTGGCTGAATCTTCCGCGTGATGGAATTGCAGCGGAAGTAGTTCAATGCAAAACAGGCAGGACGCTACTTTTTCTGCTTTTGAATTGAATCGATGACATGTGACGGCAAAGTGACCGTTCCGCCAGCCATTTCGGCTGTTATTCCTTCCGGAGTAATTCCGGTGAGAACGATTTCGAAGCAGCTGCCTTCTCGCAACGTGAGCAGCCAGTCTCTAAAACGGGGCGCGGCTTTCTTTGCGCTCTGATCTTTGGGAAAAACAAGCGTCTTTACCGGCGCGAGCCCGATTGTCCATGGGCCGTTGTCGTCTTCGATCGTCAGGTCGCCGGTCAGGATGTCCGCTTCCAGGATTTTCACATCCGGCATCGGCTGCAATTCCTGAGTTCCCTGCAGTACATCTGCCTTCGGCTTCTTCTCTGGAGGCTTCTCATCGGCAGCCACCTTTGGATCTGCGGGCTTTTCCGGCGGCTTCTGGTCGTCTTTACGCCGAAAATCGACGCCTGACTTTTCATTTTCGCCGACACTTATTCCTGCTGCAGGCTCGCCGGGATCAGGCGCCGGCGGGTAGAAATCGATCTTGCGCAGCGTCTTGCGCGGCAGCGAGAGCCGCACGCGTCCGGCAAGCAGGAAGTGAACTTCCTTTTCATCCAGCTTGATGAACAGCGCGCGAAAGCTTTCACCACTCTGAAGCAGCACGCCATGCGGCGTACCGAAGGAAACCCCTTTGGCCTGCATCTTTTCTGTTTTGTCAGCGCCCTCGTCTTTTTTGGGCTCATCCATCTGCCGCGCAGGCTCATAGCGCGTGATGTCCTCAAACGGGATCGCAGTCCTCTTCTCAGCCGGCATGAAGTCAGTCTGTAATAAAATCCCGCTTTCGAGCGCCGCGCCAGCAACCTGCCCGGCGAGGCGCTCTCCGGAGTTCAGCCAGACGCAGGCTGAATTGACGGGGCGGTCAACGGTGACGACCCTGTCAAAAACAATGTCATCGAGAAGAATATCGCGGGTGCCGGCATCGGTGGTCCGAAAAATACGCGCGCGAGCGATCGGAATCTTCGAGCGAACACCCAGAAACTCTCCCGTCTTGACCCCTGCGGGAATCTTCTCGTTGCTGCCGAGGTTGTACACTTCCGCCAGCTGCCTTCCGGCGCGGTCGTATACGGCCATGCCATAGGTCAGACGCGGCGCATTTTCCAGTACGACACCCAACATGGTGATGCCGCCAGACTGTGACTCGCCTGATTTCGCGTTGTAACTTCCGGGAATCACAAAGGAGATATTTAGATCGGAGTTTTTAAGTTGCAGCGATGCACTGGGTTGAATGCTGACTTGTTCGGCAGAGGTCTGAATTTCGCTTTTCGCTTCAGCGCGCAGGAGAATGCCCCATGGCGCGTACGCATCCTCAAGCCTGTCTCCAGGCTTCGTGGCAACGAGCCGTTGACCACGCGGCGCATTCGGCACCGGATTCGGCACCGTGTCCATGCTCAGAACCGGCATGCCCAGCATATGTCGTCCGCCCACGGCACCGGCGCGCTGCATCTCGTCAAGTTCCCAGCGTTCGGCAGCTGCATTAATGGGCTGGCTTTTGTGCGCTTTTACTGTGATTGGCTCGGATTCTTTCGCCAAAGTTTCAGCCTGAACCTCTCCCGGCTTTAAAACGGTTAGAGATTCAAGACTCGAAATCGGGAAACGGAATAACCCCCAGCGTGTGCGCAGCGAGAATTCCGCCGGCGACAGTTCCCCGTTTTGAACAGTTTCGTCGGCCAGTAGCACACGCTCGCCTATGACAGCCGCAGCATTCTGCAGGTTCATCTCAGCCAAGAGCGCCTTCGCGCGCGCGGCAACTTCGGCATCGCCTGCGGATAGTGCCTGCCGCAGGGGACGAATTGCGGCGCGGCCCAGCGCGCGCAGACGAACCAGTGCCTTGTCGCGTGTCTCAAACTGGTCGCTTTGCAGATCGCCCAGAGCGACCAGCGCCTCGTTTTCCTGATTTCGGTCCGGGCGCTCGCCAAAAACAATGTTCCTGATCTGGGCGGGGGAAAGCTTCAGCAGCGCTCCCTTTTCCGACCGAAGTGCCAACGGGTGATCGGTGCTGAGCAATCCCATCAGCCGAGATCCACCGGTTGTGGTGACTGCGACAGGAAGATCTTGAACGGGGCCAGGCTCCTCAGCCTGAAGTAAAAACGCGCAGACGAAGCATAAGCAGAGTGTCAGACGCATACAGGTTCCCATTGGGAGCGTCAGTAATAGAACGTTTACGAGCTACGACTGCTCTTATTTGCCGGCGTCCTTTTCGAAGCCGTGCTGACTGAGCTCTTCGTACCCGGGCTTCAGCGCGCGTGCGTCGATTCCGAATTTCTTCAGGATTTCGGTCGCCACAAGCGAGCGTTTGCCGGACCGGCAATGAACATATACCGGCTTGTCTTTCGGGACATCCGCGGGCGCGCTTGCCGCTGTTTTCAGGCTGCTGAGCGGAACAAGCTTCGCGGACTTCAAGTGCCCCGCGTCCCACTCTTCCTTTTCGCGAACATCCAGAAGAACAGCTTTGTTTTCCGTCACCGCTTTCCTGATGCTGTCCAGGGAATCCTGTGTGTGCGTTTCTTCGGCATGCATGGCTGCGGTTACCAGGACTGAAAGGAGAAGAAGTAATTTCATGGCCGAACCCTCAATAACTTCCTTAAGTTTAAAGGGTGATAGGGACTGATACCATGCTTTTTATACTAGGCTTGTTTGGTTGTTCGCCGTGTCATCGAGAAGAGCACGCCAGTCAGGACCAGCAGTGCCA
Organism: Planctomycetota bacterium; assembly: GCA_035628505.1. Lineage (GTDB taxonomy): Bacteria > Planctomycetota > SZUA-567 > H5-PLA8 > H5-PLA8 > DASPJR01. Next base: position 41,452 of record DASPJR010000228.1, on the reverse strand, counting down.
GCAACGGAAAAAGCCATTCATGCGGGTGGGTGTGTAACTCCGGCGGCTGGGCTAATCCGCGCAGTTTCGCAGAGAGATCCGGCGGCGCGGCATCCGCAAGCGCCAGTATTCTATCAGCCAGCTCGCGCGGCACGGCGACTACCGGCTCGCTCAAACGCGAGATGAACGCCATAGCAATTGAAAAATAAATCAGCAGCCCTGTTGCATCCACGAGCGTGGTGATCAGGGGCGCGGAAAGGACCGTTGGGTCGAGGCCGGCACGCTGGGCAAAAATGGGTATCACCGCAGCGACTGAGTTTGCCCAGGCGCAGATCGCCACCACGGTTACACCGACTGTCGCCGCGAGCTCTATGTTATTGTGATCCCACATCAACGAACGCAGCGTGCCGACGACTCCCAGCAGCAAACCGAGAATAAGTCCCGTGGTTGCCTCGCGGAAAAGCACCTGTGGCCACTGCGCGGGCGTGATTTCTTTCAGTGCGAGGCTGCGGATAATCGTCGATACCGTCTGCGAGCCGGCGTTGCCACCGGTGCCGATCAGCAGTGGAATGAAAAACGAGAGTGCTACAACTTTAGCCAGTTCTTCATCGTAGTGGCGCAGGACCGTGCCGGTAAACATTTCGGCAACAAACAGCAGCATCAGCCAGCCCACACGCTTTCGCACAACTAACGCGATGGGGTTTTCGAAATAGGGCTTGTCGAGCGCTCCCGGTTCCACGCCGCCGAGGCTCAGGATGTCCTCCGTAGCCTCTTCTTCGAGCACGTCCATCAAGTCGTCGACCGTGACGATGCCCAGCAGGCGGTTGGAGTCATCGACAACGGGAATGGCAATCAAGTCGAACTTTGCGGTGCTCTCGGCAGCTTTAACCGCCGGTTCGTCCGCACGCACAGTCACGACTTCTTTAACCATGATTTTATCGACCGGCGTATCAGGCCGGCTCAGCAGGAGATCCTTCAACCCGACCACGCCCTGCAGATGCCGGTCCTGATCGACGAGGTAAATGTTGTAGATCGTTTCTTTGTCGGGCGCTTCATTTCGTACGCGCGTGAGAGCCTCGCCGCAGTTTAAATGCGCGGGCACGGACGCGTATTCGGTCGTCATGTGGGAGCCGGCAGTGCCGTCGGCAAAGCTGAGCAGACGCTTCACATCGTTGCGTTCGGCCTGCGCCATCAGTGGCAGTAGTTCATCCACTACCTTTGTAGGAAGCTTGCGCACGAATTCGGCGCGATCATCAGGGGCAAGGGAGTTCAGCAGCGAAGCCATCTGTGCACGACCAGTGCCCAGAGCAAGTTCATACTGTAACTCTTCGGGCAGGTACTCGAAGATCAGCGCTTCTTTTGCATCGTCGAGGACCTGCAGCGCCCAGGATATTTCCTGCGGCTTGAGGCCCATGATCAGGTCGGCGGCGTGCGCGGGATGCAGCGGTTCAAGCAGACGCCGGAGCTGCGCGACGTCCTTTTCCTGAATCAGCTCGCGCAATTCGGGAATCAGCAGCGGATTCATTTCACGCCTCTGGACTATTGCGCAAGGACGCGGAGTTTAGAACCAGCGCTTTGCGCGCAGCCACATGAACATAACGATTGTGACGGCTGACATGGTCCCCGTCACGATATACGGGGCGGACGGATTGTCCAAATGCGGAAGATGCGCAAAGTTCATTCCAAACCAGCTCGTCACCACAGTAAACGGCAGCGACAGGGTGAAGACCATTGTCAGCGCCTTCATGATCTCGTTCGTCCGCGCGTTCGCAATCGCCAGGTAGCCTTCGCGCGCATTGTCGATTGTATCGCTGCAGACGTCCAGGTCGCGTTCGATCTGCTGAAGATGATCGAGGATGTTGCGGAAATAGATGTGCGACTCCGGCGCAAGCGTCTTGTGGTTGATGCGCAAAATTCGATTGATCAGCTCGCGATGATCGCTCATTTGCCGCCGAAGGCTGAGCACGCGGCGTTTGAGCTCCAGGACACCTGTCAGCACAGTCTGCGGCTTGTCGCCCTGAAGCTGATACTCGGCGCTTTCGGCCTCGCCCTGGAATTTGTCGACCATCGCGAAGAACTGGTCGATGGCGGCATCGAGGATGTCGTGCGCCAGAAACGATGCGCCGCGGCCGAAGGTGCGCGTCGGATCGCGCTTGGCGCGTTCGAGAAGCCCGTTGAGGAATGGCAGCTGGCTGATGCGGTAGGTCACAACGTAATTCATGCCAAGGAACATGTCGAGCTCAAGCACCGGCTCAAGCTCGTTGCCATGCACCGTCGCTTCAACATCCGGCTTGAACTTGGGATTGGGGGCGAGGAAGACAAGGAACAGGTACGAGCCGAAATCATCCAGCTTGGCCTGCTGCATCACGTGCTGGCAATCTTCGAGCGCGAGCGGATGAAATCCAAAAACCTCATCGAGGAGAAAAATTTCGTCCGGCGTGGGTTTAAAAAAGTCCACCCACAGCACGCCCTTGCCGGAGCGCACCGCCGCGCGCATTTCATCTTCGTCAAGGTTCTGCTTCAGCGCGCCTTCCGGCGAGAGATAGAGGCTGATAATCAAGCAGGACCGCCCTCATGTTCCACATTCGTTGCGAAGTGGCACATTAGAGCAGTCCTGCAACGATCTTCCAGCGCGTTTACTTCGTTTCAGCTTCAGGCGGACCCTGGCGGCGCGGCTGATAGGCGTAGGGGTAGAGCTCGCGGAGCTGATTGTCCATGAACTTCTTCAGGTCTTCCATCGTGGTCTTCATCTCGTCGCGAATTTTCTGAATGTCTCCGGCAAGCGTCGTCTTGACGCTGTTCAGTTCCTTGTCGTAATCGCCGCGCGCCGAATTGACAATCGTGGACGCGGTCTGGCGCGTCGCGTCTGCATCTTTGGCCACCTTGTCGAGCAGATCCTTGCTGACCAGCAGAAGCCGTTCTTCCAGCTTATCCATGCGGTCAGTCACTTGCTTGGCGAGCGCTTCCTGCACGGCCTTGATCTGCTCGCGCATTTTCGCATTATCGTCTCGAAGCGATTGTATTTCGGACTCGAGCTTTCGAACTCCCGCCGAGGATTCGGCGGCCGTGTTGCGGGCCTGCACGTCTTCGCAGCCGCTGAGCATCAGGAGCGACGCGCTGACGGCACAGCACAGGGAGAGGGTCAGCAGACGATTTCGGAAGCTCATGTGTGCATCTCCAGCATTAAGCGTTGATTGTTCCTAACCGCCAGAGTTATCACCGTTTACACAATTGCTGTCAAGCACGTGCAGAAGTCAAAACGCAGTTCGCCTCGCCGGGACGCCAATGCGAGTGTATGATCAAGGGTGCTATGATTCGCTTGCTGCTGATTCTTTCGATTGTCGCGGTGGTCTTCGCGATCCGTTATCTTCCTTTCTGGGCCTCTCTCGGGATCGCCCTCCTGTTCCTGCTGAATCTTCGCTTTCTCGTGCGCTATCTGTTTACACTGCCCTTTAAAGCCAAAGGCGCGGTGCTGAGGGGAGCATCCGTTCGCGTAAATGATGTCACGTCATCCGCTGCCCCGGCCAGAGAGGAATCTGGTGCCGAGCCCCCCGAGACACCCGAGCGGGACTTTTACCTGCTGGATGTGACGATTACTCCCGAACCGGCCAAAGGGCAGTTTCGCCTGTGGGAGCCCGGCGACCTTGCCCTCGTAAAGGCCGGTAGCAAGGCCGGCAACGATGATGCCGAACCAGAGGGCGAAATCGAGAATATTCAGGTCTGGAAAGATGGCGCGTTTGTCAGCGACGAAGAGTATAAGTATGAAGGCGAGCAGCGCTTGCGGCTGCTGGCTGGTGTACAGCGAGGAGTAAAAGAGCTTTCGTTCCGCTACTATTTTGAAATCTTTGGAATCATCAAGCTGCCCTGATCAGACGTATTGGTTCAGCCCGACAAGGATGTCATAAAGGGCATGGCTGGCAGCGGCGATCCCGAATGATCGATTGAAGTAAATCGCCGAAAAATAAAGCCCTGCGAAAATGCGCTGAATAAATGGACCCAGTGAGAATGGTTCTCCGCCAATGTGATGAAACGCGGAAAAAATGACCGCTCCGACGATGACGGCCCAGACCGCCGCGTAAGCGTGCTCCATATGGAAGAGCTTGGTACAAACCAGCATCAGCAGTCCCAGCAGAATCACACGAAAAACGAGTTCTTCGTAAACTCCGGCGCCGCAATAAAGGACAAAATCGCGAAGGCCGGGGCGGTACTGTTGGCTGCTTCGCGCCGCTGTGACAGGAACTTCTGCTTTGGTCTCGTAAGTGCGGGCAATCTCGCGTCTAGACGTTCTCTCTTCCGCGCAAACAGGCATGGCAGTACTTCCGGACTCTGCACGCGAGCGCGGTAAGTACTGCACGAGGTACCCGAGCAGCATGAAAAGCACCACAGCGTAGAGCAGGCTTTCAAACAGCGACGCGATCAGATAACTGATGTTGATGCGCCAGCTGCCTTTGCGATGAATCTGTGCGGCCACAAACACGGCTGCCAGTACCACCATCGATGCGGATGTGTAACCCAGGCCCAGGGAGCGCAGGATAGGGCCGCCGAGATTCAGCAGAATTGCATCGCCGCCGTTAATTTCGTCGGAACGGATCAACCAGAGTCCGATTTCGTAGAAAAGCAAAAAGGGAAGCACCAGAGCTGCGGAATAGATCGGCTGGTGCGTTTCGCGGAAATAGCCGGCACCTTCGGCGCCCGGCACAGAGGGGCTTTCCTGGGCGGCTTCCATGCTCACGATTGTTTTCCGAGGACGGGTAAGACGAAATCAGCCGATCTCTTCAAATTCTTCGCCGAGCTCTTCTTTAACGTCGCGAGTCTGCGGTCTCGGTGACTGAACCGGTTTTGCGGGAGCCGCAGGTGTGTGCGGCTGGACAGGCGCATTATGGCGCGGGACGTGTTGCTCCTGAACCTTTCGCAACTGATTGAGCTTTTGCGCTGCCTGATCTTCATCCAGCACCGTGCTGCCGCGTTTCAATGTAGTATCGACCACAACCGCTTCCTGCTCGAGCCCGGCGAGCATGGCGTCTACATTTTCTTTCGGCGGAGCCGGAGGCCTGACGACGCGAACGGTTGGCGGTTCGCCGCGAACTGCAACTGGAGCAGGCGCCTGAGCGACCGCTGCTGCCGCAGCAGCATGCTTGCCGGCCGCGAGGCATTCCTTGCAGTACATTTTGCCGTTTACTTCCTTCGCCAGAGCCAAATCGATTTCAAGCAGAGGAATACTGCCTTCACAACCTTCACAGAACACCAGCTTTGCTTTGCCAGTGGGTGTGGTTGGAATCTCTGGCAGATTTAACGGCGGCGGCTCCGGAGGCAAGGGCATCATCATTTCGTGCAGAGCTTCGGCCAGCGGATCGGCAGCCACCGCGGCGGAGACCAGTTCCGGTTCGAGCGCTTGCTCGCTGTTGAGATGGTCCAGGTTGGTATCGATGATCAGCGCCGGACCTGAATCAAATTGAACATTGGGCTGCTCCATCTGCACTGCCGCGTGCTGTCGCACAATCGGCGGAACAGCCTTTGTTGGAGGCAGACCCGTACCGGACGCGGGCACAGCTGCGCCGGTAAGAGGATCATCATCCAGTCCGAACGGATCAGCCCCGGCTGGATCAAAGTTGTGGGGAAGAGGCACTTTCTCGGCATAATGAAATTCAATTTCAGTGTCGCCCAACACGATACGGTCGAAATCGTTGAGCTCAACTTCGTCAGTCAGGCGTGTCCCGTTGACGAAAGTGCCGTTTGTACTGCCGAGGTCTTTGAGAATGCACTTTTCGCCACTGTAGAGAATCTGACAGTGCCGTCGCGAAAGCTTCATGTCAGGCAAAGGCAGTTCCAAGTCGCGGTTGCGTCCCATGGTCAGGCTCTTACCAAGGGGCAGCGCGACGCTCTTGCCTGAGTACGGACCGCTTTTGAAGACCAGCTTGGCCACTGTTTGATCCCGGTTGCTAGCTGAACAGTAATTTGTACGCCAGTATTATACGAAATCGTAAATCGTGCGCGTCAGAAAACCGCTAAAAATCACGTAATTTAAGAACTCACGTGTGCTTGAGAGTGTCTCAAAGGTGAGAAAAGCAATGAATAAGATAGCTTTGCGCTGTGCGTAGAAACAGCTGCCCAGTTGCAGCCCACCCGATCCCGGAGCCTGCTTACTTCACCGGCGTTATCTTGATGTTACGGAAGGAGACTGGACCGTGGTCGCCCTGAAACATGATGGGGCCGGTCGGAGCTTCTTTGCCGGTCAAGCCTGCGGGGGTGGGGCCCTTCATCTCCACATTTTCCTGAATGGTTTTGCCGTTGAGCTCGATTTTGACAAACTTGGCGTTCGCAATCTTCTTGCCCTGCCCATCGAACTTCGGAGCTCGGAAATCAATCACAAATTTCTGCCACTCGCCGGGAGCTTTTGCGGCGTTCACCATTGGCGGCGCCGCTCCATAGAGTGCGCCGATGTCACCGGTTCCAGGTTTGGCTACGCCGAAGCTGTCGAGCACCTGGACTTCGTATTCGCCCATCACGTACACACCTGAATTGGAGCCCTTCGGAACCATCAGTTCAAGTTCGATCACTGCATCGCCGTGTTTGGCTTCGGAATAAAAGTCCACGCCACGCTCAACATTGATCAGTTCATTGCCTTCCGAGACGACAAAAAGTTTTGGGTTGTTTGGATCGAGCGATGCTTTGCCTACCTTCACTTTGGCTGCGGCTGCGTTGTTGCCTTTGAATTTCCAGCCGGACAAGTCCTTGCCATTGAAGGGCTCGATGACGCCATCTTCCGCACAGACCACTGTCATGCTCAGGACCAGAACTGCGATCATCGTCAACCGATTAGAGTGCATACGTGGTTCTCCTTACCAGGTAAGAAGACGTACACCGCGTTTGCGAGTAAAGCTGTAAGCAGGCGGACGTACAACCCTCTAAGCGCTCCGCGCGGGAGAAAGGGCGCGCAGGATATCGAAGGTGCTGATCACCCCTACTAACTGGCCTGGCGTGCTGGCTACGAATAAACGATGAACTTTCCGCTCCAGCATCTGCTCGATTACGCGAGTAGCAGGGGTTTCCGGAGTGACGCAATAGACATGCGGCGTCATGATATCGCGAACAAGCCGCTCTTCCTCTTCGAATGGAGGCATGCGGTTATGATCGGGCGGCAGATCGAGATTGGTTCTTTCGTAAAAATCGAGGCGCGATTGAGCGTAGTGGGGCCACGAGAAATGCGGCTGTGCTTGCGCCTGCTTTTCCGCAGCCAAATCAGTCAGGCTGATGACACCAATCAGCCTTCCACTGTCGTCCACGACGGGCGCCGCCGAAAGACGGTTTTCACAGAGGAAGGTTGCGGCCCATGGCAACGTCGCATCGGCGGATATCGCCGGGGGCGCCGTTCGCATGAGCGTCTGCGCAGTATACGATTCAATCTGAGCGTGACAGGGTAAACCTTCGTGACCCATAACGGCCGCTCCTGATCCGCATAGGGCAGTGCAGCAGCCGGGCCATTTTTGTAAAAAGTTGCACACGTGCGTATTTTTATACCGATTAATACGTAATTTTGTGTTTCTTCACATTTGAAAATACATTTTTATGAATATACTCGCGCTACCCAAATCAAGGCGCTGTAACTGATGATCGAACGCGTACCGATACGCAGTTCTTTTCTTTGTTGTTGTCTGCCCTTCTTTCTACCATTCTGTCAGGCCGGCGAAACGACAATAAAGCTGCCACAGGTTAAGGTTTCGCGCGAAGTTCCCGGTTCGTTCTACGCGGATGTTGCCGCCATTTATGCTAAATACGAGTTCTATGCCGAGGCGGCTAAGCTTTATCGCCAGGCGATCTCACTCGAGCGCGACAAAGAGAAAATTGCAAAGTACAAGATCGATCTGGGACAGGCACTCGAAGCGACCGGTTCCGAGAATGACAAGGCGCAGGCCCGTCGGGTCTGGGACGAACTTGCGCGCGATCCCAACCCTGTAATCTCGGCAGAGGCAAAGCTTCATATTGCTGCAACTCTTCTAAGAACTGGCGATACCAAAGGCGCTCTCGCCGGATTCGAAGAGATTGCAATCGAAAATCCGGTCGAGGCTTTCCGTCGAGGGGCCGCCAGCCAGATAGAAGCCATTCTTAAGCAGGCAGGCACGAAGAATCAGAAAATCGCAGAGTACCTGCAGCGCTTCGCCGCAAATCCTGAAAACGAGGCACTCCTGTCCCTCATCATCAACCTGCAGCACGATAATCCGTCCGCAAAAGTGGAAACTTTAAAAGCCGCAGTCGCGGCCAAAGCCGGCAAGCCCGAACTCCAGGAACGACTCGGCGCCGCACTGATCGAAGCAGGCGATATTGCTGAAGCGGAGAAAGTGCTCTCTGCACTCGCAGGCAATTTTCCGGAGTACCAGCAATCTGCCAATGCATTGCTGGCCAGGGCGGCGCTTAAGAAAAACGACAGCGCAACAGCGAAAAAGAAGATCCTGGAGAGCGCTGCCACGATGCCGGACGGTTACCGCAAATCGCTGCATCTTTCGCGCGAGTTTCTGAAATTGCAGCTCGCCGACGCCGCTGAAGAGCAGGCCCGGGCTGCCATCAGCGCTGCCGACAACGAGGCGCTGAAAGCGGCAGCCAGCATGGAACTGGCGGATGCGCTTTTTCGTCAGCGAAAATTCACTGAAGCAAAATCTCTCCTGGACCCTCTGGCTGCGCAGAACGCCTGGCAAGGGTTACAGGCGCGGGCGCAGGAAATTCTTTCACAAATAGGGCAAAGCAAATGAAATCAATTATGCCCCTGTTCGCGATCGTAGCCTTAACGTTGAACGTCTCGTTCGGCGGTGAGACTCCGCATAAAGAGCCTGTGTTTAAAGCCGCATCGGATCTTGTCCCGCGGGGACTGGGGCACGTTGAACCGGCTGCGGGCTCGGCAACCGGCGCCCTTTATGTTTCGCGTTCGCGGGCAGCCCTTCCGGCGACATTTGATTTAAGCGCTTCCATGCCGCTAGTGGGCGACCAGGGCCAACAGGGCTCCTGCGCAGCGTGGACGACGGCTTATGCCATCAAGTCCTTCTATGAACGCGCGGACTCCGGATTGGATATTACCCAGAGATCCAACGCGTTCAGCCCTGCGTATGTCTATAACCAGACCAATGGCGGCCAGGACAACGGATCCAACCACGTGATCAATTTCGGGCTGATCTATCGTCGCGGAGCCGCAAAGCTGTCCGACATGCCGTACAATGAAAGTAACTTCACGCTCTGGCCGACACAGGCGCAGTCATCGCAGGCGCTGAAGTTCCGCAACAATGCCATTGGTTCAAGCTGGTACGGCGAGATCGACAAGAATGATTTGCAATCAATTAAATCGAAGCTTTACGAAGGCAACCCGCTCTATATCGCATTCCGAGTCGACGATAACCTGAAAACGTCGCATTTGAGAACTTCAAGCTACGTGTGGTATCCCGGAGCCAATATTTCAGGCGGTCATGCGGTAACCGTTATCGGTTGGGACGACAATAAAAACGACGGAGCCGGACACGTCGGCGCGTTGAAGATTCAGAACTCCTGGGGCACGAGCTTCGGCGATCAAGGCTACTTCTGGATTGCCTATGACGCCCTGGGGACAACGTCCGTTTTTCCGAAGCTGGCTTTCTGCTCCGATCGGGCCAAGTATGCGCCGTCGATCGAGGCGAGAGTGAAGGTCGACCATACGGCGCGTGGAACACTGAATGTCGTTCTTGGCGTAGGCAGCTCCACCAGCCCGGATGCGTCGTTTCAATTTTACGGAACAAGCCGGAACTTCGTCACGGGTACGGACACCGCGAACGCGAACATCTATGTGACGCTCGATGCGTCCGACTTCCAGGCTTACTGGCCTCCCTCGGCCAGCCGCAAGTGGTGGATTAAGGTTGAAGACAGCCAGTCAGACGGAAAGGCCGGGCAGATCCTTGAATTCGCTCTGGTAAAGAATAACGAGACATTTGCCAGTTCCACCGCAATGCCCGCAAGTGTATCGGACCAGGGAAGCACATTTGCCTTCGTTGAGACCGGCACAGGAACCCCGAACGATACACCCGTCGTTACAATTTCAGCTTCGGACAATTCGGCGGCAGAGCAGGGCGCGGCCACTGGCGTCTTTACAGTGACGCGCAGCGGTTCAACGGCGGCCGCTATGACCATTAATTTGAGCTACTCTGGCTCTGCAACGAGCGGCACCGATTATCAGTCTCCGCCCGGGAGCGTGACAATTCCCGCGGGATCTTCCAGCGCCACAATCACGATCACGCCGTCAGAGGATACCGTGGCTGAAGGCGACGAAACCGTCGTGGCCACGGTTACATCTGGGGCCGGCTACAACGTGGGCACGCCATCGAACGATACCGTTACTATCGCAGACAATGACGGCGACGCCGTTGTGACAATTCTTACCGATGTTGCAAATGCCTCGGAAGCAGGGCCAACGCCCGGCGGCTTCCTGATTTCAAGAAGCGGCACGGCTGGAGCCGCTCTGACAGTAAATTTCTCGGTCGGTGGAACGGCCACGAGCGTCACTGACTATACCAGCCTCGGCACGTCGATCACGATTCCGGCCAATCAATCCTCCGTAAAACTGACGGTTACGCCCGTCAGTGACGGTACCGCTGATGATAACGAAACGGTCATCGTTACTCTGGGAAGCGGCACCGGTTACCGGGTGGGCAGCACATCACGCGCGACCGTGACGATCAAGGAATCCCTGATTGTTCGACCAGCCAATGACAATTTTGCCAATCGCATCACCATCAATGGCTCGTCCGCGACGGTGAACGGAACAAATGTGGATGCCACGGCCGAAACCGGTGAACCTGCGCACGCGGGCTCATCGGCCGGAAACACCGTCTGGTGGACCTGGACGCCTGCCAGCAGCGGATATGTTGCGATCAGTACGGAAGGCAGCGACTTCGACACTGTTCTGGCTGTGTACACGGGCACGTCAGTTTCCGGATTAACACTTGTCGACAGCAATGACGACTTCGCTCATTTTCTCACCAGCAAAGTAACGTTGCCGGTCACCGCAGGCACCGTGTACCAGATCGCTGTTGGAGGAGCCTTTACCGATTCACTTGGCGCGGTGACGCTCTCTGTTGGCGCAGCATTGCCGACCATTTCGGTCTACGTTTTAGACCGCTGGGCGTCGGAAGTAGGCCCGGAGAATGGAAACTTTGCCATTGTCAGCAATGTTGTTCTGAATTCGCCGCTGACGGTCAATTTCAGCGTAGCGGGAACAGCAACCAGTGGCGCTGACTATACGGCCTTGCCCGCCTCTGTGACGATTCCTGCTGGCTCGTCAGGGACGAATATCAACGTCGTGCCGATTACTGATGGCGTCGCTGATCCGGATGAAACGGTTGAAGTGAGTCTGACGACAGCAACCACTTATGTGATCAGCACGAACCAGCCCTCCACAGGAACGGTCACGATCAAGGAAACGGCGACGATACGCCCCGGCAATGATGATTTTGCGAATGCCACAAGCATTTCCGGCTCCCCTTTCAGCAATACCGTTGACACAACCTATGCCACCGGAGAACTCGGCGAGCCGGCGCATGCGGGAATAGTCGGCAATGCATCGGTCTGGTACAAGTTAAATGCCACGCAGACAGGCACGCTGACGGTCAGCACGGCGTCAAGCGGCTACGACACGCTGCTTGCCGCTTACTCCGGATCAGCGCTCACCTCCCTGACGCTCCTGGCTTCGAACGATGACGAAGATTACGACAACAGTATCTACACAAGCCTGGTGCGGTTCCCAGTTTCAGCAGGAACCACCTACTACATCGCAATTGACGGATACGAGGGCGACGCAGGCGCGCTCTCATTGAGCGTCTCGTTCAGCGCTCTTCCCATCGTTTACATCAAAGCGAACAAGCCGCTGGCAGAAGAATTCAATGCTGTGCCGGGGCAGTTCACAATTTCACGCACCGGCGCAACGACTGCTGCACTGCTGGTCAAGCTGCAGATCGGCGGCACGGCGGTAAACGGTATTGACGTCGCACCGCTTCCGGAGTCGGTGACGATTCCCGCAGGCGCCGGCAGTATCACTCTCGATGTGAAGCCCTTCGACGACGCAGAGCGTGAAGGATACGAATACGTACTGGTTGATATCCAATCCTCCGTTGACTATCTCTTTGGAACGTCGCTGGCGTCGTATGATTATGTTGATATCCGTGACAACGAGTCCAACCCTCCCATCAACGATAACTTTGCCGGTCGTATTACACTCACCGGAACACGCCCGTACCTGGCGAGCGGAACAAATGTGGACGCAACGCGCGAAGCCGGCGAGCCGAAGCATGCGGGAAATAACGGCGGCAGTTCCGTCTGGTGGGCATTCACTGTCACGGCGGACACGTCTATCAACGTAAGCACCGCGGGAAGTGCAATCGATACCGTCGTTGCGGTTTATACAGGAACGAGCGTCGATGGGCTTACCGTCATCGCCAGCAATGACGATGAAGATTACGACAATGGCATCTACACGAGCCGCGCCAGCTTTACGGCGCTGGCGAATGTCACCTATCTCGTTGCCGTTGACGGATACGATGGAGCGACGGGCCGGATCGCTTTAACCGTGACGTCAACGAGCCTGCCGATTGTTTCTGTTGATGCAAGCGTCATCAATGCCACGGAAAGTGGAAGCAAGAGCGGATATTTCACAGTAAGGCGTAGCGGCAGCCTGGTGAATCCGCTGACGGTTTCACTGAATTTCGCGGGCGTTGCGACCAATGGTACCGACTACGAGCAAATCGCGAACAGTGTGACTATTCCCGCCGGTCTGACTTATCTTGACATCGCCGTAAAGGGCAAAGACGACTCGACTCTCGAGGGCAGTGAATCGGTGATCGCGTCCGTTCAGGCCAATTCGGCGTACATCATTGCAGCACCGAATAGCGCATCTGTTTCCCTCAATGACGATGAAGTCTTCACGAGCAAGCTGACAAGCACGAGCCCGGCAAGCGCGACCCCCAATCCGGCGAAGATCAATGAAACCGTCACCTTCTCCGTTACGCCGAATTCCTCCAATGCGCTGGTAACCTGGGACTTTGGAGATGGAACTACAGGCACCGGCGCAACAGCAACTCACGAATACGCCGCTGCCGGCACGTATTCGGCGCATATGACATCCACGCTGAACAATGGCGTGACAAGCGATCTGAAAGACGAAGCCAGCCTGAGCATAACGGTGAAAAAGAACGTGCTGCCGGCCTACGCCATTAAACGTAAATTCACGCTGAACTTTGGCCGTACATTCAAGGATTCAATCGATTTCACGCTAACGACCAATGGCAATACATTTGTTTACTTTGATCGTTTTGATTTCCAGGCCGCAACCGATGGCAAAACGATCAAAGCGTTCGTTGGTGATACGCAGATCGGATCGGCGACGCTTTTCAAGGGTAAGGGAACCGGAACCGGCAAGTTCACCTGGACAGCCCGCAAAGGCACCATTCGATTTGCGCTGAGCAAGGTTGATTCACTGAAAGCCATTCTCGAACCATACAACGTGACGAATGATGATGTCTTTTTCAGGACTGTTTTCGTACCGTTCTCAATAGAATTCGAGGGCACACGATACGGCGGTACCTACAAGGTCTTTTACAAGGCCAAGAGATTTAAGACTGGAACCGGCAAGTATTAAAGTGTGTGGCGCCTTATGTTTTTTCAAGATGGTCGAGCAGCGGCACTTTTAGAAATGTCGCAAGCTGCCCCGCGGTCTGAATCGTCCAGCGGCTGTCATTGTGATTAGTAACGTTTAAACGTGAACCGTTCTGCAACACCAGATTCAGCTGAACCGTTAGATAGTCCTTCCTTCTAAGGCCGCTTCGGTGCTCACTCGACAGGCTGTGAAATCCGCCCGAAACAATCTGGATAGCGACGACCTCCTCCAGCTTATATGTCTCGTACGATTCCCGGATAACCACATGACACGGAAGTCCGCTTGAGGTTTTTCTTCCTATGTCATTGGTGTTGAGGGATTAAGCGGGTGATGGGAATCGAACCCACGTAATCAGCTTGGAAGGCTGACGCTCTACCATTGAGCTACACCCGCGAAAGGTGATGCGTACTTAGTACCTTCTACCAGACCCCCTGTCAACTGGCGTCCGCTTCAACTTAGTGCTGCGGCTTGGGAAAGAGCGCGCAATGAAGCTCGTAGATGCGCTTTAGCTCCTTGATCGGTTCGGCGTGATCGTCAACACGCAGGTCCCTGAAGCGGTCGTTCAGGCCGGCGTAGCCCCAGCCTTCGCGCACGATCAGCAGTGCTGCCGATTGCATTCCGCGGACGTCACCGCCGGCATCCTGCGCTGCCTGCAAAGCCGTCAGAAGACGGGTGCCGATGTCGCCCTTGCTCTCGAGAAAACTTTTCTGCATCGCTTTAACCACTTCTTCGCCGGCGAGAATATTGCCCTGGCAGGCATAATTCTCACCAGCAACGCCGCCGGCCCAGGAATGGCATTTGTTTCCGGTAAACGTGGCCGACTCGCCACTTGCGCTGACGATGCCGATCTGCCGGTGCTCCTGGCCGGTATCCCCATCTGTCAGCTTCTTGATGACATCAGACGGCTTTTCACCTTTCGCCAGCAGCGCGAGTGCCTCCGGCCCATAGGTTGTGTTTGCCAATGCCTGCGTCGCAACTGCCCCCACACCGGATTTTGCCCATGGAACAACGGCGCCAACGGCAATGAACTTCGATTGAACCGCGACGGCCAGTTCCTTTGTCTGCGGATCGTAAGCAACAATTGAATAGGTGGAAACGACGGGCTGATCGGCGCTGCCGCCGCGCGACCCTGTGCTGCTCAGCAGCAATAGGAAGAAGCAAAGGAATTTCATAGCACTCGTTTGCATACTCGCTGCATTAATGTCCAAACAGCTTTCGCCGGGTTTCCGTTGCGAGCTGGTCGCAGCGCTCATTTTCCGCGTGCCCGGCATGTCCGCGCGTCCATGTCCAGGTGACATGATGCTTGGCAATCAAGGCGTCGAGCACGACCCAGAGATCCTGGTTCTTCACGGGCTCTTTAGACGCTGACTTCCAGCCGTTCTTCTTCCACTTGTCGATCCACTTCTGGCGGAAGGCATTGGCCAGGTACTCACTGTCCGTGACAATCGTCACGTCGCAGGGGACTTTCAGTGCTTCGAGCGCGCGTGTGACGGCTGTGAGTTCCATGCGATTGTTCGTCGTCTGTTCCTCGCCGCCGGAGAGTTCCTTCTCGATATCATTAAAGCGCAGGATCGCCGCCCACGCGCCCGCGCCGGGGTTTGGCTTGCATCCGCCATCGCAAAAGATGGTCACCTTGGGCCGTGCCTTCGTCTGTTCAGTCATCATCTCTCGATTGTGTAAGCATGAGTCTTAGAGAATCACCAGATTGTCGCGGTGAATAACTTCCTCGAACAAAAGCTGTCCCAGTTCGCGTGCCGCCTGCGCGGTGCGCTTTCCACGGATACGTTCGATTTCCTGTGCCGAGAAGTTTGTCAGTCCACGCGCAAACTCGACGTTATCACAGACCAGCGAAACCAGCTCGCCCGATTCATACTTCCCATCAACGCCCAGCACCCCCGAGGGAAGCAGGCTTTTCTGGCGCTTCACCAGCGCGTCGCGCGCGCCGCTGTCGACTTTGATTTTTCCCTTCGGATGGCGCGTGAACGCCAGCCAGTGTTTGCGCGCGCTGATGCGGTCTACGCGCGGACGGAAATAAGTGCCGACTTCACGCCCCTCCAGAACGTCGTGCAATACATCCGGATTATGGCCAGAGGTGAGCACAAGGCCGAAGCCGGATGCCATGGCGATCCTTGCCGCCTGCAGCTTGCTGACCATTCCGCCGGTGCCCAGGAAGGAGCCCGTGGGCTTAGCGATCGCCTCAATTTCAGGCGTGATTTCATCAATCGTCGGGATCACTCTGGCGTGCGGGTGGGAGCGAGGATCCGCATCCATCAGCCCGGCGACGTCGGTCAGGACAATCAGCAGATCCGCCTCGGCGACGCCTGACACCAGTGCCGAAAGCGTGTCGTTGTCGCCGAAGCGAAGCTCTTCGACGCTGACCGTGTCATTCTCGTTGATCACCGGGACGGCACCGCGCTGAAAGAGCGTCAGCAATGTATTGCGCGCGTTCAGATACCGATTGCGAGCGACCAGTCCGTCGCGGGTAAGCAGCAATTGGCCGACCGCGCGCGGCGGGCGGATGCGGCGGAATGCCTGGGCATAAAGCTTCATCAGCTCAACTTGTCCCGCGGCGGCGCAGGCCTGGCGTTCCGGCAGCGTGGATGGTCTTTTCTCGTAACCGAGAACCCCGCAGCCTGCTCCAATGGCGCCCGAGGTCACGATGGCGACCTCGCGCCCGCTCTGCCAGAGCTTGCCCACGGCGCTGCAGAGCTTGAGCACAAACCGCCGGTCTACATGGGTTGTATTGCCGGTCAGCAGCGCCGTGCCGACCTTAACGACGATGCGGCGCGCCAACTTAATGGCGTCGCGCTGCTGTGAAATGGGATGAGCGTGCGTGTTGCTTGCGTGCATGCCGCTATCTTAAAGGCGTGTGAATTCCGTGCAACCAGCGGCGGGCTACTTGCTCTTGTCGGCGGCCATGTCCGGCGGCACTGACGGAGCGCGAGGGATCGCGGGCTTCTCCGGCGGCTTGCAATAGGCCTCGATCTCGACAACATGCACACCGGCGATCGACGAATTGTACAGTCCTCTAAAACGAATGGATTTGACCGGCCGCGGCGTGAAGGAAAGCGTCTGCCAGCTGCGCCACTCGCCGCGGCTGTGGTCTTCAAGCACCGTGAAGCTCTCGCCATCAGCTGAGGTTTCCATCACGTATCGGTAAAAACGCGTCTCGTTCACGTCCCAGAGTAGCAGCCGGATTTCGCGCAACAGGTAGGTCTTGGGAAGCGTGATCGTCATCTCGCCGTTAAAGGCCACCGTACCGAATCCCGTGCTGCCTGTGTAGCCGGTGGTGATGCCGTCGATCACTTCGTCCTCGCGTAGACCTCCATAGATTTTTGCGCCGTTCGCACTCAGCGCAACATTGCCATCTACAATTGCCGAGTTCGTTTTAATCGCCAGCTTCGCGGCTTCGACGAAAGTGTTCATCTTTTCCGCGACTTCTTTCGCCTTGTCGGTATCTGCATAAACCACCCGCAGCACGGTGGCCTTTGTGACGGCTGCCTTCAGATTGCCCTCGGCGATTGCCGCTTCAATCTCGGCATACAGTTTCGTTGCGGCGTCATTCTTCTCCGCGATCTTGCGCGCGATGGTTGCCTTGTCACGCAGATCGATGAACTCAAGCAGCTTGCGGGCGCTGCTGTGCGTGACGCCGGCCACAAATTTCTTTGCAAGGCTGTCATCATTCCGGGTGTAACAGATGACGCCGCATCCCACGCTGGCGGTCTGCGACATGGATCCGAGGACGGCGTTGCTCAGGTTCTGCAATTCCTCGAGCGAAAGTTTCTGCCAGTTCCACTGCATCTCGAAGCTCGGTCCCTTGATTGTTAGCTTGGCATCATCGCCGCCGGTGATCGTGCCGATCATTTTCTTCGTGAAGATCTTGCTGGCGTCGACCTTGTTCACGTCATGCTTCAGGCGCTCGAGCACGGTCTGTTTCATTTCCGCCAGACCCAGATAGCCATCTATGTGAACTTTCACGCATTCACGATCGAACTCGTCGAGCGCCTCCAGCTTTGAAGTGGGGAGGTTGAACACCGCGGCCGCATCCTTAAAGCGTGTGTCGGCGCTGAGCACGAGGGCCTTGGCCATCAGCGCGGCGACTTCCGAGCCCGGCTGGATTTTCTCCGGCGGCGGTGCTTTGATGTCCGGAAGAACGAACGCATCCGGCGCCGGTTCAGCCGGTTTGACAGGCTCGGGCTTTTTTTCAGCCGTCGCTGAGTCCGAATTCTCATGCACCGGCGCCTGAGTTTTGGAACCGGGTGCCATCATGGGAGTCTTAAAACCGACAGCCTCCGCTTGCGGCGCCACGCGAACCATAGGATCCACAGGTTTCTTGAACCCCACCGGTTCGGCAGTTGGCGCGACGCGCGTGGACACTGGCCTCGATTCAGGTGTCTTGACCGGTTCGGCCCTGGGCGGCACGGCAGCAGTACGCTTGGAGTTTCCATCGTCACGCGGCGGCTCGTTGGACGCGAGCGGAACTGCAGGAGCCTTTTTCTTGTTGAGGACATACCCGTACGCTGCTCCGGCGGCGAGCACCAGCAGGAGCAGCGGAGCAATCAATTGCATGGCTCGTGGCTGGGAACTGCGCGCTTCACGCCGATTGTGGCGGGCTTTTTCGTTTACAGTAACTGTAGCTGGCGACTTTTTGACTGTGCCCATGCCGGGAGCGCTGCCCGTAAACGGCCATTTCGAGGCGGGCAGATCCGCGTTCTGAGGCGGCTTGCCGGCAGCCAGGCGGCCAAGATCATCGGCCAGGTTCTGCGCTGACTGGTAACGGTCGTTGCGGTCCTTTGTCAGCAGCTTGGCCAGGACCGCAATCATATTCTTGCTGAGCTGCACGCCGAGTTCGCTGGGGTGGGGGACCTTGTCGGTGATGTGCTTGGTCATCACAACCACAGATGTTACGCCATCGAACGGAGTCGCGCCGGTCAGCGCATGATAAAGTGTCGCACCCAGCGAGTACAAATCAGTTGCTGCAGTCAAATTGCCTTCGCCGCGCGCCTGTTCAGGCGAGATATAATGCGGCGTACCAACAGCCTGTCCCTGCTGCGTCAGGTTCTTTTCGTCTTCGCGTTCATTGTCCAGACGCGCCAACCCGAGGTCGCAGAGCTTGGGCGTGCGGCTGGAATCAATCAGAATGTTATCCGGCTTGATGTCGCGATGCAGAATTCCGTTGGCGTGCGCGTGCGCCAGAGCCAGCGCGATGGCGCGTCCGATTTCGATGACGCGCTCTTCGCTGAGGCGGCTTTTCTTAATGGAATCCTTGAGGTTCTCGCCCTCGACGAACTCCATAGCGAAATAATACAGACCATTGTCGTGTCCGACATCAATGCCGTTGACGATGTTGGGGTGGTTTAGCCGCGCTGATGCACGTGCTTCGCGCACGAAACGTTCGATAAATTTCTTCTGCCGAGCCAGGCTGGGAGGAAGAACTTTCAGCGCAACGACGCGATCCATCGAGATCTGACGCGCCTTGAAGACGGTGCCCATGCCGCCCTGGCCAATGCGCTCGATCAGCTCGAAATTAGCAATCTTGCGCGTCTCGGCCATGCGCGACCTCAGCTGTGAATACGTCTCATTTGCCGGACGAGAGCCGTGCCCTGAAACTGAGACGTATTTCTAGCGTAAAGTACGGCAGAGCAACAGAAAACAACGGAATTATTAGTTTAATCACCTGTGCATTGAACTGCACCGGTGCAATGTGCTGAATTGCGGCCCAATCAGGCGCGCCGAACCACGCTCGGACGCGGCGTGGCTGCTGCGCCTTCCTTTTTCTTCCCTGATGTTCTGGGAAGCGCCTTCTCGTAGAGCTCCAGGTAGCGCTCGGCCATGCGCCGCAGCGACCAGTTCTCTTCGACAAGCTTGCAACTGTTCTGACCCAGACGTGCGCAGAGCTCGGCATCGAGTGACAGCTTCAGAATTGCCTGCGCGAGCGCATCCGGATCACGCGGCAGCACCAAAATTCCGTTCTGGAAGGGCTTAACGATCTGCGGCGTGCCGCCAACGGCCGTAGCAACGATCGGCAATCCGGCGCTCATGGCTTCAAGGATCGAAACGGAGATGCCTTCGGTCCAGGAGCTGTTTACATACAGGTCCACGCACTTGAGGATCTGCTCAACACGTCCGCGGAACCCCCAGAAGCGCACATGCTCTTTCAGCTTCAGGTTGTCGGCAAGTTGCAGCAGGTTTCCACGTTCGCTGCCATCGCCAATGATCCACAATTCAGTCTTTTCATTTTTCGCGCGAACCTGGGCGAAAGCTTTAAGTAACGTGACCAGATCCTTTTCAGGCGCCAGGCGGCAGACCGTGGCGAGAACGAATTTATCGTGCTTGGGAGGACACTCGGCGTCCGCAGGCAGCTTGCGGATCAGTTCGGTTCCGTTGATCAAGGTCTGACAGCGCGCCGCAGCCTGCGGAAAAACACGCTGCAGGATTTCAGTCGCCTGATCGGAGACTCCCGTAAACGCACTCACCCTTTTTCCGGCCATCCAGTTAAACGAACGGCGGCGCTGAAAGAATTCGAGATCTTCGTAGCTGTTGTGCTTTGTCGCGACGATGCCGACATCGCAGAGCATCGCCGTTGTAAGCGCGTATGCCAGAGGCTGTGTGCCGTGAGCGTGAATCACATCGACGCCTTCGCGCCGGACGAGACTTGCAAGCTTCAAGGCGTTCCACGCCGTGAAATACGTCTTGCCTTTCAGTTCCGTCCAGCGCACGTCGCCAAGGATACTGGCCGGGATTACATCTCCAGACGTGCACCCGAGGCTGCAAATCTGCGAGTGCACCGCCGACGAGCGTGCCAGCTCGTTGGCCAGGTTCACAACGACGCGCTCCAGGCCGCCGGTATCGAGCGTCAGGCAAAGCTGCAGAACGACGGGCTTTCCATTTTTCATACTGCATTCTCTCCAACTGGAACAATGAACAGCCCGGCAGGCTACGGCAGGTAACGATCGACTTCCGGCATGACGACAAGTGCAAAATCCTGCAGTGCCTTTTCGCGCTCAGCTTCTGTTTCAGCAGTAACTGTGGTTGAAAGCCTGATCAGGGCGGTGCCGGCGCTCTTGCCGCTCAGGCTGTAGAGCGCCAGACGGATCTGTGATGAAAGATAATCGCCGGTCTGATGCGGCCCTGCTTTGTACCAGTAGTAATAAAGCTGCCGCGTGTCGCTGTTTTCGACGACAAGCCGTTGCGCGGTCACGCCTGAATCGCCGAGCTTAACGGGGCCCTGGCTGACAGTCTTCATGCCGCCGGCCGTGAGGCAGATCTCCTGCGGGTGTGCCATCTTCCGGTTGCCGGTTGGATCGTAAACCAGAGCCATCATCACTTCGCGCTTGTTCTCATCCCGATACAAACGCGAGACAATATTCTCGGTTTCCAGCAGCTTCACTTCCTGCGCGCTTGGAGGGTACTCTTTAACTGATTGCCACACCGCAATGCGCTGCGGGAACTGCTTGAAAGTGTCCTGAACGCCTGTGCTGATCTGCTGGTAGAGGCGGGTATTTGAGAGAATACCTGCAAGCACGAGCACAGATGCCAGGATGTAGCCTTGTCGCGTCATACTGTGCCGATGTCCTTTGCAATGACAGAGTCCGGGAGCAGCATGGATTCGCGTGCGCCCGGCTGAGGCGAAGCTGTTTCAGGCTCCGACAGCGCTTCGGTGGCCACCACCGTGAAATGCAGACCCAGCAGCGCGATGACGAAGACGAGGAACCCGGACAGCAGATGCAGATCGACCACGCCCGTGAAGCTTGAGTCGTAAAGTGGCCGGAAAAGCAGTTCCTTGCCGAACAGATGAACAAACAGCACGTTCAGGAATATGCGGACCATGTTCGCGCCGAGAGCAACCGGAACGATCGCCGCCAGCAGCGCGCCGCGCACGAGCTTGTTCGGCTTTGGATAGAGCCACGCGAACAACGTCCCCAGAGCGATCAGCGCCGTCAGCGAGCGCAGTCCGGAGCAAACATCGCCGACGACCAGATCGCCGTTCTGCAGCTGCAGCTTTGCGCCATCCATTACCACCGGAATCCCGATGAGCTCGCAGCAGGCCACCGCGGCCTGCGTTACCATCAGCTTCAGGAATAGATTGATGCGCGCGATCGCGATCTCCGGAAGCGGCAGCATAAAGATGAGGAAAAGCAGCGGGAACCAGAGCCGCGCAACCCAGCGCCATCCGCCCCAGTACGCGATCATTCCCGCGATGCAGCCGACCAGCGCAAAGCCCGAGGTGAAATAGACGCGCAGGAGTCCGCTGACGACCAGCAGCAGCAGCGAGGCGGCGAAGAGAAACAGTCCGGAGATCGCCGGTTTGCGGGGAAGAGCGAGCAGCTGTTCGCGCTGCGTGTAGACCAGCCAGCCGCAGACCAGCGGCACGAGAAAACCGTGGCTCGTGTAGCTGTCCGGCGCCGTCCAGCGATCATACATCCAGCGCAGCACGGGCAGGAACGCCGCACAGAGCAGCGCGAGCAGAATGGCCCATTCCCTGAGCAGAAAATCTGGAGAAAGCGCCTGCGGTGCAGGCGCTGGGGAGTTCGTTTCCGGGCGCATCAGCGAGCCCCCGATCCGAAGATCACGACCTTCGTCGTTTCAAGCAGGATGGTCAGATCCAGAAACAGCGAATAGTTCTTGATGTAGTAGAGATCGTATCGCAGTTTCTCGTGCGCATCATCGACGCTGCTGCCGTATTGGTAACGCACCTGCGCCCAGCCGCTGAGGCCCGGCCGCATCGTATGGCGCAGTTCGTAGAACGGAATTTCAAGCTTCAGGTTGTTCACGAACTGCGGCCGTTCCGGGCGCGGGCCGACCATGCTCATCTCACCTTTGAGAACGTTGAGCAGCTGCGGGAGCTCATCAATGCGTGTTTTGCGGATGAAGCGGCCGATCGGCGTGATACGCGAATCATTCTGCGTCGCCCACTTCGCACCATCTTTTTCAGCGTCGGTGCGCATCGAGCGGAATTTGTAAATCGTGAACGTCTTGCCGCCGAGGCCGACACGTTCCTGCGAATAGACGATGGGCCCGGGCGACGTCAGCTTGATGAGAATGGCCGTGACGAGCATCACCGGCAGCGTGACAATCAGAAGGATGGACGCGACAATAAAATCAATCGTGTTCTTCAGCCAGATCTGAATCGTATGATGCATCGGGCTGGCCGTGAAAATCAGCATGCTCGGCCGCACGTAGTCGGTCAGGATCTTTCCCATCAGGCGTTCGTAAAAGTATTCGCCTTCGGAGATCGCCACGCCGCAATGCTTGAGTTTCAGCAGCGCGCTGGCGGGGAAGACATCGCGCGGATTGTCCTGCGCGACGACGACGTGATCGATGTTCTCCTGCTGCACCAGTTCGCACACATCCACCGACGCGCCAACACGCCGGCACGAGGTAGACGTGCTCTCTTCAGTGCGGTCAGCCGTGCAGCCGACGAACTCGAAAACCAACGAGCCGCGATCCTGAAGCGCCTGGCGGATCCGGCGCGCACGCGCTCCGGCTCCGACGATCAGCACGCGCTGGCGGCCAAGCTGCGCCAGCAGCCGCCGCTCCAGGATAGTCCGCCAGATCAGCAGGAGCACACATTGCGAGCTGAGGGTCACGATAAAAAACCAGCGTTCGATCAATCCCGGGAAGAGATACAGAACCGGTGCCACCAGGATCAGCGCCAATCCCTGGCAGCGCAGAACCAGCGTGATCAGTTCGGCGGTGTGCCGCTGCTTGATGAAGCTGTACATCTCATTGAGGTACATCGCCACAACCATGAAAAGCGTGTACAGCCCCGCGCTCGGCAGCGGATACGCTTTTGCTTCGCCCCAGTACAGTGCATTGAGCTGACGCCCGATTTCGAACGAAAGAATGATCAACAGGACATCTACGAGCGCCGGTACCAGTCGGAAAAACTCATGGCCCAGCCTCGGCCGTGGCGTAATCCGGCTTCGTGCGCTCACCGCGACATACGGGCTGCTGGAGGAGGAGACAGATTGATTCAACACGAGTCGCTTCCCTTTTTATGACCACGCGTTACTTGTTTTGCACCGCCGTGCGTTCCAGCTCTGCAATTGCAGAGTCAGCTTCTGCCGCTGATTTGAAGTTCGGGTCGAGTGTCTTGGCTCGCTTAAGTTCCGCGAGCGCCTGCGAGCGTTTGCCGTTCTTGAGCAGCGCAATGCCGTGGTGGTACGCAACATCGGCATCTCTCGGCGCGAAGACCACTGCCTGCGAAAGCGCCTTTTCGGCACGTTCAAAGTCATTGTTGAGCAGGAAGACCCAGCCGGCAGTATCCAGCGCGTGACCGTTGGAAGGCGCCAGATCCAACAGGTTCTCCGCGTAAGGAAGCGCTTTCTGCGGCGACTTGAGATCCACAGCCGTCAGCCAGACAAAGTTGTTCAGGCTCACGACGTCCTTCTGAGCCAGGCGAATCGCGCGCAGCAGATAATCGCTGGCTGCCTGGTACTCGCCTTTGGCCTGAAGCAGCGTTCCAGCCGCGCGCAGCGCGCGTACAGAGTCGCCGTCGATCTCAATGATGTGCTTGTACTGTTCAATGGCCTCGTCGTTCCGATTTTCGCTCTGATGAAGTTCTGCCAGCGGCATCTTGAAATCCGCGCGCTGTGGCCGTGCCTGCACCGCTGCCTCGAGCAGCTTGCGGGCCTCCGCTGTATTGCCCACGCGGATCAGCGCGCGTGCGCGAATCACAGCGAGGTCATGGCTTTCAGGCGCAAGCTCTCCGGCCTGTTCCAGCGACTTCTGCGACCAGGCCGCGCGACCGTTGCGGGCGAACAGATCGGCGAGTACAAGCTGCTCCAGGATGCGCGGCCCAGCAGGCAATTGCGTGATCGCGTTGAGCGGCCGAAGTTCGGCGGTTCGCGCAGAGAAGTCATCGATGTGCTTTTTTGCCGTGTCGGGCTTGCCCGCCTTCATTTCAATCGCGACCAGCAGAATGAGCGCTTCCGCGTCTGCGGAGAGAAGATACTGTTCCATTGCCTGGGTGCGGGCGTCGTCGAATTTTCCGGCCGCCATCAAGGCTATGCCGTGGTCGACGTGCCAGGACGAGACTGGCTTTACCGCAGCACTTTCGAGCCTGGCAAAACATTCCAGTGCGGCCTCGACATTGCCTTCGTGGACGAGATGCACGGCCTTTTCGTGAAGCGCCGGTCCGAATGCGGGAGAAATCTCGAGCGCTTTATCGATATGTGAGAGCGCAGCGGCCGCGTCATTCTTCTGTTTTGCAATCAGGACGTGGATGTACTGCGCGGCAGCTTTCTGATCAGCGCTGCCCGCGTCGAACTCGTCGGCCAGTGCCTTAAGCGATGCTTCATCCTGCTGGAGCATGCGAGCTTTGATGCGGTTCAGCAGGGTTGCGGGGGACTTATCAAGGGCAAACAGCTGAGCGTAAAGCCGGTCGGCTTCGTTGAAGTTTCGCTGCTGCAGGCGAACCTGCGCCAGCCACGCCAGCGACTTATAGGCTTGCGGCTGCGCCTTGACCACGTCATCAAGAAACTGCGCTCCGACGTCGTAATTGCCCAGCGCGAGGTAAATACCTGCCAGCGCAAGCCGCGCTTCCAGGTTTGAAGAATCCAGCGCTGCCGAGCGCTGGAAGGCACGAATGGCATCGGGAAGGCGGTCGACACGAAGAAGCGAGTGCCCCAGAAGAAGCTGTGTGCTGGACGTGTCGAGCTGTTCAGGTGGCAGCGCGCTAAGCTTTTGAACGGCCTGCTCGGCGGTCTCCTCAGGGTTGATCGGGCTTTTGGTATTCATCGGCATGCCCAGACCGCCACCGCTGCCCGTTTTCTGCATCTCGAGTGCTTTGCGCGCCTCCTCGGGCCGTCCGGCGCCGGCGCACGCGCGCAGGAACATCCGCACTGCGTTTTCATTCCGGCGCGGGCGCTTAAGTAGATTGCGGCCGAGCGTGATGGCGTCGTCCAGGTTGCCGCGTTCAAGCAGGACAGACATCAGGAAGTCCTGCGCCGCGAAAAAGTCAGGGCTCAGCACCAGTGCCCGCCGCGCTTCTTCCTCGGCCTGCATGTCGCGCTTGGTGCGATGGTGAATCCGCGCCAGCAACAGCGCGATCTGCGGATCATTGGGAAAAGTGCGCTGTGCAAGAAGTGCGTCACGCAGCGCCGCATCGGTCTCATTGTGTTCAAACAGGCAGCGCGCCCGAACGATGTATGCCTGCGGCGGAGGCGTGGGCTGGTCCTTGAAAATCTGTTCAACGTCGGCGCGCGCCTTGGCGCTCTCGTTCAGCGTGCAGTAAATCTCAGAACGGCGCAGCAGAAGCTCGGGCGACGGTTTGATCTCCATCGCCTGGTTGACCATCGTTAACGCTTCCTGCGGCCGCTCTTCCTGCAGTGTCAGATCTGCGAGCAGCAGCAGCGCGCGATCGCGTTCTTTGCTCGATGCTGAGTTTGCGAACTCATTCAGCAGAATGCGCGCTCCATGATCGCGCTTGAGCTGCCGCAGAAGAACGACGCTGCGCAGTACCGGTTCGAACTCGGTCGGGCTTTCCGCGCGCGCCTGCTTATAGGCGCTGAGCGCAGCCTCGTAATTGTCTTTGGCCAGCTGCACATCGCCGGCAGCCAGCAGGGCCGCGGCATCGCGTTTGATTTCAAGCAGCCTGGCGACTGCCGTCTCTGCTGCGGGAATATTTTTGGCGCCAAGCCGCGCGCGAATCAGGCCCAGCCAGGCCCGTCCGTTTTTGGGATAAAGCTTGATGCAGTGTTCGAACTGATCGGCGGCGCGGTCGTACTGTTCCATTTTCAACCGCACATGAGCTCGCTCGACCAGAGCGATCTCGTGGCTGGGATCAATCGCCAGCGCCTTATCGTATTCGACAAGGGCAGCGCCGAACTGGCCGTTGTTAGAGGTGATCTGCGCCTTTACCAGATGCCGCGTGAGCCGCCTTTGCGGGCTGAACTGGTAAAAGGCGAATGCGCCGCCGAGGAGAAGAAACAGCAGGAGGATAACCCCGAGTGCCTTTTTTCTTCGCGTCAGCTTCATTGAGCGTTTCTCCTGGTTCGCTTGCCACTCCGAAGAGCGCCGGCTTCCATTGAAAAATTCTGCGCGCGCACTGCGGATCACCGCAAGACGGTGATGCTGGCTTTGCAAACATGGCGCCAAGTGCGTGCCTGACTGGCTTCAGCCACTGCAACACCGAATCTCTGTCAATCCGGCAAGCACGTGTGTGCGCTTGCTTCACGCATCCGGCGCAGAACCGTCCGGTATTTATCCCATCGCTCTGCTGGCGATCAGCGCGGCTTTGCAGATTGACCAGCGTCAGCGACGCGCGGCGACGGCGCGTTGTTTGCTCGCTGGTGAGAACCCCGTTTGCGTGCAGCACGCCAACGGCCGACGGCATTGTGAGAGAGACTTTTATGAAACAGACGACCGACACCTCGATGGTCAGCACCGCTCAGCAACCGCATGCATCGTCGTTCGTGCGGCCGCCCCTGATACCACGCAAGAAGAATGCGCAGGAAGAGCGCGGGATCAGCGATTACCTGCACATGCTCAAGAAGCGCTGGAAAATTGCCGCGCTGGTTGCCGCCGGCAGCTTTCTGTTTCTCACCATTGTCATCCTGATGATGCCGGCTACCTACCGCGCCGACGTGCTCGTGCTGCTCCAGCCGCCGAGCGTCACAACGGCTCAGGCTGTTATCGCACAGCCCGACGTGCGCCAGAAGCTCGACGCACTCCGCGAGCAGGTGGAGAGCCGCCGCACGCTTGATGAGGTCATCAAAAAGTTCGATCTCTATTCTGAAAAACAGGGTGTGATTCCCAAGGACGAAATCTTCGAAATGGTGCGCCGTTCCATTTCGCTCAAGCAGGGAAAGAGTTCCTTCTCGATTTTTTTCGAGCACCAGAATCCGCAGATCGCAGCCGATGTCGCCAACGACCTGGCGCGTTACTACATAGAGGAGAACACGCGCCTTCGCCGCCGCACTCTTGAGGACACCTCCAAATTCATCCAGAGCCAGCTCAAGCGGCTGGAAAAAGAGGTGAAGGACATGGAAGCGGTGCTGCAGAAGTTCCGCAAGGAACACATGGGCGGCATGCCTGAGGACGTTCCCGCCAATCAGGCGCTGCTGACATCCCTTTCGACGCAAGTGGCGCAGACGGAAGCCAATCTGGAAGGCGAGCGCCTGCGAAAGAGGAAGACGGAAGTCCGCATCGCCGAGATGGTCTCGTCCGAGATCGCATCGCGGCAGAAGAACATCAAGAACCTGCAGAACATGATCCGGCAGTTCACGCGCCTTGAAGAAAGCGTCGAACGGTCCTCCCGCGAGCACACGACTGAACCTGCCACCCAGCAGGCTGTTAATGTGGAGCACAAGCCCGAGCCGTCCGCTGAAGAAACGGAAATTCGCGAAAAACTCGCCGAGCTGGAAGTCAAGATCAAGCAGGCCAAGGCACTCCCGACGCCGAACGGCAGCGCGCTGGACTCGCCGGAAGTCACGCGCCTGAAAGCGGAAAAGAAGAACCTGCAGGACGATCTGGAGCGCATCATTGCGAAGGCCAGCCGGCCCCCTGCGCCGGTATTTGACGGCGGAGACACCAATCCGGCAGGATTCGACGGCGGACCGGAGAGCGTCGAAGTGGAACTGATGCGCGAACAGTTGCGCGTAAAAGAACTGGCTGTCAAAGACGCCGACCGCAACGTGGCGGATCTCGAGAACATGGTCAAGCGCGGCCTGATTGCTGAAAAGCTCGCCGAGAAAGCACGCGCTGACCGCGAACGCGTCATTGTCGAGCTGCGCATCCAGCGTTCAAACCTGATCCGCACCAAGCAGAAGTACATTGATGAGCTCAAGGGACATGAGGACGAGCTTGCCAGCATGCGCGAGTTCCAGGTTTCCTGGGATGAAATGCTCGTCAAGATCCAGGAGATCGAAGCGCAGCGCATGCGCATCGTCAACAGCACACCCGAGGACACGCTGCGCAATATCACCGGACGCATTGAGTCGCTCACGAATGAGCTGGCGGAAATGCGGAAGAAGCAGCTGCAGGTCTCGGCGAAGGTTTTCTCTTCGCGCGGCGAGCTGGCGCGCGACGTTCAGGAGCATGAGAACATCATGGCTAACCTGATGCGCCAGCAGAACGACATTCAGACCATGAAGACGCGCATTATCGACCTGGACCGCAAGCTGACGAGCTCGGCCAAGGTTCTCGTTGAATACCCTGAATATCAGCGCAAGTACCGCACCGTTACCGAGCAGTACGAAGCGATGCTCAAGCATAAGAATCAGGCCGAGATGGAACGCGGCGTGGAAGACCAGATGGAAGGTGAACGCATGCTCATCTGGGATCCGGCGATTCCCACGACCAAGCCGTACAAGCCGAAGTACCTCGTGCTCTTTGCTGGCAATATCATGTTCTCGTTTGGACTGGCGGTCGGCCTGGCGTTGCTGCTCGAATTGATGTCGCCCAAATTCCTGAACGCCGAGGCGCTGCAGGATCGCACCGGCATGGAAGTGCTCGCGCGCTTCAATCGCCTCGCTGCGCAGGATGTGCCCGCGCCCTTGCCGTCGCCGGTGCCGCAGGAAGCAGGCAAAGTCGTCCCGCTTTACAACCCGCGCCATCGGCTGAGCAAGCAGTTCCTGGACTGTTGCTGTCTGCTGTACAAGCCCGAAAGCCGCTGGCCGCGCGTGGTCGCCGTCTGCAGTCCGGGCGCGGGAGATGGCAAGTCCTTCGTCGCCGCGAATCTTGCCGCCGCGCTCGCCATCAGTCAGCACGAACCGACGCTGCTGATCGACGCCAATCTCCGCTCTCCGACGCTTCATCAGATGTTCGGAAAAAAGCAGGAGAACGGACTGGCTGAAGCCATCGAGGGCGGGGGCGTGAATGCTCATCCGATCGG
The DNA here is from genome assembly GCA_035628505.1 of Planctomycetota bacterium. Classification (GTDB taxonomy): domain Bacteria; phylum Planctomycetota; class SZUA-567; order H5-PLA8; family H5-PLA8; genus DASPJR01. Next base: position 11,975 of record DASPJR010000228.1, on the reverse strand, counting down.
CGCCACGCAGCCCTGCGACTTGCAGCTCATTACCGCCGGCGTGCCGCAGCGGCATGGCGCCGTGCTGCTGGCGAGCCTGCGCTTCCGCGAGATGATCAGTAAAATCACCTATGACGGCAAGAAACCGCGGATCATCCTCGATACGCCTTCGGTCAGCAGCGGCGCCGATGTGGATGTGCTGCTTGACGCAGTAGATGGCGTGCTGGTCGTTATTCGCCGCGGACATTCGGCGATCGCAGATGTTGATAGCATGCTGCGCCGGATTCCGCCTGAGAAACTGCTGGGCGTGGTCTTTAACGATCAAGGTGTCTGAAGCCCTTAAGCCTGTTCTGGCTGCAAGTTGCAGCCGGAACAGGCTTTGCTATACTCCTTCAAACTGAGCCTTTGTTGCGCGTGAAACTGGTCATTTTGGCCAGTTTGCAGCGCCTGAAGAAGGAGTTCCGACATGCCGACGTATGAGTACGCCTGCACCGCCTGCGACCACCGCTTTGAGCGCTTCGAGAGCATTACGGCTAAGCCAGATACAAGCTGCCCTAAGTGCAAAAAGAAAAAGGCCGAGCGTCAGATTTCTGGCGGCGGCGGATTCCTCTTCAAAGGAAGCGGCTTCTACGTCACCGATTACAAGAAGAGCTCGGGCAGCAGCAGCGAAACGAGCAGCAAGCCTGCCGAAACCGGCCACACCTGCACCGGCGCTTGCGCGCACGCGAGCGGTGGCGCCGAGTCCAAGCCGGCCAAGAGCGAAAGTAAATCGGGCAAGAACAAAGTTGCCTGAAGCTTTAATTATTCGTGTCGCAGCGCCGTGATCGGATCGAGCTGCGACGCGCGCCACGCGGGATAAAGTCCGAAGAAAATTCCGACGGCCGCCGAGAATGCGACGGCCACAGCCAGTGAAATCAGATTAACGGTCAGCGGCCATTCGAAGAGCAGCGCGACGCCGGTCGAAAGCCCGATTCCAAAGATCACTCCGAACACGCCGCCGATGGCGCTGAGCACCAGCGCTTCGATGAGAAACTGCATCAGCACGTCCAGATCCGTCGCGCCGACGGCCATGCGCAGTCCGATCTCGCGTGTGCGCTCTGTCACAGAGACAAGCATGATGTTCATGATGCCAATGCCGCCCACGAGAAGCGAAATGAAGGCGATGGCTGCCAGCAATGCCGTTGCTGCAATCACCACCGAATCCACGATCATCGCCATCGAACCGAGGTCCTGGGTTTCAACGCTGTCGCGCCGGTCAGGTGGAAGCTTCTGACTTTGCCGCACGGCCGCCCGGATTTCTTCTTTGACCTTCGGGATTTCCTCACGCAAACGCGCCGAAACATACACGACCTTCACGCCGCGTCCGCCGGTCAGACGCTGATGAATAGCGCTGATCGGGACGATGATGGTCTTGTCCTGATCCTGACCGGTCAGAAAGGTTCCCTTCCGATCAAGCACGCCTAGAACGAGGAAGGGTTGCCGGTTGATGCGAATGGTTTGGCCGACCGGATCCAGGTTTCCGAACAGATCGTTGACGACTGTCTGGCCGAGGAGGCAGACCTTCGATCCGGCGTGCAGGTCTGCGTCTGTAAACGGCAGGCCTCGGCTGATACCCCAATCGCGAATCGAAAGATAACTTGGCCACACGCCCTGGACTTGTGTACCCGTGTGCTGGTTGCCAAACGTCACGCGCGCGCCGATGTCTGTCACCGGCGAAACACCCGCGATGGATGGACAACCGTTCTGAATCGCGCGCACGTCCGCCAGTTCCAGTGGCCGCCAGCGTTGACTGGGCGTTTCGGCATCCGCATCGAAGCGCGGAAAAACGAAGATCATGTTCTGCCCGATGGAGCTGAGCGAGCCCTGAATCTTCTCGCGGCCGCTGATGCCGATATTGACGAGCGCGACGACACACATGACGCCGATGATATTCCCGAGCATCGTCAGCACCGAGCGAAGCTTGTTGGCAGCGAGGGCCTGGAAGGCCAGGCGGAAAGGGGCAATCACGGGCCGCTCCGCCATTGTATTCCCCTCCCCTTGCGGGAGGGGGTAGGGGGAGGGGTTAGCCCTACAAAATACCAGACGCTTTCGCCTGACAGATGAGTGCAGGTTGTTGATGATTCTACGCATGAACCACTGAACACGGCTAACCCCTCACCCTAACCCTCTCCCGCAAGGGGAGAGGGGACCGCGCGTCCGGGCATTTTGAGATTGTTCTGAAGGTTGATCAAACACCCGCCTCTCGTCTTTATTTTCACGCAGATACTTCCTCCACCGGCAGCGCCAGCAACTCCCTCTGCGCATCATTGGCCAGCTGCTGCGTATCTGCGACGAGTTTGCCGTCGCGCAACAGCAGCTTGCGCCTGGCGCAGGCGGCGACGTCGTTTTCGTGCGTGACCAGGACGATCGTGAGGCCCTCCGAGTTCAAACGTTGCAACAGCGCCAGCACTTCAAGCCCCGTACGCGTGTCGAGGTTCCCCGTGGGTTCGTCTGCGAGCAGCACGCGGGGAGAGTTCACCAGCGCGCGCGCAATCGCCACACGCTGCTGCTGGCCTCCGGAGAGTTCCGTCGGGCGGCGGTGCAGCTTGTCCGAAAGTCCCACGCGCATGAGGCAATCGCTGGCGTTCTGGCGGCGCTGGCGGGACGACACATCGCCGCGGTATTGCAGCGGCAGTTCGACGTTTTCCAGAGCTGTCAGGCGCGGCAGAAGCTGAAAGTTCTGGAAGACAAATCCAAGCGCGCGAGAACGCAGATGAGCCAGCCGCCGACGCGATTCCTGCGATACGTCCGCACCATCGAGGTGATACGTTCCGGACGAGGGTCGGTCCAGGCAGCCGAGAATATTCATCATGGTGGATTTGCCTGAGCCGGACGTGCCCATGATGGCGACGAACTCGCCGGCCTCGATGCTGAAGCTGACTCCGCGTAGCGCGCGCACGGGGTTGGGCGTGTCTGCTCCGTAGGTCTTGACCAGATCTTTGATGGCGATAACGACGTGAGAAGTAGTAGCGGGCGGTTTCACGCGGGTGGACTCCGGAAAGAGCAGCGCCTCACTTCATGCCCGTGACGATGGCATCGCCTTCCTTCACGTCGCCTTCAAGAAGCTCGAAATTGTCACCATCGTTTTCCCCCACAATAACGTTGCGCCGCTCAAGCATACCCATAGCGTTCGCGACGAACACGGTGCCGCGTGTGCCTTTCTTAGCCTTTTTTTCATTGGCGGGTGCAGCGTCGTTTTTTGCAGGCGCCATGCCGAGCGGCGGAATAAAGCGAAGCGCGGCGCTCGGCAGGAGCTGAACATTCTTGCGCTGGTCCACGACGAACTTGAGATTGGCCGTCATCCCCGGAAGCAGTTTCCATTCAATCGCCGGAGAGGTCGAGAGTCCGGGCAATGCCGCGAGCGCCGCGACACGCTTTGCGGCGTCCGCAACAATCGCTTTGTCCCTTGCTTCTTTAACGACGTTCTGTGCCTGAACCAGGACAGGGTAAGTCACCAGATTGCCCTTGCTCTCCGACTGCAGCCGAACGAGCGCCACTTTGCCGTTGAACGAGTCGTTGCGGTAGGCATCCACATCAAACGTGACGTCCTGCCCGGAGAGAATTCGCCCGACATCGGCCTCATCGATCTGCGCATCGATGCGCACGTCTTTCAGGTCGGTGGCGATCTTGAACAGATTCGGAGTCTGAAATGAGGCGGCAATGGTCTGGCCGGGTTCGATCAGGTGCTGCAGCACGACGCCGTCGATAGGCGAAAGAATGCGCGCATATCCCAGATTGGTCATGACACGGGCAAGTTGCGATTCGGCCTGCAGAATGTCGGCATTGGCCTGCTCCTCGCGCGCGTTAAGCTGCTTGGCGTCGGCTTCGATCTGCTGCATGTCGACTTCAGACTGGCTGAGCTCGATTTCCTGAAGACGCAGATCGCGCTGCGCGTTGGCTTCTTCCAGCGCTCGAATATCGAGGTCGCTCTGCGTTGCGGCGTCTACTGCGATCAGGTCGCGCACGCGCTTGAGGTTTTTCATTGCCAGCTCAAGCGAGCCCTTGGCGCGCTCGACCGAAATTTTCTTGCGCTCGGCCGCGGCCTTGTGGCGCACTTTACGGATCTCGAGATTCTCACGTTCGACTTTCAACTGGCTGAGCGCCGCGCGCGCCTGGACCAGTCGCACTTCCGCGCTGCGCTTTTCGGCATCGAGCAGGTCCGTATCGAGCTCGGCGAGAACGTCGTTTTTCTTGACGATGTCGTTTGAAACTTTGTTGACGCTCTTTACGCGTCCGGAAATCTGTGAGCCGATCAGTACGGTCTGTATTGGCCCCACAGTGCCTGTCGAAGTAACTGTGATGGTCAGATCGCCGCGTGTGACTTTTTCAGTTTTCCATTCAGGCGGCTTGGGCTTCAGCCTGGGCGCCAGCGATGCGGCCGCGCCGCCGAGCGCGACGAGCACTACGAGGATCACGGCGAGCCATTTGACCATGCGGATGAGCTTAATCGCGAGGATGGCCGTACGGCAAGTGCCGCCGGCACCGCGCAGTTCCCTCTCCCTCCGGGAGAGGGCGGACACGAGCGGCAGCGAGTGCCGGGTGAGGGAAGGACGCGGCATCCAGCTGGCGGCAGTTCTCCCTCACCCCGCGTTCGCTTTCGCTCACGTCGGCCCTCTCCCGGAGGGAGAGGGGAAAAATGCGGCAAGAGTGAGACTGTCGCTGCGCGTCAGGCCTTCAAAAAACCGATTTCGCTCATGCGCTCAGCCTGTGGGTTGGCTTCGAGCACAATAGGCTGGGCCTGGCGCATGCCGAGGATCTCGCCGCAATTCTGCAGCAGGATTTTGTTGGCAATCTCAAGCGCGCCATCAACGTCCAGCGGTTCGATGATCTCGCTGCCGGCAACCTGGCTTTCCTCGATGCGCTCCGCCAGCGTAATCGCCAGCTGCAGGCGGAAGGTGTTGAACTTCGGCAGCGTGAACTCGAGCGAGTAACCGTCTGAGTGGAAGCCGATGAACTTGTTGCGCGGCAGCACGTCCAGCCGGCGGCGCAGCTCGCGGCGGATGTCTGTCGGATTGTTCGAGTACCACCAGTGGCTGAACGGATAGACATTGTGGCGGATCCAGCCGGCAACCGTGAGCTCAAGGCCGGCCGTGTCGCTGACGACCATGAACGGGAAGCGCACGTCTGGATATTTGTTCAGCAGCACATCGTACCCGCGCAGATGCGCGTCACAGCGGAAAAGATCCTGCCCGGCAGGTACGCCCTGCGTGTAAACGTTGCGGTCGGCGCCGGCCATCAGGCAGAACGGCGCGCCCACACGCTGGCACTGCTTGGCAATTTCTTCAATCGCGAAGCTCGCCCACAGCCGGCGGTTCTGCTGATCGAGGATCTCGCCTGAAGCGATTTTGCGCAAAAGGCCTTCTGCCTGCGGCTCCAGGTTGTCCTGAAAGGTGAAACTGGGCGGTAGACCCACGGCCGCGTAAGCGAACTTCCACGTCTTGAAGCGGTCGAAAACTTTCGTCAGCGCCGCGCGCCAGTGAACGATGCTCTTGCCCGACATGACACCCAGCGCCTTGTCCAGGCGCGGAATGGAGCGTGCGCTGTCGGCGTTAAAAACGAGATCGTCGGTGCGCAGGCACGGCACGAGGCGTTCATCGTGATGTCCGGAAAGGTCTTCGTCGAACTGGTTGGTGAGATAAACCTGCTTGATGTTCGAGCGCGCCCAGACCTTCTGCTCGTAGGTTTTGCTCTGAATCGCTTTCTGCGCGCGCTTGATCACGTCGCGCTTGGGCTTGCTGAACCAGTCTTCGCGCGGAATGTCGAAGAACATCTCGCTGATGCCCATCATCCAGTCGAACTGGACCGTTCCGCGAAGCTCGGGCAGGTGCGGCCAGACGTACTCGATGCGGGCATCCGGATCGTCGGGCAGCTTAACCGGCGTGCCGCGCGAACTGTTGCTCAATTCCGTGTAGTAATGGTAGCCGAGGAGGTCGCCGAGGTGCTGCGCGACTGGTTGTTCGGCGCGGACATGCGTATGCGGATCAATGATCGGCATTTTCTTCAGTTCGCGCAGAATTTTCTTAACCAGCGTCATGTTCATACAGCGACTCCCAGCCGTGAGCAGTTCGTGCGGAGATGGACGAATCGACAGATTTTTACTACGGTGGCCTGCGCAAACAAGAAAATCGCGTGGCCTCAAGCCACGCGATTCTCCAGAATTACTTTTCGCGGCAAAAGAACTTACTCGCCGGATGCGGGCTGAGCTTTCGGCTTGGCGGCGCTCTTCTCGGCCTTGATCTCGTCCAGCGGAATCACGTGGACCTTCTTGGCGGCCGTGGTGTCGAAGCGAACGACGCCTTCAGCCAGCGCAAAGAGCGTGTGATCGCGGCCGAGGCCGACGTTGCGGCCGGCACGGAACTTCGTGCCGCGCTGGCGGACGATGATGTTTCCGGCGCTGACCTGTTCGCCGCCGTAGCACTTGATGCCGAGGAATTTCGGCTGGCTATCGCGGCCGTTCTTGGACGAACCCTGACCCTGTTTATGTGCCATGACTGACTCTCTTTCTAATCTCTCGACGAGCGAAACACGCTCGATCCCACAAGGGGAAATAAGGTAACTCCTCGGGAGTCAGATTCAAGAGGCAATTTGGTGTATTTCCTTCTCCCCGGAGGGGAGAGGGGATCACGCCAGCAGTTTATGCTCAATCGCCTCCGCCCGTTCAATCACTTCGCTGCAGGAGTGAATTCGTTCACGCAAGCTTCGGCCAAGCATGCGCAGGCATAGCGCATCGATATCTTTTCCAAGCCCCGGAAGAATAGAGGAGGGCGGGGGAACGTCTTCGTGCAGGATGCGCTCCCGCGAAATCGCCGGATCGTCGCTGCCGAATAGTTGACGGCCGGTCAGCATTTCGTGAAAAACGATCCCCAGCGCAAAAATATCACTGTGCGGACCAATCGCCTGCGGATCGCCGCTGAACTGCTCAGGCGAGGAATAAGCGATAGTCCCAGCCATCGGGTTCAGCACCGCGTTATTTTTCTCGCGTTCAGTCAGCGCCTGGCGCATGCGTGACATCGTGAAATCGGTAAGCAGTGCGTGCGGAGCGCCCAGCGCATCCGCGCTGCTCCGGCGGGCGCTGCTCCCGGAAAGTGGCCGGCTGCGCAACGTCGTCTGCAGCAGAATATTGCCGGGCTTCACGTCCAGGTGGATGATCTCGGCTTTGTGCGCGAAGCCAAGCGCATCGGCGCATTGAATCAGCGTCTGAATCGCAAAGAGCGGCGGCAGGCGGCGCCGTTTTTCGAGCAATCGGTCAAGCGAAAGGCCGTCGATGAGCTGCATTGTCAGGTATTCGAGCTTATTTTCGATCCCGAAATCGTAAATCGTGATGATGTTCGGATGGCTCAGCCGCGCCGCGATGCGTGCTTCGTGCCAGAACAGCTCGACCAGGCGCGGGTCTGTTACAGCATCCTGCCGAAGCACTTTCAGCGCGACTTTTCGATCGAGTATCGGATCGTGAGCTTCGTAGACAACGCCCTGCCCGCCGTGGCCGAGCTCCCTGATGATGCGATAGCGGCCGACAAAGACCGGAGCCTTTCCGCGCGGCGGCGTCAGACGCGAGGACTCGCCAGGCTGAGCGCGCGGTGCGAGCACGGTCGGGCTGAGCTTCCGCCCTGGCGGCTCGCGGTTAACCCCTTCGGCGGCAGCTTCTGCCTTTGCCTGCATGCCGACAGTGCTGACATCTGTGTTCAGATCCTGTGCCTTGTCTGGAGCGGGGGTTTCCGGCGAGGACACGCGCGCGCAGCGCACAATACGCTGCGTGGGCGGATCTTTTTGCGCAGCGTATTCCAGCGCGTCCAGCATCTCCGTGGCGTCGCGAAAGCGGTTCAGCGGCTTGCGCGCCAGCGCCCGCAGGAGCACCTTTTCAAGCGACGGCGAGATCGCCGGGTCCACTTTTGAGGGGGGAGCGAACTCGCAATCCTGTATGCGTTGAAACAAACGCGTGCGGCGTTCCTTGCGCGAAAGATTCTTCTTGGCGTCGTGCAGAAAAGGATGATGTCCGGTGACGAGCTGATAAAGAATGATGCCGAGCGCAAAGCAGTCCGCTGCAGGTCCCGCGTTCTCGCCCAGCGTCTGCTCGGGCGACATATAAAGGGGCGTGCCCAGCAGATGTCCAAGCTGCGTTACCGTCGATGCGTCGCGCAGCCGCGCCAGCCCGAAGTCGCTCAAAAGCGCCATGCCATCATGTATGAGAACATTCGTCGGCTTCAAGTCGCGGTGGACAATGCCGTGCGCATGAGCGAACGCCAGTCCGCGGCAGATATCGACCGCCCACTCCATCGCGGTCGAAAGTTTCACGCCGTTGCGCATCGCCTGGTCGAGCGTGCCGCCGCGGATCAGGCGCATGGCGAAGAAGTAATAGGGTTCCTGTTCGCCGGCGGAATAGACCGGAACGATGTTTCCGTGCTCGAGCCTTGCCAGCGCCTCCGCTTCACGCAGAAAACGCTTCACGTTGTTGCCTGGCGTGAATATGCCTTCTTCGAGAACTTTCAACGCTACGTGACGGCGAAGCGAAATCTGGCGCGCCTGGTAGACGCGTGCCATGCTGCCTTTGCCGAGCAGCGCTTCGATGTGGAAATCACCGAGCGTCTGACCCACCAGTTCCAAGATTAGACTCCATTTAATGTTGAGACTGCATTTTATGGCGAACACGCCTGATGGTCATGCACAAAAGAACGCGCTTTTTTTGCACAATTTCTTTTTGCCTTCGAAAGTGCGACGTATACTTCAATTTTCCAGAAAAAGGAGAATCGCGATGGCTGCTGAAGACCCCGCCAACGAAATGATGCCCGAAGTAAAACCCAAGCCGCTCCCGCCGATCAACAGGCAGACGGTCGAGCGCGTGACACAGATTATCCGCCGCGAAAAGGACAAGGGCGTTAAAGACGACGCAATCGTCCGTGCCATGGCAAAGGATCTCTCGGAGTACGATGAGCATTCCCGCATGCTGCTGCGGAAGATTGCGGCCGGCGGCGACATCCCCGATGATTTTCCGCCGGATATTATCACCGACTCAAACCAGACCTCCCCGGACGTCATCAACCTGGTCGTCACCGTCGCGCCGCCGAACATACAGAAGAAATCGCTCGTCCGGCATATCGGCAAAAACTGGACGGTCATCATGTGCCACGACAATCACTACACGCTTAAACTTCTGGAATAATGATGCGCCCGCTTTCAAAATGATGTGCCCGACGCTGAGGTCCTTTCCGAGAGGCCTGCTGTTTGCATTTTGCGAACAGAAGGGACCTTCGGGAGAGCCGGCTATGCGTTGCACACGTCCATTCTTCTCCATTCGTTTTCACTTTTTACTGTGCTGCTCGTGCATTTTTTTCGTTACGGCACAGGCCGCTGAGCTGGACTCCCCAAATGAAAACGGGCTCTACGCTACCGTCACCGGTTATTTAGGCGTCGAATCTCAAAAGCCACGCGGCATGACGAAGCTCGAACTTCGCGTGCCGACATTCAAGAAGCCCGTTCCCGTTCGCGCCATCATTCAGAATGGAAAAGCGCCGCTGACTGTCGTTCTGCTCGGCCTGTTTGGCAATGCGACCGGCCGCTTTGAACGGCTCTGGCCGGGCTGGCTTTCGGCCGAAGGCAACCATGTCCTGACGCTGGATTCGACGTTCCTGCCTTATTTCTCGGCGGTCTCGCGTCATGGAGTGGCCGGCAATGTCGCTGCCGAAGCCGAGCGCCTTAGTGAAGTCATCTCTGCCTTCCTGAAGCATCCGAACATTGAAGGCCGTGTCAGCGAGATCGGTATCGTCGGCATCAGCTACGGCGCGATCGAAGCACTGCAACTCGGTCGCATGGCCGCCGAGGGACGTTTGCCATTCCGCCTCACGGCCATTCAGGCATATTCGCCCCCGCTGCGGCTTGATAAATCAGCGGAGCTGCTCGACGAATGGCACCGCGAAGACCGCTGGAAGTACACCCTTCCGGAACTGCAGGCGCGCGTCGGCGGGCTCAAGCCTGGCGATAAAGTAAGCGACAGCGAACTTCGCGCTGCGCTGGCGGCGGAGATGCGACTGAGCCTGGCCGCCGTTGTCATCGCCAACGACAATCTCTTCCGCCTGAATGCGCTGCCGCGCGGAAATGAGTTCGACGATTCCTTCGTGCGCGAGGAACACGCCCAAGCCTGGACCTTCAGCAAGTACATGCATGACATCGCTTATGCGTACTGGAGCGAGCGCAAAGGCTATGGCAGCTTCGATGAGTTTGCGGCCGAGATGGACGTCTACCGCCTTCTTCAGAAGCAGCCGGCGTACTCAGTGACATTCCTGACTGCCGACGACCCGCTCAACCGCCCCGAGGACTTTGCGCGCATCCAGAACAATGCGGGAAAACTGCCTGTAGTGCTCATGCCGCGCGGCGGACACCTGGGCTATGTCAATGCTCCGTGGCTGAAAGAACGTCTGTGCGCTTTGTTTGACGCGCCGGCGAATCAACCCATTCCCGTCAGCACGCCCGAGACGAAGTAAACGGCGTTTTTGAACCAATCTAGACGATCCGGCTTGACGTGCGCACCAACTTAGTGTACGGTAAACACTAAAGGAGGTGCCCATGAATACCGCAGGCCTTTACCGTCACTCCCTCGCGCTGCTGACTGACCTCTACCAGCTGACCATGGCGTACGGCTACTGGAAGCTGGGTGTCGCGCAGAAGGAGGCGGTGTTCTATCTCTCTTTCCGGCGCAATCCGTTCAAGGGCGGTTTCAGCATCGCCTGCGGCCTCGAAGCGGCTATTGATTATTTGAATCAGCTGCGCTTCAGCGACGAGGATCTCGATTATCTTTCGACGCTGACGGGCAACGATGGCCGGCCGCTTTTCGAGAAGGACTTCTTTGAGTATCTCCGCAAGCTGGAATTTGCCTGCGATGTCGACGCCATTCCCGAAGGCACGGTTGTCTTTCCGAACGAGCCGCTCATACGTCTGCGCGGGCCGATTCTGCAGTGCCAGATACTTGAGACACCGCTGCTGAATCTCATCAATTTTCAGACGCTGATCGCGACCAAGGCGGCGCGAGTGTGCCTGGCGACCCGCGGCGATCCGGTGCTCGAATTTGGCCTGCGCCGCGCACAGGGAATCGATGGCGCGCTTGCTGCCAGCCGCGCGGCGTTCGTGGGCGGATGCGCGGCCACGTCCAACGTTCTGGCTGGTAAACTCTATGGCATTCCCGTCCGCGGCACGCACGCGCACAGCTGGGTGATGTCTTTCGACAGCGAGATCGAAGCATTCAAAGCGTACGCGGCGGTGATGCCCAATAACTGCGTCTTTCTCGTCGATACGTATGACACGCTCGAAGGCGTCCGCAACGCGGTCGAAGTCGGAAAGAAGCTGCGCGCCGAAGGTTTCGAGATGGCCGGCATCCGTCTGGACTCCGGCGATCTGGCCTATCTGTCGATCGAAGCGCGCCGGATCCTGGACGAAAATGGATTTCCCAAAGCGGCGATCGTGGCGTCCAATGACTTGGACGAAACAGTAATCTCTAGCCTCAAAGAGCAGGGTGCGCTGATCAACATCTGGGGCGTCGGCACGAACCTCGCCACGGGCGGCACGCAACCGGCGCTTGGGGGCGTTTACAAGCTGTCTGCGATTCGCGAGCGCGGTCAGTGGCAGTACAAGGTCAAGCTTTCCGAGCAGTCACTAAAAATTTCGACGCCTGGAATCCTGAATGTGCGCCGCTATCGCAAAGACGACGAGTTCGTTGCCGATATGATTTACGACGAGAACACCGGCATCCGCCAGATTCCTCGCATCGTAGATGCCGCTGACATGACGCGGCGCAAAACACTCGATCCGGTGATGCCGCACGAGGATTTGCTTGTGCCGATTTTCCGCGGCGGCCGGTGCGTGTACCAGGCACCGGCTTTAGCGGCTGTTCGCCGGCGTACGGGGGAACAGCTCGCGAAGTTCCACGGGGGCATCAAACGCTTCGTGAATCCCCACCAGTACCCGGTCGG
>DASPJR010000227.1:0-3863 GCA_035628505.1 Planctomycetota bacterium | reverse complement strand
TAGCACCCCCTGTTCACAGATTGGCGTCCCATCCGGCTGTGGGTTTAGGTAAAGCAGATCCTGGAGCCGTGGCTCAGGGAAGCGGCGATAGACATGTGTCTTTTTCCCGTCATGTTCCACCTCATCAATGGTCCCATCACGGAAGCAGTAGGGTAGGCGGGTGAGGCGAACGGCGCTGAATACCTTTCGATCCGCGCCCAACGGTATCAGGTGCGGCTTCATTCCAGCAGCGCCGGCATCCCAATCCTCTTTACTGGTCGCGTCCATTCGCACCAATAAATGAATGGAGCGGGCCCCCGAGGTGTAAATTGCCGTGATTCGCAGCGGCTGTTGCGCGACTGCTGCCAGCCATTGCCACATGTCCGCCTTGTCAGACTCCACGACGAGATATCTAAAAGCGGTTACGGCACGCCATGACCGGCGCGTCATTCGATCCTTGCGAGCTTCGCTTTCGAACCATTCACCGGATACAGGATTACTCAAGAACCAGACACCGCATCGCTGCCCAGTTCGGAAGTGATTCAACTCCCGCGCATCAAACGGATGACCCCGATTTGTATAGAGGTATTGCCCCTGCGACTGGTATCGGTTGAAGATTAGGAAATTCTCCCCGGAGAGTCCGATCGCATGCAGGAAAGACGCAGGCGTTCTGTTATCCGTCCGGATTGGAGAGCGTGATCGGAAGTACTCGAAGTCTACTGGTCCAAGCTTTCTTGCTACGCTCTGAAGGATTGACGGGATGAACGTCGGCGCTGTCGGCTTTGCGCTTGGACGATGAGAGTATATCTTCGGCGGGAGCTGCCACATAGCCCCGGTAGCTGCACATCGTTTCCCGAGATGACTCTGCAGCTTGTAACTTGCCGCTGCTCTTGCTGCCTCGCAGGATTCATGGAAGCAGTAGAATCCGGGAGCAACGACGCATCCGTTGATGACCGTTTTAGCCACGACGATCTGGCAATCGGTCCGAGCGTTCGGTTTGGTGTGCTCGCTTTCACCAGGGCACCGACAGAAACCGACCTCTCGACGGAACCATTCGACGTCCCCGGCGTAATGTTCACCGATTTGCTGAAGTTCTGCGTCGGTGGGAGGATTACTAGCTTGCCTCTTCTGTAGCTTGCTGTATCTTTGCGGAAGGTTTTCAAATCTTCCCGCTCCGTGGCCCCGCGTCACGGGGCGGTTTTCTTTTCCGGGCGGATGCGCCCCAGTAAATTGTATGTGCATGGTGTTTGCGCTCGCCTCCAGCTCCTGCTACGCTCCGGGTGCTTGTTTCACGAAGCACCCGTCTCGCGCATAGCGTGAGGCGGGTTTATTATTTTCCTCCGGTTGCAAAACGGAGGACCTCGGTGACTGGGACGAGAAGGTTGCCGCCCGTTTCGATGACGTGAAGGTCGCCATTCTTGATGAGGCGGTACGCCCAATTGCGTGACTTACCGCAGAATGTCGCGAATTCGCGAACTTGCACGGTGGCGCGGTTGGAGACTCCAAGCGCGCGTAGGATGTCTACTGGATTAATCTCAGTGGGTGATGTGTTGCTCACGGTGGCTGCAACGTGCCCCACCGCGTCCATGTAGACGAAATTTACCTTTCCCTAGGGTTCCCGCAAATTCAGTGTGTGGCGGTGTAGGACCGCCTGTTCTGGAGGAGACCCACACTCTCTGCAGCGCGGTACAGCTTATGATAATTTGGGACATAGGTGCCCGCTGTCTGAGCAACCGGTTCATACTCGGCAACGAAGCGGTCATGCAGGTCCGAGAATTCCTTCTCCCATTTGTGTAAACGGGCCACAGGGTCAGCCCACAAAACGGCTATCGCGAAATCCAGATTATGCGCGGGATCAAAGAGGCGAAAAAACTCTTTCGTATGTTTTATGTTCTTTCCGGTGCGCCCCTCGATGTCTCCCCATGATGCGCTCGATTTTACAAGGGCTTCTCCGACTGCGCGGCGAGTCATAGGGGATCGAACGAGCATGTCTCGAAACGTGTTAATCAGGTCGTTGCGCCACAATACGTTTAGATGGCGGGCTCCCAACGCGATGAACAACTCTATGATTGCCCCCGCTTCGTTCTCACGCGACCAGCGAAAGCACTCCATTGCCAAGGGGCAAATGTGAGAGCGCGCGACGACTATTCCAACCGCAAGCAACGAGCGTTCACGTGCACGGAGCGCATCGGGGGTGCTGGGTAGTTTCGGAATTTTTCCGGATCTCCCCGGCCAGTTCTTACCGTCCAGCCAAGCAGTTATTTCGGGAAGCTCACCAGCTTCGGCGGATTTGTAGAAAATTTTAAGGAACGATAGCTGTTCGCCGGAAAGCCCTGGAAGTTTCACTTCCCCGCCGTGTGGGGTTAGCCGAACGGTTTCTTCTTTCACGTCCAGCTTTCGTAGCCCTTTCATTGGGGTGAGCCGCTGATTGTGGGTTCGTCGCAGTCAAACCTCAGCTTTGCTGCCGCCTGAGCGCCGGCTGATTTCGCATATGTCTCGAGGAGCAGCTTGCCGCCGTCTTGATGACCCAGCCATTCCGAGGCGGTACGAACGTCTACGCCACTTTGAAGGCAAACCGTTGAGAAGAACCCGCGGAGACCATGACGCGTAATACGCGGCGCTCCAACCGACCGACAAGCCCTAGTAAGCGAAGCCCGCACGTCGCTGACTCGGACAACTGAGGAGCCTGCGCCCTCTGAGGAGCGTTGCGTTTTCATCCGCAGGAGCAGTTCCGCCAAAGTCCGGTTCATTGGTATTGTCCGAGGTTGGCCGTTTTTCGTTCTCCGGAATGTTAACTCTCTGCGGACGAAATCGACATCGGCCCACGTCAGACCCTCAACCTCAAACGACCTCCCGCCCGTATACGCGAGCAGCTCGACGAAATCAGCAGCGTCACCAGCTGTGCGATGCCCGGAACTGCGCATTGTTGCAACGATCTGCTTGAACTCCGGCAACGTAGGCAACGCCGCATTGATTCTGCTTTTCCGAATCCGCTCCCGCTTGATTTTGACTGTCGGGTCTCGATGTAGTTGCCCTGCCTCGCGGGCGTACCGAATAACAGCGCGCAACGTTCCAAGGGTGGCGTTGAAGCGCCCGGAGCTTACCTGTGCCCGGTATGTGAACGCCCATCGCTCCACGGCCTCCACAGGGATTCTGCGAATCTCGAGTTCGCGCAGATTCGAGCCGTTGATTTCCTGCCATGATCGCACAAGGGCATCGATCGTCTGCGCTCGGTACGTTTGGGTACTTTCGGCGATTCGCCCCTTCTGTTTAATCCCCGCGTTCTCGTTCATGGCCTTTCCAGCCTTCACGTCGCGGCGTAGCAGATCCAGGGCAACGCCTACCGTCCATCGGCTGGCCGTGTCGGGTGTTACCGCTCCGCCATCTTGGGCGAGCCATTCAGCTTTCAGGGTCGCCAGCTTGCCGTCGGCAACCGTCTTGAGCTTTGTTCCAAGTGCCTTCCAATGGGCCTTGCCGTTACGCCAGAATCGAGCGTAATAACGCCCGCTCTTCGCATGTCGGACCAGACAATCGTCCACCTGTATCCAGGCAGTCGGTTTCTTCCGGGTTTCTCCGGTCGTTTTCGCTTGTTTCACTCGACGACCGTAGAAAGCCACCGTAGAATTGTCAATTCGGCAGTGCGAACGGAGAGCGTATCTACAGAGTAAAATCACTATTTGCCGGCGTGGCGAAATGGCAGACGCAAGGGACTTAAAATCCACTACAGAGCTGTTCCATGGTGTTTCACTGCTCTCCACCCTGCTGCGAAACGTCGATGCAATCAGGCGTTATCGTCTCGCAGCGTTGCACGCTGCTTCACTTAGTATCGCAAAAACGGACTGCGACCGTAGAAGGGCACCGTAGAAAAAACTACAGATAGATAA
>DASPJR010000226.1:0-9338 GCA_035628505.1 Planctomycetota bacterium | reverse complement strand
CAGGTTTGTGGTTGAAAGCGAATGCGAGATCGCATGCGTAAGCAAGTGATAGCGGGCTCGAACGTGCATACGTCACCCAGTACTGTAATTCCTCCGCTGAAAACGTCTCTGGCATACTGTGCGCCAGCATAAACAATCCTTGTTTCTGGTCCTCTAAACTTCGTTTCACTAGCATCTGCCAAAGCGCTACACGCTTGCCTTGCCGAATGAGTGATAATGCCGACCATCGCCATACCGAAGGATCACGATCGGTCACGAACCGTGTTGTCTCCGCCGTGTCGACTAAGTTGGCGCTAATAGCTTCATTCATAAGCATACTCGCTGCGAAACCGCGCTCGGCGTCTGGACCATCGCCGAGCACGCGCCTGCATTCGGCTATAAAAGTTAGTCGCTCTTTCGGATCAATGCTGAATTCAGTCGAGGCGTGAAAACTATAATAGAAATTGTTTCCCGGCTTTGAATAGCCGTCTGGCGCAGATCGATAAGCCAGTTCCTGGAGCACACACCAACAAAGAAGCCGATCGTCCTCGGGAGTACCGGGCGTCGTTACGACGAGCTTAGTCGTCAAGGCGCTTATACACCGGGAAACGAGGCTGGTCTGATCGCGGAAATGGGTCCAAGGTTGCGTGAGAACTCGCTCGATCAGTTCCGCGGTCTTGGTTTCCGCCGCACTTGCGCCATCGAGCGCCCTTACGCTGGAGGCCCATTTCGCTGCTTCTTGCCTGAAGAAGTACGCCAGGTCATACGATCGAAGGAGCTCCAATGCCGACGCGTGTCGATAAGCATAGACGCCGGGACGCGGATACCCATCATTCGCAATAAAGACCCCCTGTAAACTTCAAGGAACATGGCGCTTCGACATGTCGTCAACTCGCGCGGCCAAGACTTGTGCTTCGTCCACGAAACCCTGCCCCGAGTTGGAAATTAATGACAGGTTTTCGAAAGAGCGATATCGCACCACGCCTGCCTTGCCGGTTTTTTTATATATCCCTTTTAAGGCGATGAACTCATTGGGCTTCAGGTCAACGCTGTGGTAACTGTTCCCACACCAACTGTATGCGTGCGTTTGTGCTCGTTCCCAATCCCTATCTGGAAGCTGCCTCTCTAGTTTGATGTAGAGATCGCCATCTTGAGCGGGGAACGACATCGCTGACTTTGTCTTGTTAACCAAGTACAGTGTGATCTGGTCGTCCTTGGCGTGCGCGTAATCAGCGAAAAGGCTAACTGTGCCATCGCCTGCAGTAACTTGTCTTGGCAATGCGGAGACCGGTTTGGGATGCGTTCCTTCTGGTTCGTTATCGTCTGCACTCAAATATGTCACCCACACAACGACGAGAGCGAACATGACAATCGCGACTAACGATAATAGGCGCTTGAGCAATCGTGAGTTGACCATGTCGAATCTCTCCACGCTGAAGCAGCCAGCACTTATGTAACTTCAACGAATTGACCGCAATTAAACTGCATGATTATGAGCGGTTTTCACATCTCAGCCGGTGCGAAATTCTTGGCTGGTAGCACTGGCCCCGGGGTGGTCCCGTTAAAAGTGTGGCGGGTGGCATCGGCTTGCACGTTAATCGCGGCTTGCTCCCTTTCCGGGGTGCCACTGAGCTGCGGAGCAGATCAGTGCGGTCGCCGGACGGATCTCCCCAGACACGCAAGTCATTCATCCACTGCGAACATCACTGTTTCCGTCGATGCTACTGCCGTGCCCGGCTGCGACGCAAGCGCGAGCACCGATTTGCTCCGCATTTGGCTGGCACCCGACGTCAGAACAAGCAGCGAGGATGCGGGAAAATCCCACCCGCCCGTGCTACCGGTGCCACGTGCCGGGCTGTACCGTCCCGGAGGGACGGTGGAGGGTAGCCGGGGGTGAGCGGACGCGAAGCGCCGCGTAACCCCCGGAACGCGTTCTCCATTACTTTCGCGCCCCGAAGGGTGCGCCGGAGGAAAACACGGATCATCGTGTACTGCATCCGGCGCCGCCTTCGGGGCGCAACGCGTGAGGCGCCGCCAACCGGGGGTTACGCAGACGCTCCGCGTCGTGCTCACCCCCGGCTACCCTCCAGTGTCCCTCCGGGACACTTTAGTTTGCGAGCATCGTCACCCGTCACCCGTTCATCGGCCACCCGTCACCCGCCACCCGTCACCCGCCACCCGTCAGCCGCCACCCGCGGCCGTCACTCGCCGCCCGTCAGCCCGGCTCTATTGAAATGCTTTCTTATTTCGCCAAGAACGCAGGAACGCCAAGGGTGCCAAGAAGGACCTTAAAATGGTATTCCACTTGGCGCTCTTGGCGACTTGGCGTCCTTGGCGAATAAATGAGACGTCTTCAACACAGCCCGTTACCCGTCACCCTCGCCGTGTGACGGTGCCCAACGCCGGTCTGTTTCTCCTAAAGGGTGGTTTTTGTTAGGCGCTGGCGCCTGCGTTAAGTCCTCTTGGAACATGCTCTGAACACCCTGCGAACGGCTGAGCGTGGCATTCGGCTTTTTACGCTTCCAAAGAATTTTCAGGGGCGTATATTGCACATTGCAAACTGTTCCATACGCGGGACTCTTCGTCCCGTCTGCTGCCCGGGGGGACAGCGCCGCGTTTCAGTCCTGCGGCTCGTTGCCTCCGGCAAGACATCAAAGTTGAGGTGAGCTACATGTCCGATGCGCGGCGGTTTCTGGGCGAAATTCTCATGGATATGGGCTGCGTCACGCAGGACAACATCGACGCGGCGCTCGAAAAGCAGATGAACGGTGAGAAGGCCAAGATCGGCGAGATCTTCGTCGCCGACGGGCTCTGCGGCCCCAATGACATCACCAGCGCTCTTGCCGAACAGTTCAACATGGAAATGGTGGACCTGGAAGGCCTCGAGGTCGCCAAGGCCGTCATCGACATGGTCCCGTCCGAGCTCTGCCGCGAAAACCACATCATGCCGATCGACATGTTCGATGGCGTGCTCACCGTCGCCATCGCCGATCCGCTCGACCTCCAGTCGCTCGATAACATCCGCTTCGTCATCAACAGCCAGGTCGAACCGGTGCTCGCCACGCGCGAAGCCATCGATTCAGCAATCGACAAGTACTACGGCGACGGCCAGATCAACTTGAAGGATCAGATCGCCGACCTCTCGGCCACGCATTTGTCGAACATGGGCATCGAGGTCGTCGATACAGAAGGCATCAAGCAGGACGCCGAACGCATTGGCGTCGACGACGATGACGCGCCGGTTATCAAACTCGTTACGCTGATCATCACCGAAGCAGTAAAGAGCCGCGCGAGCGACATTCACGTCGAGCCCATGATGGATCGCCTGCGCGTGCGTTACCGCATCGACGGCAATTGCTACGAAATGGACTCACCGCCCAAGCGCCTGCAGGGCTCGATTATCGCGCGCATCAAGATCATGGCGCAGCTGGACATGGCCGAAAAGCGCCGGCCGCAGGACGGTAAGATTCAGCTCAAGCTGCTCGGCCGCAACCTGGACTTGCGCGTATCCACCTTGCCGGCGTCGCACGGTGAATCGGTCGTCATGCGTATCCTGGACAAGGCCGCCATCAGCTTCGGTCTTGAACAGCTCGGCTTCCACAACGACGACATGAAGATTTTCCGCAACCTGATCAAAAAGCCCAACGGCATCATGCTGATCACCGGGCCGACGGGATCAGGCAAGACGACGACGCTGTATTCGGCTCTCAATGAACTGAACAAGCCTGACCGCAAGATCATCACGGCTGAGAATCCCGTGGAATACACGCTTTCCGGAATCAACCAGTGCCAGATCAACGTTTCGGCCGGAATGACCTTCCAGAAGGCGCTTCGAGCCATGCTGCGACAGGCGCCCAATATCATCCTGGTCGGCGAAATCCGCGACGAAGAAACAGCGCACATCGCCATCGAAGCGGCGCTCACCGGACATCTGGTGTTTGCAACGCTGCACACCAACGACGCGCCCAGCGCGCTGACGCGTCTGGTCGACATGGGCATGGCGCCGTTCCTTGTGGCCAGCTCGGTGCAGGCCGTGCAGGCGCAGCGACTGGTGCGCACCATCTGCCCGGACTGCAAGGCTCCGGACACGATGGACCCGGCAAAGCTTAAGGCCGTGGGTCTGCGCGAAGAACAGTATATGGGCAAGCAGCTCTACCGCGGAACCGGCTGCGCCACCTGCAAGGAGCGCGGATTCAAAGGCCGCAAAGGCATCTACGAAATCATGGTGATGAACAGCCGCCTGCGCGAAATGTGCTTCAAGAAAGCGACCACGGACGCGCTGCGCGAACAGGCGCGCCGCGACGGCATGAACACGCTGCTCGACGACGGCCTGCGCAAGGTTCTGGATGGCTGGACCACGCTGGAAGAAGTGATGGCTGAAGCGAAGGTGTACACGTAAACGGACTTGACGGGTGACGGGTGACGGGTGACGAGTGACGGACAGGCGGGCGGCATCAACTGAGGAGACTTCATGAACACAGCTCCAGGCGGAATGGGCGGACCAGTGGGCGGAGCCCCGGCACCGGGCGGCATGGCAGCGGCTCCGCGACCGGCAGCTCCGGCGGCCACGGCGGCGGCCGGGGGCGCGAAGGCGGACATTGCGCGCCTGCTTGAAGCGGTCATCAAGTACGACGGCTCGGACCTGCATCTGGCAGTCGGACGGCCGCCGGCGGTGCGCGTGCGCGGTGAGATGCACAACCTGGGCAACACGCCGCTGACGCCGGACGATACCACGGCGCTGATGAAATCGATCACGCCCGAGCGCCATCAGCAGAACCTGGGCGAACACGGCGGAGCGGACTTCGGTTTCGCCTTTGGCGATCAGGCGCGTTTCCGCGTCTCGGTGTTCAAGCAGAAGGGCGCCGTCGGCCTGGTGCTGCGCCAGATCCCCAACAAGCTCAAGACGTTCGAACAGATCGGCCTGCCGCCGGTGATCAAGGACGTCTGCATGCGTCCGCGCGGACTGGTGCTCGTCACTGGCCCGACGGGCTCAGGCAAAACAACGTCACTGGCGACGATGATCGACTACATCAATACCGAACGTGCCGATCACATCATCACGATCGAGGACCCGATCGAGTACTACCACAAGCACAAGAAGTGCGTGGTGACTCAGCGTGAGCTCGGTGTCGACGTGCCGACGTTCGTTGAAGCGCTCAAGCGCGCGCTGCGCCAGGATCCGGACGTGATCCTCGTCGGCGAAATGCGCGACCTGGAAACGATCTCAACGGCAATCACAGCGGCTGAAACGGGCCACTTGGTGTTCGCGACGCTGCACACGACCGGCGCGGCTGAAACGATCAATCGTATCGTCGACGCCTTCCCGACCAATCAGCAGGCGCAGATCCGCACGCAGCTGGCCGCCACGCTGGTCGCCGTGATCTCGCAGACACTCGTGCCGTCTGCCGACGGCAAGGGCCGCTGCGCCGCGTTTGAACTGATGTTCGCCAACGATCCAATCAAGGCGCTGATGCGCAAGGGCGAAACGTTCAAGATCAACTCGCACATCCAGACGGCCGGCAAGGAAGGCATGATCCTGCTCGACGACTTCCTGTTCAACCTGTGGACCTCGCAGAAGATCACCTACAACGACATGATGCGCCGCAGTCAGGAACCGGAAATGCTGGAAAAGAAAGTGCGCGAATACACGGAAATGATGAAGCGCCAGAAGCGGTAATCATGAGCAGAAGCGCACAGAGTATCTCTGTGCGCTCTGTGTCCTCTGTGGTGAAATGAAACGCTGGGAGGTAGGCATCGATGGCAGAAGCACTGCGGAGCAAGCGCGACGTGACGGAAGAGGATTCGGAGAGCCTGGATAGGCGGCAGTTCGGGCTGATCCTCGTTGAAATGGGCGTCATCAACGAAGAGCAGCTCAATGAGGCGCTCGCGCTGCAGGCGGAAAAAGGCGGTTTGATCGGACAGATCATGATGGATGCCGGCATGTGCACTGCGGAAGACGTGCTGCAGGCGCTGGCCACGCAGCACGGCATGCAGGTCGTCGACCTCAGCCAGGAGACGGTCAATCCCGAAGCGGTCAAGATGGTCGGCGTATCGATGGCGCAGGTTTACCGCATCGTCCCGCTGAGCTTCGACGGGGGCGTGCTGACCATCGCCATGGCCGACCCGCAGAACGTCAACGCGCTGGACGACCTGCGCTTCATGCTTAACTGCGAAGTCGTCGGCTGCGTCGCCAGCGAAGAACAGATTGCCAAGGCCATCCAGGAACACTACGGCAGCCAGAAGGAATCGATCAAGGACCTGCTCGACGCGATGGACCCGGGCGAGATGGAAGTGCTCACCGGTGTCGACAGCAGCATCGCCGATCCCAAGAAAATCGACGAGATGGTTAACGCCGCGCCGGTCGTCAAGTTCCTCAATCTCGTGCTGCTCACCGCCATCCGCGACCAGGCCTCCGACATCCACTTCGAGCCGTTTGAAAACGAGTTTAAGATCCGCTACCGCATCGACGGCACGCTGCTTGAAATTCCGCCGCCGCCGCGCGCGCTGGCGCTGGCGCTCTGCAGCCGCATCAAGGTTATGTCGAACATGGACATCGCCGAGCGGCGCGTGCCGCAGGACAACCGTATCGAGCTCAACGTCGGCGGCAATCCGATCGACTTGCGCGTATCGACGCTGCCGACGTACTTCGGTGAATCGGTTTGTATGCGCGTACTCGACAGAAGCGTCGTCGCGCTGGATCTCGAGCGCCTCGGTATGCGCGACGAAGAACTGCAGTTCTTCCGCAACTGTATCGAGCAGCCCAACGGCATCTGTCTCGTGACCGGCCCGACCGGTTCAGGAAAGACCACGACGCTGTACTCGGCGCTGAACGAAGCCAACACGACCGACGTGAAGATCATTACGACTGAAGACCCGGTCGAATACGACCTGGACGGCATCATCCAGTGTCCGATCCGCGCCGACATCGGCGTGACGTACGCCGCGTGTCTGCGCTCGATTCTGCGTCAAGATCCGGACAAGATCCTGGTGGGCGAAATCCGAGACTTGGAAACCGCTGAAATCGCGGTCGAAGCATCGCTGACCGGCCACTTGGTGTTCAGCACCCTTCACACGAATGACGCGCCGTCGACGATCACGCGTCTGCTCGATATGGGCGTCGAACCGTTCCTCGTGGCCGCCACGCTCTACGCGGTGGTGGCGCAGCGACTGGTCCGAACGGTCTGCCTCAAGTGCAAAGACACGTATGTTCCGTCGGAGGAAGCGTTGCTGGAAGTCAACTTGCGGCCTGAAGACGTCGAAGGCAAGCAGTTCTTCTTCGGCCGCCGCTGCGACCACTGCAACAAAACCGGCTACCGCGGCCGCAACGCCATCTACGAAATCATGAAGGTGGATTCGAAGATGCGCGAGCTGGTCATGGGCAGCAAGTCAACCGAAGTCATCCGCGCCGAAGCCATGGCCTCTGGCATGCGAACGCTGCGCGAAGCGGGCATCCTGAAAATCTTCGACGGCCTGACAACGATCGAAGAGGTCGTGCGCGAAACGCTGTCGTTCGATTAACGCTTTGTCAGTTGCCAGTCGTCCGTTATCAGTTGAAGCGCCGCCGGGAGACTGGCGGCGTTTTAACGACCGGAGTAGATATGTTTCACAAGACCAGAACGATCGCTCCGGAGCCATATTTCAGTGGCGCTCTTTGGCTGATGTATAACTCGTTTCTCTACATGCGCGCGTTCTCCGATGAAATTAGCGCAGAAGAACTCATTGATCTAAACGATGCTCTGCATAACGTGCCGGCTTCAATTCAAGAGTATGGACTTTAATTTACTGAAGAGATGATCCGAAATGTGTACTTGGCGCCGTATGATCGAAAGTGGTCAAAAAAGGAGAATGGAATGAGTCTTCTTTCCACGTTGGACGATGGAATGGAGCAAGCTCGAAAGAAGTATCTGTAGATGTGTGAAACCTACTTCCACGCGATCACCGTCGACTGCATCGTCGGCTGCAGGTGATGCAGCTCGGTCCTGGCGAAGCCGGCGTTCTTGTGCATGCGTTCGAGCTCCGAATACGTGTACGCGTCGCCGGCGGGCGTCGTGCCGAGCATAATAATGGCGAACGCGGCTGAGCCCGGCGGGGTCACGCGGTCTTCTTTGGGAATGAATTCAAGCGTCACGGCGCGGCCGCCGGGTTTAAGTGCGGCGTGGACTTTCTTCAGCAGCTTCTCACACGATGGCGCATCGAAGTGATGCAGGAAATTGGTGAGCAGAATCAGATCGTAGCCGCTGCCGAAATCGACATCGAAGGCGCTGCCGGGTAGCGTGCTGAAGCGAGAGGACGCGCCGTATTTCTGAGCGTTCTCCTTTGCGACTTCCAGCACATTCGGCCAATCCTGTGCGACAATCTCGGCGTTCGGATTGAGCTTCGCGAACTGCAGCCCAAAAATGCCGTGACCGGTGGCGATGTCGAGTATGCGCATTTTCTCCTGCGAGCCGTTCAGCACGAGCTTGGCCATCAGCTCTGCCGGCAGCATCATCAGCGGCACCATTGCCCGCGCGAACTTCACCCACACGGGATTCTCCGGCGAGACCGCGTTCTGCTGAACAGTCGTTCCCCCTTTGCGAACCGCATTCGTGAAATCTTTGAATCCGTCGATCAACATGGGCGCGAGCAGAAATTCAGCCGCGCCGCCCATGTACGTCGGCTGGCGCTTGTCGAGGAATGCCGCTGAGTCCGCCGATAACGCGTAGCGCTCGCCGCTCTTGGTCAGAAAGCCGATGATCGTCAGTGTGTCGCACAGAATCCGTATGCCATGTTCGTGCGCGCCGCAGCGCGTGCAGAGGTCTGCAACGCTCTGCTTGCCCTCGGCGATGGCGGTGAATACCTCAAGCTCGATGCCAGCCTTCAGTGCCGCCGTGCGTTGATAGGCATTGAGCGTTTCAAAAAAGAGAACAGGAGACGGATGATTTGCGCTATTTTGAGCGGACATGTGAATCCTTTTGAGCGGCTGTCGTTCTCCCCTCTCCCCTTGAGGGAGAGGGGTCGGGGGTGAGGGGTCGGCGCGCCAGACATTCGGCGTATATGAACTCCGTCACCTTCTCAACATTTTCATAAACGTAAGAATCCCAGAATCGAATGACTTTATAATTCCGGCGTTCAAGCCAGGCTGTGCGACTCTGATCCTGACCTGCTCGATTTACATGAGACTCGCCATCGAGCTCAACAATCAACCGCGTCTCGGGGCAGAAGAAATCGACAATGTATGGCCCATAGGCTGCTGCCGTCGAGACTTAAAGCCGAGAAACCGGCGTCCTCGAAGCATTTTCCATAGCTTCTTCTCTGTGGGTGCTGCGTTCCGTCGCAGGTTCCGCGCTCGTTCTGAACTCAAGGCTGACCCCTCACCCCGG
>DASPJR010000225.1:0-99831 GCA_035628505.1 Planctomycetota bacterium | reverse complement strand
GAGGCCCGCACGCCATGAAACCCCGCTGGTTCCAACTGCATCTGAGCACCTGCGTCGTGCTGATGTTCGTGGCGGCAGGGCTGTGTTCGCTTAACATTATTCCCAGACCTTTCATTGACAGATCAGGCCAAGAACAACCTTGGATCACTCGTCAAGGTTTTCCGATGACTTTTAAAGTTCACTTCACGCCTTCAAAGGCTCCGAACCGCTCGACTGTATGGAGGAACGAAGATTGGACAATGTTTATTTCGACAAAGGAAAAAACGGAAATCGTTGGGAAGGTATTTCAAGGCATTGATTATATAGCTCTGGTTGGCAATATTGTTATCTCCTGCACTCTGGTTATTGTGGTCGCTGTGGTTGCAGAGCGTAGGGGTGGTTCTCGACTCACCTCTTCCCACAGCTCGCGCGGTGAGCTATGATTCTCTTGCCCTCCGGGCAAGCGAATGGCAGCAACACAAGGATCACTCCGCCATGAAACGCCGCTGGTTCCAACTTCATCTGAGCACCTGCGTCGTGCTGATGTTTGTGGCGGGCGGGCTGTTGGGGCGGGTGGCATTGCTCTGTTCGCCTCCGGCATCAGCTTGCACTGCTGTTCGGGTGCCATCGGTCTGAGGCCCTTTTCAGACCGATGCGAGAGGCTCCGAAAACCGGAATGGATGCCTCTTCCCACGGCTCGCGCCGTGGGCTATGATCCTGTTGCCCTCCGGGCACGCGAATGGCAGCGACACAAGGATCACTCCGCCATGAAACGCAAGCAAACACAGGACTGGCGAAAATTAGTCGCGGGGGACCTGATCCGAATTGTTGCTATTCCGGTGGGCGATCAGCGCGACCTCGCGAGAACGGGCGATGACTCAACGGTTCGTGTGCTCAGCAGACTGATGTCGAAGCGCTCTACTGTGAAGATTGCACGCATCGATTCGTATGGCTATCCATGGTTTAATTATCGCTGTCGGGACAAACGCGGTCGCATGGAATACCACTCATTGATTATTCTTGATAATGACTCATGGGTGCGCGTGAGGCCGCGTCAGGGCATTAAAACATGAAACGCCGCTGGTTCCAACTGCATCTGAGCACCTGCATCGTGCTGATGTTTGTGGCGGGCGGATTTTTATGGTTGAACACGCGACCTCGGGCAACCGCTTGGGGCGCGATGGAAAAGAATGCAGACGGCACAGTCGGCTGGTACGGTTATTTCTCGGAGGTCCGGGGATGGCCAGCGCCAATTTACTTCTCAACTCATGGATTTCATATGAAAGGGCTTATGATAAACATGAGCCTTGGAGCCTTTGCCTTAGGTGTGGTTGCCGGTACTGCGGAGTACGTTATCCGCCGCGGCGAGGCCTGCACGCCATGAAGCGCCGCTGGTTCCAATTTTCGCTGAGTACTGCAGTTATTTGCATAATCGCATGCGCAATCGCTTTGTTTGGTGTCATACAGCTCTACAAAACAATAAGCGATCCCGCCGAATCGTTCATTCTTGTCGAGAACGGTTTAGACAGACCTATTACGGATTGCGAACTCAATGTCGCAGGGCAAGCGTTGACTAAGGGCGTTCTGGAGTCTGGAGCAAAGATAACGATGATTTCGACGACTCAAGATCCGAAGGTTTCATTCGTCTATAAAGACAAAGGAGAGACAAAAAAGTTTGTTGAGCCTTACGTGGACCTCTGGACTGGCGAATCCTTTAGATTCCGTCTCACTGAGGAAGGCGTGAAGGGAGAACGCACAAGGATCACTCCGCCATGAAACGCCGCTGGTTCCAGTACTCGTTGAATATGCTTCTGACAGAGACGCTGTTACTTGGAACACTGTTGTTAATGAGTTTTTCAAATCCTACGCAGAAACTTTCAAAATGGTGGAGAGCTGACGGGATACGGTTGGCCAATCATTCTATTTTATAAAGAGACTTACGGCGAAAAGGAAGTCTGGCGTAAGGGTACAGATTATTCCACGTGGCTTTTCGAGGAAG
Organism: Planctomycetota bacterium; assembly: GCA_035628505.1. GTDB lineage: Bacteria > Planctomycetota > SZUA-567 > H5-PLA8 > H5-PLA8 > DASPJR01. The sequence continues at coordinate 97,853 of DASPJR010000225.1, read as the reverse complement.
ACGCGTTCGTTAAACTGATTATTTTCCAATTGATCCTGTGGCTGCTATTATTCATAACAGTTGGATTGTGTTCCTCAGCGTACTTCGATAGGCGCGAGGCCCGCACGCCATGAAACCCCGCTGGTTCCAACTGCATCTGAGCACCTGCGTCGTGCTGATGTTTGTGGCGGGCGGGCTTTTGTGGGCGAACTTGGTCGAACGTAAGCAGATTGATAGCGACAATCGTGTATGGGCCCACCTTGGCTGGCCGATCTGGTTCACCTCTACGTTCAAAGGTGGGTGGATTTCTATTGGCAAGCCTGAACGATGGTATGAATTCCATTCAACTTGGCTCGTCTTCGACGTGTTAATCGGGCTTGCACTTTTGTTTACCGTGGCAACTGCAATCGAATCATATCTCCGTCGCCGCGAGGACCGCACGCCATGAAACGCCGCTGGTTCCAACCGCATCTGAGCACATTCGTCGCTTCTGAATCCAGCGTCTTTATGCCGCCCTTGCAGGGCTAAAAAAAAGCGGTGAGGCGCTGACACCCGGGGCTGCGCTCGCGAAAGCTCGCTCCACCCCGGGCTTTCTTATGACGCCGCTTCGCGGCTTACGCCACCAGCGGCTGCCCACGCAGGCTTTCCCAGCGACTTCGCGGTACACACGAGGGGTACTTCTATCTCCGTAACATTCTGTTCTCCGTGACCTCCGTGTCCTCCGTGCCTCCGTGTTGAAGTCGTGTTCAGAACCATCCGCATCGGAACCACTCCGCTTCACCATTCCGGCAAGGCACGCTCGTTGCGCCCTTGCGAGGGCTGTTGTGCGGGCTGCGGCCCTGGCCGAGGTGAACATTCGATGCAGGTTTTTCATCCCAGCATGAACACAATTGCAAAAGCCAGCATCGTCGCCGGCGTGCTGAGCCTTGCGCTGCTCGTCTACGCGGGCGTGCTCGTCGACCGTTCTCCCTATGTCACGCGCGTCAACGTGCCGATCGATCAGCCGGTGCAGTTCAGCCACGAGCACCATGTTGGCGGGCTGGGCATTGACTGCCGCTACTGCCACACGTCGGTTGAAAAGTCGGCCTTCGCCGGCCTGCCGGCCACGCAGGTCTGCATGAGCTGCCATTCGCAAATCTGGACTGGCAGCCACATGCTTCAACCTGTCCGCGAAAGTTACAGTTCGGGAAATCCGATTCAGTGGAATCGCGTGCACGACCTGCCTGATTTCGCTTATTTCAACCACAGCGTTCATGTTCAAAAAGGCATCGGCTGCAGCAGCTGCCACGGCAACGTCGCCGAAATGCCGCTCACCTGGAAAGTTCATTCGCTGCGCATGGAGTGGTGCCTCAATTGCCACCGTCAGCCGGAGATGTACCTGCGTCCTAAGGAGGAAATTTTCAATCCGGTTTACAAGGCGCCGGCCAACCAGCGTGAGCTCGGGATGAAACTGAAAGCCGACTACCACATTCGAGAATTCGGGCTGACGAACTGCTCCGTCTGCCACAAATGAAAAATGGCTGAAACACCAGACACGTCTCTAACGGCGCTGCGCGCAAAGCTCGCTTCGGGCACCGGCAAAGCCTATTGGCGCAGCCTGGAAGAGCTGGCGGATGCGCCCGAATTCATCGCCATGCTGCAGCGCGAATTTCCGCGGGAAGCGTCGGTGATGGAGAGCATGTCGCGCGCGACATTCCTGAAGCTGATGGGCGCGTCGCTGGCGCTGGCGGGCTTGGCCGGCTGCGGAGAGCGGCCTGCGGAAAAAATTATTCCATACGTGCAGCAGCCTGAGCAGATCCTGCAGGGCAAGCCGCTTTTTTATGCCACGGCGCTGACGCTCGGCGGGTTTGCACGCGGCGTGCTGGTCGAAAGCAACCTCGGCAGGCCGACGAAGATCGAAGGCAATCCTGAACATCCCGCCAGCCTCGGGGCGACCGACGTGTTCATGCAGGCGGCCATCCTCTCGCTCTGGGATCCCGACCGCTCGCAGACGCTGACCCATCTCGACCGCGTGGCGACGTGGGAAACGTTCGTGAACTGGGCTCAGAGTGAGCGCGAGCGGCTCGGCACGACGCGTGGCGCGGGGCTGCGGCTGCTCACGGAGAACATCACCTCGCCCACATTGCTGGCGCACATCGGCGCGCTGAAAAAGCAGTTGCCCGAAATGCACTGGCACCAGTACCAGCCCGTGTGCGCCGGCGGCGTGCGCTCAGGCATTCGCCAGGCGTTCGGCCGCGACGCCCATCCGATCTATCACTTCGAGCGCGCCGACGTGGTTCTTTCGCTGGACGCGGATTTCCTGTCGAGCGGCGCGGCGAGCGTGCGATACGCGCGCGACTTTGCTTCGCGCCGGCGCGTGCGGGCCGAACAGGTTTCGATGAACAGGCTCTACGCGGTCGAGTGCACGCCTTCACCCACTGGCGCCGGTGCGGATCACCGCATCGCACTGAAGCCCAGCCACGTGGAAGCGTTCACGCGCGAGCTCGCTGCGGAGCTGAAAATAAAGGGCGTGCAGGCATCGCCGGCGCCCTCGGGCGTGCGCCGCGACTGGATTGCTGCCATCGCGCGCGACCTGCAGCGTTCGCGCGGCCGCTGCGTGATTGTTCCGGGCGATTATCAGCCCGCTGCGGTGCACGCCATCGCTCACGCCATGAATGCCGCGCTCGAGAACATCGGCAAAACGGTGAGCTTCATCGAACCGCCGGGGCACTCGGTCGATGAGATCCAGACGCTGCGCGATCTCTGCGATGACATCGACGCGGGAAAAGTCGAGACGCTCGTCATCCTCGGCGGCAATCCGGTTTTCACTGCGCCTTCCGATCTGCAATTTGCGGTGCGGCTCCAGAAAGTGCGCCAGCGCGTGCATCTGAGCGCCTATCACGACGAAACGTCGCGGCTGTGTCAGTGGCACATTCCGCAGGCGCATGAGCTCGAAACATGGAGCGATGCGCGGGCGTTTGATGGCACGGCGACCATCCAGCAACCACTGATCGCGCCGCTTTTTCACGGCCGCTCGCCGCACGCGGTTCTTTCGGTACTGCTGGGCCAGCCCTATCGCACTGATTATGAAATCGTGCGTGAACAATGGCGCTCAACGTTTGGCGAAGGCACCGCCTTCGATGAGGCGTGGAATAAAGCTGTACACGATGGCGTCGTGCCGGACTCAGCCGCCAGGCCGCTCGAGCTCTCGCTGCAAGCCAACATTGATTTTCCTCCGCAGGCGCCCGGCAATTCACTGGAGATTGTCTTCCGGCCTGACCCGCACATTTACGATGGGCGTTTTGCCAACAACGGCTGGCTGCAGGAACTGCCCAAGCCGCTGAGCAAGCTGACGTGGGACAACGCGGCGCTGATGAGCCCGCTGACGGCTGAGCGGCTGAAGATATCCAGAGAGATGCTTATTGATATCAGAACCGATCGTCACACGGTTCGCGCGCCCGTTTGGGTTTTGCCGGGCCATCCCGACGACTGCATCACGCTGCATTTCGGCTATGGCCGCACGCGCGCGGGCCGCGTTGGAAGCGGCACGGGCGTCAACGTTTTTCCGTTGCGCGTGAGCAGCGCCATGCACTTCGCTGTCGGCGCGAGCGTGAAAGCCACGGCTGAACGTTACGCGCTGGCGTGCACGCAGAATCACCACAGCATGGAAGGACGCGACATTATTCGCAGCGTCCACCTGCAGGATTTCGGCACCGAATTGCCGCACGAAGAGGGCAAGCCCGCCCACGAACAGGCCACGCTGCTGCCCAAAGACGATTACGTCGGCAACGCCTGGGGCATGGTGATCGATCAGACCGTCTGCACCGGCTGCAGCGCGTGCGTGCTCGGCTGCCAATCGGAGAACAACATTCCGGTCGTCGGCAAGCAGCAGGTGCTTAACAGCCGCGAGATGCACTGGCTGCGCATTGATCGCTACTACCAGGGGCCGTTTGAAAATCCCGAGCCGGCGTTTCAGCCCATGCTCTGCCAGCACTGCGAAAAGGCGCCGTGCGAGATCGTCTGTCCCGTTGCCGCGACCACGCACAGCAGCGAGGGTCTCAACGAGATGACGTACAACCGCTGCATCGGCACACGCTACTGCTCGAACAATTGCCCCTACAAAGTGCGGCGCTTTAATTTCCTGGATTACAACGACGCGCAGCCCACGACGGCGCTGATGAAGAATCCGGAAGTGACGATTCGCGAGCGCGGCGTGATGGAAAAGTGCACGTACTGTGTGCAGCGCATCAACCGCGCGCGCACCGAAGCGTCTATACAGAACCGGCCGATCCGCGATGGCGAGGTCGTCACCGCCTGCCAGGCCGCGTGCCCGGCCGAAGCGATTATCTTCGGGAACATCAATGATCCCGAGAGCCGCGTCGCGAAGCTCAAGAAAGAACCACACAACTATGGTGTGCTGACTGAGCTCAATACGCTGCCACGCACGAGCTATCTCGCGCGCGTGCGCAACCCCAACCCGGAGATGCTCGACGGCAAGAGCGGGCCGGTCTCGGAGGCGGCGGCGACATGACGGCGGCGCTCTTAACACGACTTCAACACGGAGGCAGGGAGGATACGGAGGCCACGGAGAATGGACTCTGTGAACAGGATGAGCTGCGCAACACGCAGGGTGGCACGGCCCAAAGGGCCGTGTCGCGCAGCGACAAGAAGCTGCAGTGTGGACGCCGATCTCTGAGAGCGTACGCACACCCACGGGCGACGCTGGTCCTGGGGCTTCTTGTGCCTTCGGCACCCGGCCCGTTGGGCCGGGCCACCCTGCTGGCATCTCACCCGCCACTCGTCACCCGTCACTCGTCACCCGTCACAGCGCCGGAGGCGCCCCGATGAGCTCTGAAGCGCCGCTGATTGGACCGGGGCACACCTACGGCACAGTGACAGACAAGATCAGCGCGATCGTGCTGACGCGCAAAACGTCGCTGCGTTTTTTGCTGGGCCTGGGGCTCGCGTTTTCGCTGGTGATGCTGCTGTTCGTCTCGGTGGCGGCGCTGTTCATCTGGGGCATCGGCATCTGGGGCGTGAACATTCCCGTCGCGTGGGGCTTTGCAATCGTCAACTTCGTCTGGTGGATCGGCATCGGCCACGCCGGCACCCTGATCTCCGCGATTCTCCTGCTGCTGCGCCAGGAATGGCGCACCTCGATCAATCGTTTCGCCGAAGCAATGACGCTCTTCGCGGTCGCCTGCGCGGGACTGTTTCCCATCCTGCATCTCGGACGGCCGCAGTATTTTTACTGGCTGGTGCCATACCCGAACACGATGAATGTCTGGCCGCAGTTCCGCAGCCCATTGGTGTGGGACTTTTTCGCGATCTCCACCTATGCGACGGTTTCGCTGCTCTTCTGGTACATCGGGCTGATTCCGGATCTGGCGACGCTGCGCGATCGTGCGAAGCGGCCATTTGCGAAAATCGTCTATGGCATTTTCGCGCTGGGTTGGCGCGGCTCAGCGCTGCACTGGCACCGCTACCAGATGGCGTATCTGCTTCTGGCGGGACTGGCCACGCCGCTGGTCGTTTCGGTGCACACCATTGTGAGCTTCGATTTTGCCGTGGCGCAGGTGCCCGGCTGGCACGTCACGATTTTTCCTCCGTACTTTGTGGCCGGCGCGATCTTCTCCGGTTTTGCGATGGTGCTGACGCTGGCGATTCCATTGCGCAAGATTTACGGCCTCGAAGATTTCATCACCGCGCGCCACCTGGACAACATGGCCAAGGTGCTGCTGGGCACGGGGCTGATCGTCGCGTACGGCTATTTCATGGAACATTTCATGGGCTGGTACAGCGGCAACCCGTACGAAATGTTCGTCACTCACAACCGCGAGACTGGGCCTTACGCAATTACGTTCTGGCTTTTGATTCTCTGCAACGTACTGGTCCCCCAGCTCCTGTGGCTACGTTCGATCCGCACGAGCGTCGCGGCGCTGTTTGTGATTTCGCTGATCGTCAACGTGGGCATGTGGATGGAGCGCTTCGTCATCGTCATCACGAGCCTGCATCGTGATTTTCTGCCTTCGTCGTGGGACATGTATTACCCGACATTCTGGGACATCGCGACGTACGCCGGCACGATCGGACTTTTCCTCACGCTGTTTCTGCTCTTCATCCGGCTGCTGCCGGTGATTTCAATCTTTGAAATGCGCGAGCTCGTCTCCGAGCACGAAAATTCCGCGGAGACCAAAGCATGAGCGCGCCGAAACTCTACGGCATCATGGCCGAGTTCGATTCGCCGGAGCACCTCATTGAAGCCGTGCGGCGCGTACGCGAGGAAGGTTATCAGAAAATCGAAGCGTACACGCCCTTTCCCGTCGAGGGCCTCGCGGCCGCGCTGGGCTACACACACACGGGAATTCCCACGCTCGTTCTGCTTGGCGGAATCGCCGGCGCGATCTTCGGCTATGGGCTGCAGTATTGGACGATGGTGATCGATTATCCGCTGAATATCGGCGGCCGGCCGCTGCACAGCTGGCCGGCTTTCATTCCATCGACGTTCGAAACAACGGTGCTCTTCGCCGCACTCACGGCAGTGCTCGGCATGCTCTTCATGAATGGCCTGCCCACGCCGTATCATCCGGTCTTCAACGTGCCGCGTTTTGCGCTGGCGTCCAACGACCGCTTTTTCCTGTGCGTACAGGCTCGCGATCCGCGCTTTGAGCCTGAAGCGACGAAGAATTTTCTACAGACGCTAAAGCCGCGCGAGGTCTCGGAGGTGCTGCCGTGAGCGCGCGCGTGCTTGTTGTTTTTGCGCTGCTGCTGCTCGCCGGCTGCGACGAGATGCGCGACCGCGGGCGCATTAAGCCGCTGGAACCGTCGACGTTTTTCGAGAATGGCCAGTCAGCGCGGCCGCTGGTGGAAGGCACAATTGCCCGCGGGCATTTGCCGGATCTGAAGCTCAGCGGCGCGGGGCATCATGGCGTCACCGAGTTCCCCATGCCGCTCACGCGCGAGCTGCTCGAACGCGGGCGCACGCAGTACTCGATTAATTGCACGCCCTGCCACGGCATCGATGGCTACGGCCGCGGCATGATCGTGCTGCGCGGGCTCAGCGCCCCGCCGTCGTTTCACGAGCCGCGGCTGCGCGCAGCGCCTGTCGGGCACTACTTCAACGTGATCACCAACGGCTACGGCGCGATGTATCCGTACGGCTACAAGATTTCGCCCGAGGAACGCTGGGCCGTCATCGCGTACATCCGCGCGCTGCAGCTCAGCCAGAACGCGCCGCTCGATGCCGCGCCTCCCGACGAGCAGAAAAAATTGCAGGAGGCAGCGCATGACTGACATGCCAAGCGCGTTTTTCCGGCTGCGTACAGCCGCGCTGCTCGCAGCCGTGCTGGGAATCGCCGCATGCGTGGCCGGCGCGCTGCTGGACTGGCCGCGCTTTCTGCAGAGTTACCTCGTTGCGTTCGTGTTTGCGGTGGGACTCAGCGCCGGAAGTCTTGGGCTGCTGCTGCTTAACCACGTAACCGGCGGCGAATGGGGCGTGTCGATCCGTCGCATCCTGGAAGCCAGCGCGATGGCGATGCCGCTGCTGGGTCTCTTGAGTTTGCCACTGCTGCTGGGCTTGCCTCATGTTTACGAATGGGCGCGGCCGGCAAACGTGGTGGGGAACAAACTGCTTCAGCACAAGCTCGCTTACCTCAACGCGCCATTTTTCATGCTGCGGCTGGCACTTTACTTTGCGCTCTGGTCGGTGCTGGCCTGGCAGCTGGGGCTCTGGTCGCGCCAGCAGGATGCAACGGACAGTCCAGCCCCGTCGCACAAAATGCAGACGCTCGCGCCTCCAGGCCTGATCGTGCTGGTGCTGACGGTAACGTTCTTCGCCATCGACGTGCTGATGTCGCTTGAGCCCGATTGGTATTCGACAATGTTCGGCCTGCTGCTGCTGAGCGGGCAGGCCGTCTCAGCGATGTCGATTGCGATCCTGCTGAAGACGCTGCTCACAGACGCCGAGCCCGCCAGGGTCCACCCGTCACCGATACACGATCTGGGCACGCTGCTCTTTGCCTTTGTGATGCTCTGGGGCTACCTCGCGTTTTCGCAGTACCTGATCATCTGGTCGGGTAACATCGCTGAAGAAGCGACGTGGTACGTCAAACGTCTGCAGAACGGCTGGCGCTTCTTTCCGCCGCTGTTGGTGGCGCTGCATTTTATCGTGCCCTTCGCGCTGCTGCTTTCGCGCGATGTGAAACGCCGGCCGCGCGTGCTCTCGATCATCGCCATGCTCCTGCTGCTGATGCGGCTGGTCGACATTTACTGGATCGTTCTGCCGGCGTTTCACAACGACGTCATGCTGCACTGGCTCGATGCCGCGGCCCCGCTGGCGCTGCTTGGAATTTACCTCAGCACGCTGCTTTTCATTCTCAAGCAGGCCCCGCTGCAGCCGCGCCTTCCCGAGGCACCGCCGCACCCGGCCGCCGACGGGCAGCCGCTTCCGGAGGGCGCGCGATGAGCGAGAGACTCGACAATCCGCGCGTCTCACACGAGAGTTCCGATGTGCGCATTCGGCCGCTGCTCTGGACGGCGGGGACACTCTTTCTAACGATTGCGCTGACGCTGGTTGCCATGTTCCTTCTGGAAGGCTGGTTCATCCGGCTGGAGCAGTCGGGCGACCCCCCTCCGTCTGTTTTCGCCGGCGCGCGCACGCCACCGCCCGAGCCGCGGCTGCAGGTTTATCCTGAGGCGGACTACAAAAAAATGCGCGCCGAACATGAACAGCGCATCCGCACATACGCGTGGAAAGACCGCGCGCACCAGCGCATCTCCATTCCTATCGAACGTGCGATGGAACTGGTCGCTGAAAAGGGGCCGCCGAAATGGCCTGACGCGGGCAGCGAGCAGCACACGCATGCGCACGCGCACGGCAACACAAAGGCGCATTCGCACGATAACGGCCACAAAGCCAGGGAGACACACGCGCACGAGCAGAAGCAGGAGCACACACACTGATGAGAATTCATCGTCTGCAACATCTCAGCGTGCTGCTGACACTTGTCTGCGGCCTCTGCGCCGCTCAGGAACCGGCAGCCAAAATTCTCGAGCGCATCGGCTTTGATCAGAAGCTCGATGCGGCTCTTCCGCTGGAGCTGACGTTCCGCGATGAGACCGGACAGCAGCGGGCGCTCAGCACTTTTTTCTCGGGCCGCCCAGTGATTCTCGCGCCCGTTTATTACCGCTGCCCGATGTTGTGCACGCTGGTTCTCAATGGCGTCGTCAAAAGCCTGAAGACGATGTCGCTCACTCCGGGCAAGGACTTTGAGGTGCTCGCGGTCAGTTTCAATCCGCACGAAACGCCTGAATTGGCTGCGCAGAAAAAACAGTCAGCTCTGCAGGAATACGGCAAGCCGGGTAGCGAAGCAGGCTGGCATTTCCTGACCGGCGACGAGCAGTCCATCCGGCCGCTGATGGATGCGATTGGATTCCGCTACACCTTTGACGAAGCCAGCAACGAATACTTTCACGCCAGCGGCATCGTGGTGCTGACGCCCTCGGGGCGAGTCTCGCGGTATTTTTACGGCGCCGAATACCTGCCGCGCGATCTGCGGTTGGGCCTGGTCGAGGCGTCATCTGGCAAGATTGGAAATGTTGTCGATCAGGCGCTGCTGTACTGTTTTCAGTACAACCCCGCAACGGGCAAGTACGGATTGCTGATTATTCGCACGCTGCAGGCGGCCGGCACGACACTCGTCGCGATCCTGGTGATTTTTATTTCGCTCTCGCTCGCACGTGAAAGGCGGGCGCGGCAGAGCCTGCAACCGCTGGCGCGGGAAGGCGGTGCGCCGTGATCTTTGCGCAGGTAAATTTTGCGCCGCCGCAGGGCTCGTCGCTGGCTCCGGAACTGGATGCGCTCTTTTATTACCTCTGCGGAATCAGCGGCTTTTTCACGCTGCTTATCGCGGGCTTTATCTTTTATTTTGCGCTGCGCTACCGCCGCCGCAGCGGGCAGGAAATGGCGCCAACGGTAGATGGCTCGCTGAACCTGGAACTGATCTGGACGTTTTTTCCGTTCCTGATTGCGATGACGTTCTTTGCGTGGGGCGCGCGGCTTTACATTACGTCCAGCCGCGTGCCGCCCGACGCGATGGAAATTCACGTCGTCGGCAAGCAGTGGATGTGGAATCTACAGCATCCCACCGGGCAGCGCGAGATCAACACGCTGCATGTGCCGCTCGGGCGGCCAGTGAAGCTGTTAATGACCTCCGAGGACGTCATCCACAGCTTTTTCATTCCCGCCTTCCGCGTGAAGCAGGACGTGCTGCCCGGCCGCTACACCACACTGTGGTTCAACGCTACTGCGCCCGGCGAATACCACCTCTTCTGCGCCGAATACTGCGGCACACTGCATTCAGGCATGATCGGCAAAGTCCACGTCATGCAGCCGCAGGATTACGAGGCCTGGCTGAGCGGCGTGGACGTCGGCGAGCCGCCGGTCTCTGCGGGCGAGCGGCTGTTCTCGCGGCTGGGCTGCATCACCTGCCACGGCGTTCGCGGGCCAACTCTCGCCGGGCTTTATGGAAGTCAGGTGAAGCTCGCCAATGGCCAGACGGTGCTCGCGGATGAGAATTACATCCGCGAATCGATCTTGAATCCCAGCGCGAAAATTGTCGCGGGCTTTCAGACGGTGATGCCGACGTACCGCGGGCAGCTCACCGAGGACCAGCTCATTCAGCTCGTCACGTTTATCAAATCACTGCAGGGCGCGAGGCAACAATGATATGCAAAGTGTGAGTCCCACTGCTGAACTCCCGCGCACCGGCCGCGTGCTTAATTACCTGAACAACGGCTACACGGCCCGCTCGTGGCTTCTTTCAACCGACCACAAGCGCGTGGCGATTCTTTATCTCATCAGCGTGACGCTGTTTTTCTTTGCCGGAGGCGCAGCGGCGGTGCTCTTCCGCCTGGAACTGATGACGCCCCCCGGCGACCTGGTGCAGCCGGAGACCTACAACAAGCTCTTCACGCTGCACGGCATCATCATGGTTTTCTTCTTCCTGATTCCGTCCATTCCGGCGGTGCTGGGAAATTTCCTGGTGCCGCTGATGATCGGCGCGCGTGACTTGGCGTTTCCACGCCTCAACCTGCTCAGTTGGTACGTTTTTATCGCCGGCGGAACTCTGACGATGTACGCGGCGCTGGCCGGCGGTGTGGACACAGGCTGGACCTTTTACACGCCCTACAGCAGCATGTTTGCCAAGACGCACGTCACCGCGGCCGCGCTGGGCGTGTTTATCTCTGGCTTCTCCTCCATTCTGACTGGGCTGAATTTCATCGTCACCATTCACACCATGCGTGCGCCTGGTCTGCACTGGTTCCGCCTGCCGCTGTTCATCTGGTCCATTTATGCCACCAGCCTGATCATGGTTCTTGGGACACCTGTTATCGCGGTGACGATTCTGCTCGTGGGCATTGAACGCATCTGGCGCATCGGCATTTTCGATCCGTCTCTGGGCGGCGATCCAATCCTGTTCCAGCACCTCTTCTGGTTCTATTCGCACCCGGCCGTATACATCATGATCCTGCCAGGCATGGGCGTGATCAGCGAACTGATCACCTGCTTCTCGCGCAAGCGCATCTTCGGCTACAGCTTCGTGGCGTTCGCGAGCATAGCGATCGCGGTGCTCGGGTTTCTCGTGTGGGGGCACCACATGTTTGTCTCGGGGCAGTCCATGTACGCCGGCATGGTCTTCTCCTTCTTGAGTTTCTTCGTCGCGGTGCCTTCGGCGGTAAAGGTGTTCAACTGGACAGCGACGCTTTATCGCGGCTCGATCCTGCTGCAGACGCCGATGCTTTATGCAATGGGCTTCATCGGCCTTTTCACGCTGGGCGGACTGACCGGATTATTCCTGGCGACGCTCGCGGTTGACGTGCACGTGCACGACACGTATTTCGTCGTCGCCCATTTTCATTACATCATGGTGGGCGGAATGGTGATGGCGTATCTGGGCGGCATTCACTTCTGGTGGCCAAAAATGACCGGCCGCATGTACCCCGAGTGGTGGGGCCGGCTCTCGGCGCTGATTATTTTTGTGGGCTTCAACCTCACGTTTTTTCCGCAGTTCATTCTCGGCTACGTCGGCATGCCGCGGCGCTACTACGCGTATCCCGACGAGTTCCAGGTGCTCAACGTCATGTCCTCGGCGGGCGCCTCGATTCTTGGCGCAGGCTACCTGATTCCGCTCGGCTATCTGCTGTGGTCGCTGAAGTACGGCAAATTGGTGGGCGAAAATCCCTGGGGCGCGTCGGGCCTGGAGTGGCAGACCTCTTCGCCGCCGCCGACTGAAAACTTCAGCACCACGCCACAGGTGACGCAGCCGGCGTACACGTACCCGCATACGGAGGAACTGCTGCTTGGCTGATACACTTGTCGCACATCAGTTCGACGACATGGACCAGCAGCGCGACGCGGCGTCGCTGGGGATGTGGATTTTCCTGGCGACCGAAGTGATGTTCTTCGGCGGACTTTTCGCCGCGTACGCGGTGTACCGCTGGAGCTATCCGGCGGCGTTCGCCGAGGCCAGCCATCAGCTCAATGCTCTGCTCGGCGCCGCAAACACGGCGGTTCTTCTGACCAGCAGCTTGTGCATGGCACTGGCTGTGCATGCCGCACAGACCGGATCACGGCGGCGGCTGATGCTGTTCCTTGCGCTGACGATGATACTGGGCAGTCTTTTCCTGGTGATCAAGGGTTACGAATGGAGCCACGAAATCCATCTCGGGTTGTTGCCGGGCGCGACCTTCACCTATGTCAGCCCCAGCCCGGCGTTCAGCGCGACGCAGGTCGAGATGTACTTCATGCTGTACTTTCTCATGACTGGCGTTCATGGGTTTCACATGATCATTGGCTTGTGCCTGCTCATGTACCTGATGGTGCAGGCGTTCCGAAAACGGTTCACGCCGGATTACTTCGCACCCGTCGAGGTTATCGGGCTCTACTGGCATTTTGTGGATGTCGTGTGGATCTTCCTGTTTCCACTGCTCTATCTGATTGGATCAAAGTGAATGCCGCAGCACATTTTACCGGTCTCAACTTACCTGCTGATTTTCGCGGCTCTACTTGCTCTGTTGCTGGCAACGGTGGGCGCGCAATATATCGAACTCGGGCCTTATAACATTCTTCTGGCACTCACAATTGCCATCTTTAAAGCGGTACTTGTAGTACTCTATTTTATGCACGTCCGCTTCAGCTCGCGTCTGACATGGATATTTGCCAGTGCCGCGTTTTTATGGCTGGGTATATTATTAACGTTTGTAATGGCCGATTATTTAATGCGTTGAGTATACACAATAATGCATTACGCAACGAATGCGTAATGCACACAGCTGCCCAACCCTGGTGCCAAATTTTGCGCTCAGATTTCTATGCGTGCCGTTGCAGCCATCTCCGTTGCTGGGACCGCGATCTCTACAGGCGCCGGAGTTTCCGCGGCCTTCGGATGAGGCTGCTGCTGCGGAGCATGCTGCTGACGCTGCGTTCGCTGGCGCATCGTTGCGTTGGTCACTCCTTCAGCCAGCAGCGCCGCGCCCAGGAGATCGGCGGCCGCGCCCTTCAAGCCGCCACGGCTCATGCCGTACGCCATCAGTCCGGCGCCGGCAAGCCCGGCCAGAAAGCGCGTGGAAGGCGCCCAGGTGGGCTGCAGCAGATCAAATTTTTTGACCGAGAAATCACCGGCCATAAAGCCGTGCATCCGGTTGCGTGCGTCATGCAGAATAACGTCGACGGAGCGCTGAACTTTTGAGGCATAATGCAGGCCTTTATCGCGCAGAAGTGAACGTCTGCGACGTCCGGCGCTCGGGTCGAAGATCAACGTCAATGCGGCTCCGATGGCCATTCCGGTGCACAGGAGGGAGGATTTGGTTGTGCTCATAGCGTTTAAGCTCCACGTGTTTGTTACCACATGAAGCTGCGCAACGACCGCGCCACTGAGTGAGAATGGGAAGCAGGCATGAAATGCTATTGAACGTCAGTCAGGATAGTTTTCGTTCGCAAGACGCACAACGAGTTCCTGAAGTTTTTCAGGCACGAACGGTTTTTGTATCCAATGTTGAAAGCCATATTTAGCTGCGATATCAGAGATCGAACTATGACCCGTTATCAAAACCAGTTTTGTGCGCGGAAAACTTGTACGCAGTTTTTCCACGAGGTTCGTGATGCGCTCGCCACATGGGAACTGATAATCAATCAGGGCTACGGAAGGATACGAGGCCTTGAGATAGTCCTCGGCTTGCTCCGGGGAAGTAGCGACGCACGCGGCCACGCCGCACCCTGTCAGTGCGTACGTAAGAAACTCGCACAGATCCTGATCGTCGTCAACAACGAGGACACATGGCATTACACCATGTTGGAAAAGTAATGACATACATTCTTCTTCCAACCTTTGAATGCGATTATGGCATCATGTTTTTAAAAGTCATCTCAAAACTGAGAAGATATGCAGAATAAAAATGCTTTTATTTTCGTGGGTAAAAAAGTGACAGGATATGAATTATTAAAAAGGCGGCGACTTTCTGGGTTGAATTATTTCCTTTTCAGCTAGGATGCCTTTAATCGAAAGGAGTCCTTTTATATGGCCATTTTGGTAATTGACCGCTGCGAGACAGCACGTCTTCAGGCGGTATCTATGGGTAAGTGGGCGGACGGACGCCAGAAAATTGAGCAGGCAGACAGTCCTGCCAGCGCACTGGAGCTGGCTGTTCGTGACGAGCCGCAGTTGATTATGATTGACCCCGAAATGAAAGACACGGACGGGCAGAGCCTCTCTCAGCGGATTCGGCGTTTGTTGCCGGAGTCAGTGCTGCTGGCGTTCACGAATGACCGCACGATTGCTCTGGAAAACTTCGATGGCTCGCTCGGCAAACCCCCTTCAAAGATTGAGTTCCTGCGGTTTTACCAACTCTCGAAGAAACGCCGCATCGAGAAGTCTCAGGACAAACGTGACAGGCACCAGGCCACCTATAAAGAAAAGCTGAACACCGAAAGGCGCATGACCATTTACGTGCGCTTAAAGTCCGAATCCGATCTTTGCTTTAGCGTACCCATCATCGAAAATGCCACTGTCGCCGACGCCCTGCGCCAGCTCGGCAAGCATCAGGTGGCCGGCTTCGATGTGCTGCGGGAAGGCGCTTCCATCGCAGCCAGTGAAGACCTGACTTTATGTGCCGGTGATATCCTCGTGCTGCGGCCGGAACATGCAACACGTCTACCCTCCTCAAGCGACGCCTCTGTTTTAAAAGGCTAAAGACAAGCTGCGCAATTTGGTACTGTTTTGCGCAGCCAGGATGTGTTAGACCGGCAGGGTCAGCCTTGCCGGAGCCGATCGCATGCGCAGCTACCGCCGTGTCGCTCTGTATATGGATATCCAGAGCAGCTACGATCATGGCATCGCCCGCGGCGTCATCCGTTTCGCCAAAGAACGCGGCACCTGGCGCCTCTTCGGGCACGGTTTCACGCTCGCGGAGATCAAGGACCTGCGCCGCTGGTCGGGTGACGGCATCATTTCGCGCATCCGCACAGCCGAGCAGGCGCAGGCGCTGGTTGCCATCCATCTTCCCATTGTCGATGTCGCCGGCGCCGTGCGGCACCCGCGGATTTTTCATGTCACCAACGATGATTATCAAACCGGCTGCCTCGGCGGCTCGCATCTGCGCGCCGCCGGCTTCCGGCACTTCGCTTTTGCCGGCGTGCCTGGCGATCCGTGGGCGCGCGATCGCTATGAAGGCTTCTGCTCCGCGCTCTCGCGCCCGCCGGCGGAAGTGCCAGTCTTCGAGCAGACTCTCGCCTGGTGGGAAAAGCCGGGCATTCCCGCGGCGCTGAAAAAGTGGCTTGCCGGCCTTTTCACGCCGGTGGGCATCATGGCCTGCAACGATACGGTCGGCGTAAAACTAACTTCCGCCTGCCACGCGCTGGGCTTGAGCGTGCCTCAGCATGTGGCGGTTCTCGGCGTGGATAACGAGGACGTGCTCTGCGAGCTTTCCAACCCGTCGCTGACCAGCATTCCCTGTGACACCGACCGCGTAGGCTACGAAGCGGCACGGGCGCTCGATGAGATTATCGAGGGCCGCTCACGCGGCGCTGCGGAGCGTGTGCGCGTACCGCCGCTGCCGCTTGTGGCGCGCGCGTCAACGGACACCGTCGCTATCGAGGACGAACGCGTGGCGCAGGCGCTGCGCTTCATTCGAGGCAACAGCGATCTGTCGATCAACGTCTCGGACGTGCTGCGGGTAATTCCCATGTGCCGGCGTGCGTTGGAGATCCGCTTCCGCAAGGCGGTCGGCTGCACGATTCACGACGAAATCCGCCGCACGCGCATCGAACACGCCTGCCGGCTGCTGGCGTCAACTGATCTGCCCGTCGCCAAAGTCGCCATCGCCTCGGGATTCAGCAGCCACCAGCGTTTTCACACCGTCTTCCGCGAACAGATGAAGATGCTGCCCCTCGCCTACCGCGAGCAGCGTACGCGAGCTGCCGGTCGCCCGGTCAGTTCCCTTCATGCCAGGTGAAATTCAGGATCTCCGGTGCCGGGCCCAGCACCGCAAGGGCTGCCGCGCAATCGTTGCCGGACTCGACGTCGCATAGGCCAAAGCTGCCGGAGCAGCATCCGTCCTCTTGCGGATCGAACGTGACCTGGTCCTGCAGCACCTCGATCGCTGCTAGATGATCCTGAAGGCCGCAGCCGGATGCTTTCAGTAGCGCTTCCTTGCGTGTCCAGCACCTGAAGAAGCGCCGCGGATCAGGCGTTCCGTCCCGAAAAACGTAGGCGCATTCGCCTGGCGAAAAGACCCGCCGTGCAACGGCACTCATATCGGACAACGCGCGCACGCATTCGACATCGATCCCCAATCGCAGCCCGCCGGAGAGCGCGATCAGCAGCACGTCGTCTGAGTGCGCCAGGTTGAACTCAAGTTCTGCGCCGTTGAGAGACGGGCGGCCTGTCGCTGAATAAGTGAAGCGCAGCGACGCGGCGTCTGTGCGCAGGTATGCGCTCAAAATGGATCTCAGGATGCCCCGCCCGCAGCTGTAGCGCCGCCGGTGAACGTCAAAGCGAAACGCACCGGCACGGGCGAGTTCATCGGCACATAACGATGCATGCAATTTCGCCAGGACCGATGGATCCTGTACAAGCGAGGCCGACCACACATGGACCTGACCGGTTAACAGGGGTTGCGTGTGCATCGGGTGGCCTCAGTCACGGGGCCGCTTCATAAATGATCTGCTCAATGCGGGCCGGATCCACCGGTTTGGCCAGGTGCCGGTCAAACCCGGCATTGAGGGCCGCACAGCGGTCCTCTTCCTGGCCGTATCCGGTCAGGGCGATCAGGAGCGTCCGTGCATGCTCCGCCTTTGCACGGATCGCGCGCGCCAGATCGTAGCCGCTCATTTTTCCAGGGAGACCGATATCGCAGATGATCGCGTCGGGCGCGCACATCTTTATCTTATCCAGCGCTTCGTCAGCGGAGGCAGCGACCGTAACGTGATGTCCGGCGAGCGAAAGGATCATCTGAATCGATTCGGCTGCATCGGCGTTGTCTTCGACGACAAGAATTGTTCTAGCCGGCGCAGCCTGATTCTGGCGCTGCGTATCGGCGTTCGCCCGTGCAGGCGAAACGGTTGGAATCGAGAGTGAAAAAAGTGAGCCGCGGCCAGGCCCCTCGCTGAAGGCGCTCACCGTGCCGCCGTGAAGCGTGACCAGGCCCTTTACGAGCGACAATCCCAACCCCAGTCCGCCGAAACCGCGCTCCAGCGAATGGTCTGCCTGCGCAAAGGGCTGGAACAGGCGCTCCTGCAGACCCTTGTCCATGCCCATGCCGTTGTCGGCGACGCTAATCGTCACAATCGTTGCGGTACAGTCGACGACAATACGCGTCGTGCCTCCGGTGCCGGTGAACTTCTGTGCGTTGTGGAGCAGGTTGCCGATGCACTGAGCCAGGCGCGTCCGGTCTGCGTTCACAAAGACGGCCACACCTGGGTCGGCTACCGCGAGTGTGATTTTTTTCTTCTCAAATTCGGGCGAGTAATCCTGCGCGGTGGCGCGGACCAGTTCGCAGATATTGAAAATCTCGCGCCGCAGCAGAATTTTTCCGCGCGTGATGCGCGAAACGTCCAGCAGGTCGTCGACAATGCGGCTCATGTGCCCCGCCTGGCGCTCGATCATGCTCCAGATGCGCTCGCACCTTTCTTCACCGGTGCCCAGCTTGCGCAGGAGATACACCCCGTTCCGGATGGGCCCGAGGGGATTGCGCAGCTCATGGGAGAGCATTGCCAGGAACTCGTCCTTGCGACGTCCGGCCTCCAGCAGCGCGGCCTCTGTCTGCTTGCGCGATGTAATATCGAGCACAACGCTGACCCAGCCCTGCACCTGGCCTTTCCCGTTGTATTCAGGCGCGTAGCGGCACTGTATCCAGGGTGACGTTCCGTTCTTTAAATGGATCTGTAATTCAAACTCGATGTGCTTTCCCATCAGAACCTGATCGATGTAAGGCCGGATCGTTTGAAAGGCCTCTTCACCAAGCACCTCGCTGACGTGCTTGCCTGTTACATCTTCAGGCCGCAGCCCGAAACGCTGCGCATATGCGCGGTTCACAAATTTGAAACGGCGCTCGCAGTCGCAGTTGGCGATGTAAACCGGCGCCGTGTCCGAAATCAGCTGCAGCCGTTCGCGTCCGGATTTGACTTCCTGCTCAGCCATGTGCCGCTCTGTCACATCGATGCCGATGCCGTAGAGCATGCCGGGCTTGCCGCAGTTGTCATAGACGCCTTTCCCGCGCCCTTCCATCCAGCGCCACTGGCCCGAGGCATGGCGGAAGCGGAATTCGACCGCATAGTCCGTGTGCTCAAGCAGCGCGGTTTCCACCGCCTGTGCCACGGCTGCCCGGTCATCCTCGTGCACCAGACCGAAGAATCCCGATTCCGTGCCGGCAAATCCGCCGGGCTCAAGGCCAAAGATCTCTTCGAGTTCCCGGCTCCACCACACTTCATTCGTCTGCAAGTTGCGGGACCATGCGCCCATGCGTCCGCCGCGCATGGCCAGCGAGAGCACATCGCGGGATTGACGCACTTCCCGCTCGGCGGCGCGGATAGACTCTTCAGCCTGCTTGCGCCAGGTCACGTCCGTCGTAAAGACGGTGACCCCGTCAGCGGCAGGATAGATGATGTTCTCAAACCATTTCTTGAAGGGCGCGTAGTAGTGCTCGGAGCGGATAATCTTCTGCTCGGCCCTGGCCTCATGCAATTCCCGGTAATACTGATTACCCACAGCATCAGGAAAAAGATCCCAGATGCAGCGGCCCAGCAACTGGTCTTTTGGCCGGCCCAGGACCTGGGCCGCTTTGTCGTTAACGTACGTGTAGCGCCACTGCAGATCGTAAACGACAAGGTGGTCGTTGATTCTGCATAGCACGTTTTCGAGCGTCTGTTCGGAAAGTTTGCGAGCGCTGACGTCGGCCACCAGGATGGTCAGGCCGACGTCAGTCCGGTCGATGCGGAATTCATACCAGCGGTTTGTCGCTGCGTTACAGACTTCCAGCACCTGCCGCGTGCCACTTTGCAGAACCTGCCTGCAGCGCTGCTCCAACTCCGAACCGCACAGCTCGCCAAGCACCTCGGCGATGGGTTTGCCAGTCAGTTCCTCGCGGCCTTTGCCCAGCAGCGTTGTTGCGACGCGGTTGGCGAAGACGCAGCGGAAGCATCCATCCAGGACGAACAGCGAATCGCCAATACCATCCAGTACGCGATTAAATTCAAACAACGCCCCGGCCACTGCGCTTGGCTGCATCACGCCTGGTTCGATCACGCGATCTCTCAGCGGCCGGTCCATGTATGGAGCACGTTCCTGTTTCGCTCACCCAAGGATGTATCAAAGATACTCAGGATACCCCCGGTTGGCGTAGAAGTTTTTAGCAATCATTAAGCAAATGGTTCCTTCCCCGCAACAACTACGCCAAGGACTGTTAACGCAAGTCACTATGCTTTTGCTGGTGGCGTCACGCGACGCAGCCCCGCTCGTGGCACCGTGCATGCTCCCCTTGCCACTCGCGTCCGCGTTACAGCGGAACAGCGGGAGGATAGGCGCATGAAATCCCTTTATGTGGTTGCGAGCATCTCGCTGCTCGCGCTCTCTAGCGTGGTACTGGCTGAAGCGGGAGTCTCGGACAAAGCGGGATTCTTCTCCGAACAGACGGTGCAGCAGGCAAATCAGACGATCCAAGAGATCAAGAATAAGCATCGCAAAGACATAGTCGTCGATACGCTGCCCGCCATCCCCGAAGACAAGCGCGCGCTTTATTCGGAAGGCGCGAAGAACTCGTTTTTCGCAAATTGGCTGCGGGAGCGCGCCCGCGCCGCGCGTGTGGACGGCGTTTACATCCTGATCACACGCGAGCCGGCGCATCTGCAGGTTGGCATCAGCGGCAACACGGCGCGCGAGGGTTTCGGGACCTATGACCGCGATCGCGTGCGCAATACGCTTCTGGAGCATTTCAGAAAAAAGCAGTTCGACCAGGGATTAATCAGTGCGCTCCAAACGATCTCGTCAACCTTTGATGAACACTCCCGTACGTTCGCCGCGACGGCCCGACCGGAAAACCGTTCCGCCGGCGAGACCGCAAGCCGCGGCGGCACTTCAGAGCGCCCCGTCGACACCACCTACCGGCCGCCGGCGCAAGCTCCGCAGAAAACCGGCTGGAGCTGGTTTACCTGGGCTCTGGTGCTGGGCGGCGGTTACCTGCTGCTGCGCTTTTTCCTCAATCGCATGAATCGCTCTAGCGTCGCTGCTGGCAATGCGCCGGGAACCTACAACCAGCCAGGCACTCCCGGCAGCCCCGGACAGAGTCCTGGCGGCCCGTTTGGCGGCGGCGGCGGCGGTGGCGGATTCGGGCGCGGCATGTTTGGCGGGCTCTTTGGCGGACTAGCGGGAAGCTGGCTGGGCAACCGCATCTTCGGCCACGGCAGCGAAGCCCCGCAGCGCCAGAACCCGCCGGACTACCCGCCAGCCCAGGAAGATCCCGGTAGATTTGAAAGCAGCGGGGGCGACTTCGATTCGGACGACACCGGCGGCGACGTAGGCGACAGCGGCGGGGATTCCGATGGCGGCGGGGACTTCTAGCACCACTTCAACAGGAAGCGCGAAGGACACGGAGAGCACGGAGGTGTTTGGAGTTTCCCCTCCAGCTTACGGAGTGATCTCTAGTCTTCTGCATCGATGTGTGAATCAGGGAGCTGAGTGGGCCTCGGCACGACTACGCCGAGGCTCACCTCTTTGAGGAGTTCCTCAATTCTTGCACGCTTCGTTCCGGACGACGGTGTGCGCGTGCCATCTGCGGCAACGAGCGTGCTGCGGTACGTAAACCAGACGCGGCCGGCTTCAAGCACTTCCATTTCATAGCTGCCCAGCTCGTTCCACCAGTCACTGCCGTCCGGCGGGAACACATAACGGGAGGCGCTGCCGACGAAAATCTGGCCGGGTTTGAGCTTGGACTGCGGCACGCGCTGCCTCCTTCTAAAGGGTGAACGCAAAGCCAGCGTCCGCTTCCAAAAAAATCCTGTACGTCGGTGAATATTCCCGCCGCCGCGTCGTCCTTTGACAGACACATCTTTTATTGTCATGATGGCTGGATCAGCATCAGTCAGAGGCATGCGCCGGTTTTCGTCACCGCAAAGGGTGCGAAGTACCGCATCGCAATGCTGCAAAAGGGCGGAGCAACGATCGGCTGAAAGTGTTTCTGACCGCGGCGCGAGGCGAGGGCCTTGAAGCCTGCAAGCTCTGCAACCCACCGGACGGCCGAGCCGAGGAATGACTCGCGCGCCGTTGCAATAAAGGAGACCCTGAATGAACCGAGTTGTCGCTGCAGTGGCCGTCATCGCCGTGCTGAGCTTCGCCGCGAGTGAAGCGTACCGCGTGTCAGCAGACGAAAAGCTGAGCCTGGAATCGATCATGGAAAAGCACAAGGGCAAGGAAGCGCCCGTCCAGACGATCATCGCCGGCAAGGCTGACGAAAAGCTGCTGAAGGAATATCTCGCCTACTACGAATTCATGGCCACGCAAAAGCCGCCCGTTGGAGATACCGCTGCCTTCAAAAAGAAATGCGACACCCTGGTCGAAGCGACCAAAGGCCTGATTGCCAAGAAGCCCGAAGCGCTCGAAGCATTTAAAAATGCCATCAACTGCAAAGCCTGCCACACGGATCACAAGCCGAAGAAAGAGAAGTGAGGCGTAATGCATGATGCATGATGCATGATGCATGATGCATGATGCATGAAGAAAAAAGCCGGGCGGCGGAGACCGTCCGGCTTTTTTGCTCCAGGGTCCAGGGTTCAGGATATAGGGTTCAACGTCATTCGGATTTCGGGAGTCACTTACTGCCTCGCGGCAGATCGTCGCGTTCGATCCAGATCAACACTCCGGCGCTCGGGTCCGTCGTCGTTTGCGCCTGGGTTGGCGAGGTCCGCACCATCTCGCGGATGCGCAGCAACTCGATGCGTTCGCTCGGCTTCAGCTTGCGCTGCTCCACACCGCCGGTATTTATTGAATAGCCTGTTCCGCCGCTTAGCCACTTCGTTTCCGGTGGGAACGTCGATGAAACAGATGAGCCCGGCATCGAGAAGATGATGCGCCAGTCTCCCCGTGCCGTGCGGTTGACCGCTGCGTCTATAGTAAATTCGCCGGCGGCCACATCGCCGATCCACGTGCTGTTGCTCTCTTCTGAAAATCCAGAGACAGGGATGTTCGACGTCAGAATGCGCACGCGGTAGCGCGCAGTGGCAGGGATGTACACGCGCCAGCTCCAGCGCAAATCTTCGAGCGTTTTGCGAGTGCAAACGTAAACGCTCCCCCGATCATCGACTTGAAGCACGCCCAGTTCTGTACGCATCTTGCGATTCTCTGCATCGCGTTCGGCCAGCACCGTTTTGAGCTCGCGAATGTCGCTCTGCGCCCGCAGCCACATCATAAATGCGCCAGCCGCCACCGTGGCCGCCAGCAGGGTGGCGAGCGAGAAGCGCAGTCGGGATTCCTTTTTCGCCGGCGCAATCGCCTGCACTTGCGGCTCAACTTCGCTCATGAAAAATCCTTCGTAATTCTGGCGTCGCTCATATTGTTCAAGCATTATGCCACATGCGTCAGCCTTTATGCATCATGCATTATGCATTAGAAGGCTATCGATTTTTTCAGTACAACATCAGCGGAGATTTTATTTCGGGAGAAATGCCATGCAGCCACTTGTCGGCGTGATCATGGGTTCGAAGTCGGATTGGGAAACAATGCAGCACACGGCGGAGACGCTCAAGCAGCTGAGCATCGAGCACGAGGTTCGTGTGGTCTCAGCGCACCGAACGCCAGACCTGCTTTTTGAATATGCCTCGAGCGCGGACAAGCGCGGACTTGAAGTGATCATCGCCGGCGCCGGCGGGGCTGCGCATCTGCCCGGCATGGCCGCCGCGAAAACGTCGCTCCCGGTGCTCGGCGTTCCGGTGCAGTCGAAGATGCTAAGCGGCGTCGATTCGCTGCTCTCAATCGTGCAGATGCCTGCGGGAATTCCCGTGGCGACGCTGGCGATCGGCAAAGCCGGAGCAGTGAACGCGGCGCTGCTGGCCGCATCGATCCTGGCCGGTAAGCATCCGGAGATCAAAGTCGCCCTGCAGCGTTACCGCACGGCGCAGACCAACGCGGTGCTGGAGCATCCCGATCCGCGGGAGTCGTGACAGGGTGACTAGTGACGAGTGACGAGTGACGAGTGACGAAAGGCATTGCGGCTAGCGCACTCATTCTCGAAATTGCCGGAGTTGCTGGCGCCTTGGATCGCTTGACATTGATCTGTTCGCCGTCACCCGTCACCCGTCACTCGTCACATTCAGTTTAGCTCTCTTGGCGTCTTGGCGGTTCAACAGGAGTTTAAATGCAGATTGGCGTCTTAGGCGGCGGGCAGCTAGGCCGCATGATGGCTCTGGCCGGTTACCCGCTGGGCTTGAAATTCCGCTTCCTGGAAAGCGTGCAGGATGCGCCGGTCGATGATCTGGCCGACCGCGTGACCGCGCGCTATGACGACGAGGCCGCGCTCACGCGTTTCGCCGGCGGGCTGGACATCATCACGTACGAATTCGAGAACGTTCCGGCGAGTTCGGCAAAGTTTCTGGCCAGGTCGCACGCCTTTTTTCCGCCGCCAGACGTACTGGACGTCGCACAGGATCGCCTGACGCAGAAGAACTTTTTCAAAAAGCTGGGCATTCCCACCGCGCCGTTCGCGCAGGTCGATTCGCGCGCCGATCTGGACGCCGCGGTCCAGCAGCACGGCCTGCCGGGAATTCTTAAAACGCGGCGCAGCGGTTACGACGGCAAGGGCCAGATGCTGCTTAAATCAGCCGATGACGTTGAGCGCGCCTGGAAGACACTGGGCAACTCGCCGCTGATCTTCGAAGGCTTCGTCCCCTTTGAGCGCGAAGTATCGATCGTTGCCGCGCGCAGCCGCACGGGCGAGACCGCTTTTTATCCGCTCGTCGAAAATCATCACCGCGAAGGCATCCTGCGCCTGACGCTCGCGCCGGCACCAAATCTGACGAAAGAGCTGCAGGCTGAAGCCGAGCGCTGCGCGCGCCGGATTTTTGACGACTTCAACTATGTCGGCGTGCTGACGATCGAAATGTTTCAGCACGGCGGGCGGCTGCTGGTCAACGAGATGGCCACCCGCGTTCACAATTCCGGCCACTGGAGCATCGAGGGTTCCGAGACGAGCCAGTTCGAAAACCATCTGCGCGCCGGACTCGGGCTGCCGCTGGGCCTCTCGCACGCGCTGCATCCGTCTGCCATGATCAACCTGATCGGCACGACGCCGCCATCAGAAAAGATTCTCGCCATTCCGGGAGCACACCTGCATCTCTACGGAAAGTCTGCCGCTCCCGGCCGCAAGCTCGGCCATGTGACCATTGTCGAGCCCGACACGGCGCGCCTGATGGAAAAAGTACGCCAGGTTCAGGCGCTGCTATAAAGGATGCGACGAGTGGCAAGCCTGCGCACTGGGTGGCTTGGCCCACGGGGGCCCATGCAGTGGCGTGCAATCCTGTCCTTCCGAAGGTGCCTTTGCGCGAAGTAAACCTCTTCGCCGGAGCACATCACAAAACAAGAGTAATTCATCCTTGAGCCTGGCGGTCCGGCTATAAGTCAGCTGCCGATCTGGATCTCAACTACAGGAGTTTCGCCATGAGACGTGTTTATTTTTTGTGTGCTGTGTTTGCCTTGTTATCCGTGCCGTCCCTGTTCGCCCTGGATACCGACGGCGACACGTTTTCGGACCAGTTTGAACTCAGCATTGGCACCGATGAGACCGATGCCGCTGCTACTCCCCTGGGCCTGAGCGGGCCGCCTAAAAACCTGTTTCTTGAAAGCGTGGGCGTCCAGCTCGATTTTGCAAATTCATCAAAGGACCGCTTCAGTATCAAAGGCAACACCGGCAGCGCCGGAACGGACCCGGCAAAAAAGTCGATCACGGTCTTCTTCGGGGGCCTGATCCGGACCATGATCCTGGACGGCAGAGGAAAGTTTGAAGACGACACCACGTCGGTGTTCGTCACCCTGAAAGGCGAATTTGAGTTGCGTGTTCAGAACATCAGCGCTTCGTTCGCCTTGTCCGACGAAGGCCTGGCAAACTCAACAGTCAATCAGCAGCCGGCAAGCATCGAGGTCAGCGTCCTTTTCGACAACACATACCTGAGCAAAGTTCACACGGATATGTACACGGCAACCGCCGGCAAATCCGGCAGCTTCGGCACGCTGCTCTCCGGCTTCGGCAGCAGCGGGCCGGAACCGAAGGCCGTAATCACGCTCTTCTCCGCTGCGCCAAATCCGGCAGCGGCGGGCACGCCGGTTACCTTCACGGGTTCAGCGGCGCTTTCAGGCGGAGAACCATCCGGTTATCTCGACTTCGGCGATGGTTCGTCGCACGTGCTCACTCACGAGAACATCAAGAGCGCACTCAGCGGCGAAGTGACGCATACGTATACCTCTGACGGCGTTTACGAAGCCGTGCTCAGCGTTTACGCCGGTTCGGCCTATGCCACCACCAGCGTCTTCGTCATCGTGGGCAAAAACACGCAGGTCAATCCTGTCGACGAAATGTTCTCGACGGCGCAAATCGACAACACCGGCACGGCGAAGCTGACGCTCAACATCTCGAAAATCCCGGGAGCGACAACCGCGAAGACCGAATTCACCGACACGCTCGGCCGCGCGGCCGAAGTCGACGGCCTGATCCCCACCAAGGCCTTCACGCAGCCGGGAATCTCCATCGCGCGCAGCCGGGCGCTGGATAATACGGGCGCGGAGAAAGGCAAAGTGCGCAAGACGCTCGCGATTGGCGCGCGCGCAGCAGGCGATTCGGGAGCCCCCGTTCCGCCGAGCAGTGAGATCACCATCAAGAAGGTGTCTGGCAAGTTCGTCTTCAACAAGAGCAAAGAGGACAAAGTCGATTTCAGCGGCGAGATCCAGCTTCCGGCGGAGTTCAATCCGGCCAAGCCCGGCGGCAATAAGCTGACGATCGCCATCGGCAACAACGTCGGCGTGGCGATCATCGATGAGAAAGGCAAAGCCACCGTGACTGCGCCGCTGACGAAGGCGAAAGTCACTTTCCCCAAAACCGGCGCGACGACTGCCAAGCTCTCATTCACCTTCAGCACGACCGACATGGTCGGCGGCGGCTTCGACACGGAAGGCATCTCGCCGGTGCTGCGCGCTGACGAGAAGAGTCTGAAGTCAACCAGCCGGGCGGTGCAGGTCGCACTGGTCTTCGACGGCCTGGCCTACGAGGTCCTCGCGCCGGTGAGCTTCAAAGTCTCGGCCAAGGGAGACGCCGGGCAGATCTCGGGGAAGAAGGCGAAGTAAACGATCACGACTTCAACACGGAGTCGCGGAGAACACGGAGCTTCTTAGATGAGGCTCCGTCTTTTTTTCAGAACGTGGGCGGTTGGGCACACCACTTCGTGGCGTGGCACAACGGCACGGCCACCCAGCAAGCAAAGTCTAATCCGTAATTTTCAGCGTCCTTGGCGCGTTCGCGTCTTGGCGGTTTTCCCGTCACCCGTCACCCGTCACTCGCGCGCGAAGCGCGCGTTACCAGCCGATGACGCGCCAGGGCAGCACGGGAACAGTGCCGGTTCCGCCCAGCACGAACCACCAGTAGAGAAGATTGCGCAGCAGCGGGTCGTAAAAGACCACGATAATCGCCGCCAGCGCCAGCGAGGGCCCGAACGGCACGTAATGAACGAGGCCGCCGGTCTCCATCACTTCTTCTTTCTGGCCCTTTTCGTTTTCCTTGATGCTCCCCTGCGGCAGCATGTCGATGGACTTCAGATAATTCAAAAAGAGGGAGGCAAACATCAGGAGCGCCGCGATGAAGGCCATGAGGTAAATCGGGATCAGGCGGAAGTCGACCGGCACAAAACGCTGCGGCGGCGGCAGCGGGATGCTCAGCTCTTCCATCGTGGGCCGTTCCAATCCGCTGAACGTCTTTGTGCCCTGATCATAGAGCACAACCACGGCGATCAGCACGATGATTCCCATCACCATCAGCGGCCAGAACGGGGGCGGTTCGAACTTCTGCTGGTCTTCAGGCAAAGTGAACGTCGGCTGCCACGGCTTCCACTTGTCGCCGAGGCGCTTCTGCTGAGCGTTATCCCAGAGAATCTTGGCGATGCCCGTCACGCAGCCGATGAAAATCCCCAGCATCAGCGTCACCATCACAGGCTTCCAGCCCAGCATCGCGCCAAACATGCCAAGCAGATGACCGTCGCCTTCGCCCATGCCCATCAGCGGCCGGTCGTTTGTGCCGCGAAAACGGTACAGAAAGAACGTGAACACGGTGGTCACGAATCCGATCGCCCACGGCATTCCCGCTCCGAGCACCAGACCGGTGAAGCTGTCGATGAAACTGTCGAGTCGCGGGATTTTTGTCCACGATGTCGCCGAGCCGTGGAGTTCCGGAAAGGCGATGGAAAGGATCAGCGCGATGGGAATCCACCAGATCGTCGTCTCGATGGGAATAAGCCATGTCTCCAGATCGATGACCGAAAGCAGGACCAGGTCGGCGATGAGAAAAAGCTGAACGGCCAGCAAGATGAAGGGCATCGAACCGGAGAACGGGCCGGCCCACATTAAAGGAGCGTTCAAGACAAAGAACTGGTAGGCGGCCGCAACGTAGAGTCCGGCGACGAAAATCTCCACCAGCAGATAACGGATGGGGATTCCTTTTTTGCAGTAACGGCAGCGACCAAGCAGCGAAAGATAACTGAGGATCGGAAGATTATCGTACCAGTAGAGCTGATGATCGCACGACGGACAAAACGAGCGCGTGCGCGTCACCGTGGAGATATTTCGCGGCAGCCGGTAGCTGGCCATGTTGATGTAACTGCCGATGATCGCACCGAAAAGACCCAGCGAGATCAGGTAAAACGCGGCTGGTATAGGTATCATCACAAAGAAGAGGCCGCTAGAGGATCGAAATCAGAACCGCAATGATGCACGTGTTATGAGTAACTGTTTAGACGCGTCAAAACAAGAAGACTTTTTAATCATTTCAAGCGAATGCAGCCTCTACAGTTCATAGGTGCACACTGAGAACCTTCGATCTTTTTTTTACAAAAGTAAACATTCCAGTACATTTGTGTTGACTTCGCACACGTGCGCCAATAAGACCACGCAATTACGAGTCAAAAGTTAACGCTCCTTTCACCGTTTGGGGGAAGAGGTCTATGCCTAAACCGGCGCAATGCATCGTCGAAGGCTGCCCTAATGCGTCCCACGCCAAAGGTTATTGTCGGCGTCACTACGGTCAAATCTGGCGACGGGGTATGATTTATAACGACACCCCGCGCGAACAAACCTCCGCACCCGAAAGCGGCATGCGCCGCGATGATCGCCTCAAGGCCCTTGAGCGCGAGCTCAAGAAAGCCCAGCAGATGTACGAGGTCGTCGTCGGTTTCCAGGGCCGCATCAAGTGGCGCCGCGAAATGGAAGCCGTGCAGTACGAAATCCGCAAGATCACCGAGAGCAGCGAATCCGATGCAACGCTTCCGGCGGTTTCCGCGGATGAATCCGGCGTGATGGCCGGCATTCCGACTGATCCGGCGAAAGAGAACACGCTCTAAAAACCGAACGTCTAAACAGATTGACGAATGCCGGTTGACGATCCAGAATCGTCCATCGGCATTTTTGTTTCAATGAATTGCGTATCGCCATGGCCAAGAAGAAAACCGATCCCACTCCTCCCGTCGACGGCCCGAAAAAGAAAGGCCGCTGCCCGCGCTGCGGCGCCGACTTCGAGTACGTCAATGTCACGCAGCATCCCTCTTTTCCTTTCTGTTCCAAGCGCTGCCGTGACATCGACCTCGGCAACTGGCTGCAGGGCAAGTACGTGATTCCCGGCAAGGAAATCGCGAAGCCCGACGAAGCCTTCCAGCCCACGCAACCCGAAGACGCCGACGACGGGACGTAATCTTATTTCACTGCAGAGGCGCAGAGACGGGAAGCCGCGGATACTCTGATACGCGGAACGCGGAAATGCGGAGATGCTGTTGTATTCCCCTCCCCTTGCGGGAGGGGGTAGGGGGAGGAGTTAGCTCCCGCATCGACAGAACAGAAGTTCTCATTTCCTATTGCTTGTCATCTAAGCGGCAGCGGGTTTCAAACTAGAAAAACGAACTGAATTTTAAATTTGAGATTTGAAAGTTTAAATTTTTTAACGAATAGCGCGGCGACGCAGCAGTTGGTTTTAAAATTTAAATTCTAAACTCTCAAACTTAAAATTCTGTTCGCTGTCAGGCAACGCATCTTCGATTGCGTGCGGCTAACCCCTCCCCCTACCCCCCGTTCTCCGCGTCTCTGCGCCTCTGCGGTAAAAAATCAGCCGTTGTACAGCGCCCGGTGCCCCTCGATAAACTTCGCGAACGAAAACTCCTCCGCCACGCGCTTCTGCGCGGCGCTGCCGTAACGCTTGCGCAGCGGCGCGTCCTCGAGCAGCAGCAGCGTGCGCTCGGCGATGTGCTTCGGGTCGTTCACGCGCGCCAGAAATCCGGTCTCGCCGTCAACGACGACATCGCGCGAGCCCAGCACGTCTGTCGCGACGATCGGCACGCCCCACGCCATCGCTTCCAGCAGCACGTACGGCAGACCCTCGTAGAGACTCGACAAGACCGCGACGTCAAAGCCGGGATAGAGCCGCGGCGCGTCCTGCCGGTGGCCCAGCAGGCGGAACTTTTCCTGACCCACGCCGAGCTCGGCCATGCGGGCGCGGACTTCGCCTTCCAGCGGGCCCCCTCCGATCATGAAAAAAACGCAGCGCGGATTCTTTTCCAGAATCAGCGCGGCCGAGCGCACAAACGCGCCCACGCCTTTCTGCGGCGCCAGCCGTGCGACCATGCCGATGGCCGGCTGATCATCAGCAATCTCGAGGGCGCGCCGCGCGTTGCTGCGCGCGCGCTCACGTTCGGCTGCGGCACTTTCAGGCGGAAGTTCGATCCCGTTTCGCACGACGACGAGCTTCTCCGCTTCAGCGACCTTGCGCGCCAAGGCGTCCTCGCGCTGACTTTCGCCCACGCAGATGAGCGTATGGCTGAAGCGCGCGACTTGTTTCTCGAGCGCCAGGTACACGCGCGCCTGGAAGCCATGAGCCCACTGGAAGGGAAACACATGCGGCGTGTGCAGAATCTTTTTGATTCCCAGGTGATGCGCGGCGTAGCGGCCGAGAAATCCGGCCTTGGCGCTGTGCGTGTGAACAATGTCCGGCTGAATCTTTCGCAGCAGCTCCTTGATGTGCATGTACGCACGCGTGTCGCGCAGCGAGCTGATCGAGCGCTGAAACTGCGGAACGAACGTGTGCTGCAGCGGCATCGCATTGAGCTCTTCGCGCAGGCCGGGCTCGCCGCGGTCGCCAAGTATCGCATGGATTTCGAAGCCCTCGCCCGGCCGGGAAAAAACACGGATCAGGTCGCGCAGGTGCTTGCGCACGCCGCCTTCAGTCGCTTCGCAGATAAAGCAGAGTTTTTTCATCGCCACGACAAAGTGTCGAGAGTTGCTCGAATGTTTGCAAGCGCAACGGTCGAGGCTTCTCCGGCCTTTTACGTTTACGCGCCCGCTGCAGCTTTTTTCTTGCCGCGCCGGCTGAGCTTCTCCTTCGTGAAACGGATGATCTCGTCAAATTCATCCAGGCGCAGCAGCTTGCACAGGACCAGGAACACGACACCCGCGACCAGTCCGGGCACGGCGAGTTTGGGCGCGGCGCGCAGAAGCGCTTTCATCCCCGAGCCGGCCGGCTTCGCCGGAGGAGCGTCGCCAGGCTTTGCCGGGCCCATCTCTTTCATCGACGAGGGAGGTTCTGGCGCCTTGTCTCTAGATGGCGGCGGATCTTTCGGCTTCTGCGGCTCAGCGGCTTCGTTCTTCGTCGCTGCTTTCACCGCGGGCTCAGCTTTCGCAACCGCCGGCGCGCCCTGGAATTTTGAGACCACCTGCAGCGTGCCGTACGCCGCTGCACCGCATGCGACACTCAGGATGGTCAGTCGCACGAGGTACGGAATCGTTGAGCCCAGCGGCAGAAGCGGCAGCCCGCGCCATTTCAGAATGGTCGCCAGAGCCAGCGCTTTCAAGGCGCGGCTGGTCGTGAATCCCAGCGCGACGAGCACCACCGCGTCGGGGCCTTTCAGTCCGTACACGATGACACCGATATAGCTGATCACCATTGACAGCGTCGAAAACAGAATGCCGATGATCGTCACGGAAACGGTGCGGTGCGTGGAGAAATACGCCTGCATGTAGATGGTTTCGAGCGCGTAGAACGGTATGACCGCGCTGTAAAAGGCATTCACGCGCCCGGCGAGCGCCGCATCTTCGGAACTGACTTTGCCCGTTTCAAAGAGCGCCTGGGCGAGCGGCACCGAAAGCACGACAACAACAATCGTGAGCGGCATGAAGATCAGCATCAGCATGCGGCTGGCGCGCGTGAGAAAATCGCCCAGCGCCTTATTGTCGTCGCGCGCAACCAGTTCGCAGAAAAAGGGAAACATCGCAATCGAAAGCGGGTAGGGAATCAGCCAGCCGACCGTGCTGTAAACTTTGCGGCCGTAGCTGTTGACCGAAAGCATGCCTTCCTCAAGCGAGCTGATAATATAGAAATTATTAAAGTAATCGCGTGTCTTGGCAAAGATGATGCCCAGCAGCAAGGGCGCAACCAGCAGGAGAAATTTGCGGAAGTGCGGATCATTCAGGTTCAGCACCGGGCGATAGAGCAGGATTTTTCTTCCCAGTGCCGTCAGATGCACCGCAATTTTTGTGAATCCTGCAACCAGCACGCCGGCCACCAGCGCGTTTTCATTCAGCCCCATCCTGAGGCCAATGATTACTCCGGCCACCAGGCCGCATTTAAGAGCCGCATCGGCGAAGGCAGGCCAGAAGAATTTTTTGTAGCCGTTCATGATGACATACGTCAGCGAGCCGAGCGAAAGCCCGATGAGCGAAGGAGCCATCATCGTCAGGAAATGGACGGCGAGTTTGGAACGTTCGAGCTGGTCCGCAGCGCTGGCTTTGTTAAAGCGCGTGAAATAGGACACGGCCTGCTCGGGAAAGAGCATCAGCAGCGCGGTGACGACAAGAAGAAGCGACAGGTGCAGATTCCAGAGCGTGGATGTAAAGCGCCACGCCTCGGTCTCTGAATTTTTTTCCTTCGCGGCGATGAAAACCGGAAGGAATGCCGGTCCGATCGATTCCTCGCCAATGAAGTAAAGGGTGAGGATCAATCCCTCGAACGCGAGCACGAACGCATCGTTTTCATTCCCGAATCCGTAATAATCGCCGATCACGCGAGCCTGGATAACACCCATTACCTTGGCAATGATATGCGCGACGGCAATCACGGCTGTCGCATCCAGCACCCGTTCGCCCAGCGACTTGCCGGGAGATGCGGGCGCAGACGGGGCTGCGGCGGTCTCAGCTTTGACTGACGATTGCGTTTCCAGGAACGGCTCCGTTCTTCTTTGTGGCGCGAACTTTAGTTCGCGGGTCTTTGGCGAACTTTAGTTCCCGGGTCTTTCGCGAGCTGAAGCTCGCGCCACATGACGCCTATTGCCCACTGCCCCCGGCCTTCTGCCTGGCCAGCAGCTTAATCTCCGGATCGCTGGCGCGCAGGTACAACGGGCCGAGCTTGTGAATCTCCGCGGCTTCGCTGGTGCCCTCTCCTTTAAGAAGGCGCGCCCAGCCGCATTCGGCCACGGCCGCCGCCGAGATATGTTCGCACTGCCGCAGCAGACTCCAACCGCGCTGCTGCGCCGTAGCCGCCACCGCGTCCAGACATACACCATCACCGCACAGCGCAAGCGGCAACTCCGCGCGCGAACTCATTTCTTCATCGACAGCCGCCAGCGCGTCCGGCATCTTCAGCACGCACTCCTTTATCCACCGTTCCGGGTGCGGTGAAGTCTCGCTGAAAAGCGCCAGAAAAAAACCTTCGCTGCGCGCATCCCGCAGCACCAGCCGCGCATGCTGCGGCGCGTGCTTCTCCGCATCCAGCGCCAGCGCTTCAAAGCTGGGCACGCCAAGAATCCGAATCCCGGCGCCCCACGCGAGCGCTTTTGCAGCGCTCAACCCGATTCGCAAACCTGTCCACGAACCGGGACCCAGCGAAACGGCAACACCCGACAACTGACCCGGCTTTAAACGGTGCTCCTGAAGCGCTTTCGTGATCAGCGGAGCCAGTGCGCGGCCGTGAATCGAGCCGGCCTGCACATTTTCTTCGAAGACCAGCCCGTTCTCAGCCCGCAGGGCCACACCGAGCGACTTACCGGAGGTCTCGATCGCCAGCAGAGGACAAATCATCGCCTGTTTTTAGTGCCAGAAGCACGGCGTTCAAGCAGAACGAGGCGAACGATCGCCCGGCACGCCGTTGGAAACATATTCCCGCTTCAGCCGGACCGCCGATCCCCTCTCCCCCTGCGGGAGAGGGCTTAGGGTGAGGGGTTAGCCGCTGCCGGTATTGGCACGTGTGAAAACAGAACTGAATTTTTCATTTCTAATTTCTCAATTCTTATTTCTCATTTGAAACGGCGCTTCTCGGCGCTGTTAAATGACAAATGAAAACTGAGAACTGTGAAATGAAAAATTCAGTTCGCGCACGAAAAAAGAACAGAATCTGTCATTTGAAAGTTTAAAATTTATATTTGAAAACGAACGGCCATCGTTCAGCCAACCTTGCAGTTCGCTTTAAAATTTAAAATCTAAACTCTCTGCCCCCCCTGCGGGAGAGGGCTTAGGGTGAGGGGTTAGCCGCTGCCGGTGTTGGCACGTGTGAAAACAGAACTGCATTTTTCATTTCTAATTTCTCAATTCTCATTTCTCATTTGAAACGGCGCTGCTTCTCGGCGCTGTTAAATGACAAATGAAAACTGAGAACTGTGAAATGAAAAATTCAGTTCGCGCACGAAAAAAGAACAGAATCTGTCATTTGAAAGTTTAAAATTTATATTTGAAAACGAACGGCCCTCGCTCAGCCAACCTTGCAGTTCGCTTTAAAATTTAAAATCTAAACTCTCAAATCTAAAATTCTGTTCTGCTGCGCTGCTAAAGGGCGCGGTTTGAAAATGAAAAATTCACTTACGCTGTTTGTTTCGGCGCGTTCAGAGATGCCCACGGCTAACCCCTCCCCCTACCCCCTCCCGCAAGGGGAGGGGGACACTGCGCGGGGGGCGCTTGCGACCGCATGAGCGGGCTCTGCGATTGGGCATTGCTCAGTCACTGCTCTCATAGGAGACATTCAGTCCTTTTTTGGTAGATTTCGCTTGCTACGGATGAGCCCGTATAGTATCCTAATGCCAGTATCTTTCCGGGCTGTGCTGATACCCTATACTCTGGCGGCTACGCTCCCCGCGTGGCGCAGAGAAAACCAGCGCAGTTCCGCGACACTTCGGTTTCTAGTTTAACGTTTCTGGTTTCCAGTTCCCGCGAACGAATCGTCGTCCGAGGTGCTTCTGCACGCGTCGGCAGGATCGATGCAGTAACTGGAAACCAGAAACTAGAAACTAGAAACTAGAAACCGAAGTCGCCGGGAGGTGACGTATGGGTACGGATTTTCAGAAAGTGAAGGAGGAGTACGTTCGCAAAGGTTTGCATGGGCTGAGCGAGGCCGAGCTGAATGCGCCGCTTGAAACGATGTTCTCGGCGGGGCTGGTGAAAGTCTGGGAGACGCGCAAGGCGCTTGCGTTCCGCAACGCCTACGAGTGGGACGAGAATTCGCGCAAAACGTTTGAACGCGACAAGGAGAAGCTCGGCGAAAAAGAAGCCGAGCGACGCCTGCAGCAGCGCATCCAGAACAGCCGGCCGGAGTTTAAAAGTCACGCTCAGCCGCTGTGGCGCGAAATCTCGGGACTCACGCCGGCCCACGACGACGGCGAACATCCCAACGAGCGCGCGCAGAAGGTCGCGCTGCTGATGGAGAACGTTGAACGCCTGCTGCGCTATGAGATTCGCGCGTTCGAAAGAAAAATGGATGAACGCCGTAAAGCCGGGGCGCAGACGCCCGTCGGCGAAAACGATGTGCGCTGGGTGAAGCAGACCCATAAGTGGGATCCCATCCGCGCGATCTGTCACGAGCTCGGCATTGCCGAGAAGAAGCTCAGCGGATTCAGCAAAGAAATCAATGGCCTGTCGATCCGCGAACTGGCCGACGTGATCCGCGCCGAAGGCTTGCGTGCAAAGCTGAAGGCCGGGCTGCGGGAGTTTTTGTTCTCACGCAAAGACGCAAAGGAGCAAAGTAAGCAACAGAAGACGGCCGATGAGATTTATGCGGAGCTCAAAGCGTCGCGGCGCGGGCCGCGTTTTCACCGCTCCAGCTGGGCCGTGAAGCTGGGCTTCAGTTCCTACCCGCGCATGTTTGCCGCGTGCATGACCTGCTACGACAAAGTTCCGGCCGAGCTTGAGATTGAGCTGCTGGAGGAACTCTTAAAGGAGGCGAGCGCCGAAGGACCCACGTGCAATTCTGGACAGATTTCAAATTTGGCGGCGGAAGCGGCGCGTGAGACCGTTCGGCCAGAGAGCGAGGCGCGTGAAAGGAGGTCAAGCGAGGAAAAGAGCAAGGAGCGGCTCTTGGTTTAACGCTGACGAGAGGGATCTCAACGCCGCATGAACTGAATTTTTCATTTCACAGTTCTCAATTTTCATTTGTCATTTAACAACGCCGAGAAGCAGCGCCGTTCAAATGAGAAATGAGAACTGACTAATTAAAAACGACAAATTCTGTTCTGTTTTCGCGCGCGTGAACTCGGGCGGCGGCTGACCCTCACCCTGGCCCTCTCCCGCAGGGGGAGAGGGGATCGTCTGTCCGGCTGAAAGTGAGTGGGTATTCCCAACGGCGGCATGGGCGGGACGCACATGCTACGGGACGCCGGGTTGGATGCAATTTATAGCGTTGGGAGAAAGCGAACACGCGCGCGGCCAAACGATCTCGACGGTGTACCCTCTTGCGGTTAAAATTAACGGTCTGTCGGGGGTTCTGCCCAAACTGTCGGAGCGTGCTTTTGCGTCGGTTACGGCCGTCTGTTCTTTATGCCGCCAGCCTGGATCTCCGGGGCGTGCCGGTGCTGGTCGTCGGCGGCGGCGAGGTCGCGATCCGCAAAGTCCGCACGCTGCTGGAAGCCGGCGCTGCGGTAACTGTCGTTGCGCCGCATTTCCACGAGGAGCTTGCGGCGTTGCGCGCGAAAAGTCTGCGCCGCGTCGCACGCGCGTTTAAAAGCGCTGACTTGAAAAACAAGCACATGGTCTTTGCAGCCACAGACAACCCCGCTTTGAACACAGAAATTGCCGCGCGCTGCCGCAAGGCGCGCGTGCTGGTCAACGTTGCCACGCCTCCGGATGCGGGAAACTTTCACGTGCCGGCCACGATCCGCCGAGGCCCGCTCACGATCGCCATCTCGACCGGCGGCGCCTCGGCCGCGCTGGCCCGCTCGCTTCGGGAGCACCTCGAAACGCAGCTGGGCGACGAATGGAGTATTCTGGCCGGCCTTCTGGAAGCCCGCCGCAAAAACATTCTGCGTCTGGTCAAAGATCCCGAAACGCGGCGCGAACTTCTGAGCGAACTGGGATCGGCGCGCTGGGCCAGGCGGATCCGGCAGAACGGCGAAACGGCCGCCGCGCGCGAGATGGATGCGCTGATCAACCGCAGCGCGAGCCAGCCAGGAATTCTG
Organism: Planctomycetota bacterium; assembly: GCA_035628505.1. Lineage (GTDB taxonomy): Bacteria > Planctomycetota > SZUA-567 > H5-PLA8 > H5-PLA8 > DASPJR01. Next base: position 60,688 of record DASPJR010000225.1, on the reverse strand, counting down.
GCAGAACGCGGAGTACGCGCATGAGCCCGGAACTGCTTTCGATCGCTGCGCTCGTCTGCTTTATCGCGGGAACCACGGCCGCAATCGCCGGGTTTCGCGTGGAGATGCTGCGAACTTCGGCGTGGCAGTTCGGCTTCGTCGGGCTGGGATTGCTGCTGAAAACAGCGGCGATCGGGATGACCTGCGCGCACAGCCCCACGCATTTTTTCAACAGCCCCGGTGAAATCGCGGCGCTGCTGGCCTGGTCCCTCGCATTCAGTTTTCTCGTCGCGCTCGCCTCGTCGTCGGCGCGTTCGCTGGGCGCATTGATCCTGCCCTTTGTCGTCGTGCTGATGATCCTCTCGCTGGTGCTCAGCAGGGAAGGCGTCGATCACGGGATGTCGCCCAGCCGCTACCTGGCGCCGCATATTCTCGCCGCGTTTCTCGGCTACGGACTGTTCCTGACGGCATGCGGCGCGAGCGTGCTGTACCTTGAGCAGACGCGGCTGCTCAAGCGCAAGATGTTCAACGTGATCTTCCGCGATCTTCCCAGCCTCGAGCGGCTTGAGCGCCTCGAGATTCTCTGCGCGTGGCTGGGGCTTGCGGCCTTTACGGTAGCGATTGCCACCGGCGCGATCATGGCAAACGAGCTCAACCGCCCCTTCTGGCTGCAGCCGAAAATGATCGCGACCGAGCTGACCTGGCTGATCTTCGCCGCGCTGCTGGTCGGCCGCGCCGTGCGCCGCCTCAACGGCCGCAGCGCCGCGAAATTCGTGCTCGCCGGCGCCGCGCTGGTGCTGTGCACGTTTCTGCTCAGCCATCCCTTCGCCCGCCCTCAGGCGGCGACGGCGAACGTTCCGGCGAAAGGCAGGTCGGCATGAGCGAACCTGTCGAAGACGCTTTGCGCATCGTCGGCCTGTCGCATCACAAGGCGCCGGTTTCCCTGCGCGAGAAGCTTGCCTTCACGCCGCATGATCTGCGCAGCGCCCTGGGCAGCGTGCTGGCGCGCGGCTTTAACGAAGCGGCGATTCTCTCGACCTGCAACCGGGTCGAGGTCATCGCCGTCGCGCGCAGCCAGACCGCCGATCCGTTCCAGGAAATCAGAAAGTTTCTCAGCGAGTTCCACCAGGTTCCCGAGCAGGAGTTCACTCCCGCGCTCTACCAGTTAAAGGGACTTGAAGCCGCGCGGCACTTGTTCGAAGTCACCGCGTCGCTCGATTCGCAGATCCTCGGCGAAACCGAGATCCTGGCGCAGAGCAAGGAAGCCTACCGCGCGGCGGCTGAGCACCAGGCGTGCGGGCCGGTGCTGCATAAAGTCTTTGAACGCTCGTTTTTCCTCTCGAAAGAAGTGCGCAGCGACGGCGGCATCAGCCGCTCGCAGGCGTCGGTCAGTTCCGCCGCGGTGGCGCTCGCCAACAAGCTTTTCGACGTGAAAGGCCGCAAAGTGCTGGTCGTCGGCACGGGCGAGATGGCCAGCGGCATCGTGCGCGCGCTGCGCTCGGCCGGCGTCTCTGAAATTCTCGTCGCCAGCCGCACGGAAGAGCGCGCGAAAGAATTCGCGGCGCGCGAAGGCGGCCGGCCGTGCCTGATGCAGAACCTGACCGACCATTTGGCGTATGTGGATATCGTCCTGGTCTCGTCAGCGGCGCCGCATTACGTCATCCTGCCCGAGCACATCAAGACGGCGATGGCGCACCGCCGCGGACGATACCTCTGCCTGATCGACATTTCCGTTCCGCGCAACGTCGATCCGCTCATTCCCGACGTGGTTGAGGATGCTTACGTGTACGACATCGATGACCTTGAGGAAATCGCGCGCGAAGGGCGCCGCGAGCGCGAGCTGGTCGCGCAGCGCTGGCGTCCGCGCCTGGCTGAAGAGGCGCGCGAGCTGCTCCACGCGCTGCAGGACCAGGGCGTTCACGACGCCGCCCGAAAGCTGATCGCTCACGCCGCCGCGCAGCGCCAAGAGATTCTTTCGCAGATCAACACGTCGAACATGGACCCGCGCGCCAGGGAGGAACTCGCCCGCGCCATGGAGCGCCTGCAGGGTCGCCTGCTGCACGGGCCGCTGGAGATGCTCAAGCAGGCCGCGCGCGAAGGCGAGGGCTCCGACGCCGCCGCGTGGGTCTCGCGGCTTTTCAAGCTCGAGCTCGATCCGAAGGTCATCAATGACAAGGACGGCGCGGCGAGCATCGATAAAAAGATTGAATGCAGCGCTCCGCCGCCTGAAATCCCCGCGTCAAAGCTTCGCGCCGGCGCTGGAGAGGCGCGCCCGCCGCGGCCGCTGATCAGCGACAGCGGCGAGAGCACGCCGCGGCAGGCGACGAGTTGACGCACAAAAGGATTGGATTGCACCTTGCAAGGACACTGGCATAGATTTACGTTTCATGGTCGGAAATCACAGTCGGCGCGGCAGGTGAAGCGTTTTGAGCAAAGGAAAACGTTGAAGTGATGCAGCGGCGGCTCCTTATTATTGTCAAAGAGCCCGAATTCGACATTCGCGGCGACGTGGTGCTCGGCCAATGCGAGCCCTTCACGTCCGGCTGGTCGCTGGTGCTGATTGACACCGACGGCAAGCGCGAAAGCCTGATGGTCGGCACGTACACGGATCTGCGCAAGGTCCAGGAATCCTGCAACTCCATCGATGCCCCGGCTGCCGTACGCAAGCGCGTGAACGACATGCGCACGCTGATGATGTCCTCCGTGACCGAGACCGTCGCGCTGCACTTCGACCGCCGTCCGCCCATTGACGCCGGCGAGACGCAGGAGCTCAAGTCGATCCGCATGTCGAAGGTGCCCAAGCAGACTCCAGGCGGGCTCCTGAGCCTGCAGCCGAATGGTGACGTGATCATCGCCACCGTCGCGCAGCCCGAGCGCGCTGACGACGCGAAGTATCTCAAGGAAGAGCTGAGCGTCGTCGTTGAGTGCCACCCCAAGGGGGTGGTCATCGACCTCGGCCGCGTGTCCAATCTTTCCGCCGGATCGTTCAAGGAACTGGCCGGCGTGCGTGACCAGCTGCGCGACAACGGCGCCGAACTGGCGCTGTGCAACGTGACGCTGACGATGTTGCAGAAGATTCAGTCCATGAAGGCCAGGGAGACGCTGACCGTCTTCGAAGACCAGACCCGCGCGCTTGACGCGATGAAGCTGTAACGATTCACGTTTCACCATCAGTATGAGACGAATCCCTTCCGCGTGGTGACGAGAGGGCTATGCATAATCATTCACTTTGACGTAAATCTGATGTAGCCCCAGGCGTCCTTGGCGCCTTGGCGTTCTTGGCAAATACGGAGAGGCGGTTTTTATTTTACGCCGTAACTTTCAGGCCGATGATTCCGGCGACGATCAGGCCGATGCAGGCCAGGCGTGCGGCGGAAGCCGCTTCGCCGAACAGAGCCATGCCGAGAATCGCGGTACCGACCGCGCCGATGCCGGTCCACACGGCGTAGCCGGTGCCTATAGGAATCGTCTTGATCGCGGCGGCGAGGAAATAAAAGCTCGCGGCCATACCGAGCACGGTCAGCACGCTTGGCCACAGGCGCGTCCAGCTTTCGGTGTACTTCAGTCCGATCGCCCACGCGACCTCAAAGAGTCCCGCAATGATGAGGTAAATCCATGGCATGATTCGTTCAGCTCCCGATGCGTCTTGCGCCAGCAAGATTGTGTGCGCGCGCGTTTGCAGTATAACCACGCTCGTCCGGCGCTCACCCGATTGTTTCTGAACCGAGGAACACGATGGCAGAAATCAAACGCGAGATTCTGAACCCAGAGACAGTCCGCCTCGCGGCGGGCGAGTGCAGCTTCACGTACCGGCGGTTGAAGCCGGCAACCCTGCTGCTCACGATCGAGGGCGACGACGTCGGGCAGTTCGGCACCGCAACGATGGATGAGGTCAACGCTGAGTTCGAACGCTTCGGGCCGGTGATGCTGTATCTCGACACGCGCCGCGCGGTGGGTCCATCGACAACGGTCATGGAAGCGTGGACGGCATACTTCGCGGCCAACCGCCGGAAATTCCGCGGCGTTCACATTCTCGTGCTGCCCGAATCCAAGCTCCTGCACCTGACCGTCTCGATCGTGCAGCATCTCTCCGGCATGGCCGGCGTGCTGCAGATCTACGGCGAGCCCGCGAAATTTCAGGCCGCGCTTCAGAAAGACGTGCCGTCGTTCGTTTTTTAAGACTGGCGCTGCTCACTTCAGCGACGAAAGGAACGCCACGAGGTCGCGCAGGTCGCGCCTGGTCAGCACCTTGCCGAGATCTTCGGGCATTGCGGAGAGCGCGGGCTTGCGTTTGCGGATCGCGGACTTGGCGATCTTCTTCTCGGTTCCGTCGGAGAGAATCAGCACAAGCTCGTCAGTCGTCTCGCTCTTGATGCGGCCGACGTGAATGCCCTCGCCGTTGGTGACCACCGTCTCCTGACCGTAGCCCTGCACGATCACTTTGTTCGGGAGCAGAATGGATTCGAATATCTCCTGGCGCGTACGATCCTTGCCGACGGCGTTAAGCGGCGGCCCGACTTCGCCTCCGTCTTTGCCGATGCGGTGGCAGCGGATGCACGCGACGGCCGCGTTGTCGAGGAATACGCGCTTGCCGCGCGCTGGGTCGCCGCCTTCCAGCGCGACGCGGTATGGCGCAAGCGGGTCGTCCTCCGGCAGGGAGGCCTCATACTTTGCCACGCGTTCTTTCAGTGCCACACGGCTGCGCGCCGCCTCGAGCACATCCAGCGCGAGCGTCGTTTTCAGGCGCCCGGCGGTGAAGTCGTCAAGCAGCGAGCCAAGAATCTGGTCCGGCTTTTCGCCCGCGATCTGGCCCAGCGCCGTGACAGCCGCCTGGCGGATATCGTCGGGCGCGTCGCTGAGCGCGAGCTTGCCAAGCACCTCGGCCGCTTCGGGTCGGTGCAGCTGCGGAAAAAGGGCGATGCCTTCGCGCCGCACGCCGGCATCTGCGTCGTTCACGGCCTGGCAAACGGCTTCCACGAATCCGGCAGTCTGCAGGCGCGTGATGGCACGCAAGGCTTCGATGCGAACAGGCGCATTCAGATTTGAATCCTGCGCGAGCTTCACCAGCGGCGCTCCAGCGGAGTCCAATTTCAGCCGCACGGCCGTGCGCGCCATAGCGATGCGCACCTCATCGGCCGCATCATTAAGCAGCTCACTGGCGAGCGGCGAAAGTACTTCAATGGACGGCTTCGGATCGCGTGGTGGCAGCGGACGCCAGGTTCCGACCAGGCGGTCGCGGTTCGCGGGCTGCATCCAGCCGCCCAGCGCGCCGAGCGCTTCGGCGCGTTTGGCCGGCGGAGCGTCCTTGCGGCGTGCGAACGCGGCCAGCCGCTGCGCTTCGCGTGAGGTGCCCAGCCGGAAATTCGCGTTAATCGCGCGCAGCATCGCGCCTTCCGGAAGAGCGGGATTTTCGAGCAGCTCGGCCAGCGCGCCTATCACGTTCGGCAGTGGCACATCGTTGATCGCACGAGCCGCTTCGACGACCAGCGCCGGATCAGCGTCCGCGAGAAAAAGCTTGATCTCATCGCGCTGCAGACGCCGCAGCGCGAGCAGCACCGCCATTCGCACGGACGCCGAGGAATCGCCGGCCGCACGCAGCAGCGCGTCAACGTCGTTGATCCCGACCAGTCCCGTCACGCCGGCGTGGCGCAGAAAGCCGTCGCGGTCCGCGTTCTCACGCAGCATGCCCAGCAACGGCGCGAGCGCTTCCTTGCGGCCGATGCGCGCGAGCGCCAACGCCGCGTGCAGGCGCACGCGGGGCTGCTCATCTTTCAGGCGTTCGATCAAAGGCTGAAGCGCGTCCTTCTCGCGGCAGTCGCCCACAACGCGGCAGGCTTGCGCGCGAATCTCGCTGTTACTATCGCTCAAGAGCGGCAGCACGGCCGCACAGCGCCCGAGCTGGCCGAGACCCCAGATTCCGTGCATCCTCGCGAAGAGCGTCTTTCCACCGCGAGCCGCCGCTTCCAGCGCCGCGCTTTCTCCGCGTGTGGCCAGTTCAAACTGCGCGTTCTGCCGCACGCGCCGGTCACGGTGCGCGAGCAGCGCCGCGAGCTCATCGACGGATCGCTTGGCCATGCCGTCCTTGAGGATCTGCCGCGTCTCGCGCACAACCGCATCAGATGCAAGCGACGGATCGTAGGCACGGAAGACGCGACCTTTTCCCGTCATCGGAAAGCCCTGCACCCAGTCGCAGACGTACAGTCCACCATCTGGACCGAACTTCGCGTCGGTGGGCCAGCAGTCCCAAACGAACTTGTGGACGTCCTGCAGTTCGTACGACGCACCCTTTGGCTTAATGCCGAAGGCATGCACGCCACCGGGAAAATCGCACAGGAAGAAATAATTGCCGTATCGTTCTGGCAGGCCAGTACCGGGATAGCACGTCAGGCCGCAGGGACCCTTCGAGACGAAATCAGAGGGCGGGAGAACGTACGGCGGCACGCCGCGCCAGATCTCTTCGGTCATCCAAGGCGAACCGCGCGAGAGCGTGAGCGGTTGATGGACCTTGATGGGCTCGTGAACCCAGGGATCGGTGCCGTACTGGTAGCCCGTCCGCCAGCCGCTGTCGCCGCCTTCGAGAACATGGACCCAGCGCGCCTGATCGCCGACGTCCGCGGTGTTGTCGCAGGTCCACAGATTGCCGTAATCGTCAAACGTGAGCCCCTGCGGGTTGCGCAGGCCGCGCGCGAAGACCTCGAATTGCGAGCCATCGAGAGTGCAGCGCAGCACCGCGCCCTCGTCCGGGTACGCAAAGGTTTTCCCCTCTGTTTCGATATGCAGCCCACGGTCGCCCATGCTGAAGTAGAGTTTGCCGTCAGGTCCCCAGCACAGCCCATGAAGGTCGTGCCCGCTGTTGCCGAAGCGCACGCCGTAGCCATCCTGCAGCGCCTTGCGCTGGTCGGCCTTGCCGTCGCCATCGGTGTCGCTCAGTTTCCACAGCCGCGGAACATTGGTGAGCCAGACATCGTTGCCGCGCACGAGAACGCCCGAGGCAACGCCGTCGGCCGCAGTGTTGAAGCCATCAGCAAAAACAACCGCGCGGTCGGCGCGGCCGGATCCGGTGCGGTCTTCGAGCAGTTTGACGACTTCGGATTGTGCAGTCAGGCGGCTGAATGCCTCGCCCATGAATTTGCGAGCCATGGCGATGCGGTCATCCACAACGCGGCAGGCAAGGTCCTCGAAGTACCAGTGGCTGTGCTGCTTGACGTACAGCGCGGCGGTGTTGTAGCGGCGTGTCTCGGCGAGGAACACGCGGCCGCGGTCGTCGACCCAGATGCCCACAGGGTTCACGACATCAGGCTCGGCCGCGAAAAGATCGACCTGCAGGCCGGGAGCAAGCTGCAGCTTGCGCCGCGCAAGCTCTGCAGGGTTTTCGCTGAGTTCGCCAGCGCAAAGCATCGACGCGAAGAGCAGAATAATTGTAAGCGCGATCCGAAAGTGCTGCAGCATAAGTCGGTTTCCTGACCGGTTGTCCGACCCGCAAAACAATTTGTGTGCCACACAAAAATGTTGCGGCTTCACTCGTAACACATACGTGAACTCTCAGAGTGGTTGTATAGTGTGTACACTTCAGGTAGCCACTTCAGCCGCTGGAATTCAGCGGCGCACGCTGCGCCCACGCTTGTTCTAAGCGGGCGTCTGAAGCATAATACACGCACCGGGCCCGTAGCTCAGCGGTGAGAGCAGGGGACTCATAATCCCTTGGTCCAGGGTTCGAATCCCTGCGGGCCTATATTCTCCTTAAAGATTCACGTTTACTATGCGACCTGTGCTGACAATCGTGTTTTTGCCGCATGTCCTTGTCTGAGACTTTCTATTCGAGCTCAAGAGAGCCTTTATTGCGTGTTTGGTTGCACGGGTTGAGGCGTGGGCAGGAAGCCAAAACGCTGGCCGATGACGGGCCACACGTTAAATAATGCGAGCACAACAGCGGCTAAGATGGGTCCATAGAAGACACCGAAAATTCCGAATTGATCGATCCCGCCGAATATCGCAAGCAAGCTGACCAGCGCATGCATGTCATTGCGTCCCTTCAGAATCATCGGACGGATAAAGTTGTCCGTAACACTGATGAGTAAACCGATAATGACCATCAACACTGCCATCGCCACTTCGCCCTGGATGTAAAGATAGATGGCGCCCGCCGCCCAGACGGGAGTGCTGCCGATCACTGGAATCCAGGCAAAGATGAACGTCGCGCCGCCGGCAAGAGTTGCGCCTGGAATCGATAATGCCCAGAAGGCAATCATCATTAACAGGGCCTGCGCCGCGGCGGCGGCCAGAGTCGCCCAGATCACTGAAATGGCGGTATCGCGAAACGAATTGATCAGTGTCTCGCGAACATTTGATTCCAGCGGGATTTTCTCTCTGGCCCAGCCCACGAGCCTGCGCCCATCAATGAGGAGAAAGAAACATGAAACCACCGAGAGAGCAACCTGAAGCAGTTTCTCCGGGATCGCACTCGCAATTGCCAGCACGATGCTGGTTGCCGTCCGGCTGACGGATGCAACAGCGGTACGCATCTGGCTTTCAATTTCTTCCGGTGTGCCCAATAGTGTTTCAGCGCCAGGCCAGGTACTGACACGTTGGGATACGGCTTCGAACGAGAGCCGATCCTCCTGGGAAAGCGCTTCGAATATGGCGCGTCCCTGTTTCACGCCCGAGTAGGCGAATCCTCCGAGCGGCGCAATAATAATGGCAATCACACCCAAGGTCACCAGGCCGGCGCTTAACCTGGGACCAAGGCCGCGGTCGCGAAATTTCTGATACACCGGAGTGGTGAGAATTGCAAAGATTGCGCCCATCAGCACCGCTAAAGTGAACGGCGCCACCATCGCGATCAGAATTGCAGTGAACAGCACAAGCAAAAGCAGAAATGCAATCAATGAAGCCGAATGCAGTCTGCTGGTTGCGGTGCTCATTACGTGTTGCTTTACCTGAAACTATCGATCGAGGAGGAGAACTCCAGTCCCATCGTCGAAGGCGACGGCAACCATGTAGATGCCCGTACTGGCGACGGGGAAGAGAACTCCCGTGATGCGCCTTCCGATGGCGCCCTCGACCTTTTTCCCCGTACTATCGGTAAGCGCCTCGACCTGCGCATGCCATGACTCGCTGCTTTCGTCGTACCTCAGTACAACTGCACGCTTGTCACTGTCCTTGCCGCCGATCACAAAGCGCTTGGAAGAACCTACCCGCACATCACACATGACCGAGAGTGACCCGTCGCGGCGAGGCGTGAGGGTTATGTGCAGTACATCGTCCTTTTCGACGACCAATTGCCGTCGACCAAAATCTCTGGCTTCAAGAACGCCTATCTGCGTGCGCCTGGTTGTGGGGTCTGCTTGCGCGGCGAGCACGTTATCGTAGGAAGAGCCGAATGAGTTTAGGCCGCTCAGTTCCTCGATCCCGAACGACCGCACTTTGCTGCGATCCCGGCTATCAACCATGACATATAGCGACAAAGCACTGTTCTTTGCCGTAGAGGGACAGATGAGAAACACCGGCTGTTTTACCGTTGCAGGCGTGCTTGCGATCGCCACTGGCGTGACCAGAAGTGCCGCGAATATTCCGGTAACCAGGGCTCGAGAATTTTTGAACATGCGTTGCCCTCCAAAATATCCATGAAAAGCAGGAGCAATGCTTGTGCCTTGATTCTGACGACGTTTTCGAAACATCCAGAAAGGTCAGGGCCCTTCGAGTTAAAGCTCAGTCGCGGGACCGCAAATATGCGATGTACTGGATCACTCTCGTGGTCGCAGGCAAGCCTGGTTGTTAAAGGTTAAAGGATGGGTGAATCGTTCGGCCGCGGACGCTAATAGAATTCACGCGGTTGCTCTAAAGTAGCACACGCGGGAGCAGAACTGGAGCAAGAGCACATCCATGAGTGCCGAATGCTACAATTCAATCCATCACGATCCATGCGAACCGATGATGCATCTCGTTGTAACAACTGGGTTTACAGGCTATCGACTGATGTAGAGATGACTTGCGACAAAAACTGGCGGAGAGGGAGGGACACGACGGGTGTCCTTCTTCCAACCCCCCTTACAAACAGGAGCTTACAGCGTAAACGTCTTTCTGCAGCGCGACTTAATTCTGGCAACGACACCCGTTGGTTGACCTGGATCGACCTTACTTGCTCTGCGCCGCTGACAAGATCTGACGATCCCATACCAGCGGCTCGGATGAGCCGCCGGTTTCCTTATGCTATTAGTGTTTGTGTTCCTTGCCGAAGTGCGGATCGAGTTTCACGTTGTACGTCTTGCCGTCCTCGAGCTTAAATTGGATGCGGCCGTCGAGCGGGTCCTGCTTTAAGCCTTCGTCGGCAGCTTCCCACTGCGTGGCCTTGCCATCCTTTTCGTTCACCGGCTTCATCTCAATCTTCTTGTTGCCCTCTTTCGTCTTGAGATTGATCTTCGGCGGTTCGTTGGTCGGAAGCGCAACGGCAGTCTTCGCGTTTTTACCGATCACCCAGAAGTTTGTCTTTCCGTTCCTGTGATCGTGCTTCACTTCAACGTGATGACCGCCCTTGTCACCGACGTCCTGCAGTTCGCCTCCGTTCGGTCCGGATTCATCGTGGTGGTGGTCGTCCTTCTTGTCGGCGGCGCTCACTGCCGCGCTTAACAACATGAAGACCAGAACAATCAGCCAATTTCCCTTAAGCATGCACAAACCCCTTCCCCTCGGGACCATGATCGTCCGACGATGGCGGACTGCTCTCGAACTCACGCGCGATCTCCTCGGCCGCCTTGTCGAGGTGATGCGGTGTTGCGGCAATACGCTCTGCGTCGCGTCTGCCGAAGGTCCAGAACACACCTGGAGTGACTAAGAAGTCGAGCAACGTGCTGGAGATCAAGCCGCCGATGATGACAGTGGCGACCGGATAAAGAATCTCGCGCCCTGGCTGGTCGGGCGACAACGCCAACGGCACCAGCGCGATGCCACTGCAGAGCGCGGTCATCAGCACCGGAACCATTCGTTCCTGGCCCGCGCGAATGATCATCTCCTGGCTGAAGCTCTGCTTTTCCTCGCGCATCAGATGCAGGTAGTGGTCGAGCAGGAGAATCGCATTACGAGCCGCAATCCCGCCAAGGGAAATTAAACCCACCAGCGTTGCCACGGACATTGTTTGTCCGCTCAGAACGATGTACGCCACCGCGCCCACGAACGCCATGGGGATGCTGAGGAGCACCTGCAGGCTGAGGTTGATCGAGCGAAAATGCATGAACAGGATTAGGAACATGGCAGCAAGCGAGATCGCGCTGAGGATCGTGATCAGCCGCGTGGCTTCCGCCTGCGCTTCAAACTGGCCGCTGACGCGGATGGAATAACCCGGCGTTGCCGCGAGTTTGCGGCGAATAGGTTCCAGTGCCTTCTCGACATCCGCCACAACTTCTCCCAGCGACCGGCCAGCAACGTTGTGTTGGACCACCGCTCTTCTGGAGACGTTTTCACGACTGATGTTATTCGGCGTCTTGACCAGCTTGACCTCGGCCACATCAGAGAGCACGACACGTTCGCCGCTGGCCCCGCGCAGGTGCAGGTTGCGCCAGCTATCCAGGTTCTGGCGGTCCTTCTCTGCGAGCCGGACGATGATCGGAAAGCTGACCTGTCCGACCGACATGCGCGAGATTTCTTCGCCACCACCGCCTAGTTCGAAGACTTCGGCCACGTCCTTTACTGTGAGGCCCGCCTGCGCGAGTTGCTCGCGCCTGGGTTCGACGGCAATCTTGTCGATCAGGACGAGCGGCTGCGTGTACAGGTCGGTCACGCCGGCAATGGGCTTCAGCGCCGCTTCGATTTCCTGCGCAGTGCGGCGCAAGACATGGAGATCAGGTCCGTATACCTTGATCGCGACCTGCGCGTTAACGCCAGAGAGAAGATGGCTGAGCAGATGGGCCAGCGGCTGATCGACACCAGTCGCAATGCCAGGGAACTCGTCGGCAAGCTTGTGCCTGATCTCGTCGAGGATCTCTTCGCGAGAGCGTCCAGAGCCTGGGTCTAACGTAATGATGGCTTCGGTAGCGTTGACGCCCTCGGCGTGTTCATCGCCTTCAGCTCGCCCAGTCCGGCGGCCCACGTTCTTCACGCCCTTCACAGCCATGAGTACTTGTTCAAGCCTGCGGCCGAATTCGTCAGATGTCTTGAGACCCGTTTCGGGCGGCAGGAACATATTGATCTGCGCAGTGCCTTCGTTGAATGACGGAAGGAACTGCGAGCCACGCGTGGCCAGAACGAAGATGCCGATGAGGACGGTGCAGATCAGCATCGACAGAATCGGCATCGCATGAGTCATGCTGAAGCGGATCACGGATCGAGCCACGGGCTTCAGCCCGCGCACCAGCCAGCCATCGCGGGTATGCTCCGCGGATTGCCGGCCAAGCAGGTAGTAGCACAGCACCGGCGTAACGGTTAGCGAAACGATGAGCGAAGCAAGTGTGCTGACGATGTAGGCGACGCCGATGGGCGTGAAAAGCCGGCCTTCCAGTCCGGTGAGATAAAAGAGCGGAAAGTAGACGACCACAACTAGCAGTGTTCCAATAAGTATGGGGTTCCGCACTTCGCTTGAAGCGCGGAAGATGACCAGGAGGGGACTGAGCGGCTTCGCTTTGGTCGAGTTCTCGCGCAGGCGGCGAAAGACATTTTCCACGTCTACAATGGCATCATCGACGAGTGCGCCGATCGCGACTGCCAACCCGCCAAGGGTCATCGTATTTATCGATAGACCGAAGATGGCGAAAACGATTGCAGTAATGGCAATCGATAAGGGGATGGCAGTAAGAGTGATGAACGTCGTTCTGAAGTTCACGAGAAACGCGAACAGGATAATGACGACAAGTATCGCGCCATCTCGAACCGCATCGACAACGTTGTCCACGGCTCGGTGGATGAAGGCCGCCTGCTGGAACACATCATCGACAATCTGAACGTCGGCCGGCAGCGCCTTCTGAATGTCAGCAAGTTCCTGGTTTACCCGATTGGTTAACGCTGTCGTGTCGGTCTCGGGCTGCTTGAAAATGGTCATGATCACGCCAGGCTTGCCGCTGACACCGGCTTCACCAATCAGAACAGAGGCTGGGCCAAAATGGACCTCGGCCACATCGCTGATGCGGACTGGCCTCAGGGGATCAGGCCTGATGACAGCGCTGGCAATCTGATCTTCCGCCAGGGCTCGACCCGTGACGGTGATGACGGGTGCCGTCGCGCCGAGGTCGAGATAGCCACCGGAGGCATCGACGTTCGTCTTCTTGACGGCTTCTTCAACCTCTGGGAGCGTCACGTCAAAGATCCGCAGCTTTTCCGCGTCAACTGTGATCTGAAGTTGCCGCGATGCGCCTCCAATGGATGTCGCCTGTGCGACGCCGGCAATCGACATCAAGCGAGGTTTGATCGTCTGATCAGCGATGGCGCGCATTGAGCCCACGTCGGTCTGGCCGCTCTTGCTCTGGATACCGATGAGTTGGACTTGCCCCATAATGCTGGAGATGGGCGCGAGTTGAACATCGACGTCGCCCGGCAGTTTGGCGCGCGCAAGTTGCAGCTTTTCTGCGACGATCTGGCGATTGCGGAAGATCTCTGTGTTCCAGCCAAATTCGACATGAATGACAGAGAGGCCGAGTCCAGAAACCGAGCGCACCCGCGTCACTCCAGTGGCGCCATTCAAGACCTGTTCAATCGGCCGGGTGACCAGCCGCTCGACGTCCTCCGGCACCAAGGCATGTGCTTCAGAGATGATCGTTACTGTCGGCCTGTCGAGGTCCGGCAGGACATCGATGGGCATCTGCAGCGCGGTGTACGCGCCGAACCATGCGACCACAAGCGCCGTGATCACGATGAACAGGCGATTTTTCAGTGAAAAGGCGATTATCCAGTTCAACATGGGCTCGGTTCCTTAGTGCTCATGGCCATGCCCGACTGGGCCGCTTTCAGTCTTCAGCGCCAGTCCCAGACCGAAAGCGCCGTGTTGAACCACAGGCTCGCCATCGAACAAATCTGAATGCTTGCTGTCGATGACCGCGTTCTTGTGATCGCGATGGACGACCACAACTTTACGAGCCTCAAAGTTGTCTCCGTTCTGGACGAAAACGACCTTGTCTGCGCCGTCTTCGGTTACCGCAGCGGCAGGCAGGACAAAGACATCGGTGAGTTTCTCGACAGGCACGCGGAGGACATACTTCTGGCCGGTACGCAACTGCCAGGTGCGATACTTTCGCTGATCGGGATCGTTCTTGATCCTGAGAGGCTTGTTATCAGCGCGTGCGTACGAGATCGTCGAGCCCGGTTTGTCGCCTGAAGTCAGCGCACCGTGAAAGAGACTTAGAAGTTTCAATCCGCTCAGCGCAGGTCCAGTTTGATCAGACATGGGCATCGCATCGGCAGCGAAGTCTTGCTCAATCGCCCGAGTTAGCGCCGAAAGCTCCGTGCCCACCGGCTCAACTTTCAGAAGCATCAGCCGCGAATCGCTGAGGATCGCGAGCGGAGCGCCAGCTTCAACACGTTCATTGCGCTTAACGAGCAACTGCTGAACGTCCCAGTCTGGAGTGTTTTTTGGAGCGGGTGCGCGCACTTCGACCACAGGACTCAGGGCGCCGTGCTGCTGAAGCACCCTGATTTGCGCGAGCGTTGTGCCTTGCTGCAGCAGGGAAGCAACTGCGATGAAGTGCGTGCCGGCGGATGCATCCTGTTTGATCCACGTTGCAAGTTCTGCTGTCGCGAGACCGGACGCACTTAGTTCTCCAAGCGCTGCGACGGCCCAGGGGGCTTTGCGGATGTCGTCGGGCAGCGCCGCATAGATTGCCCCGGCCTGCTCACTCCACAGCCCATTGCGCTGCAGCGCTCGCTGCCAGACTTCAGCACTAACGGTCGCCACAGCCTTGCCCGAAGCTACGTCAGCAATCTGTTGCTCCGTAAACCCATGGTGGCTCAGCTTCTCCTGAATGTTCTCGAGTGTTTGCTGCGCGCGGGCGAGTTCGTTCCGCAGATCGATCTCGTTCTTGCGCGGAAGAACAGGCTGATCGCCCTGTGTAAACTTGCTGACGCGCTCAAGCTCAGTTTTGAGCAGGCTTACTGACCGTTGCGCGGCTCTCAGTTCGCCAAGCGTCTTGTGAAATTCCTCACTGACGGGCTTGATGATCTCTTCCGTGAGCGTCAGCGCTGGGCGCGGAATGGCATCGCGGACGATGGTGATCAGTACGCTGCCGCTATCGACCATCATGCCCGGCTCGATATGAACGTCGCTGACGATGCCGCCGACCGGCGCGATCACAGGTTGCGTTGCACTGCGCGGCTCGACGATGACTGCGGGGATCGGCTTGTATTTATAGAATTCCTGCGTCTCTACTTCTTTCACCGTGACGCCGAGATTCTTTAGTGCCTGCGGAGAGAGCCGCTTTTTACCGGCTTCGTCATGAGGCTCGTGGTTTCCGCCATCGTGTCCATGTCCGTGCCCATGGCCATGACTGCCTCCTCCGGATTGACTCGACTTAGTTTGTCCGGCCGCGAAATAGCCCCCCGCCAGGCCCAGCACGGTAAAGATGACGCTAAAAATGAGAATCTGAATGCTCTTCATTCGTTCGGCTCCTTCACGTCCTGCGTCCCTTCAATTTCAGAAGTGCGTTTTTCCGCAATCGGTTCGGGTTCGTGCTGCGTTGTTTCGGTCGGGAATTTCACGAGCGGATATCCGACCGCCTGCTCGAGTGCGATAAAGGCGTTTCGCACCGAAAACTCTGTCTCGAGCGCCTCGATCCTGACCGCACGCAACGCTCGCTCAGTCTCCAGCAGCCGCAGGGAATCCATAGCGCCGGCTTCAACCGACTTTTTCGCCAGCCCGATGTTTGCCTCTGCCTTCGGCAGGACCACGGTCTTCAGCAGCCGCGCCTTCTCAATAGCAACCTTGTAAGAATGTAAAGCGCGATCGAGCGCAGCCAGGCTGCGGTTCGCCGCGGCCTCGTATTTCACGCGCACCTCTTCGCGGCGCTGCTTAGCCGATGCGACACCTTGTTGATTACGGTCGAAGACAGGAATCTCGATTCCCAGCGTCAGACCAATCACACTTTTCCGCTCGCCAACGTCGTTCTCGAAATTGGGCCCGATGCGGAAATCCGGATACTGTTTGGCGACTTCCAGTCGCAGTGACCGTTCTGCCACCTCATACTGCCCGCGCAATCGGGCGAGATCCGGATGATTGAAGACCATCATCTGCTGGAGTTCCTGCAGAACGGGAACGCCGTCAGGAAGCTGGGGAAGGGCGTTCTCCGGCAAGGCTCGAAAGTGTGCTGCGTGAATGCCGGTTAACTCGGAGAGATCACCAAGCACATCATTGAGCGCCTGCTCACCATCCAAGGCGGCGGTGGAGAGCCGGGCCTGCTCCAACTCCACGAGTCCGGCATCGAGGCCCGTTGCCTGGCCAGCCTCGATCAGTCTCTTCGAGAGCGTCGTGGATTGAGCCGCCGACTCCGCGATCTCTTTGCGCAGCCTCTGCCGCTCCGTAGCAACGACCAGACGCGCATACTGCATGCGCAAATTCATGTAGAGCTCGCGATACCGCGCCATGGTTTCGACGCGCGAAAGCTCCGCATTGGCCAGGTTCAACTCATCCTGTCGCTTCAGTCTCTTGCCAGTAGGAATGGTGAATCCGATTGAGCCGAACGGCTGAACACGGCGAATGTCGGCGACGTCTGGACCAAACCCATACTGTGGTCCGGCCTCGAACGTTGGGTTCGGTAATGGCGTTTTCACCTTACTTAATGCCAGCGCAGTCTCGTACTCGGCCGCGACCTGCTTCAAGGCAGGGCTGTGTTCCCGCATCAGCTCAACAGCACCAGCAAACGTGAACGGCTGCGCCTGCCCGGCCTTTATCGAATCGGCGGACACCGCTGACTGCGGCGAAAGCAGATGCCGGCGCCGCTCGACATCGTTCACGATGCTCATCGGCGCCAAAGGCTTCGCGCGGTACTTTTCACAGCCGGACAGGGCCAGAACAGCAGCGATCATGAGACAATATGTCCCCGAACTACGCACGGTGGTTCCCCCCAACACAGTCACGTTTCGATTAATTGAAGTCAGCCTGCGGCGTCGCGCTCAGTGCGTCACAGCGGATGCCATATCAGGATGCGTGTGGACAGAGTTTCAGACGGTAGGTGGAGCGCGGGATTGGGCGAAGCGACGTTCAGTCTGAGAGCTCAGGCGAGAAGCATGCGAAGATGACGATGGCTCCTCATCGGTAAAGGTAGGCAGGTCAATGCAGCGGCGTTCAGGAACATCAGCGTAATGAGCGCTTCCCATTTGCCATGAAGCGGCCAGTCGTCCATCGATATTCGCATGGTCGGACGCGGGATGCTGCTCGTGAGAATGGCGGTCGCCATCGTCAACGTCTTCGTGTTCATGCTCGTGACCGTGATGATCGTGGTCGTGAGCATGTTTATCGTGATCATGGAACGCAGTCGCGGGCGCAGCGAAGCAATGATTTTCGATCATGTGAGCAGGCAGCCACGAGGTCTGAACCACTAAGGCTGCAACCGCACTCAGCATCAAATAACTTACGACTCGCCTGCCCATGTCGTCATTAGATATATAAACGGTTGGAGAGTCAAGGCCACTAACAGCGTCGGGGGCACACGAACGGCACCCATCTTGTAGCCCGGTGAAAAACGTCACCGCCAGCGTTCGATCTGTAATCACTCGCACTGCCGTCGTGACGAATAAATTTTTGCCAACTTGGCCGACCACCGCGCGGGTGATCTCTAAATTAGGTTCGCATTCTCATTCCTGAGAAACTCGCTCCCCTGCCATAGGCAATTCACTCTTACAAGTGCTGCACTGCGTGACATTTAAAAGAACATATAAAAAATCTTGTTCGTGGTCCCTCGCATGCATTCTGCATACCAGAACTGTGCTTGGAAGCGCGGTGAAGGATGCAAGAGAAAGAGTTTGCCATGTTACGCACAACCATCGGAGTGATGGCAGTACTGCTGTTGGCCGCCTCAAGCACATTCGCAGAGGAACAGGTTGAGGTGCGCCGAGTCTTGCTGCTCGAAAAGAGCTTTAAGCCAGCCGCAGCAGCGGCTCAGCCGAAGCACGAGTACGTGAAGGTTAAGACAGCAGAAGGCAAACCGAACCCAGAGTTGATGTGCGACGCTTGCTGCAAAAAGGAGGGCTCCAAAGAGCATGCTTTGAAGCCGGCACTTCAGGGACAGACCGTCGCCTACAAATGCCTGTCATGCGGCGAGATGTGCTGCCGCGAAGGTGGCGTCGAAATTGAAGTACACAGATGACGCTGAGGTTAAAGCGCTTAAGCAGATCGAGGCGGAATTGAGCAAGCCGGTAGATAAGACTCAGAAGCCGAGTGTTCAGCATCTGCAAGCGCGAAGTCGTCATTAAGGACGTGCTCAGCGCGGGAGGTTCAGATGAAATACGCACTACGGATTGTACTAAGTCTCGCGCTGATCGTGTTGCTGGGGCTGGCGGGTGTTGGAATTTACTCGCTATCCTCAGCAGCACCGACTTCAGGCTCCGTGCAAACAACAACACAGAGTCAGATCTGGACCTGCTCGATGCATCCGCAGGTTCGGAAAGATAAGCCAGGTAGTTGCCCAATTTGCGGAATGCCGCTGATTCCGGCAGACGCTGTTAAGAACGCCTATGCCCGTCAAAGCGATCCGATGTTTGTTCTTTCAGATCACGCCAGGGCAATGGCGAGCGTTGAGACAGTTCCCATTGAACGCCGCAAGCTCTTCAAGGAACTTCGAGCGGTTGGCAAGATTCAGTACAATGAGACTGCGCTTGCAACAATCGTATCCCGCGTCGATGGGTATGTTGAGCGCCTGTATGTCGATTACACGGGCGTTAATGTAAAAAAGGGCGACCACCTCGCTGACATCTACAGCCAGGAACTGGCGGCGTCGATGTCGGAGATGCTCATTTTTTCACAATATGGCGAAGAGAGTAAGCGTTCGATAGAGACCTCCAAAACGCGTTTGCGCCAATTCGGAATGGACGAGTCTCAGATCGAGGCGGTTCTAAAAACTCGCAAACCGATCCCGCACGTTACGTTGTTCTCCCCGATTGACGGTACGGTTGTCGAGAAACTCGTTTTCGGCGGGAGCCACGTTAATCGCGGTGACGTTCTCTACCGTGTAGCCAATCTTGACTCCGTATGGGTCTTGCTCGACATCTACGAATCAGAAATCACTTGGGTCCAGTACGGTCGTGAAGTGGAGATTCGTACCGAGGCTTATCCGGGCGAGGTTTTCAAGGGTATCGTCACATTCATCAGCCCAACACTGCACCCTGAAACCCGCACGATCAAGGTTCGCGTCAACCTGCCAAACCACGATCGCAGGCTCAAGCCAGAGATGTTTGTTCATGCATCCGTCCGCATACCGCTCGTCGGAGACAACAAGCCGGCGCCAACCGGGCTTGAAGGTAAATTTACGTGCCCGATGCATCCGGAAGTGATTCGGCCTGAAGGCGGTAAGTGTCCCATTTGCGCCATGCCACTGGAGCAGTTGCCGGGCAAGCCAGATGGATCAACTGAACCGCAAGACCTTCTTGCTGTACCCGTGACCGCAGTGCTCGACAGCGGAACGCGCAAGATCGTCTATGTCGAAAAAGCACGCGGTGAATTCGTGCCGGTTGAGATTCATGTGGGGCCGCGTGCAGGTGATTATTACCCCGTGCTACATGGACTGCAGGCGGGGCAGAAGGTTGCCACACGTGGAAACTTCCTGATCGACAGCCAGTTCCAAGTCAGCGGACTGCCGAGCCTGTTTTACCCTGGCGGTCAAGCGCCGGCCGGAGGTCATCAGCACGGCAGTACGCCGGGATCGAATGCACCGGCTGCTGATCCACATGAAGGGCATTCGCAACCAGCGCCGGCCGCAGCCAAGGCTGCTGATCCGCATGCTGGACACAAGGCGGCTCCGCCAGCGGCAACGCCTGAACACAGGCACTAAGGAGCCGCCATGGTTAACGCCATCATTCGCTGGTTCCTGAGCAACACATTCCTGGCGAGCCTGTTTGTTATCGGTCTGATCGCGGGTGGCTACTACGCGGTCACTAATACGCCGGTCGATGCAATTCCCGACATCGGCGAAAAGCAAGTCATCGTTTACGCCGACTGGCCTGGCCGCTCACCGCAAGACGTGGACGATCAGGTCTCTTATCCCCTGACCACGAGCCTGACCGGCACTCCCGGAGTGAAATCGATCAGGTCGATGTCCGGCTTCGGCTTCTCCATGGTGTTCGTCATCTTCAAAGACAATGTGGATTATTACTGGGCTCGCTCGCGCGTGATGGAACGCATGAACGTGGCGCAGGACCGGCTGCCTGAAGGTGTAACGCCAATTCTTGGGCCGGACGCAACGGCTTTAGGGCAGATTTACTGGTACACGGTCGAGGGCGAAGGTTTCGATCTGGCCGAACTGCGCTCGATTCAAGATTGGTACATCCGTTATCAACTCAACGCAGTGGAAGGCGTATCTGAGGTCGCGAGCGTCGGTGGATACGTAAAACAGTATCAAATCGACGTAGATCCCGACCGCTTGCGCGCGCACGGCGTCACCCTACCCGAGGTCTACGAAGCTGTACGCAAGTCCAACATCGATGTTGGCGCGAAAGTGCTTGAGAAGAACGGAGTGGAGTTCTTTATCCGCGGCGTCGGCTTCGTGAAAAAAGTTGAAGACCTCCAGAACATCGTGGTGAAAGAAACTCAAGGCACGCCCATTTACGTTCGCAACGTCGCCAATGTCACTCTCGGCCCGGACTTCCGGCGCGGTGCCCTCGACAAGGGCGGAGTCGAGGCAGTGGGCGGCGTAGTCGTCATGCGCTTTGGCGAGAATCCGTTGAACGTCATGGAGCGGGTGAAGGAGAAGATCGCTCAGCTCGAAACAGGTTTGCCGCAGAAGACTCTGGCGGACGGTCGCGTCAGCAAGGTAAAAATCGTCCCCTTCTACGATCGTACAGACATCGTCATCGAAACGATTGATACGTTGAAAGAGGCCCTGACTGAAGAAGCGATTGTCGGTGCGCTCGTGATTCTCGTGTTCCTCCTGCATCTGCGTAGCACATTTGCGACATTGATTACCCTGCCGCTCGCCGTCGCTTTCTCGTTTATCCTCATGTACGTGTTCCGTGTTGACTCCAACATCATGTCGCTGGCTGGCCTTGCTATCGCCATCGGTGACGTCGGCGATATGGGAATCATCATGACGGAGAATATCTACCGTCACGTTGCCATGAACACGCCAGGCAAGTCGCACTTTCAGAAAGTATATGACGGCGCAACAGAAGTGGGCGGCGCGATCATAACGGCAGTCTCAAACACCATCATCTCATTCCTCCCGGTCTTCTTTCTGGAAGGCCAGGAAGGCAAGCTCTTCCAGCCGCTCGCATTCACAAAAACGTTCGCGATCGGAGCTTCCGTCATTCTGGCGATAACCGTGGTTCCGATGATGTGCTACCTGCTCTTCCATCCCGTGAAATGGTCGCGTCGCGCGACGTACACCTTTGCCGGCATACTCGGACTCATCTCAACGCTTGCAGCGCATGAAATTTTCCGCTGGGCTTACGTCGGCACGCACTATTCCGGCTGGCCGATGGCGATCGCGGTGGGCGTGATCATCGCCCTGGCAGTCATCCGTATGGCGACCGAAAAATTGCTGCCGCTTGAACAGAATGTGGTCTCCCGCGGAATCGCAGCCGTATACGCGCCAACGTTGCATTGGGTGCTCGATCACAAAAAAACATTCATGTTAATCCCGTTAGCGATTCTGTTTGTCGGGCTGTCGATCTGGCTCGGCATCGGCCGCACTCTGTATCCAGTTGAGTGGGCAGTTAACCGCTTCGCAACTGAAGAGATGTCCATTGAGCAGAAGCGGGCGCAGTACCAGAAAACAGACCAGATTATTAAGCGGCCATTGGTCGAGTTCTCATTCGTAAAATGGCAGCGTATCAAGAAATCTGACGGCACTTCATCTTCACGCATTCTCTGGCGTCGTCAGGACCCGAAGGAACGCGAGAGTGAACTGGCATCAGGCATTCAAGTGCTCAGCGAAAAGCAGATTTTCCCAGGAATTGGCCGTGAGTTCATGCCGCCGCTGGATGAAGGCTCGCTTCTGTACATGCCTTCGCTGCTGCCTCAAGCGGGCCTCTCGCAGGCGGTCGAGATTAACAGTAAACAGGACATGGCCATTGCCAGCGTCCCGGAGGTCGAGTCAGTCGTCGGAAAACTGGGGCGAGCGGAGTCGGCACTCGATCCCGCGCCGATTTCCATGATGGAAAGCATCGTTATTCTGAAGCCAACAGAAGAATGGCGCCGTCTTCCGGTGAAGCGTGTTTTCTCTGATTGGCCCGGATGGATCAAAGCGCCGCTCGCGTGGATGTGGCCTGAAGAACGGACCATCACAAAGAGCGAGATTCTCACCGAACTTCAAGAGAAAACGGCTATTCCTGGCGTACTGCCGACATGGTTACAGCCCATTCAAACACGCCTTGTCATGTTGCAGACAGGATTTCGCGCGATGATGGGCGTCAAAATCTATGGTTCTGATCTGCGTGAAATCGAGAAGATCGGTCTCCAAATGGAAGGAATCCTGCGGCAAGTTCCCGGAGCAACGGACGTGGTTGCAGATCGCATTGTCGGCAAGCCGTACATCGAGATCGAGATAGACCGCGAACGTATCGCACGATACGGCGTAAACATTCGTGACGTTCAGGACATCATAGAGATTGGAATTGGCGGCGAGAACCTGACGCAGACGGTCGAGGGCCGTGAACGCTATCCCATTCGAGTGCGTTACCCGCGAGATCTGCGCGCTGATATCGCTGACCTCGAAAAGATCCTTGTTCCGACTGCGAGCGGCGCGCAAGTGCCACTCATTCAGCTTGCGAGCATCAAGAGCATTACCGGGCCGCAGGAAATCAAAGGCGAGAAGGGCCTGCTGGTCGGCTACGTAACGATGAACACGCGCGATCGCGACGAAGTGTCGGTGGTCGAAGATGCGGAAGCTGAACTTCAGGGCGCTGTACGCGATGGCCGCCTGAAACTGCCGGCAGGTTATTATTGGGAATGGTCCGGACAGTTTGAAAATCAGCAGCGCGCCACCAAGCGCATGCAGATCCTCGTCCCCGTCTGCCTCTTCATCATGTTCGTGATGCTTTACATGGGCTTCCGCCGCAAGTGGATTGCGCCCATCATTTACTTCGGTGTGCTGGTGTCCGCGTCTGGCGGTTTCATCATGCTGGCGCTCTGGGGCTCCAATCTCTCGATTGCAGTATGGGTTGGTTTCCTTGTGCTCTTCGGAATTGTCGATGACGACGGCGTCGTTATGTCCACGTATCTGGAAGACATTTTTGATCAGTCAAAGTTCAACTCCGCTGCCGACATCAGGGCGGCGGTGTTGCAAGCAGGTCTGAAGCGAATTCGGCCATGCTTAATGACGACCGCAACCACAGTGATCGGGCTGATGCCAGTGTTCTGGACGCAAGGACGCGGTTCCGACGTCATGCAGCCCATGGCAATCCCAGTGGTCGGCGGGATGGCAGTTCAACTGATCACACTTTTCATCGTGCCATGCCTCTTCTGCGCGGTTGAAGAATGGAAATTCAAACGAGCACAACGAAAGGCAACGACTGCGGTTCAGGAGGGGTAATGCTGCGCTCGGATCGTTCTTGAAGACGGGAGCTATGGAATGGTTCGATTGCGTCATGCTTGTGCGACGATCCCGTTGCCTATCCTCGAAGGAGTCAAGTGGGTGCGCCACTTGATCCAGAGGCTCCCGCCGGCATCCAGCCGAATTGCCTCGATCCATTTCTTCAACTCCAGCCTCAGTTGATCCACGTCGGCTGCTGACTGGAGAAGTTCGAGCGTCCGACCGAGACGGCTCTTCGCTTTCGACAAAATCACACTGCCACGCGATGCAAGGTGGCTCTACATGGCTTTCGCAGATTTTTTGCGACGACCATGATGCAGGCCGGTGTGAGTGCAGAAACTGTGCGCCAGTGGGGCGGCTGGAAATCACTGGAAACGATGCTGCGTTACCTGGCGGACGTGGATGTGAAGGACTCGGTGAGCGCGATGGATCAGGCGGCGAAGAAGCTCGCCGCAGGATAACGAACAAAAGCGTCCCAATTTTGTCCCCATGAGCTTCTTGCAGAGCTCACCGGTTCGTGGAAGTTAACGAATCAGAACATGTAGTACGAAAACTGGCGGAGAGGGAGGGATGATAATTTTGCGTTTTTGCAACGGATTGCAGAGACGGGACTTAAAATTGTAAGCCCTTGTCCTGATGGGTTTTGAGTCTGGTAATGACTTCCATTCGATGACAGGGAGTTTCATCGAATGCCAAGGACGGATGACAAAATCTGACAAAGAAAACGAAGCCCATTAGGCAGAAAAGTTTGGAACATCATCGATGGAGCTCTGAAGGACAACGGTTTCTAATCTTGAAACTGCCTCGGTCGTAGGAACAAACTTCAGTGCATTCCATATGGCAAGGGCTGTAGCGGCGCCAACAGCTGCAGGAGTCGTGTCGGACGTCAATCCTGAAATCCTCGTTACTACAACTCGAAGGTGAGATGCAGGTAAAAAACTTAACGCGAACAACGCACCTGCCTTTCCACCTGCTTTCCAATCATCGTAACCCTCTGCAGTTGCGTCCTCAACGTGGCCTTGGCTGTAGAATCCTTTTCCTGAACAATCAAATTTAATGATTGAACTTGTGTCGGATTTCTCGATGCAGACAGCTACTTCCGCAAAATGCATCAGGCCGCCGCTAAACTTAACAAACTTCGCTTCACCAAACATAGGTGCCTCGTGCCAAGGGGGTTTCTTTTGATAACATACCCCCCTCATCTAGTAAGATTCCTATGAAGCGAAGCGACTGATGTACTCGGTTAAATTTCTGCCCCTTTTCGCTTAAGGAGTTCGTCCACCCGCTTGTTCCGTGCTTCGTTCATTTTTCTATACGCTCTTCGCAACCATACAACGCTGCCTACTAACATGCAGAATCCAACCGCGAGTACTTCCCAAATTTCGAGAGGATTTGAGCTTCGAGTGGAATACTGAAATCCCGCAACGATGCAGAAAATAGTGACGCCGAAAAGGTAAATTCCAATGCGTACAAGTTTGGCTTCGTCGGGCTGCATCTTTCTGTGCCTCTTAATGAGAGGTTCTTTGGGGTCTCTAGATGAAGATACCATAGTTTGGTTAAATTCGACACCCCCACACATACTAACAGGGGGGTGTTTATGTCGACTGGTGTAGACTGGTTAAAGTGGCCTAAGACCGAAGCAGCAAAGGGTTTCCATGATCAATTAAGGGAGGCGGCGAAGCATTTCAACGCAGGTAGAGAAATACGCCATGCCAAAGGCGAGGTAGTGTCCAGTCCGCTTTTAAGCCCAGTAGCTTCGCAGTCATATGTGGTACGATATAAGCCACTATGCGGGTCATTGCTTTTCAGAACAACTGGTAAAACAAGCTCGGAGATGACTTTTCGTGGACGTGATCGCCATCATCATTTTATTGATGATTCCTGTAGCTATGGCTGTAGTTGTTTTTGCGGTGCTATATGGCGCTCGAAAAGCATCAAATCTAGTTACCATCTGGCACAATCAGAAACAATTTCGTGACGGACCCATCGGACAATGGTGCACGGAGTACGGCGGCGGTGAAGACATGGCACACGGAGTATGCGTTGAGTTTAGGCCGGACGGAGTTGGCGAACTCGAACGGTGGGATCTGGGAGAAGAATCAAAGTTGAGTTTTAAATGGCGTTCAGTCGAGCCAATGAAGGTTGAAATCATTACTGAGGACGCGCTAACTCCTCAAGTAGTCCAGCTAAATTTTCAAGTCGTAGAGGGGCCGTACGGAGCGAATCAAGTGGTTATGACAGAGAAGGACGCTGCTTCTGATCCCTCGAAAAGGTGTTGGCTCCTGGCTGAACCGTTGGTGTTGAAGCGCACGTTTGATCGCGCCGTTTGATGGTTGGCTGGCTGAGTGACCATCTCCAGTATGTAATAGCGTCTTGCTCGAAGTGTCTCGCAAGATATGGCCCCTATTGAAAAGACTGATGTCGACCACCCCGCTAACCGGAAACGGGCGTAAGCCCAAGCGAGCACGGACGGAGCGAAAAACTCGCGCTGGGGTCCCCGTCGCACGGGGGTCACGCGATTTTTCGCTCCGCCCGCGCGCAGCCGTGTTTGAAAGTCAATGTGACATGCGGTCGGCAGTCCAGTTTGACCAGCGTTGAATGATTGAATGCTGTCAGGAATATCCGTTGTGACACTTGCGAGTCACACCCCATTAGTTGTGACAAAATAATTCTTGAAGCGAGCACAGCAGTTGCGCCTTAGAACCGTCTTGTGATTGGTGCATTGGCGTGCACTCAAACGAGTCAAGGTGGAGCGCAGGAAATACTCTTTTTTTGGCTGAGCAGTCCTGGCGTCAGTGCCGCATGAAGATCACTGAGCCTTGGAAACGTGAGTCCACTACAGGCCAAAAAAAAGGAAGATTTCTGAGCACGACCTTGACGCGCTGCTGTTTGCACAATGACTCTCAGCGTGAAGAGCACACCTGCTCTTTACGCGATGATAAGAAACCGCCGGAAAGGAGCGTAAACGCAATGCTGTCTGCTGATCGCAAAGCCATCACGCTCTATCTCTGGCTCTCGCGCTCACACGGATCTGCGCTCTAGCTGAGCATCCGTCACTTCATATCGCGACAACTTGAATTGCACACGACCATTGGGGGAACTGGTGTGCTTTCACACGTCCTGGTGCTGCCATCAAGTAGCGCCTGGATCGGAAGGGCTATCATGCCCTGAGGGAATCACGATGAAGAGTGTTGTGAGTGATGCATTATTGGTCGACGCCGGAGGCAACGTGGGGCGAACGACTAACAGCCCCCCTGCTAACGTAAAAGTGTCTTCCAGTTACCGGGGGTGTTGCAGGAAACAGCAGGTAGAGAAGTATACGTTGGACAAGTTACTGACGATTCAGCAGCTCGCCGCACGCCTGTCTGTGAAGGTTCGAACGATTCGAAGCTGGATCTATAATCGAACGATTCCTTTCACTCGTTTAGGCCGGCGTGTATACATCCACACGGAAGTCATTGAACGGCTGCTCAACGGGAATGCAATCCCGCGTTGTCGTTGGACAGTTCGCCAGGCTCAAAGCCCATGGGGCAAGGAGGCATCGAAGCACAGAAAGGAGTTGCTTAAATGGCGCAACTGCCGAAGTCGTTTGTGATGGTGTTGTCCCGCCGCTACCGGGTCTACTTCAACCCGCAGGGTGACGGATGGTATATGGCGTATCACGATGGACGTTCCAGGCAGCGTGAAAGTCTGGGCGCGCGAACACGGCCGGAAGCTGAGGCCGCGGTGCGAAAGTTCGATGGTGCGGGCTCGGCGGTGGTTCAAGCTGCCGTGCTCTACAAGTGGCCTGAAGTTCAAAAGCTCTTCCTGGACTTTAAGACCTCATCGGACAAGGCGCCGGCGACGATCGCTCGCTACAAGTCGTCGCTGAGTGCGTTCGGGCGCTACCTGGAATCGAAAAAGATCGCGTACGTCCGGGATGTGACGTTAAGCATCCTGGAAGGCTACAGGGCGTACCGCGTCAAAACAGAGAAGTGCGACGTCAAGACGTCCTACAACGATGAATTGGTGATCAAAGGCCTGTTTAAGTGGGGCTCCAAAACCAGCCGGGGAATTGTCGCAGTGAATCCCGCGCTGGATTGGGAAACACCAGAACCGGTGAAACCAAAGCGGCGGTGTTACACCGCGGAGGAAGTCGCCAAACTCGAAGTAGGCGTGCGTGAATGGCTGCGGCCGATTGTGATCACGCTGGCTTGGTCAGGAATGCGAATAGACGAGCTGATTCACTTGCGCTGGGCTGATATCGACCTGTGCAAGCGTGTCCTCCATGTTCGCGTCCAGGAGGAGTGGAAGCCGAAGGGGCGCCGGGATCGCGTGATCCCGCTGCATCCAAAGGTGGAAGCGGCCATCCGGCAACAAGCTGTTGGCGAGTACGTGTTCAGAGGGCCAAACGGCGGACAGATAAAAGAAACGTTCGCCTTGCGGTGCCTGAAGGAAGATCAGCGAAAGCTGGATCTGGCTGAAGGTGATCTGCATGGCCTGAGGCGATTTTTTGCCACGAGCATGTTACGCGCTGGCGTGGACACAGAAACAGTCCGGCAATGGGGCGGATGGAAATCGTTAGACACGATGCTCCGTTACCTGGCTGATGTGTCGGTTGAAGAATCCGTACAGGCCATGGACGCTGCCGCGCAACGGTTGGCGGCGTCCTAACGTCGGAAAAAATGACAAAGAAATGACAAAGTAGGGTTGTTTTATCGATCGAAAATCGTGTATGTCGGGACCGCTTAAGGGGATAGTTATTAGGAGCGGAGAGGGAGGGATTCGAACCCTCGAGACCCGCAAGGGCCTACTTGTTTTCGAGACAAGCCCAATCGACCACTCTGGCACCTCTCCGCAGAGGCGTGACGAGGACTCGCGCAGGGCTGCGCCACTCGCCGAAGCACACACATATAATCGTTGCTGGAGGTACTTGCAAGCAGGCTTCTTCTTCGCTCAACACGGGCTCGCCGCTCTCTTCTATTCACCCAGAACGCCTAGAGAATTTCATAGGTGTGGGCAAACGAGACCCGATACTCCTCGTACGTGATAGCTCACAGTCTTTTTCCGTTGAGCAGTAGACGATGGCGGCTTGACGGGTTATTCACTTCAGGCACATTGATAACGCGTTCCGGAGCTAACTCATGAAAAAAGCATGTCTCAACCTCACTCTGTTTCTCGCTGTTGCCTGCTGCGCATTTGCAGCGGACGATGCGCGCCTGGCTGCGCTCACTGCGGCAGACACCGAACGCGTTGCAGCTATCGTCGCAGGGGACAAAGATCGCCTCAATGCCATCTTCTCCGATGAGCTCCATTACGCGCATTCCAACGGCGTCGTCGATACGAAGTCCAGCTTCATGGATGCGCTCGTTTCAGGACGATCGAAATATCTGTCCTGTGACTATGTCGAACGGAAATTCACGTTTCCGGCCCCGACAGTCGCTCTGATGTCCGGTCGCGCACGCATCAAAGTCAAAACGGCTACAGCCGAAATGGACAGCATCCTCAGCTTCCTGGCTGTCTTCCGGGAAGAAAACGGGAAGTGGCGTTTCCTGGCCTGGCAATCCTGCAAAGTCCCGCCGCCGGATCAGAAGAAGTAGCACCCCGCTCCACCGGCAAAGGTCAGAGCACAGCCCGCCTGACTTGGCAGGAGCGGCTCGGCGTGATAAACAAGCTCACGCACCAGGCGTCTTCCCGTGTCCTGTGGTCATTTATCTGCCGTGAAGGTCTCAGTCATCATTCCCACGCTCAACGCGGCCGGGTATCTCCCGCGCCTGCTGCCTGCGCTTCGCGGGCAGACACTGCCGCCGGCTGAGATCATTCTCATGGATTCCTCGTCTGCGGACAAAACAGCCGAGCTCGGCCGTGAGGCGGGCTGCATCGTCGAAGTCATCGACCGCAGCGAATTCAACCATGGCGGCACACGCAACCGCGGCGCTGCCCGCGCCAGCGGCGAGGTGCTTGTGTTCATGACCCAGGATGTTTCGCCGGCCGACGAGCGCTTCATCGAAGAGCTGACGCGTCCGATTCGTGAAAAGAACGCCGCGGCCGCGTACGCGCGGCAGATCCCCTACCCCGACGCGCCGCCGCCGGAAGCCTTCGCGCGAAACTTCAATTACCCCGAAGGCTCGTTCAGCAAGCGTGCCGAAGACATCCCGCGCATGGGCATCAAAGCCTACTTTTTCTCGGATGCGGCTTCCGCCGTGAGCAAAGCGGACTTCGACGCAGTCGGCCGCTTTCCGGAACACGTCATCGTCAACGAGGACATGTGGCTATGCGCAAAGTTGCTGCAATCCGGCCGCACGGTTTCTTACGCCGCGGAAGCCCGCGCCATGCATTCGCATCACTACACGCTGCGCCAGCAGTTCACGCGCTACTTTGATATCGGCGTGTTCATGCGCCAGTCACGCGAGGTGCTGCAGAACGCCCGTTCGGGCGGCGAAGGCGTCCGCTTTCTGGGGAAGATGATTGGCTATCTGGCTCGCCGGGGGGCGTGGTTCTGGATTCCTTACTGTGTTATCGAATCGGGCGTAAAATTCACAGCCTTCCGCCTGGGAATTTGGGAACATCTGCTCCCGCTTGGCCTTAAGCGGCGTTTCAGCATGCATTCCAGATATTGGGCCCGCCAGCAGTAAGCTATTACCAAGCTAACAATGATATAAACGCCGCAAGCTGTAGAGGTTAAATATACTTGCCCTGCGCGGGTCTAAAGACGATAGTAGAAATCCAGTGTTAAACCAAACGGGCGGATTCTGCACAAAGCAAAGGTCATCCTTTGAAGAACCGCCACTTGGCGCCAACGGAAGCTATGGGTACTGACGCGACGCTACAACATGAGGGGGCGATTCTCAGCGACGGTTCGCGCGTGTTCGCGCGTACTTCCGATCTGGAATCTGTTCCCGCCATCACGGTAAAGGCCAGCCCGCCAATGACCATTGCGGCGCTGGTACTGGTCGACTTGTTGATTCTGACTTCCTCCATCTCCGGCGCCGTTTTCCTGCGCAAGATGCAATGGACTGACTTGAATCTGCAACTCTACACGACGTTGTGGCCGATGCTCGGCGTCTTTATCGCCACCTTTACAGCTTTGCGCCTTTACCCTGTCGTGGCTTTCAGCCCGGTTGAGGAGCTGCGCCGCACGAGCTGGGGCATCACGGGCGTCTACCTGGGCCTGGCGGCTATGACCTTCCTGTTTAAGGAAGGCGAAAACTACTCGCGCTCCATTTTTCTGATTGCCTGGGCCATCACGATCATCGGAATACCGGTTGGACGCGCGATCCTGCGCTGGATGTGTGCTTCACGGAGCTGGTGGGGCGTTCCGGTTATTGTGCTCGGTGCGGGAAAGACGGGGCACATGGTCGTCCGCGCTCTGCTGCACCGCCCCGAGCTGGGCCTTAAGCCTGTGGTGGTCCTGGATGATGACCCGCAGAAGCACAACAGCGTCTGCGGCGCCGACGGGGTGCTGAAAAGCGCCGACGTTCGCAGCGAGCAGGGTGTGCCGATTGTCGGAGACCTGGGGCTCGCGCCCGGACTGGCGAAACTCTACGACCTGAAATACGCGATCGTCGCCATGCCAGGTGTGCCGCACGAGCGGCTGCTGCAACTGGTGGAAGTATACGCGGACACGTTCACGCACCTGATTGTCGTACCGGATCTGTTTGGCTTTTCGAGCCTGCGCGTCCCCGCCAAAGACCTGGGCGGCATTCTTGGACTGGAGATGCAGCAGCAGCTGCTGCTCTCAGGCCCGCGGTTCGTGAAGCGCACCATCGACCTGGTACTGACAGTGGTTGGCGGAATCTGCGTGCTGCCGTTTATCGCGCTCGTGGCTCTGTGGATCCGCCTGGAGTCGCGCGGCCCGGCGTTCTACGGGCACACCCGCATTGGCCGCGGCAACACGCGATTCAAGGCCTGGAAATTCCGCTCGATGTACCTGGATGCAGACAAGATGCTGGCCGACTACTTGGAAAAGCATCCGGAGCTGCGCAAAGAATGGGAAGAAACACAGAAGCTTAAAGACGATCCGCGCGTCACGCGCGCCGGACGGTTCCTGCGCAAGACGAGCCTCGATGAGCTGCCGCAGATTTGGAACGTGCTCTGGGGCGAAATGAGCCTTGTCGGACCGCGCCCGATCGTGGAAGCCGAAATTCCGCGTTATGAAAATAAGTTCAAGCTCTACCTGAAAGTCCGCCCCGGTATCACCGGACTTTGGCAGGTGTCTGGGCGCAGCGACACCACGTACGCACAGCGCGTTGAGTTCGATACGTATTACGTACGCAACTGGTCGCCGTGGCTCGACGCGTATATCCTTGCGCGCACCGTTGGCGTGGTCATCAAAGGCAAGGGCGCGTACTGATCTACGTCTTCGGGCCTCGATAAACACTACGAAAGAGTAACCAGCTGATAGGCGGCGCTCTCACTTTCGCGCGGCGCCAGCGGAATAATCCGTTCCAGGATCACGTGCGCCGTCAGCGGTTTGCGAACCACGCAGAAGCGCTCATCGCATTCAATCCAGCGATCCCACTCCGGACCTGCGATGATGGCGACAGGCAGATTGGGCCGGCGCGCCTGAAGACGCGCGACGAAGTCCCGCAGGCGCAGCCCGAGCGCAGTATCTTCGATGACCAGCAACGCGGGAGGCGAATGGCGCACCGCCTCCAGGACCTGCTGAAGCGTCTCTACAAACTGGATGGCGTAATCTTCCGCCGCAAACGCCTGCAAAAGCAGGTCACTTTCTTCCGGGTCGCTGTCCAGCACCAGGACGGATCTGGAAATGAACGGATATAGCATAAGTTCAACTCCATCTTTCTGCGCACTAACACGATCATTTCCGGTGCCAATCGGCGTGCTTTCCGTGAAAAACGGTTCAGCTTTTGCGCGTTGCTGCGGAGGAGGTTCTTGCAGTGCTTTCGACTGTAGAAACGATGCCGCAGCAGATCGTTCCGATGATGGCAAGGTTGTCATCACTGCCGCGCGACGAAGATAAATATGCCTACGAGATCAAGTGGGACGGCATCCGCGCCATCGCTTTTCTGGACCGGGGCTCACTGCGTCTGCAGAGCCGCAATCTTCTCGATATCACGCGGCAATATCCCGAACTGCAGCCCCTCTCGCGCGCGTTTCCGGAGAGGCGCTTGATCCTGGACGGCGAAATCGTAGCACTCGACGAAAACGGAACGCCCAGTTTTCAGCGCCTGCAGAACCGCATGGGTTTGGCCGACGCGATCGCGCGCAAGCGCAGCGGCGCCATTCCGGCCACGTACATGATTTTCGATGTGCTGTACCTCGATGACCGTTCGCTCTTTCGAACGCCTTATTTGCAGCGCCAGAAACTTCTGCGCATGCTCAGCCTGAGCGGCGCGTCGTGGCAGACCTCCGGCTACCACATCGGCGATGCGCAGGCGCTGCTCGATGCCAGCCGCGTGATGTGCCTGGAAGGCATCGTCGCCAAACGCACCGACAGCGTGTACGAATGCGGCAAGCGTTCCGGCGCGTGGCTGAAAATCAAAAACACGCAGCGCCAGGAGTGCGTCATCGGCGGCTGGCTGCCGGGCGAAGGAAGCCGCTACGGACGCATCGGATCGCTGCTGGTGGGCTACTACGACAAAACGCCCGAGCAGGCCGCGCGTGAAAAGGCGCCGCAGAAGTTTGTCTACGCCGGAAAAGTGGGCACCGGGTTCAGCGACGCGATGCTTGACGATCTGCTGCGCCTGCTCAAACCCTATCAGCAGATCGACAACCCATTCGAGGTCAACCGGCCGCGCTTCAAACAGTGCGTTTATGTTCAGCCCAGATTCGTGTGCGAGATTGAATACACAGGCTGGACCGATGCGACGATCATGCGCCACCCGTCGTTCAAGGGGCTTCGCAACGACAAAGATCCACGCGAAGTCATTAAAGAAGTCGTGTCTGAAACCGAATGAGCGCGAAGTTTCCTTGTGCCACGGCTGAGGCCGGTTAAGTGTGTGAGTCATGGCCTATCCCGCAGCAGTCGCTCAGATTACCGTCGAAGCCGGCGACGTTGAAACCAACCGCCAGACTGTCGTGCGCTCAGTCGGTGAGGCCGCGGGAAAAGGCGCGCGGCTGATCGTTTTTCCCGAAGCCTGCATCAGCGATCTGTACCGCGACGCCGCAAAATTCGCGGAGGCCATTCCCGGGCCGACGACTGAAATGGTCGCGCGCGTGGCCGGCGAAGCGATTGCCGCCGTTCCACTGCTCGAGAAGGGAACAGATGGCAAAGTCTACAGCTCCTGCGCGCTTATCTCGGCGTCCGGCGTGCGCGGCGTTGCGCGCAAGACTCACCTCCACCGCGACTCCAGCGGACATGATTCGTTCCGTGATGCGGATGTTCTCAGCGCTGGCAGCGAGCTTTCGGTTTTCGATCTGGGAGAGCTGCGCGTCGGAATCTTGCTGGGATTTGATGCCGAGTTCCCTGAAGCCTTTCGCGCACTGATGCTGCGCGGCGCTGATCTGATCGTGGTCGCGCAGAATGTGCTCGAACCGGACCAGAAATTCCTGTCCGCGATGGCGCTGCGGAACCGCGTGCCTTTGCTGGTCGCCAACAGGCTGGGCTTTCGAA
This sequence comes from Planctomycetota bacterium, assembly GCA_035628505.1. Taxonomy (GTDB): domain Bacteria; phylum Planctomycetota; class SZUA-567; order H5-PLA8; family H5-PLA8; genus DASPJR01. Next base: position 26,503 of record DASPJR010000225.1, on the reverse strand, counting down.
AGGTCTATCCAGCCGTACCTGAATTCAGCGCGGGCGTGATGTCACTGCTGCAGGACAAAGACGGCACCTTCCTGATGCGCAGCCGCGGTGGAAGCGCGATCTTCGATGCCGACGGACGAATCGCCGCGCAGCCGCGTCAGAATGTTGAAGCGGATCTCTCCGCCACGGCCGGCGCGCGCTTTAATCCAGTCCCGATCGCTCACTTTCAGGAAGACGAAATTCTCACCGCGTCGTTTCGCATCGACGATCTGCGCGTGCAGCGCCTGACCAGCCCGTTTATTTCGGAGCGCCGGGAGGAACTGTACCGGGTGCCTCAATCGAAAGCATGATCTGCCGCAGCTCGCACGTGCGCCGGCCATGCTCGTCGGGAAAATCCGCAATCTTTGGCGCGTGCCGGTTGAGCAGCCTGTCAAGCAAGCGGTACTGTTCGTGGCTGAGTTTCAAATACGCGGGGAAAACCTGCGGCGGCCACGCGCGGCCGTAATTGTAAAACTGCCGCTGATAAAGCAGCTGCCGCAGCGACTCGCGCGTGGGCCGGTCGAGCATCGGCGCGCGGGCCAGCTCGAACTTTTCATCCGCGCGCTGTAAGGAGTAGCTAGCGTCGAGCCGGAACCACTCGGGATAGTTAATATAGATGTGCGTAATCCCGCGCCCCGCGAGGAGCCGCGCGGCCTCCTGCGCATCATCGGCCTCAGCGAGAACTTCTTCGAGGAGGTGCGGATTGAACACCACCGAATACACGGGTGTTTTCTCCAGGTAAAACGTCTGCGCGTCGCCAATGAACAGCACACGCGAGCCCGACGGAAGCTCGTTTATTGCCGCCCATGCCGCGAACCAGTTTGCGTTTCCAAACAACGTATACTGCTCGCGCGCGGCTGTCTTCGCATCCTCGCGTCCGGCCAGATGGTCGATGCGCGTCAGGCTCCAGACATACAGTATCGAGAGCGGCCCCATCGACAGCGCGATTAACAGCGTCAGCGCTGCCGCGACTTTGCGCAGCGGCTGGAGCTTCCAGAGCTGCGCGATGCCCAGCGCCGAAATGACGATCAGCGGCCCCAGCAGCGGATAGAGAAAGCGGTTGAGCCGGTACGTGAAAATAAACCACGCCGCGCAGTCGATCAGGAAAAAAGCAATCAGAAAACCAGCTCCGCGCCACGCCGCCACGAAGCCCGGCAGAGCAAAACTGAGCGTCTGAGGTCCGCATTCGGCGTCGTGAACCCAGCGAAATGCCTTGCTTAGCCCGCTGTTTTCATCCTGCGATGGGGCAAGGCCGGGGAACACCTGGTACACCACATTTAGAAGCGCACTCAGCGAGCGTTCTCCGGCGCGTGTGGCAATGTCAAAATGATCGAGATGATCCGGCGTCGCGGCCGTTGCCGCCGCGCGGCGCTTCATGACCAGGCCCAGCGGATGCATGGGATCACCCGATGCGATCGTGTTGCGCAAGATCCACGGTGCGAGCACCGCCAGCGCAGACAGGCCGATCGTCGCCGCCGAACTGAGCGCCTCATAGACGGCGCCGCGCAGCACACTGATGAATGGAATCAAGATGAGCAGCGGCGCCAGCGTGAACAGCAGCGCCGGGTATTTCGCCGCGCAGCCGTAGCCGGCCAGAGCACCCGCCAGGATCAGCCATGCCGAACGCTGCCGCTGGCCACGGCGCTGCTCCTGCACGAACGCATAGCCGGCCAGCACCGCGGCAATATGAAAGAGCGCCTGAAAGTGCTCGATATAGAAGTCGGAGACGAGATGTGAGCCGAGCGGGATCAGCGCATATAGCAGCGCCGCAAGGGCCGGCGCGGGCGTCCCCTGTTCACCGCGCTCGCGAATGGCGCGTGCGGATAGCGCGTAAACACCGCAGATGCTCAGCACCCAGCTCGCGAACAGAACGAAATGAGCTGCCGGTAGACCCGAGAGTTTCTCGCGAGGAAGCGCGAGCGCGAGCAGGTACAGCATTTCGCCGTTCTGCCAGAACGTCGCGTAGACGTTCTCATGCAGAAAGGAAACGCGGCCCTCGCGCAAGTATTGTGCGGGTGCGGCGAGGTGGTATTCGAGCACGTCATAATCGAGCGGCGGCGACCAGAGCAGAAAAAGATGCGCTGCGCACCAGGCGAACGTGAATATTGCCGCGGCAATCGCCAGAGGATGAGCACTCGCGACAAAGCTTGCAACGCTTTCGCGCAGGTCCGCGGCAGTCGAATGAAGCAGGCTCGCTCCCTGGATCAGCAGCGCAAAAAGCAGGACCCACCACACGGCCGCGCTGAGCACTCCCGTGCTGCCTAGAACGAAAACGAGGAGAGCCAGTGCGCCCAGGCCCATCGATGTTGCCAGGAAAATGCGTTCGAGCGGCGAATCAAAGCGCTCGCGCAGCAGCAGCAGCGGCGGCGATGCAAGCAGCCGCAGCCCGAGAGAACACGCAGCCAGCACGATGGCTATTCCCGGGAGAATTGCAAGCGTCCCCGGGGCGAGCGTCAGTGTTGCGATCAGCAGCACGCCGGTGGCCGCGAGTCCTGCCACGCGCAGCCGCGACGCGTCCTGCAGGAAATTTGTGCCGCGCTTGGTGGCGAACATTCCCGCCAGCGCGCCGATGCAAACAAACATCAGCGGCACGCGCAGCGCCAGCGGCTGCTCCGACGAATACAGCGTCAGCAGGAACTCGAGCGGCGAGACGCCGCGGAACCACCACGCCGCGATCGCCAGGTTCGGCACGATCAGCGCCGCCGTCCAGCCAAGCACCTGCGCGCGCGACAGGCGCGGGGCTTCAGGCGGCGTGTTCTGTATCGGCGTGTCGATGGGCGCGGTCCTTTAGTGTTGAAAGCGAGCGGCCCGGAGAAAAAGTCCGGGCCGCCTGCGACTCCATAGTATATACGCGGCAACTCAGCCCGAGATCGATCCGGCTGAGAACTGAATGCCTTTCAAGTTCATCGCGAGCTGCTCCGCGTTCGGCGATGCTTCGAGCGCAGTCTGCTCGGCAACCAGGCCGCGTTTGACCAGGTCGCAGAGCGACTGGTTAAAGTCCTGCATGCCTTCCTGGCGGCTGGCGCGGATTACTTCCGGGATCTTTTTGTCTTCGTTTTCATAAATCAGTTTCTTGATCAGCGGATTGACGAGCATCAGCTCGATGGCCGGCACGCGCGGGATATCCGGGCGCAGGCCTTTCAGGAGCTTCTGCACCATTACGGCGCGGAGATTGAAGTACAGGAGCTGGCGGATCTGGTTGTGGCGCTCGACCGGGAAATAATCGAGCACGCGGCCGATCGTCTGCGCGGCGGAGCCGGAGTGAATCGTTCCGAAGACCAGATGTCCCGTTTCGGCCGACATCAGCGCCGATTCGAATGTCTCGGCATCGCGCATTTCGCCGACGAGGATGACGTCCGGATCCTGTCGCAGCACGTGGCGCAGGCCGTTGGCGAAGTCCGGCAGATCAATGCCGACTTCGCGCTGATTGATGATCGAAAGCTGATCGGTGTAGAGGTATTCGATCGGGTTTTCGATCGTGACGATATGCACGCGCTCGGTCGTATTGATCACCTGCAGAATCGCCGCTAGCGAGGTCGATTTACCCGAGCCGGTGACGCCCGCGACGAGCACCAGCCCGCTTTCGTACGTCGGAATCACCTTCACGCCCGGCGGCAGGTTGAGCTGCTCCATCGTGGGGATTTCTGTCTTCACCGCGCGCGCGGCCAACGAGAGCGATCCGCGCTGCTTAAAAATGTTCACGCGGAAGCGGCCCACGCCTTTGACTGAATAAGCGAAGTCCGCGCCGCCGAGTTCGGCGAGTTCCTTGCGTTCCTTTTCAGACATGATCTCGGCGAACATGGCCTTCACCTGGTCATACGTGAGCGGCGGAACTTTCGCGCGGACCAGCGATCCTTTCACGCGGAACAGCGGCGGTTCGCCCACCTTAATGTGAATATCGCTCGCGTTGTTCTTCCAGGCAGCCGTAAAGAGCTTGTCGATTTCCTTCGGCTGCGCCACGGCGGCCGGAACCGTCGGGCTCGCAGCGCCTGCCGCTCCCGGTTGAATGACTTCTGCGTCGCTCATCGATGGCCTCCACATATGCCGTTAAATTTTTTACGTCAGCCGAACTGCCACGCCCTTCTGCTTCAAAAAGTCTTTCGCCGTCTGCACCGTGTACGTGCCGTAATGAAAGATGCTCGCGGCAAGCGCCGCGTCGGCTTTTCCCGTCGTCAGCGCGTCATAAACATGATCGAGATTTCCCGCGCCGCCGGAGGCAATCACCGGAACGTTGACCGCTTCGGAGAGCGTCCGCGTCAGTTCCAGATCGTATCCCGCCTTCGTGCCGTCGGCATCCATGCTGGTTAAGAGAATTTCTCCGGCGCCGCGCTGCACGCCTTCACGCGCCCATTCGATTGCATCACGTCCAGTGTCGATGCGCCCGCCATGGATGTAAACGTGCCAGGCAGGCTTGCCGTCTGAATTCTTGACACGCTTGGCGTCGATCGCGAGGACAATGCACTGCGCGCCAAATGCGTTTGCGCCCTTCGAGAGCAAATCCGGATCTTTGATCGCCGAGGAATTGATCGAAACCTTGTCCGCGCCGGCGCGCAGCAATGTGCGGATGTCTTCGACCGTGCGAATGCCGCCGCCGACGGTTAGCGGACAGAAACACTGTTCAGCGGTGCGGTTGACCACGTCGATGATCGTTCCGCGGCCTTCGTGGCTGGCGGTGATATCCAGGAAGCAGAGTTCGTCCGCGCCCTGTTTGTCGTAACGCGCGGCGACTTCCACCGGATCGCCGGCATCGCGCAGGCCTTCAAAGTTGACGCCTTTGACCACGCGACCGTTTTTGACATCCAGACACGGAATGAGACGCTTCGTGAGCATGGCCTTATGCATAACTCTTTTCTGCACTTGGCGCAAGCAGGGGAGCCGAGCGCCGGCGCGTGTGTCCCCTCTCCAGAGGGAGAGGGCCGACGTGAGCGCAGCGAACGCGGGGTGAGGGGAAACCGCTCGCTTCCACTAGCGACGAGGGATTCCCCGTCTCGTGTCCTCCGTGTTGAAGTCGTATTCGGGCCGGCGAGACGCCGGCGGTCCCAGCACAGCACGAGGCACTTGCGGCGCGGGCAGAAGGCGTGCAGACTGCTGGCATGGCATTCCGCACAGTTGAAGTTTCCGATCCGTTCTATGAACGCGATCATCTGCGCCACGTCACGGTCAAAAGCACGAACCTGAAAGGGCGCGGCGATCTCAGCGTCTTCGTGCCGCCCGGCTGCGATAAGCAGAAGCTGCCGATCGTCATCCTGCTTCACGGCGTCTATGGCAGCCACTGGGCATGGGCCTATAAAGGAGGCGCGCACGCGACCGCGCTGAAGCTCATTCAGCAAAAGCGTATCCGCCCGATGGTGCTGGCGATGCCGTCCGACGGCCTCTGGGGCGACGGCAGCGGCTATCTGCCACACGCGAGCGCCGATTACGAACGCTGGATTATCGACGATGTTCCCGCCGCCGCGTGCGAAGCGGCGCCGAATGCAGATCCGAAGACCTTTTTCATCTCCGGCCTGTCGATGGGCGGTTACGGGGCGCTGCGGCTGGGTGGAAAATATCCGGATCGCTTCCGCGGGATTTCCGGCCATTCGTCAATCACGCAGCTGGAGCAGCTTAAGCATTTTGTCGAAGAGCCGCTGGCGAGCTACGGGCCGAGCTCGCCCGAAGAACAGTGCGCCACGCGCTGGCTGATTGCGAACAAACAGAAACTTCCGCCATTGCGCTTCGACTGCGGCCGCGACGATATTCTTCTCGACGCAAACCGCAAACTGCACCGCGACCTCGAAGCCGCCGGGGTGCCGCACACGTACGACGAATTCAGCGGCGCGCACACCTGGCCGTACTGGCAGGAACATCTCTTGGATACGCTGCTGTTTTTCGAGAAGTGCCTGATCTGAAAATAAAATGTGGTGCCACCTTGCGTGACAACGAACGATGGAGTTAAACTACTTGCTATGGCGTCTATTTACGGCAACAAATCACCCATTGAGCTTCCGATTTATTCAGTATCGGAGACAGCGCACCATCTTGGGTTACCGAGGTCAACGGTCAATGCCTGGGTTTCGGGTCAGCCAGGTTTTGAATCAGTAATACTGGTCGATTCACAGGAGTCGCGTATTCTCTCTTTTCGCAATCTTGTCGAGATTTACAATTTAAGCGCACTGAAAGACTATGGAGTTCGCCTGCCGGCGGTACGCAAAGCCATTCGCTATTTGCGCGATCGATTTAATACAGATCACCCGCTCGCTGATCAGAAGTTTTTCACGGACGGACACAACGTATTCATTAAGAAGTACGGAGAGATCGTGGATATCTCCAACGCTGGCCAGTTGGCGATGTCAGAAGTAATGTCCCGCTACCTGAAGCGAGTCGTTCGAGACAAGAAAGGTTTGCCGGTTCGTCTTTACCCTCGAATCAGCAGCCGGGTTGATGACAACAGACAATCCGTGAGCATCGACCCTCAAATCTTATTTGGTCAGCCATGCCTGGCGGGAACGCGAATTCCGACGAGCGTTATAGGTGAACGGTACAAAGCGGGTGACTCCATATCCGATCTAATGGAGGATTATGGGTGCACGGCGGCTCAAATCGAAGACGCTCTACGATACGAGTTCCCAATACGAGCGGCCTGAAGATCTTGTCTTTTTCGTCGACGAGTGTCTGGGCAAGCGTGTCGTGGCAGCTTTGAATGAGGCTGGAGTGCATGTTCGTTCCCATGCGGGTAATGTTGCGATTGGAGCACGAGATGAAGATTGGCTTACTATAGCAGGCAAGAATAAGTGGGTCGTGCTCACACGAGACAAGAAAATTCGACATCGCGAAATCGAACGAAAAGCGCTGCTATCTGCTAATGTTCGATCGTTCGTTTTAACTGCAGGCAACTTGCGAGGTGAGGAAATGGCAGAATTGTTTTCAAAGTGTGTGCCGAAAATGCTAGACCTCGCACTCAAGCAGCCGCCCCCATTTATCGCCAGAATTTCTCGAAGTGGGATTGTTGAACTCTGTTAAGTTCAACCCTCAGGACTTTTCGCTGACTCGTCTTTGATCTCGCTGACTCTGCCGCCTCCGAAGGCGATTTCGTTGAAGTAGTACTTCCTGCCGCAGCGCGGGCAGCGAAACACTCTGCCGAACCCTTCGTCGCTGACCTGTTCAAGATCCATTACGTTCAGTACGTTCACATCCACACAGCGCTCGCACCAGTCTTCGCCTGCGGCAATCTTCGCTGTGATAGCGCGCTTGCGCTCGCTGTGCGTGACAAAAATGCTCCAGACGAAGCTCAGTAGCACGAGCGCCACAAACAACGCGACGGGAAGCAGCAGTAGAAGCCAGAACCAGTGCATGGCCAGACTGTAATTCCTGAAGGCGGCGTAATCTGCCAATTTCACTGCAAAAATGAATAAATTCGCTCTGCCACAGTCACTTAGACGAAAGCAGGCACTTCCGTCGATAGGGTTTCGAAACGAAACTTTGCTGCTTTCGTTCCCTTAGATCAGGCCGCTTTCAGGGGCTGTCAATTAACTCGAGGCGGTGTACTCTTCAGCACCATGAAAAACACTCTTCTTCTCCTCTGCGTTTTGACACTTTCGCTGCCGGCCTGGGCCGGTGGAGACAAGCCCGGCGAAGAACAGCCGCCGCCAAAAATAACGCTGCCGCCCTCGCCGCCGCTATCGCCTGACGAGGCGCTCAAAAGTTTTAAGCTCCAGAACGGCTTCCGTCTTGAGCTGGTTGCGTCTGAGCCGCTCATTCACGATCCGGTTGCGATTGCCTTCGACGAAGACGGCCGCATCTGGGTCGCCGAATTCCGCAGCTACATGCCCAACGTGGACGGCACAGGGGAAGACGAGAACATCGGCAGCATTGCCATCCTGGAGGATACCGATGGCAATGGCAAAATGGATAAGCGCACGGAGTTCCTCGACGGCATCAATCTTCCGCGCGCCATCGGCTTCGTCAAAGGAGGCGTGCTGGTGGCGCATGTCGTTCCGCCTGCCGTGCAGCCGCAATTGTTTCTATGCCGCGACACGAACGGGGACGGCAAGTGCGACGAGAAAACGCTGATCGCCAGTGATTATGGCCCGGCCGCCAATCCCGAGCACACCGCCAATGGCCTTCTCAGCGGGCTGGACAACTGGATCTACAGCGCCGGCTGCACCAGCCGTTTCCGTCCCATGTACCGCGTTCCCGATGGCGGCGTGCCAACCATGCCCGCGCCCGGCAATCCGTCCTCGCTGCCGCCGCTCAAAGGCGTTCCGGGCACGGCCGAATACTTCTTGCGCGAGCGCACCAATGGCCGCGGACAGTGGGGCATCACGCAGGACAGTTTCGGACGCATGTTCTACAACACGAACAGCGATTTCCTGCGCGGCGATCTCATCCCGACGCACTACTACGGGCGCAACGCAAACTTCAAAGGCACTGCGGGCGTCAACGTCCAGATCATGAAAGACCAGTCCACCTGGCCAGGCCGCCCGAATCCGGGTGTCAACCGCGGCTACCGTTCCGGCCAGCTGCGCGAGGACAGCACGCTGGCGACCTGCACCGCCACGTGTGGAATCAGCATCTTCCGCGGCACGGCGCTGCCGGACGACTGCATCGGCAATGCGTTCCTGCCCGAGCCGTCCGCGAACATGATCAAGCGGGTGACAGTCAGCGAGGACGGTCTCTCTCTGGTCGCGAAAAACGTTTATGAAAAGACGGAGTTCCTCACGTCAACGGATGAACGCTTCCGACCGGTGAACACGTACACGGGACCGGACGGCGCGCTGTACATCGTCGATCTCTACCGCGGCATCCTGCAGCACAAAGTTTTCGTCACAACGTATCTGCGCAAGCAGATCCTGGAACGCGGACTCGATAAGCATCTCGGGCTCGGCCGTATTTATCGCGTGGTCGGCGAGGGCAAGACACCGCTGCCGGTACAGAAAATGTCCAAGATGACTGCCGTCGAGCTCGTCGCGCAGCTGAGCAGCCCCAACGGCTGGACACGGGACACGGCTCAGCGCCTGCTCGTTGAACGCAACGACAAGACGGCTCTCCCTGAGCTCAAAAAACTGGTGACTGAAGGCTCCAATCCCGTGTCGAAGATCCACGCGCTCTGGACGCTCGAAGGAATGGAGAAGCTCACCCCCCCGGTCGTGACCGCCGCGCTGGCGGACAAGGACGCGAAAGTACGCGCGACGGCCATTCGCGTGAGTGAAGTCTTCTTCGGCACGCAACTGATTGCCGATCTACTGCCCAAGATCCTTGAACTCGCGAACGATTCCGACCCCCAGGTGCAGGTGCAGCTGGCGTTCACGCTGGGCGGCACGAGCGACGCGCGCGCAACGGCGGTTCTCCAGAAGCTGCTGCTCTCCAGCGGTTCGAACACTATCCTGGCCGAGGCGGTGCAGAGCAGCCTGGGCGGGCGCGAGCTTGAAATGATCGAGACGATCGTCGCCGACGATAAAGCACCGAACGCAGATAAGCTGCTGGGCGGGCTGGCCAAGGCCGTCTTCGCCGAAGGCCGCGGCGCGCGCGTCGTCAAGCTGCTGGATATCATCGCGGCTCAGCCGCCGGCGCAGCAGGCCGCCATGCTCGAAATCGGCGCGGGCAGTGGCGGCAAGGACAAGAAGGATGCCAAGGGCGTTCCGCTGCGCATTCGCGACATCAAGGTCGGCAACGCCGAACCGCCGGGACTGGCCAAGCTGCTGGCTTCGAGCGACAAGAAAGTGGCCGAGCGCGCCAAGGCCGTCTCGAACTTTATCGTCTGGAATGGCAAGCCCGGCACCAAGCCGCACGTGCCGCCGCCGGCGCTGACCGCCGCGCAGCAGGAACGCTTTGAGCTCGGCAAGAAGCATTACACGCTGATCTGTGCCGCCTGCCACCAGCCCAACGGAATGGGCGAAGAAGGCAAGGCGCCGCCGCTGATCGATTCGCCGTTCGCACTTGGATCGGAAGGCCGCCTGGCGCGTATTGTGATCAACGGTCTCCGCGGACCGGTGACTGTTCACGGCAAGACATGGAACATGGAAATGCCCGGCCTCCCGACGCTCGACGACAACACCGTTGCCGCGATTCTCACGTACATCCGCCGCGAGTGGGAACACGAGGCTTCGCCCGTCGAGCCCGAGACGATTAAGAAAATCCGCGAAGAGGTCGGCAAGCGCGAAGACCAGTGGACGGAAAAAGAGCTGCTGCAGATCAAGTAGCCCTTCCCTCTCCCCTCCGGGGAGAGGGCAGACACGAGCGGGAGCGAGTGCCGGGTGAGGGGTAGCCGCTTCTTGCAAGAAACGTTTACCCCTCACCCCGGACTCGCTGCGCTCGCTCGGCCCTCTCCCCAAAGGGGAGAGGGAAGCCGCTTTTTTCCGCCATTTCACTGATTTTTCAGTCCTCGCGGTGCAATCATACAGGGTGGAATTTTTCACGCTGCTCTTGGCGCCTTGGCGTCCTGGCGGTTTCAAGAAATAACTTCGGAGGAAATCCATGCGAATGCGGCCGGTTCATCTTCTCTCGTGCCTGAGCGTGCTGGCGCTGTTCTGCGCGCACGCGGACGTCACGCTTCCTGCGGTGATCAGCGACAACATGGTTCTGCAGCAGGACAAGGACTGCCCGATCTGGGGGAAGGCCGAGCCGGGCGAAAAAGTAACCGTCAGCATCGCCGGCAAAAAGGCTTCCACCAAAGCGGGAGCGGACGGCCAATGGAGCGTCAAGATCGGCGGAATCAAAGCCGGCGGCCCTTACGAAATGACGATCGCGGGCAAGAACGAAATCAAGATCAGCAACATTCTCGCCGGCGAAGTCTGGGTCGCTTCCGGTCAGTCCAACATGGAATGGACCGTGAAGAATTCCAGGGATCCCGAGCAGGAGATTGCCAACGCAAAGTTCCCGAGCATCCGCATGTTCACGGTTAAGAAAAAAGTTGCGGGCGAACCGCAGTCGAACTGCGAAGGCAAATGGGAAGTCTGCGATTCCTCGACGGTGGCCAACTTTTCAGCAGTCGGATACTTTTTCGCGCGCGAACTGTATCAGCGCCTGGGAATTCCCGTCGGCGTGATCCACACGTCCTGGGGCGGCACACCGGCTGAAAGCTGGACCAGCGCCGAAGGTCTGCAGAATGATCCTGACTTCCAGCCGATTATCGAGAACTTCAAAAAGAAGGTCGAGAACTTTCCGAAGGCGCGCGATGCGTATCCGGAGCAGGTCAAGAAATGGGAAGAAGCCGCGGCCAAGGCGAAGGCTGAAAACAAACCCGTTCCAAACAAGCCGCGCCAGCCATCCGAGCCTGAAAACGACCCGTGGAAGCCGTCGGGACTCTATAATGGGATGATCGCCCCGATCCTGAACTATCGCATCGCGGGCGCGATCTGGTACCAGGGCGAATCGAACGCCGGCCGCGCGTACCAGTACCGCAAGCTTTTCCCGAACATGATCACGGACTGGCGCAAGCACTTCAAGCAGGGCAACGATTTCCCGTTCCTCTGGGTGCAGCTGGCGAACTTCATGGCAAAGAAACCCGAACCCGGTGAGAGCAGCTGGGCAGAGCTCCGCGAAGCGCAGCAGATGACGCTCAAGCTGCCCAACACCGGCACTGGCCTGGCGATCGACATCGGCGAAGAGAAGGACATCCATCCGAAGAACAAGCAGGACGTCGGCCGTCGTCTCGCTTTTGGCGCGCTGAAGATTGCGTACAACCGCGAGAACGCCTTCAGCGGCCCTGTCTACGACAGCGTTGATTTCAAAGACGGCAAGGCCGAAGTGAAGTTCAAGCACGCGTTCGAAGGCTTGAAAGTGAAGGGCGACAAGCTCACCGGTTTTGCCATTGCCGGTGAGGACAAAAAGTTCGTCTGGGCCGACGCGAAGATCATCGGTAACGACAAAGTCCAGGTGTGGAGCGACGCCGTGAAAGCACCGGTCGCCGTGCGCTATGGCTGGGCCGACAATCCGGACGTTGCTCTTTACAACAACGCCGATCTACCCGCGTCCCCATTCCGCACCGACGAATGGGACGGAGTCACGAAGGGGAAAAACTGAGTCTTTGAGTCGGGAGTCTTGGAGTCGGGAGTCTGGGAGTCTTGAAGTCGAAATCGAGCAAAAAGAAGCGGGGATTGGCGCTGAACCAATCCCCGCTTCTTCGTTTTTTCTAGACTCAAGACTCCAAGACTCCCGACTCAAAGAATCACTCTTTCAGTTCAACATCCCAGTATGCTTCTTCAAGGAAGCGTTCCCAGGACGGCTTGCAGGCGCGGCCGAGCTTGACGCCCACGCGCGTGGCCCACTGCGGCTTCACGGGCTTGCGCAGCAGCTTCATGTTGATTTCGCTGAGCAGCCTGTCGCCTTTGCGCATGTTGCATTTGATGCAGGCAAGGACGATGTTCTGCCAGGTGCTGGTGCCGCCGCGGCTGCGTGGGATCACGTGGTCGAGCGTCAGTTCGCTGCGATCGAATTTCTTTTTACAGTACTGGCAGGTGTTCTCGTCGCGCTCAAAAATGTTGCGGCGCGAAAAGCGCACTTCCTTGCTGAAGCGTCCGTTGAACACGTTCAAAACGATTACTTCCGGAACGCCGAAGGACATACTGTTGGTGTGAATGCGCAGTCCGTCTTTGGCGGCTTGCGTGGCTTCGACCCAGCCTTCGAAATCGTACGTGCAGTAATCGTCTGGAGCGACGATGCGGGCAACATCCTGGTAGACGAGAGTCAACGCGCGGCGCACGGTGGCAACGTTGACAGCCACCCAGGATCGGTTGAGGACGAGGACTTTCTCCGAGAGTACAGCAGCATTCATGACGCCTGCCCCTGCTCGACTTTCCCCCTCACATCTTTTCTGCCAACACAAACGACAATGTTATCGATGCACAAGGTTTTAGCGGCGGGCGGGTACAAAAAGACCCCTCGGCGAGTGTGTCGTTAGCGCGCCGAAGTGAAATTCGCTGCCACTAAGACCTACCGAACGCAGGAATTATTGCGCAATGCGCTGGCTGGGTCAAGTGTAAGTCGATGCCAGGCCAATCCTTAAAGCAGCGTGTCAGTTATGCAGGGTAGCCCGGACTTTAATCCGGGTGCCGCAGGCACATCCAACCCTCCTTGGACGTTGCTGACGCGTGAGCGTAAGGAGGGTTGAGGTCGCTGCGCGACCCGGACTGTGTCCGGGCCACCCCTGCATCACACAAAAATGTTTTCCGTGGAGCCACATGACAAATGAGCGCCGTTGAGTAAAACAGCGCGGATGATTCTTGTTACCGGGGCCAGCGGTTTTCTGGGAAACCATGTCGCGCGCGTGCTTGTGCAGCGCGGCGAGCGCGTCCGTTGCCTCGTGCGCAAAACCAGCAATACCAACTTCCTCTCCGATCTGCGAGGGCTTGAAACGGCCATTGGCGATCTGCGTGACCGCGCTTCGCTGGATGCCGCGGTGAAAGGCTGCAGCGCGCTCTACCACGTTGCCGCGGATTACCGTTTTGACGTGTCGGACATCGACGATGTCTACAAATCGAACGTCGAAGGCACACGCAATCTGCTTGAGGCCGCCGGAAATGCCGGATTGAAACGAATCGTTTATACGTCGACGGTCGGTTGTGTCGGCTTCGTCAAAGATGGTCTCGCCAATGAAGATTCGCCTGTCTCCATCGACCTGATGATCGGCACATACAAGCGCACAAAATTTCAGGCCGAGCAGGTGGCGTTTGAGCTGGCCAGAAAGGGCCTGCCGATCATCATCGTCAATCCCACCACGCCAGTCGGCGAGATGGACGCCAAGCCCACGCCCACTGGCGACATGATCATTCGCTTTCTGAAGGGCAAGATGCCGGCGGTAATCGACACCGGCCTCAACCTGATCGACGTCCGCGACTGCGCACTCGGCCATCTGCTCGCCGCTGAAAAGGGCCGGATCGGCGAACGCTATCTGCTGGGCTGCCGCAACATGACGCTGATGGAGATTTGCCAGACGCTGAGCAAGATTTCGGGCGTGCCCGCGCCGAAAATGCATCTGCCCTATGCAATCGCGTACATGGCCGGCTGGTTCAACACGAAGTTCAGCCTGATGCTCGGCCGCACGCCCACCATCTCGCTGGAAGGCGTGAAGATGGCGCGCAAGAAGATGTGGGTGGAATGCGGCAAGGCGGTTCGCGAACTCAAGCTGCCGCAGACCGATCCTGAAGAAGCGCTCGCCCGTGCCTGCCACTGGTACGCGCAGCACGGCTACGTGCAGATGCCGAAGGTCCTCATCCTGCCGCCAGGCGCGCCGGCAAAAGCGCCGGCAACACCGGTCGAACCGCCCAAGCAGCGTTAACGTGGTGCAAACTTTAGTTCGCACGTTCCGCGTTTCGCGAACTAAAGTTCGCGCCACTTTCGCGAACTAAAATTCGCACCACTTTCGCGAACTGAAGTTCGCGCCACAAAATCAGACGAGAATCAGCGGCACGGTCATTTCCGCCGGCGTCATGCCGGAGTGCACGCCTTTGTGAATGTTTGTTTTCAAGATCGGGTGCATGTAATGCAGCGTGTGCGCGCCGGGCGCAATGCCCAGGTAATCGCCGAAGTGCCGGCGCGCGGCAGGCGTCATCTTGCCAGGCCCCAGCAGCTGAAGCTGCTCGACTTCATCAATCGACAGCAGCGCGAAGAGATCGCCGAACTGCCTGGCGAAGCCGTCCCGGAATTCTTCATGCCTGCCTTCTTTGACGTGGAACAGCGGCACCGTCTGGTCGCCGGTCGGCGGACATCGGAGCAGTTCAGCCAGTGGTTCGCTGTGATGCAGATGGCGGTCGATCGTCGGATTGATATGGCCGTGGTCGGCGCTGATGACCAGCCGCGCGCGTGTGCCAATCGCCGCGTGCAGCCGACGCATTTCATCATCCAGCAGCTTGAAGAGCTTGTGAATCGCTTCGTGGTCCACGCCGTGATGATGGCAGGCGCCGTCCAGCTGCGGCAGGTACAGATGCGTGTAGCTCGGCGCCGGCGTCTCCTGGACGTGCCGGATCACCAGATCGATCGATTCTGCAATGCGCTCGTATCCGATGCTCCGGCAGCCGCCGGACCAGTAGCGTGAGTACGTGCTGTCGCTGATGTAATTGCGCGTCACGATCAGCGGCGAATGCCTGAAACCCGGCAGCACGCTCGGCGAGATGAACACCTGCTCATTCAGCAGTCCGAATTCGTGCAGATTGCGCTTGGAGAAGCGTTCGACGAAAGGCAGGATTTCAACGGAAATGTCGAGCTCTTCCAGGTACATCCACCAGCCGGAAATGCCGTGCTGCGCCGGGTAAACTCCCGTGCCCAGCGAGGTGAGGGCCACTGCAGTCGTTGACGGATAGACTGCCTGCAGCTCCCGCACCAGGTGCTGCCGCAGAAAGCTGTCCTCCCCGGGAGCCAGATCGCGCAGCAGTTGCAGGCCCAGACCGTCAATCAGGACGAAAACAACGTGCTCGTGATTTCCAATCTGCTGGACCAGGCGGCGCACATTTACGCCGGGATCGCGCGCGGGTGCTCCGCACACGCACGCGATCGCCGAAATGAGATCAACAATCGTGCATTGCTGGCCCGCCCGCGGCCGAACGAGCTTTCCCTCCTGGAACCAGTTCAGAACCCGCTGCAGTTCGCTCATTCAAAATGTCCGCTTCATATCAGATCATCATGGCCGGCCGCAGCACAAGTTTTACAAATCCTGTTCCGCAGGCGCTCGATCATCTGCAGCTCCACGTAAACCAGCTGATCTTTCGGTCGTCCGGTGGAGAGCTTGGCCGCCATGAGCTTCGGAAGCGAAAGCACATTGACCTTGTACTTTCCGATATCGATCTGAATCGCACCTTCGATCGCATTGTCGTACATGCCGACGCCCGTGAATTCGCCGATGAGGTCCAGTTTTCCGAGGTCTGTGGTGAAGACGAAATCTGTCTCGGTAGCAAAAATTTTCGAATCCAGAACGGGCGGACCGAATTTCGGCAGACGCCGGTAGTCCGCCTTCAGCCGCTTGAGCATCGCCGCGAGCGTGCGCAGGTTCCGCTCGTCGCGCGAATGGCATATATCCAGGTCGCTCGTGGCGTAGCTTGAACCGTACACGCGTCCAGCCAGGCCGCCGATGAGGACAAATCGAACGCGGCGGCGGCAGAGCTCTGCGAACAGATTCATCAGGTTGAGCGTGTGCAGCGCTTCTGCGGTGGCCTCTAATCGTTCGCTGGCGCTCAGACGCAGGTTGGCGACGATCGAATCCAGGTCCACGCCGTTCTGCAGGCATTCGCGGCGCAACTGCTCGTCGGCGAGGAGGCTTTCAGCCTCATCGGGACTGAGCGCTTGGGCCAGGCGCATCGAGAACTGATCGGGAGCCCGCAGCCTGCGTCGGGCACGCTGGCGGGTGCTGAATGAATCGCTTTCGCACTTCATGGAAGCGCTCCGTTCCTCTGAGGTGTCAACTGTCTTCTTCAAGGTTGCTCCGGCGCCTTCTTTACAGAAACGATCACTGCCGCACTGAGTTGACTGGAAGAGCAAAAATCCGGCCTCTCAAAATGCATTCATTTGGAAACCGACGATGTTGTTTTTCAGAAAAGAAAGCTATTTATTGGCGAATTCAGCCGCTGCAGAAACCGTCAAATTCTCTGAGGTGCAACCCTGACTTGAATCTTGCCTCAGATTGTGGTCAATGTTTCCGTGTTCAAAGAGTCACGGTGTAGATGCAGGTACAGCTGATCGCGTTCTAGATCAGCGCGTTTAAATCGCCGCGGTGGAAGCTTTCCTTGCGCCGCGTCATGGGGACAGACAACCGATGAGTTTCCGCATTTTCTGCCGTGTTTTGCTCTGCCTGATGTGCTCCGCCGCAGTCTTCGCGGCGCATGACGACAAGCCCAAGGACGGCGTGGATGAAAGCATCAAGTCCCTGACCACCGCGCCGGGACTGAAAGCGCGCCTCTGGGCAGATGAAAAGCAGCTGGTTAACCCGGTAGCGATTACGGTCGATGAAAAGAACCGCATTTACGTCGCCGAGAGCTTCCGCTTCCGCATCGGCGGCGGCATCGACAACCGTGCCACGCTTTTTCTGTTCCTTGACGACATGCGCGCGCAGGCAACCTCCGACCGCATGGCGGTAATCGAAAAGTACAAGGACCGTTTCGCGCCCGAGTACTTCACGAAGTTCGCTGAGCGCGTCTCCATGCTCGAAGACTCCTCCGGCAAAGGCCGGGCGGACAAGAGCACCGTCTACGCCGGCGGTTTTAATCACCCGCTCGATGGTCCCGCGGCGGGAATCGTGTACCGGGATGGGAAAATTCATCTCGCCTGCATCCCCAAACTTTATCAGCTCGAAGATGCGGACGGGGACGGAGCGGCGGAAAAGAAGGACGTTCTCTTCGACGGCTTCGGCGTGCGCTTCGGCATCAGCGGCCACGACCTGCACGGCCTCATCTGGGGTCCGGATGGCAAGCTGTACTGGAGCATGGGAGACCGCGGCTTCAACGTGAAGACCAGAGAAGGCCAGCAGCTTCTTGGCCTTGGCACGGGCGGCGTGTTCCGCTGCAACCCCGACGGCAGCGAACTGGAGTTGTACTATAAAAATCTGCGCAATCCTCAGGAGTTGGCTTTCGACGAGTTCGGAAATCTCTTTACGGTCGATAACAACGCCGACATCGGTGACAAGTCGCGCCTGACGTACATCCTGGAAGGCGGCACGACCGGGTGGCACCAGGGCTGGCAGGTGCTCAGCTATGGCAAGTACACGGAGTACGCGGGCATCGGCGGGCACAAGCCCAATCCCTGGCTCGCAGAAGGTCTGTGGAAGATGCGCAGCGACGAGCAGCCCGCGTGGGTGCTGCCGCCGATAGATCACATCACCAATGGGCCGAGCGGATTTGCGTATTACCCTGGCACGGGCCTGCCGGATTCGTACAAAGGCATGTTCTTCATCTGCGATTACACGGCAGGGAACAATTCCGGCGTTCACCAGTTCAAAGTGAAAGAAGAGGGCGCCGGCTTCAAGATGGAGAAGCCCGACAAGTTCGTGTGGGGCATCACCTGCACGGACATGGTTTTCGGCTACGACGGCCGCGCGTACATCAGTGATTACCTTGGCGGCTGGCACAGCGAGCAGCGTTTTAAGGGCCGCATCATTGCCGTTGAACATCCGGAAGAAATCGCCAAGCCTGCCGCCGCCGAAGTGAAGAAGTTCTTCGCTGAAGGTTTCAAGTCGCGCACAGTTCCGCAGCTTGCGGAGCTGCTCAACCACGCTGACATGCGCGTGCGCACCGCTGCCCAGTTCGAGTTCGCCAAACGCGGCAAGGATGGCCTTGGCGCGCTGCGTGAGGCGGCGGAGAAATCGAAAAACCTGCTCGGGCGGCTGCACGGCGTCTGGGGTTTGGGGCAGCTCGGCCGTGAACTGCCGGAAGCACAGGCTGCTCTGGTGAAGTTGCTGGATTCCAAGGAAGAGCGCGTGCGCGAGCAGTCGGCCAAGATGCTCGGTGATCTGCGCTGCGCGCAGGCAGGCGAAGCGCTGACCAAGCTGCTTTCAGACAGCAAGCCGCGCGTGAAATCGCTGGCAGCCATCGCCATCGGCCGTATCAAGCATAAGGCTGCCTTCGGGCAGCTGGTCCAGATTCTCCGCGAGAACGATGACAAAGACGCATTCCTGCGGCACAGCGCGGTGATGGGCCTCGCCGGAACAGGCGAGAGCGAAGCGCTGGCGGGATTAGCCAGGGATTCATCGAAAGCCGTGCGCCTGGGCGTGCTGCAGGCGCTGCGGCAGCTTGAGGACGCCCGGGTCGCCGCGTTCCTGAACGATCAGGACGCTCTGGTGTATGCCGAAGCGATTCGCGCGATTTATGACGTTCCTATTGTGCAGGCCATGCCGCAGCTCGCGGCTGAACTTCCGCGCCACATGGAGAAGGCTAAAGCCCCCGGCAAGATGACGCAGCTGCTTTACAGCCGCATCATCAATGCCGCCTTCCGTTATGGAAAAGTAGAGGATGCTGTTGCGCTTGCGAACTTTGCCGCGAAATCCGACGCGCCTGAAGAGTCGCGCCTGGAAGTTCTGAATCTTCTGCAGGTCTGGGACAAACCGACTGAAGTCGATCCGGTTATGGGTGTCCCCCGCCCCGTTGCAGAGCGCAATCTCAACAGCGTTCGCGAGGCCCTGAAGCAGCCTGCCGCGGAGTTGCTGGCCAACGCCAAAGACAAGATGCTCGCCGCGGCAATCCGGCTCGCGATTTCATATGGCTTCGAACTCGACGACAACCTCCTGATGAACAGCCTGACAAACACGGAGGCAGCCGAAGACCTGCGTATGGAAGCGCTCAAGCGATACATGTTCAAGAAAGATCAGCGGCTGCCGCAGCTTCTGCCCAAACTTCTGGGTGACCCGCGCGAGAGCATCCGCATCGCGGCGCTCGACGCACTGGTCCAAGTGGATCCGAAGGTGGGCATTCCGATCGCCACGGAACTTCTCAGCGGCAAAGTCAAAGCCGCGGGCATCTACGTCGTCACTGACAAGGAGCAGAAGGAATGGGGCGGCTTGAAGATGGGCCCGCCGTCCAAAGACGACTACGCCGACAAGAACGCGAAGCACGATGTCACTGTCGTTTACGAAAAAACATTCACCAAGCCGCACAAGGACGCCGGCGCGACCGAGGCAATTCTGCCGCGCCTTAACGATGGAGACTGGGCGCAGAACGAAGACGACATCCGCCGCACCACCTGGTTCGATGGCGGCGAAGCGCGCATTATCATGGATCTGAAGAAGCCCATCGAGATCAGCCGCATCAACACGTACTCCTGGCACGTCTCGAACCGCGCGCCGCAGGATTTCACGCTCTGGGGCGCAACGGGCGACACAATGCCCAGCGCGAGCGCAAAGGACCTTGAGAAGCAGTGGAAGAAGATCGCGAAGATCGACACCGAGCCGCTCAAAGACGGCGGCATGCACGGCAGCGCCATCTGTTCCGGCGAGGGCAGCCTCGGAACCTTCCGCTACCTCCTCTGGCAGGCGCCCAAGCGCCCTGGCGGCACCTTCTTCACGGAATTGGACGTGTTTGAGAAAGGCCAGAGCCTCCCGCCGCTTGATCCGCAGGATGGTCCCAGCTTTGCCGTCAAGCAGCAGGCACTGATGTCTCTCGCTCGCGCCCCTGGCGCAGAAGCTGCGCAGGTGATCACCGCCTATTTTGACAAGCTGCTCGCTAAACAGGCGCCCGAAGCCTTGCAGCTGGAAATCCTGGAAGCCGCGAAGCTGCGCAGCGAAGAGCCGATCAAGGCGAAGGTCGCGCAATATGAAAAGAGTCTTAATCCCGACAACAAGGTTGCATTTTTCTCGCACACCCTGCAGGGCGGAGACACCAAGCGCGGCCGCGAAATTTTCGAGTTCCACGCCGCCGCCTGCCTGCGTTGCCACAAGCTCAACAACAACGGCGGCGATGCTGGACCGAGCATGAGTGGTGTCGGCAAACGTCTGACGCGCGAAAAACTGCTCGAGTCGCTCGTCGATCCCAACGCTGTCGTCGTCCCCGGCTTCGGCGTGGCGACGCTGCGCATGAACGACGGCACAATCGTGACGGGCAACATCACGAAGGAGGACGACAAGGAACTTTCGGTAAAGCTCGCTGACGGCAAAGTCGTTCAGGTAAAGGCCGCAGAGATCAAGAAGCGCATTCCGCCCGTGTCACCGATGCCGCCGATGGATACCGTGCTCAAGCCACGTGAGATGCGCGATCTCATCCAGTTCCTGTCGACGTTGCAGTAACGCAGCGCTGAATCGGGACGATCAACGTTTCTTTCCGCGGAGTTTGGCCAGCGCCTCCGCGGACGGAACGCTGTCCTTGCGGCCGGGCAGCGTGCCGAGCTGAAGTTCTTCCAGGTTGGTCGCGCCGTCTTTGTCTGAATCCACGCCTTCGAGCAGTTTCATGACCTGCTCGAACGTTTTCAGTTCGGCTTTCGAATACTTATAATTCTCATCGACGTGAAGCAGCGGCTTCATCAGCGGGTGATTTTCGAAGTCCATTCCGTAATCGTCCAGATTATTGCCCTTCGGCTCTTCTTTTTTGGATTCATCAACGTCGTGGCAGAGCGTGCATTTGGCCAGCTTGCCCTCCAGGTCATAAACTTTCCGGGCGCGATCGAGAAATGGCTTCATCGCCAGAGCGTGTGACGAGAGCAGGCTCACGAGCACTAAGACGATCAGAAATTGCGCGAGTGGACGTGGCATGCTACACCCCCGGACACAGCAGGCGCAGTTTACAGCGTGCTCAGCGTTTTAAACAGAGCGCCCGCCAAAAAGTGCGGCACTCCCTTTCTCGAACCTCCCGTGCTGCTGGACAGCGGCCGCAAAATCGGTTGAAGTAGCTGGCTAATGACATCGAGGAGGGGCCTTGCATGGGCCGAAAAAAGCCGAAGCGCATTCCAGGCATCTATAATCTGTGCGACCGCTGGTGCGAGCGCTGCCATCTGACTGCGCACTGCCGGCTCTTTTCCGATCAGCAGCAGTTCGAACGCGAACTGGAGGAACAGGAGGCACAGCAGAAAGCCGACCCCGAAGAGTTCCGCGATTCGGCAAACGCCCGATTCTGGGACGGCATGAATTTCAATTTTCACAAACAGCTGGGGGAGCTTCTGTCCGAAGCTCGCCGCAATGAAATCGAAACACCCGACGTTTCTGCTGAAGACGAAGCATGGAAGCCGCGCCGCCCGCAGAAGCTTACGCCCCTGAACGTGGATGCCGAAGCATACTCGGAGGCGATCAACGAGTTCCTGGAACACAACCATCCCGATGCGCCCGCGCAGAAGAACGCTCCGAAGCCCGAGCTCTCCGCCGAGGCCGCCAGGGACCTCAACGATGCCTTCGACGTGGCGTGCTGGTACAACTATTTCATTACGGTAAAGCTCGCCCGCGCCTGCAAAGTCGACTCCCACGAAGACGAAGGCGAAGTAGCCGAGGCTTTCGACGACGACGCCAAAGCATTCGAGATTGAAGATGCAAACCGCTCAGCACGCCTGGCCCTGCTGGGTATCACGCGCTCCATGCAGGCCTGGACGCGCCTGCATCCGCATTTTCCGGAGCATTCCCGCGAAATTCTGAGCTTCCTGTTGCGCCTGGATCTTCTGCGACGCGAGGTCGAAAGCAAATTCCCGGATTGCGGCTCGGCCCGGCTGTGGATCGACATCAAGGCGCCTGAATGAACGCGCGGCTCACGCGCCGCTCGCGGCTTCCCGGTCGCGCAGCACGCCTTCGAGATAAATCCGGTTGATCAGCACCACGATCATTGCCGTGATCGGCGTCGCCAGGAACAGGCCAAGCAGGCCAAGCGTCAGGCCCATCAACACCTGCGCAGTGAGCACCAGGGCCGGCGGAAGAGAAATCGTCCGCTGCTGAACAACGGGCGTCACCGCGTACGTCTCAACGGTCTGAACCACGACAATCAGGATGATTACGTACAGCGCCTTGATGGGGCTGTCGATCAGCGCGAGCAACACGGCGGGAATCGCGGAGAGTATCGGGCCGATGTTCGGAATGAACGTGAACAGGCCGGCCAGGATTCCGAGCGTCAACGCCAGCGGCACGCCCAGCAGCCAGAAGCCGATCCCGCTGAAAATACCGATGATAAACATCGACAGAAAGCGCCCGACCAGCCACCAGCGCAACGTCTTATTCAATTCGGCAAGCACCAGCCAGGAGCGCTCCCGGCGTTCCGGCGGGGTCAGGCGCACAAGGCCCTGCAGGTAAATGCCGGGCTCGACGGCGAGGTAAAGCCCGACCACGACGACAATGAGGGTCTGGGTCACCACGCTGAGCACCGTCGATAAGGCGCCGACAGTTTGAGACCAGAGCTTCGACATCGACGGCTGCAGATTTTTCAGATCGGGAACCTGCTGCAGCAACAGGCTTCCCCAGGTGGTGTCGGCAAGGTAATCCCGCAGGCGGTTCAGCGATTCTGGAATGGTCTGCACGAGGATCTGTGTCTGCGCAGCGATCTGCGGCGTCAAAAGCCAGCTCACGCCGGCAGAGAGCGCAACCAGGCCGGCGACGACCACAAGAAGCGCCCAGCCGTTTTTCAAGCGTGTGAAGTGTGAAACCCAGTCCGCGAGGCTGCGCAGGAAAATGGCGAGCAGCACGCCGCAGATCACCAGCAGCAGCACGTGTATGGCGTAGAAGAGAAAAATGAAAACCAGCGCGAAAAGCGACGCGATCGTCAAAACGCCGATCGAGCGGCGCAGAAATTCATACCAGGCAAGAACGCCCCCACCAGCCTCATCACTTGTAACCCGCCGTGTTTCGCTGTTACCCACCGCCACGCCGCTCCCTGAACGCGCACACCGCGTCGGGGACGAACGAAGGAAAGGGCGTGCCGGAGTCTTTTTCACCACGGAGGACACAGAGAGCACAGAGGAGAACAGTAACTTATACAGAATACCTCTGTGTGCTCTGTGATCTCTGTGGTGAGAATTCGTTAGTTGACGACTTCGCCCTGCAGGCTCAGCGCGGTGGCGGAGGTGATTTTCACTTTGGCTATCGTGCCGATGAGCTCGTTTGTACCGGCGAAATGGACCATGCGGTGGCTGCGCGTTCTTCCGGCGAGCTTGCCTTCGACTTTGCTCGGGCTTTCGACCAGCACTTCTTCGATCTGACCGATGCGGGACTGGTTCTTCTCGAGCGAGATTTTTTCCTGCAGGTCGCTCAGGCGCGCGTGGCGTTCTTTCTTCACGCTTTCGGGAATGTCATCAGGCAGCTTCTGCGCGGGAGTGCCTTCGCGCACGGAGTACTTGAACACGTAGCTGCTTTGGAAGCGCACCTCATCCATCAGCGACAGTGACTGCTCAAAGTCCTCATCGCTTTCGCCGCAGAAGCCGACAATCCAGTCTCCGCAGAATTCGATTTCCGGGCACGCCTTGCGCGCGGCGGCGACGACATCGAGATATCGCTCGCGTTTGTAGCCGCGCTTCATCCGCCTCAGCATGCGGTCGGAACCGCTCTGCGGCGGCATGTGGATGAAGGGCATGACTTTGTCGCCCAGCTCGGCCATGGTCGCGAAGAGTTCCTCGCGGCATTCTTCGGGATGGCTCGTAATGAAGCGGATGCGTTTGAGGCCGGAGATCGGATACAGCGCGCGCAGTAGCTTCCAGAGATTCGAATCGTTTTTCAGATCGTAGCCGTACGTGTCGATCGTTTGGCCCAGCAGCATGATTTCCATCACGCCGTCGTCGACCAGCCGTTTGGCTTCGGCGACGACGTCATCGATCGAGCGGCTCACTTCCGGGCCGCGCGTGTACGGCACGACGCAGTACGTGCACTTCTTGTTGCAGCCGCGCGTGACAGTGAGATACGCCATGAACTTGTTTTCGCGCCGCGCGACCGTCTCGCCGAATTTCACATCCGGCTTTTCGTCGATGGCCAGCAGCGGCGTACGCGCGCCTTCGCGGACGCGTTCGAGCAGCTTCGGGAATTCGTCGAGCATGCGCGTGCCGACGATCAGATCGACCCACGGGAATTTTTTGGCGATATGCTCGCCTTCCTTCTGCGCCATGCAGCCCATCACGGCGAGTACAAAACCGGGCTCGCGCTGCTTGCGTTCTTTGAGCACATGCAGACGGTTGAAGACGCGATCCTCGGCATGTCCTCGCACCGAACAGGTATTCATGATCAGCAGCTGCGCCGCTTCAGGATCTTCGACGAACGCGGCGCCCTTTTCGTTCAGCAGCCCCGCGACCATTTCGGAATCGTACTTGTTCATCTGGCAGCCAAAGGTCAACAGGTGAACTTTCGTGCCCGCGACAAGGGGGTGGCTCTTTTTGCCAAGCTGCTCGAGCGGGTTCTGCGTGAAAACGCTGCCTTCCGCGCCGCACAGATCGGGGTTGTGATCTGGCGATTCGACACCGCGCTCAGCATGTGAATGGCTGTGTTCATGCGCCTGCGCCAGAGGTGTTCCCTGGGCGAGCTGTACGAGATTGGGAATAGCATGCGCCGGCGGCGCGCTGGGGTCCAGCATGGGGGAGGAGTTTAGCAGAAGCGGTAATCAAGTCCATTCCAACAGCCACGAACACGACTTCACCACCGAGACGCAGAGGACACAGAGTTTCACAAAGAACGGCTTTATAAATGAACAGAAAGGAATCAATAGTGACCTTAAAATCTGTTCTCTGTGAAACTCTGTGTCCTTCGTGCCTCTGTGGTAAAGTCGTGTTCGAAGCGTTGTCATTCCAAAGGCTTTCCCTATAAACTGATCACGCCAAACAGGAGAGGCCCGATGAACAATCCGCCGCTGCAGATTACGCCTGAAGATACACCCAACCCCAACAGCAACCGCTTTGCGCTGAATCGTACGATTCTCAACGGCCCGGGAGTGGACTTCCCCAATCCGTCCTCGGCCAGAGTGTCGCCTCTTGCGCGTGAGCTGTTCATGCTGCCGGGCGTGCGCGGCGTGTACATCGGGCCAAACTTCGTCACGGTCTCGGCCGAGGCACCCAACTGGTGGACGCTGCGGCCGCTGGTTTCCGAAACTATTCAGATTTTTATCGCCAGCGGCAAACCCGTCGTCGAAGACGGCGGCGCGCAGCAGCAGGAATCCGCGCCCGCGCCAAAATATTCCGAGATCGAGGCGGGCATCGTCCAGCTTCTGGAGACGGAGATTCAGCCGGCAGTTGCCATGGATGGCGGCTTCATCGCGTTCGCCGGTTACGATAAGGGCATCGTGAAGCTGCAGTTGCGCGGCGCCTGCCACAGCTGCCCGAGCTCGATGGTGACGCTGAAGGTCGGAATCGAAAACCGCCTCAAGCAGCAGTTTCCGGAAATCCAGGGTGTGGAAGCGGTGTAAAAAGCATACCCTCTCCCCCCGGGAGAGGGCCGACGTGAGCGGAGCGAACGCGGGGTGAGGGAGAAACGCTGCTTGCAGACACAACGTCTTTCCCTCACCCGGCACTCGCTGAAGCTCGTGTCCGCCCTCTCCCGGAGGGAGAGGGAACGTTACTTCTCAAAAAGAACACTTGGGGCTAGTATCTAGCGCGCGATGAAGGCGATCATTTCGGATATCCACGGCAACCTGGAAGCATTGCGCGCCGTCCTGGACGATATCGATCATCTGGGAATCAAGGACATTGTGTGCCTTGGCGATGTCATTGGCTATGGCCCCGAGCCGCGCGAATGCCTTGAGATCGTCAAAAACATCGCCTCCTTTACCATCCTTGGAAACCACGAAGAAGCCGTGCTGCAGGGGTGTCCCGCGACCTTCACGCCGCGCGCGCGAAAGGCGATCGACTGGACGCGCCAGATTCTGCTGGAAGACACCAAGGAGCCGCAGGCGTTGCGAGATGAACGCCGCAAGCTGATGCAGTCGTTCAAGATTCAGTGCCGCGTCGACGGCGTGCAGTACGTGCACGGTTCGCCGCGCGATCCCACACGCGAATACGTGATGCCGCGCGACGTGACCGACAAGCGCAAGATGAACGAGATCTTCGCGTGCCTGGAAGATTACTGTTTCTGCGGCCACACGCACACGCCCGGCATCTTTACAAACGGCGGGTTCACCCATCCCTCCGACATGTTCGACCTGTACATGCTCGGCAC
>DASPJR010000224.1:0-12746 GCA_035628505.1 Planctomycetota bacterium | reverse complement strand
CCGACGCGGCAGGTAAAATCGTGAGCGGCACGACGACCAGGACCTTGTTGTTGCCTTCGCCCTCATCGGTGCAGGAGAACGTCACGTAATACGTGCCGGCGGAGGTTGGCGTGCCCGACAGTCGGAACGTGCGGTCTTTATCCTCAAGGCCGCTAAGTGTCAGGCCCGGCGGCAGATCGACTGCGCCGAAGTAGAAGGGGCCCACGCCAAATTCTACACTGACTGTTCTATCGTAAGCCGCACCTACCCGCCCGTCCGCAAGTGTGAAGGGGATCGGAAATCCAATTCCAGCGTTGCCGCCGCCTCCCTTGGCCGAGACCTTAATCGTGGCCGCGAGAGTAATCGTGGAAGTGCCGTCGGTTGCACTGAAGGTGACGCTCACAGTTTCAACGACCGTCGGACGGCCAGTAATAAAGCCGGTGGACGGATCCAGCGTGAGTCCCGTCGGCAGGCGGCCAGAAGAGATGGAGAACGTAACAGGGCCGGCGGCATTGGCTGTGAGCAAAGTCGCGTCGTAAACCAGGTTCGTGCTGGCTTGCGGGCCATCGTTGGTGGTACCCGGAAGTGAGGTGGGCGTGGTCAGGAAGCGGAAGGATCCAGCGCCGCCGCCGCCCGAAGCCGTATACGTGAATCCGCCTGCCAGCGTTCCGGCCTGGGTATCTGAATTGGTGACCACAACATCTACGGCACCAGCAGTGCCTGCGGGTGTTGTCGCGGTGATACTCGTTGCGCTAGCCACGGTAACGCCTGTGGCGGCCGCACCTCCTATTGTCACCGTCGCGCCCGACAGAAATCCAGTGCCTGTGATAGTTATGGACGTTCCACCTGCGACCGCCCCCGAATTGGGCGAGACAGAGGTCACCGTGGGCGCGGGCAGCGCTCCCGTATAGGTGTATCCGCCTGTCGATGTCGCCGTGCGACCATTCGTAGTTACAGCGACATCGACTGCTCCGGCGGCATGTGGCGGCGTATCGCACGTCAATGATGTCGCGCTGGCGACGTTGACGTTCGTAGCGGCCGCGCCGCCGAATGTCACTGTCGCAGGCGAGACGAAGTTCGTGCCCGTGATGGTTACGCTTGTTCCGCCCGCGGCAGGCCCTGTATTGGGATTGATGTTCGTGATTGTCGGCTGGTTCGCTGCACCGGCAAACAAAAGAGGCGAGGCCAGCGCTAGGGCGATTAACAGAAAGAAGGTAGCTGAATTGCAAAGACGGTGCATCGAAGATCTCCTGGAGCCAATGAAATTGGCTCACGCCTGAAGTCGCAACAGTGCGGGCTTCCAAAGAGTATGTGAAATCAAACGGCGATTATGTTACGCGAAAAGAAATCTGTAAATCCTTAAAAAGTTAAAGATCACATGTGCAGCGATTTTTTCAATTTTTTAGAAGAAAGCCTCACGGAAAAAATCACACATCGTATAGAAGAAGCAAAGTCCATTCATAAAAGGGAGGTCTCGATATGCGAACACGTCGCATTCAGCAGTTCCTGGGGCTGGTTCTCGGTGTGCTGATCGTCAGCGCAAGCGCTCAAGCCGCAGGTAAGGGTCAGAGTAAGATCGACTTTCAGTTCAAGACCGGCGACGCCGCCTCCAGCCGTCTATTCATCAAGCGAATGGTTGATCAGGCAGTAATCAATCAAATCCCCGAGGTTGGATCGAAATCAAAGAATGACAACCTGGCGGGACAGACCATCACGCTTCAGCTTGGCTCCGACAGCGCCAGTGCGATCAGTGGAGTGGCCGACGATAAGGGGAAGGTGACGACACCATTCGACTTCAAGATCACAGGCAACGGCAAAGGATTGCAGCTCAAAGCCAACGGGCTCGACCTAGCAACGCTGCTGGGAATCACACAGACGGCTGATGGCGAATACAAGGTCGATGTACTGGTAAAAATTACAGCCAGCCGCACGGACGCCGCGACGAATTCTACGACGATCGTGGAACTTGCGAATTCGACTGTTAAGTTCGAATACAAGATTAAAAACGGAGCCGTAAAAGGCCGCGGCTTCTAATACACGGCACGTCCGGATAGATGCGGGAACCGTTTTCCAAAGTAGAGACGGTTCCCGCTGTTTTTAAGCGGACTGCACTTTGAAAGGTCAAAAAAAGCCATTGCAGGTTGATGTGTGGCTTGTAAACTTTCGAGAACTATATATTTCGTGGTGCCAGCCTTGCGGCAGATGCTTTTGCCGGGAGGATCTGAATTGTCTGTGGAGAGCAGAGCATGTCGAAGTTGTTGACGTGGGTGTTCCTTGCTGCAATTGCATTCACCGCTTTGTTCGCACAGGCCGGTGAAAGCAAGTACCGCTTCGATGTCTCACTGGTCGATCACACCAAGAACGAAAGCGAAATCGACGAGAACGGCCAACCTTTGCCTCCCAGCAACACACCCGGAGACAACTTCATTGGCGATCCGAATAACCCCGAGCTGCGACCGGTCGGCGACGCTATTTCTGGACGCATGACTGCAACGATCAATACCATTGCCAGCGAAATAGCCAGGCTGCCGGAAGTAAACACGCGCAGCATCAATGACAATCTGGCCGGTTTTATCGTGACTGTCCTCTTCAAAGACACGAACGGCTCTGAATTGAATGCCAAACCGGTAGGCAACCTTTTCCCTCTGTCGAGCACGGCTGACAAAAAGGGCGAGCTAACCTCACGGATCATCGGCAAACTGGTCAATAACGGAAAACGCTTCAAGTTCTCAGCAAGCTACCTCAACCTGCAGCAGGCGCTGAGCATTCCTCCGGAAGTGGAGCCGGCCCGCAATCCAGCTACAGATCCAACGGATTCGAAGCTGGTTGTCGTTCCTGCGCCTAAGCCACTGAGCGGCGGCACCAACCTTCAACTCGAGATTCAGGCTAAGGGCACCCATCCGGTGACTGGAGAAGAAATCACGATCACGATTGCCAAGGAACTCGTGACGGTCTCCTGGACAGGTCAGACCCGCTACGGAGTGGGTGTGGATGTAAAAGTGCTGGAAAATACTGGCCCCGACAGGGTCACGCATCCTTTCGATATCGTAAGAATCTACTTCCCTCAAATCAAAACCAGCAAAGTAAAGGCTACCGGGATAGGAACCCCCCTCCCTATTGAATAAACACTTCGCACGCTTTCTTCATTGACGTAATAGCGGATTTTAACGACAATATCGGACCGTCTTGCACGTGAGCAGATAACGGCGGTCCAGAATATGCACATTGTGTCATGGCATTTGCTCCTGTGGCTCCTGCGTCTCAATTCGCGGCACTTCTGCGCCTACGTATAGGACGATGGGATTATGCCTTCGGACACTCCCGCAAACATGCAAACGCAGCAAGGCGCCTCGCTCGACGCCGGGACTGCCCTCAGCGTCCAGCTTGCCGCGCTCACCCAGCGTGCGTTGACCGGCAACCCCGACGATATAAACCGTCTGGCGCGCTGGTCCGGCCTGGTCGAGCAGGAAGCGACTCTTCTGCGGCGCCGCCTGCGCAAACAGCAACACGATTTCTCCACACTCTTTGAAATAGTCGGCCAGACTTCCGCACGTTCGCTCGATGTCGTGGCGATGCAGACTTATCTGTTGCGCACCGTTTCCGGCCACTTTGCAACCACGCGCCTGCTGATTCTGCGCCGCATGCGCGCCGAAGACTCAGTTCTGACCTGCTCGGCCGCCCAGGGAGTTCGGGACGCTAACTTCTCACTCCCACTCGAGTCGCCGCTTTGCGAGTTCGCTCTTCAGAAGCGTGGCTGTTTCAGCTTAAAGGAATTCGGCATCGCCTCGCGCCACGCGGACGACCTCAGGGGCTTTGGCGTGCACACTGTTGTACCGCTGATTCAGGAAGTCGAAGGCTCGGGGGCCGTGCTGGAAGGACTACTTCTGCTGGGCGCGCGTTTGGCCAGCCAGGATTACAACGAAGAAGACGTCGATTTTCTGCAGGTGCTCGGCAAGATGCTCGCCATCTGCCTTCGAAACGAAGCACTCTATCGCCGCTCAATCATCGATGACCTGACTGGCGTGGCTTCGCGCGGACATTTCGATGCACAGCTCAGCCAGGAGCTCAACCGTATCATGACCTATGGCCACAAGAGTCTGGGGCTGGTCATGCTGGACGTGGACGAATTTAAACATTTCAACGATACCTACGGCCATCAGACCGGCGACAAAGTCCTGCAGGAGCTCTCGCGCTTGATGGTCCATCAGGTTCGCAACGTCGACCTCGTCGCCCGGTACGGCGGTGAAGAGTTTGCCATTATCCTGCTCGAGATCGATCGAGCCAAAGTCATGGAAGTCGCGCAGCGCCTGCGCAAGGCCGTTGAAGATATGGAGATTATTTCCGCGCAGGGGCAGAAGCTGAAGATTACCTGCAGCTTCGGTCTGGCATGCTTCCCCGACGATGCGACCGAGCGCAGTACGCTCATCCAGCTCGCTGATGAGGCGCTGTATCAGTCGAAGGCGGCCGGGCGCAACCGTGTAACAATGGCCGAGCCCGGTTCGGGTCTGAATCGCGCGGTGGTGCTCGGGCCACGTGTGAGCACCGTAGCGCCTTCGGCGGGTCCTGGGATCAAACCCGTCGCACCGCCCCCGATGACTGAGCGCGAGTCCAAGCACAGCGGTATCTGGATGGGCGTGGCGGCCAGCGAATACGAAAACCTGCAGCGCCAGCGCCGTGAACTGGCAGGCGCGCCGGACAAGTTTGAAACGCCCTTCCCCGACGAGCGCCGCCGGACCGCCATTCGCACGAAGGAATGGCTGCGCTCGCGGCAGCAGAACGATAAGAAAGAATAAGCCCTGCCCGATTGCGGCGTTACTTTCCGAGTCGCCGGATGTTTCACCGGAATAGAACAAACCGAAAGCGGCATCTGCGCGTAGTGTTCTGGTGACCTGTTTCCTGGCGGAGATTGTCTTTGACTCGACGTGCGGAAGGCAAGCTGGAAATATTCAAATTCTTTGACGTGGCCGCAAGTAAAGGCGCCAGCGACCTGCTCTTCACAGCGGGCACGGCGCCATGCGTGAGGCTCAATGGAGCCATCGCGCAATTCGATCTGCCCACGCTTACCGCCGATGACACACAGCGCCTTCTTTACAGCGTCTTAAGCCAGGAACAGATTGCGCGGTTTGAAGCGGACTGGGAACTCGATTTTTCCGTTCAATACAAGGATCGCGGCCGTTTTCGCGGCAATGCCTACCGGCAGAAGGGCGCGGTCGGCTTTGTCTTCCGTCTGATACCCACTGAAATCCCTACGCTTGAAAGCCTGAATGTGCCCGGAACGCTGGCGGAGATCGCCATGCAGACCCAGGGTCTGCTGCTCTTCACGGGACCGACTGGACACGGCAAATCGACAACCCAGGCCGCGATTATCAACCTGATCAATCAGAATCGGCGCTGCCACATCGTTACGGTCGAAGATCCAATCGAATACCTTCACGTCTCGAAGAGCTCGATTATTGACCAGCGTGAGGTGGGCGACGATACGCGCTCGTTCGCAGCCGCGCTTAAACATGTGTTGCGTCAGGATCCAGACGTCATCCAGATCGGCGAGCTGCGCGACCTGGAAAGCATGGCCGTGGCTCTCACTGCCGCTGAAACCGGTCATCTGGTGCTCGCGACGCTGCACACCAATTCTGCCATTCAGGCAGTCGACCGCATCATCGACATCTTTCCGCCCCACCAGCAGAATCAGATTCGCACGCAGCTCAGCTTCTGCCTGCTGGCCATCGTATCGCAGCGCTTGCTCCCCCGCGCGGACGGCAGCGGCCGCATACCGGCAGTCGAAATCCTGCGCAATCTTCCTTCCGTGGCCAATCTCATCCGCGAAGGCAAGACGCAGCAGATCGCAACTGTCATCGAGACGCATTCGAAGATCGGCATGCAGAGCCTCGATTCATCGCTCAAGGAGATGTATCGCAAAGGCATCATTACGCGCGACATTGCGGCCAAGTACATTTCAAGCGTCAAGGCCCTGGATTGACAACACATGGCCGTCCTGATTGTCTCCGGTCTACTCTTCGCCTTTCTCGGTATTCTCGGCGGCATGACTGCCTTCAGCCGTTTCGTGCGCGGCTACACCGGCCTCAAACTGCTGTCGCTGCCATGGGCGCCGGTTTTCGCCTTTGGCCTGTTCTTCTCAGCGTTTGCTTTTTTCGTCAGCGTGCGTCTGTTCGACGGCTGGGCCGTGTTGATGCTGGCGTCGCTCATTCCCTTTGCCATTCTCGGTTCGGTGATGTGGTGCTTCGCTGTCGTACTTGAATTTTTCTATCGCGCTGCCGCGCCGCGCGGAGTGGCCGAACCCAGCTATGACGTCGGCGACGGCCTGATGGTGCGGCGGCAGTTCGCAGAAGCTGAAGCGGCTTTCCGCGAGAACCTGGCGGCTGATCCGCTGGACCTGAACGCGCTGCTGCGCGTGAGCCGCGCACAGCTCGCCGCAGGGAAGACCGATGCGGCGGTGCGCGAGCTCGAGTCGGCCCGGCGTTTTGCGATTCACTTTTCGCCTGCTGTTAAAGTTGCCGAACTTATGCAGCGCATGGCGGACACGGAATTCCGCAACGATCGCATTCTGCGGCTGACCTTCGCGCTGGGCGACATTTACATTGAAAAACTGGGCGACGAAGAGAGCGCGCGCAAGCTCTACCAGGAATCGCTGCAGGTGCTCTCGGGCTATGCCCCCGCCGACCCGCTCCGTGCGCGCCTTGCGGCGCTGAACAAAGCCGATCACCTGCCGCTGGCCGACGCGGTGGAAAAAGCACAGCCGCGCAAGATATCGCTGGAAGATTGATATCTGCGCTACTCGCAGCCACTCCACAAGGTTTGAGGCATCGCGACGGCCTGCATCTGCAACGTTCCTTCAACCCACTTTAAGTTTTTATCATTTGAACGTGCCGTTACAGGCGAACAATCCCAGCCGGAGATATTCAGATCCGGCTCGTTGCTAAACTGTTGTGCAACAGCGAGGCTCAGACGCTGTAAAAGGTTCAACTTCATTTCTATCGCCGGAACTTGGACAACTCCGGAAACATTCGAATGATATCTATACTGGCCGTCGAATTGAGAAAAGCGAACACGATCGACATGGACATCTCTTACTTTACGTCCGTCCGGTTCCACGAGAGTGATTTCCCAGCCGGGCGCAACCGTCCACCAGATGGGATAATTGAGCAGCGCCACGACAAAGACGCAGATCAGCAGCGTGCGCAGTGAGTATTGGATGCGGCGCATACACGGACAGTTTACAACATCTCTGGACGAAGCACAAAATTTCCCGCCACCAGGATGGCGGCGTGAAGGCAATGCCGTCATCTGAACGGCAGCGAGGCCGTTACGGTGACGGGAGTGTCCCCGCCACGTTTAGCAACGATGAAGCCGGCGAGACGCCGGCGATCCCAGCAGTCAAACCGCGTTCCCGTTACTTCGAGGCGTTCTCGATCGCAGTCAGCACTGTCTTGGCAACGAGCTCATGTCCGGCGGGGCCGAGATGGACTTTGTCTTTGCAGAAAAGTTTCGCCGGATCGGTCTTGCCCTCTTCGCCGAACGCGGCGTAGATATCGGCCAGAGCCGTGTTCTTTGCGGCAGCGGCCTTGCGGAAAGCGTCGGCGAGTTCGGCCAGCGTATCCCAGTGTTCGACGGCGCGGCAGGTGGTAATCAGCAGCACGTCCGTTTTACCGTTTGTGACCCGGCGGATGCGGTCGACGGCGTCTTCAAGCGTCTGCTGCATCATCGCGCCGCGCATGCCGGAATTGTAATCGTTGAAGCCAAAGCAGATCGTCACCAGGTCCGGCTCGGGCGCCTGTTTCTGCCAGCGCGGGATCAGCACCAGGTTCTGGCGCAGCTCGGTTCCGCCAATGGCAGGATTGATCAGCGTCACGGGCGACCCGAATTTCTGCGTGATTGATTCTTTCAGCAGCGTCGGCCAGTTCACGGGCTTGTTGGCCCAGTGCGCGAAATCAGTAAGCGAGTCGCCCATGGTCACGATCGTCACCGGCTTCTTCGCTTTGAGTTTCTCCGCGATGTTTTTCAGCGGCGGTACAGTTTGCACGGGCTCGGATTTGTCGAGCGGCATCACAGGTTCAAGACGAATGTCGTCGATTATAAAGGAATGCGCGCCGTAGTCCCTCCAATACCACCACTTGCCCACCCACATCGGGCCGAGTTTCGAGGGCGCGTTGCCATTTGGTCCGAGGAAGAGTGCTTTGGCATTTGGCGTTTCAGGAATCAGATCGCGCCAGGCGACGAACACCTTCTTCCACTCGGTGCTGTCGATTGGAAAGGCAAAACCGTAGCGGATGCCGAAGTCTTCGTTCCAGACGAACTGGATCCCGCCCAGCTTGTCGGAACCGTCGCCTTTGACCCAGAAGGAAATGCCGGCCGCTGTGTCCCAATCGGCCGCGCCGCGAATCTTGCTGAACGCATAAACGTTGCGGCAGTCGTTATCGTAGGAGAACTTCAGCGCCTTGCCGTCCTTGCCCTCGGCGAGCTCCACCCTGCCCTTTTCTTTAGGCGCAGTAAAGGTCATTGCGTCCATCGAATCCAGCACGCGCCCCTCGCCGGCACGCAAAAAGGACGCGGAAAAGCAAGCAAGCACAGCAATGAATGGAAATCTCGTCAGACGCTTCATTCCATACCCCTCTCAAGAATCTCTGCGCACCCGGCGCTCTCTGCCCCTCTGTGGGAGTTGTTAGAAAACTACCGCCGCCCGGAGGCCGCCGAGTCATCCAGCACGCGCGAAGGATCCAGGTTGTCACGCTCAATGTCCTTGAAGTAATTCACTGTGCCGACTTTTAGCTCCACCGTCGCCGCGTCATCGCAGACGATAATGGCGTGCGGATGCAGCTGCAGCGCCGAGATCGTCCACATGTGGTTGATGCCCTGCTCGACCGCGTGCGCCAGCGCCCGGGCTTTGGAATGCCCCGTGACGACAATCACGACTTCGCGCGCATCCATTACCGTTCCAACACCAACTGTGAGCGCCAGCTTGGGAACCTTCTCTGGATCATTGCCAAAGAAGCGGCTGTTGGCGATGCGCGTGTCGGTCGTGAGCGTCTTCAGGCGGGTGCGCGACGAAAGCGACGAGCCTGGTTCGTTGAAGGCGATATGACCATCCGGACCGATTCCACCGAGAAACAGCTCGATGCCGCCGTACTTTTTAATTTTTTCTTCGTAACGCGCGCACTCCGCGTCTAGGTCCGCGGCATTGCCGTTGAGAATGTTGATGTTCTCCTTTTTTGCATCTACGTGATTGAATAGATGCGTGTACATGAACGAGCGGTAACTCTCCGGGTGCGACTCCGGTAGGCCGACGTACTCGTCCATGTTGAACGTGATCACATTCTGAAACGAAAGAAGCCGCTCCTTGTTAAGCTCCACAAGGCGCCGGTACGTGGGAATCGGCGAGCTGCCTGTGGGCAGTCCAAGCACAAACGGTGTGGAATGCTTTGCCTGATACTTGCGAATGCGGCGGCAGAGGTAGGCCGCCGTCCATTCTCCAGCACGCTCGGGTGTGGGCTGAATGATGACGCGCATGGCAACTCCTTCATGTAACGGATATGAGACAATTTTGAATACAGCGTATGCAGAAAAAAAGAGGCCCCTTTTTTCCTAAGGGGCCTCCTTAAAACTGAACACGTATCGGAACAAGACTATTTCGTGGCGGCCTGCGCGCTGCTCTTGGGCCAGAGCGGGATCATGTCATTGACCACCGCAACAGCCTCTTCCGCGTGGAAGTCTTTGTCTTCTTTTTTCTCTTCAGGCGGAGCTTCGTCTGGCTTCAGGTTGGCCTTCTTCGCTTCTGCTTCGGCGAGCTTGGCCTTGCGCTTCTTGACATCGAAGAAGTCCTTGTACTCCTGGTTGTTCTCGGTGCGCTTCTTCGAATTCTCCTGAAGCATGGCGATGTTCTTGTTCCTGAAGTCGGACCAGACCTGGACATCGGCTGCCGTCTTATCGAGCTTGCCCTTGATGCGGTTGAACGGGATCGCGTTTTCGTTCGAACTCTCGAGCATTTCCTTCAGCAGCTTCGGACCAGGAATCACGACGTCCGGCTCGACGCCCTTGAGCTGCACCGAATCGCCGTTGGCCAGGAAGTACTGGTGCGTTGTGATCTTGATTTCGCCGGGCAGATTCAGGTTGCTCAGCGGAATCACACGCTGCACGGTTCCTTTGCCGAAAGTCTGCGCCGCCCCAACGACCACTGCGCGGCCATAGTCCCGCAGCGTACCGGCAACGATCTCAGATGCGCTGGCTGAGAACTGGTTGGTCAGCACCACCAGCGGTTCAGCAAAGACCACGTCCGCATTCGTGTCGTCCTTCCAGGTGATAATGTTGCGTCCGTCGCGCTCGCCCACCACCGGGCCTGAGGCAATGAACAGGCCGGCGAGATTGACGGCCTCTTCAAGATAGCCACCGTGGTTGTCGCGCAGGTCGAGCACCAGGCCCTTGAGGGTCTTTTCCTTATTGAGTTCCTGGATACGCTTCTTCACGTCATCGCTGACGCCGCGGTAGAAGGTCTGCACGGAGACGAGCCCGATCGGGCCATTGCTGGTTTCGAACATCTTGCCCTTCACTCGCATTTCGGCCAGGTTGATCGTGTCGCGCTTGATCGGGATGATCTCGGTCGTCTTCGTCTCGCGCTTGAGCACCGTTAACTTCACCTCGGTGCCTTTTTCGCCCTTGATGCGGCGGACAATTTTGTTGATCGGCAGGCCGGCTAGCACGAAGTCGTCGACGCGGATGATCTGGTCGCCCTTCTGGAACTTGCCCGAGCGTTCCGACGGTCCGCCCTTGATGACTTCTTCGATCTGGGCACCCAGCGGGCAGGCGCGGATCTGAACGCCAATGCCCGCAAAGCTGGGCTCGAGGCGGCTGACAAACTCTTCGTCTTCTTCGGCGTCGAAATAAACGGTGTGCGGATCCATGGCCGACATGAAGCTCTTCAGGAACAGCTTCGGTGTCTCTTCTTCCACTTTAGTATTTGACCAGCGCTTGCGTTCTTCGCGGATGGTCTGCAGAGCCAGCTTCATCGCATCCACGTCGCTCAGGTATGTCTTGTCGATGCGGTAAAGTCCGGCGACCGAGCGCAGCAGTCGAGTTTCGCGGTCTGCGTGCGTAGCCGGCCGCTCGCTCCACTTAACCTGGTCCACCTCGTCCTCGTCCGCCTTGGGTGCGGAAGCGACTTCTTTTCCCGGCGCGCCTTCTTTGACCGGTTCTTTGCCCGGAACCGGCTCCTTCGATGCGTCCGCCACCTTATCTATAGTTTTGTCCTTCAGCAGTGCCTTGATTTCCGCTTCGCGTGATTCCAGGTTGTCAAAGAGCGCGGCATCGCGTGCGATCTGCTTTTCCAGGAAGCCCTTGAGAATCGTAGCGTAATAGGTGAAGTCGCCGGCCAGCGAGCGCTCAGCCAGCTTCTTGAGTTCAGCATCAGGAAGATTGATCAGCGCGTCGGCCTCGTCCTTGGTAAAGAACATCTTGCTCGGATCGAGCTGCGTGATGTACTCTTTCAGGATGTTCTTCATGAACGCCGCGTTCAT
Organism: Planctomycetota bacterium; assembly: GCA_035628505.1. Taxonomy (GTDB): domain Bacteria; phylum Planctomycetota; class SZUA-567; order H5-PLA8; family H5-PLA8; genus DASPJR01. The sequence goes on along the minus strand of DASPJR010000224.1, from coordinate 1,245 downwards.
TTCCTTCTGCGACAGATGCAGACGGAACAGCTGCGGCACCAGAGCTGCAACCTGCTCGGGCGTGAGTGTCTTCTTCTCGCCGGCGCTTAACGGCATTACGAGGGCACCGGCTGTGATCGCCAGCGCCAGCACGACATTCAGGATCGTTCTCGGGGATGAGAGTGCGACCGGTTTCTGCACGAGGACCTTCCTTTCGTTGTTCCCACGCAAGCGGGGGCGGGGAAAACCGACTCATCGTAAATTCTGGCGGAGAAAGAGTCTACCACGCCAGAGCCCTTCTACCACATTAAGACGGCTGAATTCCTGACTTCTTCGCTGACTCTTACCATTCCGCAAAAATTGGGCGCATTTTGCATCCTTTTTCAGGCTCGCTTACTTCCGGGCGTCCCTTGCAAGCCGTGCGGTCATTCCATCCAGTCGATCGTACAGCCTCTTTAGCGGCCTCGGCTTATGCCGCGCCAGCGCGTAATGTGTCAGCAGCGGCAGAGCAACCGAGCTATCCATGTAACAGACGAGCATGTCCGGAAGTTTCTCAGGATCTACTTTGTTCCAAGTTACCGCTTCGCCCGGTGTAGCTCCCGAAAGCCCGCCGGTGTCCGGCCGGGCATCGGTAATCTGTAAAAAGTAATCCTGTCCGGCCTCATCGATCGCCAGGATCTCCTGGATTTGCGGCTCAGTCTGCAGCAAAAAGTTCTTCGGGCTGCCGCCGCCGATGATCAGCGATCCGTGTGTGCCCTTGCCCTTATGCGCACGTTTAGCGTCCAGCACCACCGCCGCTGACTGGTTCACATCGATGCTCGGATTGATCCGAAGCTTATTACCGCGCAAGGCCAATCCAGCGATGTTCATCCCAATCGTGCTATCACCCGGTGCAGACGTAAGCACCGGCACTCCGGCCCGGTAAGCGGCGGCAAGAACGCTGACATCTTTCAAGCCTGCCTGTTCCTCGTAAGCAGCTGCGTATTTACCAATGTGGAAATAGCACTCGGCTGTTCCCATTTCTTTCTGAAATTCAGGCTGCTGCAGGATCTCGCGCAGGACTGCATCGGTTGCCAGCAGAACATCATCGTAGTGCAGGAATACGTCATATATTCGGACGATGCGGTGCTCACGCAGGACCGTGTCCGGAATCTGCGGACTGCCAACATGCAGGGGCATATTGAAGGCAAAATGCAGATCGTGGTACATGTTCGCGCCGGTCGAGATTATCCAATCGACGAAACCGGCTTTGATCAGCGGAATAAT
>DASPJR010000223.1:0-55027 GCA_035628505.1 Planctomycetota bacterium | reverse complement strand
ACGCTTCGCCCCCTTGCGCCCTCGACGATTTCCCATTTTTCCGCGGACAAAAGTGCACTACATTCGCAGCATGCCCACGCCGCTCCAGGATTCGCTTCCGCGCACCGCCGCCATTATTGAGCAGGGCCTGGCCGCCGGCCTGCATATTGGCGCGCAAATCTTCGTCTCGCTTCAGGGAAAAGAAATCGTCAACGCCGGCATTGGCGAATCGCGGCCCGGCGTACCGATGAGCAGCGACACGATCATGCTGTGGATGTCCGCGACGAAACCGCTGGGCGCGGTAGCGCTCGCCCAGCTGTGGGAACAAGGCAGGGTCGATCTCGACGATCGCATCGAAAAGTTCGTTCCAGAATTTGGCGTGAACGGCAAAGCACCGATTACGATTCGCCATGCGCTGACGCACACCGGCGGTTTTCGCGTGGAGGCGCGCTGGAGTGCCGATCCGTGGGACCAGATTATCGCGCGCATCTGCGCTGCGAAGCTCGAGCATGGCTGGGTTCCCGGGGAGAAGGCCGGCTATCATCCCGCGTCGAGTTGGTTCATGCTCGCCGAAATCATCCGCCGCCTCGACGGCCGCGCGTTTGAGACGTACGTGGATGAGGAAATCTTCCGGCCGCTCGGCATGAACGATTCGTGGCTCGCAATTCCGCCCGAACGCTACCGCGCGTACGGCGAGCGCATCGGCATTCTGCATAACACGGAACGCACGCCGCAATTCCCGCAGCTCTTCGACAGCGAAGAACGCTGCGCTGTATGCCGTCCCGGCGGCAGTGGACACGGACCCGTGCGCGAACTCGGCCGCTTTTACGAAATGCTGCTCGCGCGCGGAACATTCGGCGGCAAAAAAGTTCTTTCGCCGCAAACGGTTGAGGCACTCACGGCGCGGCACCGCGTCGACCTGCACGATCACACCTTCAATCACAAGATGGATTGGGGCCTTGGCTTCGTCATCGACTCCAATCATTACGGAAAAGAAACCGCGCCCTATGGCTACGGCCGGCACTGCTCGCCGCGCACGTTCGGCCACGGCGGTTATCAGTCATCCTCTGCATTCGCAGACCCTGAGCGCGGACTGGTTGTTGCCTGGGTCTTCAACGGAACGCCCGGCGAAGACAAACATGACGTCCGCTGCCGAGACGTGAACAGCGCGATCTATGAAGATCTCTCGCTGGTTGGCGGAGAATAATGATGGCCATCGATCCGCTCGATCATTCTGTTACCGAAGCGCTGCGGACCTGGCGCGTGCAGCACAACGCGGGAATCAGTGTCAGCGACGCGCTCGACGGCTGTGCGACGATCTGCGCCGATCCGGCGGGGCGATCCTGTTTTCAGCAGGCGGCAGTGCGCGCATCGAGCGGGGATGGCATTGGCGGAATGATGGACTGCCTGAAGCCGGCCTTGTGCGAGTCCGAGCGCGCTGTGATCGTCGCGGGCTGGCAGAGCGGGCGCGTGGAGGCGGTGCTGGACTCGGTCGTCGCGCAGCGCGAATTGTGGTATGCGGCGCGGCAGAAAATCCGCGCGAAGATGGCGCTGCCGGTGATCGTGCTGCTGATCGCATCATTCGTCGCGCCGCTGCCGGCCTTTATCGGCGGAAACAGCGGCGTGGGCGGCTATATCGCCAGTGCGCTGCTTCCGCTCGCAGTCGCGTACGCACTGTGGCGTTTGCTCGAACGCACCCTTGCGGCTCGAAATCCGGCAAACGACAGGCTGCTGCTCAAGCTGCCGATCGTTTCAGGCGTTGAGATCAACCGCAGCCTCAGCGAATTCGCGTCGACGCTCTCGGTTCTGCTCGGTGCCGGGATCAGTATTTCGAACGCGCTCGAAATCTGTGCGCGCAGCGCGTCGAACAGCATTTACCGTGAGGGCATTAAAGGCTTCGCCGAGCGCGTGACAAAAGGCGGCGTGCCGCTGTCGAGCGTCATGCGCTCTGGTCCGCTCTGGCCGCAGCAGATTATTCACATGATCGAGGTCGGTGAGAAGTCAGGCAATCTCGATGCGATGCTCGGCCGCATCGCTTCTGCCTGCCGCGACGACTACACGCGTGCGATTGAAGAACTCGCGGCATGGCTGCCGCGGCTGCTCTACGCGCTGGTCGCCGGGTTCATCATTCTGCAGATCCTGCGCATGGTCATAATGGTTTCCGGCTTCTATCAGTAGAATTCCTGGTGTGGAGCGCCGCGAGGATTTTCTTCTGCACTGACGAGAGCGCGATCGCATTTCCGCGCAGCGCCTCTGCGAGCGTCAGCCATTTAAATTTTACATACGCCCCTGACCAGCACTCGAACGCCTCGGGTTTCGATTTCGCCGAGAAACGTTTACCGTACTCGGCACTGCAGATGTGAATATCGAGCTCGCGGTGGCTGAGCACGTGTTTGACTCGGCCGAGCGTCGCCGCCTTCTTCTCTTTTGGCGCGATCTTTTCCGTCGGCACTTCCCACAGCCCGCCGAAGAGGCCGTCTGGTTCGCGCTGGGCAAACAGCAGCCGTCCGCGCGAGTCGCGAACGATCCACGCGCGCAGCGGCCAGCGCGGCACCTCGGCTTTCTTCTCGACCTGCGGGAAAAGTTCCTGCTTGCTCTGCGCGTAGGCCAGACAGTGCGCATTTACCGGGCAGATCAGGCACTGCGGTGAACGCGGCGAGCAGATTGTTGCGCCGAGTTCCATCAGCGCCTGGTTGAAATCGCCCGGCTGCCGCGATTCAGCCGCGCAGACCGATACAAGCTCCTCGGCAAGCGCCCACAATGTTTTGCGAGTCTGCGGTGTGCGCCAATCGCCTTCAATGAGCCGCAGACGCGAAAAAACGCGTGCTACGTTTCCATCCACAAGTGGCACGGCTTTCTGATAGGCAATGCTTAGAATCGCGCCCGCAGTGTATGGTCCGATTCCCGGCACTTCGCGGATGAGCTCGGGCGTGTCTGGAACTACGCCGCCAAAGCGCTCGACGATCGTCTGCGCGCCGCGATGCAGGTTGCGCGCGCGGCTGTAGTAACCGAGCCCGGCCCAGAGCTTGAGTACCTCGTCTACGTTCGCGGCTGCGAGGTCGCGCACGGTTGGGTAGCGCGCAACGAAGCGTTCGTAATAAGGAATGACGGTCGCGACTTGCGTCTGCTGCAGCATGATTTCGCTGAGCCAGATGCGGTAGGGATCGCGCGTGAGCCGCCACGGCATTGGACGCTGGCTACGCTCGAACCACGCCACAAGTTCGCGAACGAAACTTTCTTTCTCGAATGCAGTCGCCGTTCTTGGCGCCTTCGCGTCTTGGCGTTTTGAAGTGGAGGTGGCACTCACCAGCGGATTTTCATCTCCACGCGCATGGACCGCTGAACGTCGAAACTCGATTCGCCCAATGGCGAGGTGGTTTCTTTCTCGGACTGATCGAACTGCCACATCAGCGTCGCGCGGCGCTGCAGCTGGTACTGCGCGGCGATGCTCTCTTGCGCGGTTTTAACTCCCGCCGACGACGGCCGCGATTCGAAACCGACGGAGCGCCCGACTTCGGTGCTGAAGCGCTCGCTCCATCTGTGTGCGACGCCCATGCGCAGATTCTGCCCTTCGGCCTGGCTCATGAGGTCTTCCTCGCGGTTCCACTGCAGGTTGATGCGCGTGGTCTTCGGAAGCGGCTCCCAGTTCAGCGCGGTGCGCAGGTACATGCGGTCCTGTACTTCCTCGTCCAGGCGCCAGCGCGCGAGGCCTTCCTCTTCGCGCTTGTGAAGATCTTTGACCTCGACGGAGCCCGTCCAATCAAGCCCCCTGGCAATATTGCTTTTCAATCCGCCCTTGACCGCATCCCATTCAGCCGGATTGTAGCCGCCAATTGTGAGCGGCCCCTCGGTTCCGTCGATTCCGCGGCCGGTCGTGTAAGCCGTGAAGGGCTGAACGTAATCCATGATTTTGTACGAGAGCCCGTAGCTGCGCTGCTCTTTGGCGAACGTGCGATTGGCATCGTCTTCCCACGCGCGCTTTTTGAATTCGTACGTGAGTGTCGCCTTCTCAATGCGCCGGCCAATAAGAAACGAATTCTCATCGACCCACGACTGCGGCCGGTGCGTGCCGGACACTTCATCCGGCTTGAACGTGGATGTGTGAACGTTCTGCGCCTGCCAGAAGCAGGTATCGTAATCGAACTTGAGCAGCGCGCGGGTCTGTTCAAGGTTGCGGTAGGGCTTGCTGGCGTCGTCTGGATTTTCAATCTGCGTACGCCAGTCGAGCTGCATCAATTCCCTCGGGCCGGCAATCTCCAGCCGCACGCCGGGCGAGACGACGGGTGTTTTGCGCGCCGGATCTGGCGCGGAAAGATCTTTGGCGCCCGTGCCGACGGTTTCAACGCGCGCGGGCTGGGGCAGGGTGGTGGCGGAACTTTCGAGCGAGCCCTGCGTCAGGAACGGAATGACGCGGATGGGCGCCGTTTTTTCCGCGGACTTTTTCTTCTTTTCCTCTTCGAGAACTTTGCGCCATTCCTCGACGACCACATCCGAACCGGCGTGAGCGAGCGCAGCTGCCAGAAGCAGGGCGTAGACACCGATCAGGCTGATCGATCCTGGCCGCATGCAGAATGGACTCCCCGACACTTCGACCTTAGATAGATCGTCAGAAAAGTAAACGCTTCAAACGAAATTCGGGTCACGCCTAAACTATTTCTTTCCAGGGCTGGACCCATCATCGCTCTTCTTGCGTCGCTTTGGCTTCGGAAGCTTTTTCAAATCCAGCGCTTCAATAGCCTTGTCGAAATCGCTCGTCGGCTGCGTGGCTTCAACCTCCCGGCGACGCTCCTCGAACAGGCCGAACTGTTTCAAAGCAATTTCTTCCGCCAGTTGCGCGGTGACTTTTCCCGCATGCGTCATTCCGCCGCCGTGTGGCCGTGAATGGCCCAATGCAGTTTGTTCTGCACCGTCGCGAAGAAGTCTTTGGTGATCTGAGCATTCTTATCGTAGTCGACACTGGTCGCGTAGATGTCGGTGATTTTCTGATAAAAGCGTCGCTCCGACGCGTGGATGTCGCGGATGCGTTCGAGCAATTCATCGAAGTAATCCGGCCCGCGCCCTTCTTTCAGGCGTTCGTCATCCATGACGAAGCCTTTGATCATGTATTCTTTCAGCCGCTGTGTGGCCCAGACTCGAAACTGCGTGCCTCGGGGAGAGCGCACGCGATATCCGACGGAGATGATGACATCGAGGTTGTAGAACTCAATATCGCGTGAAACTTCGCGATCGCCCTCTTTTTGAACTATCCGGAAATTCCGGATAGTTGCCTCCCGCTGGAGTTCGCCTTCATCGAAAATATTTTGGATGTGTTCGTTAATCGTTCTTACGTCTTTTTGAAACAATTCTGCCAACTGTCGCTGATTCAGCCAGACGGTCTCGCCCTCAAGCCGCACGTTGATGCGCGTGCGCTTGTCATCGCTCTGCCAGAGAATGAGTTCACCGCCGGGGTTGCTCATAGGCTACACGTAACTCTTACGTTTTGGATTCAGCACGACCGGGTGTTTCACTTTATCAAAAATGGAAAGCAGCGCGTCCATACCGCTTTCCAGTTTCAGTTCACGTTCTTGAGATGTAATTGGAACCGCCCACAACAGATTCACCGGGTCTGACTCAATGATTAGCTTTTCCGAAAGCTGTTTATCAGCGCCTATGATTGTTGGCATGAACAACATCGTATCTAGGCAGGCGCCATCGAATAAGGGTTGCGGCGGCATTCCCCCATTTGGAACCGTATGTCCAAAGCCAAACCATGTCTGCCATTGGTGAGGATAACGCGCAAAGTATCGAACCAATTCAATAAAGCGCTCTTCAGGTTTTACGACATAGAGTACGACTTCCGCGCGTGCGCATTTTGGGTCGACATCCTTGTTCAGATTCATGGGAAGATCGCTCATGCCTCCCGAGATAAGCGTATAAAACGGTCGTTCTGAATTTGGTTTATACACATAGACGTCAATGTGCGGAACTAGCGGCATTAATTCATGACTTACGCCTTCGCATTCGCCGAACAATTGAGAATAGACGCGTTCGCGAAGTTCAACGAAAGGCAATGTTGACGTTTCGCTGAAACCCATTTGGGACACTTCCTGACTCTTGTCATGTGTGAACAGCCTTGAGCCGCCCGGAGATACTGATTTGTTCTTGTTTCGAAGAAACCAATCCGCAATTCCCATAAAGCTCCCGCCTAGTTCAATAGCCCTCTAATAGGAAGCGGGAAGCTCACGCTTCCCGCTCTTACTGCATTCCAGTTTTAGTCTTCTATCTTTTAGTCTTTCCCGCCAAAGCTCGCCGCTCCAACTCCTGCGCCGAGCTCCTTCATCTCTTCCTGAGCGGCTTCTTCCAGCGCCGGCGGCTCTTCGCGCTTCACCATGCTGAGCATGAAGTCCTTGAAGCCGGTTCCGGCCGGGATGATGTGGCCCAGGATCACGTTTTCCTTCAGGCCGCGCAGTTCGTCGCGCCGCCCGCCGATCGCCGCCTCGGTCAGCACCTTCGTCGTTTCCTGGAAGGATGCCGCCGCGATCCAGCTTTCGGCCTGCAGTGAGGCGCGTGCGATACCCAGCAGCATCGGACTGGCCGTTCCCGGCCGTCCGCCGCGTGCCACCACTTCCTTGTTGCGCCGCTGGAACTCCATGCGGCTGACCACGTCGGTCGGCAGGAAGTCGGTATCACCCGGATCCTCGATCTGCACTTTCCGCATCATCTGGCGGATGAGGATTTCGATGTGCTTGTCGTCGATTCGCACGCTCTGGCTGCGGTAGACGGCCTGCACTTCATTGAGGATGTAGCTCTGCAGCTTGTCCTCGCCGTTGATGCGCAGGATGTCGTGCGGAATCAGCGGGCCGTCCACCAGGCGGTCGCCGGCGCGCACCTTGTCGCCCTTGCGGACGAGGATGTGCTTGCCCTGCGGCACGAGGTGTTCCATCTCCAGCCCGGAGTCCGACTTGACCAGCAGCGTGCGCTTGCCGCGCTTGCGTTCGCCGAACTCCACGACGCCGTCGATTTCCGCCATGATGGCCGGATCCTTCGGGCGGCGCGCTTCGAACAGTTCCGTGACGCGCGGCAGACCGCCGGTGATGTCCTGCGTACCGGACATTTCGCGCGGCGTCTTGGCGACCAGCTGGCCGGGGACAACTTCCTGACCTTCTTCGACTTCAACAAAGGCCTTTTCAGGAATCGAGTACACGCCCAGGATCTGGCCGTCCGCATTCTTGACCACGATCTGCGGATGGTGGTCGCCCTTGTGTTCAACGATGACCTTGCGCTTGAAGCCCGTCGCCGTATCCGTTTCTTCGCGGAACGTGACGTCCGGGATGAACTCTTCGAACGCGATCTTTCCGCCGACTTCGGTCAGAATCGGAATCGTATGCGGATCCCACTTGGCAACTGGCTTGCGCGCGGGGACCTTTTCGTCCTGCTTGACGAGCAGGATCGAGCCGGTCTGGACGATGTACTTTTCCAGTTCGCGGCCGCGGTCGTCGACGATGTTGATTTCAGCGTTGCGGTTCAGGACGACCGTTTCACCCTTGTTGTCCACAACGGCCTGCAGGTTGGCGAACTTCACCGTACCTGCCGAGCGCGTGCGCACTTCGGATTCTTCGACCGTTCGCTGTCCCAGTCCGCCGACGTGGAACGTACGCATGGTCAGCTGTGTTCCGGGTTCGCCGACCGACTGCGCCGCGATCACGCCCGTCGCCGTGCCGGTTTCAACCAGCGCGCCAGTGGACATGTCCATGCCGTAGCACAGCGCACAGATGCCCTGCGGCGCTTCGCACAGCAGCGGTGAGCGGACGCGGATCTTTCCGTCGCGGCCGAGGAAGTCTTCGATCTTCGCGGCGACGGCCGGTGTAATGAGCTGGCCTTCGGTGACGATCGCCTCGCCGGTGATCAGGTGGGTGATGCGGTCGCACGCCGTGCGGCCGCGGATCGCGTCGGCCAGATTGAGTTCAATCTGTTCGCCGCGGTAGATCGCACCCTTGGTCAGGCCGTTCTGCGTGCCGCAGTCGTGCATGGTGATGACCACGTCCTGCGCGACTTCGACCAGCTTACGCGTGAGGTAACCGGAGTTCGCCGTCTTGAGGGCGGTGTCGGCCAGTCCCTTGCGCGCGCCGTGCGTGGACGAGAAGTATTCCAGACCTTTCAGGCCTTCGCGGAAGTTAGCCTTAATGGGCGTTTCGATGATCACGCCGCTGGGCTTGGCCATCAATCCGCGGATGCCGGCCAGCTGTCCGATCTGCTGCAAGTTACCTCGGGATCCCGAGTGAACGATGTAGTAGATCGGGTTGATGTAGTGCGGATCTTCCGGACGCTCGTCGTACTTGAGCTCGTCCATAACGTCCTTCCAGATCTTTTCGCGCACGTGAGTCCAGACGTCGATGGTCAGGCGGTAGCGTTCGCCGTCGGTGATGATACCGCGTTCGTACGACTTCTGGATCTGCGCCACCTTCTTGTCGGCTTCGGCGACAACCGCTTCCTTGCCCCTCGGGATCTTCAGGTCGGACGCGGCGAACGAGATGCCGGACATCGTGGCTTCATGGAAACCATTCTTCTTCAGACGGTCGAGCAGTTCCACCGTGTCGGAACGGCTGAGGATCTGGTAGCAGTCGGACACCACCTTCTTCAGCTTGCCCTTGTCCAGGGTCATGTTGTAGTACGGCATGCCTTCGGGCAGGATGTCGTTGAAGATCACGCGGCCGACGGTCGTTTCAAACAGGCCGTTCTTGCTCGTCATTACGCCTTCGGGTCCAAGCACCTTGCGGTTCTTGATGCGGACCTTGATCTTCGCGCGCTTGCCCACGCGGCCTTCATCCAGCGCGAGGAACACTTCTTCCTTCGTGCCGAACGCCATGCCCTGGCCCTTGATGTTCTTTCCTTCGCTCGTGAGGAAGTAGGTTCCCATCACGATGTCCAGGTCGGGCGTGATGACCGGGTTGCCGTGCGCGGGCGAGAAGATGTTGTTCGTCGAGATCATCAACATGCCCGCTTCGACCTGCGCTTCCAGCGAGAGCGGAAGATGCACGGCCATCTGGTCACCGTCGAAGTCGGCGTTGAATCCGGCGCAGACCAGCGGGTGCAGCTTGATGGCGTCGCCTTCGACCAGCACGGGATAGAACGCCTGGATACCCATGCGATGCAGCGTCGGAGCGCGATTCAGCAGGACCGGGTGGCCCTTGATGACCTCTTCGAGCACGTCCCAGACTTCGTCGTCCTTGCGCTCCAGGATCTTCTTGGCGCTCTTGATGGTGTCCGCGTAGCCCTGTTCCTTCAGCTTGCGGATGATGAACGGCTGGAAGAGCTCGAGCGCGATCTTCTTCGGAAGTCCGCACTGGTTCAGGCGCAGGTCCGGTCCGATCACGATGACCGAGCGGGCCGAGTAGTCCACGCGCTTACCGAGCAGATTTTCGCGGAAGCGGCCCTGCTTGCCCTTGATCATGTCGGTCAGGGACTTGAGCGGGCGGTTGCCGGTGCCGAGCACGGCGCGTTTGCAGCGGCCGTTATCGAAGAGCGCGTCCACAGCCTGCTGCAGCATGCGCTTTTCATTGCGGATGATGACGCCCGGCGCGTTGAGATCGAGCAGCTTGCGCAGACGGTTGTTGCGGTTGATCACGCGGCGGTAGAGATCGTTCAAGTCGCTCGTCGCGAAGTTGCCGCTTTCCAGCGGAACCAGCGGGCGCAGATCCGGCGGAATCACCGGGATCACGTCCATGACCATCCATTCCGGATTGTTGCCGCTGGCCACCAGCGCGTCGATGATGCGCAGGCGCTTGATGTACGTCTCCGTCTTCTGCTTGCTCTTGGACTCCTTGAGCTGCTGGCGGAGCGTGTCGGCCAGTTCCTTCAGGTTGATGTGGCGGAGCAGTTCGCGCACGGCTTCAGCGCCCATCTCGGCCTTGAACGTATTGCCGAACTGTTCGCGCGCCTTGCGGTATTCTTCTTCGGTCAGCAGCTTGCCGCGTCCCAGGCCGCTGTCGCCCGGATCGGTGACGATGTAGCGCTGGAAGTAGATGACCTGCTGCAGAGCCGTCGTCTTGATGCCCAGCAGGTTGCCGAGCTTCGAAGGCATCGAGCGGAAGAACCAGATGTGCACGATCGGCGCGGCCAGATTGATGTGGCCGAAGCGGCTGCGGCGCACCTTGCTGTGCGTCACTTTAACGCCGCAACGGTCGCAGATGATGTCCTTGTACTTGATGCCCTTGTACTTTCCGCAGGAGCATTCCCAGTCGCGTTCCGGTCCGAAGATGCGTTCGCAGAACAGGCCGTCTTTTTCCGCGCGGTAGCTGCGGTAGTTGATCGTCTCCGGCTTCTTGACTTCGCCGTACGACCAGGAGCGGATGTCGTTGGGGCTGGCCAGCGTGATCGAGACCGCCGAGAAATCGTTGATCTTCTCGTAGCTTTTTTCAGCCGCGGCCGTCATCAAACCACGGTCGCTGCGCGCTTCGCGCGGGCCGGCTTCAGGACCCGGGCCGCCGCCGGGTGCTGCGCCTGCTCCGCCAAATGGATTGCCAGTATGTTCAATCATTGTTCAGTTCCCTCTTTTGGGTGCAGGCATCCTGCCTGCTTCAGGGGCTAATCTTTTGTCCACGAACGCACATGTGCGGCGTGGTGTCTTGCTAATCTGTATTAAAGGAGGCGAGTCGAACCAAACCTCGCCTCCAGTTGTCTGTAAAAAGTTGCACTTCGTGTCGTGCGTGAACGAGAAACCAGAAACCTCAAACCAGAAACTGGCCGTTACTGCACGCGTGATTTCTTCTCGAGCTTGATGTTGAGGCCGAGACCCTTGATTTCGTTACACAGAACGTCGAAGCTGACCGGCGTTCCGGGTTCCAGGATGTTCTCGCCCTTTACCATGCTCTCGTAGATCTTCGTGCGGCCTTCCACGTCGTCGGACTTGACCGTCAGCAGTTCCTGCAGAATGTTGGCCGCGCCGTACGCCTGGAGCGCCCACACTTCCATTTCGCCGAAGCGCTGTCCGCCCGATCGCGCCTTGCCGCCAAGCGGCTGCTGCGTGATCAGCGAGTAAGGTCCGGTTGCGCGCGCGTGGATCTTGTCGGCGACCAGATGATGCAGCTTGAGCATGTACATCACGCCCACGCAGGTCTTCTGGTCGAGCGGCTCACCCGTGCGGCCGTCGTAGAGCTGGCTCTTTCCGTCGGCGTTCAGGCCGGCTTCCTTGAGGCACTCCACGATTTCCGATTCCTTCGCGCCGTCGAACACCGGCGTGACGGCCTTGAAGCCAAGCTTCTTGGCCGCGTAGCCGAGGTGTGTTTCGAGGATCTGCCCGAAGTTCATGCGCGACGGAACGCCCAGCGGATTGAGGATCATGTCCACCGGCGTGCCGTCTTCCAGGAACGGCATGTCTTCTTCAGGCAGGATGCAGGAGACGACACCCTTGTTGCCGTGGCGTCCGGCCATCTTGTCGCCCACGGACAGGCGGCGCTTAACGGCGACGTACACCTTCACCAGTTCCAGCACGCCCGGCTGCAGTTCGTCACCGCGCTTGAGCTTGCCGACCTTGCGTTCGAGCTCGACTTCCAGCACGCGCTTGCGCTTGTCGTGCTTGTAGGCTTCCATGCGCGCCTTGCGCTTGGTGGCCGGGTGCATCTCGACTTTGTTCAGGTCCAGCGCCAGGTCGAGAGCGATCACTTCGTCGTCGGTCGCGCCCTTGGGGATTTCATACTTCTGTCCCGTCTCGGCGTTGACCAGCTTGCCGTCAACGATCTCACGCAGTGCTTCGAACTTGGCCTTGATCACTTCGGCGATGCGCAGCTTGTAATCGCCTTCGATCTTCTTGATCAGCTTGCGGTTCTCGCCGCGTTCTTCTTCGCCCGTCGGTGAGGCGCGCGTGAAGCGCTCGACGTTGATCACGTAGCCTTCACAGCCCGGCTTGACTTCCAGCGAATCGTTCTTCACGTCTTCGCCCGCGCGGCCGAAGATGGCGTGCAGCAGTTTTTCTTCCGAGGACAGTTCGCTCTTGGACTTCGGAGCAATCTTGCCGACCAGAATGTCGCCCGGCTTGACGCGCGTACCCACGCGCACCAGTCCGCTCTCGTCCAGGTTGCGCAGCGCGGCTTCCGAGACGTTCGGAATGTCGCGCGTGATTTCTTCGCGGCCCAGCTTCGTTTCGCGGATTTCGACCGAGAACTCTTCGATGTGGATCGAGGTGAACTTGTCTTCGCGAACGGCGCGCTCGTTGACCAGGATGGCGTCTTCGAAGTTGTAACCTTCCCAGCTCAAGAACGCGACCAGCGTGTTCGAGCCGAGCGCCAGATCGCCGCCATGCGTCGCGGCGCCTTCGGTCAGCACCTGTCCCTTGGTCACCTTGTCGCCGGCCTTGACGATCGGCGTCTGATTCAAGCAGGTGCGTTCGTTCAGGCCGAAGTACTTGCGCAGCTGCGTATCGACCAGGCGGCTGGAATTGCCCGTGCCGTAGCGCACGGCGATGCGCATGCCGTCGGCGTATTCGACCACGCCGTCTTCCTCGGCCACCAGCATCATGCCCGAATTGCGCGCCACGAACGGTTCCATGCCCGTTCCGACCAGCGGAACCTGCGGGCGAACCAGCGGCACGGCCTGGCGTTGCATGTTCGATCCCATGAGCGCGCGATTGGCGTCGTCGTGCTCAAGGAACGGAATCAGTCCGGCGGCCACGCCGACCAGCTGCTTGGGCGACACGTCCATCAGCGTGACTTCTTCGAGCGGCACGTTGACGAATTCGCTGCGGCGGCGGGCCATGATGCGGTCGGCCATGATCTTGCCGGTCTTGTGATCGTACTTCACTTCGGCGTTGGCGATGGTGTGTTCGTGTTCTTCATCGGCGCGCAGATAAACGATCTCGTCCTGGATGTGTCCCTTCTTGACCGGCGCGAACGGCGTGACGATGAAGCCGTAATCGTTAATGCTCGCGTAGATCGAGAGCGACACGATCAGTCCGATGTTCGTGCCTTCCGGCGTTTCGATCGGGCAGATGCGGCCGTAATGCGACGGATGCACGTCGCGGACTTCGAAGCCGGCGCGCTTACGATTCAAACCGCCCGGTCCAAGCGCGGAGAGACGGCGTTCGTGCGTGAGCTGGCTGAGCGGGTTGCTCTGGTCGACGACCTGCGAGAGTTCGCCGCGCGCAAAGAAGTATTCGATGCTGCTGGCGACCGTCTGGCTGTTGATCAGCGTGCGCGGCGTCATTTCTCCGGCGTCTTTGAGGCTCATGCGTTCGCGGACGCTGCGGCGCAGCTTGATCATGCCCTTGCGGAACTCGTCCATGACGAGGTCCTTGATCGTGCGCACGCGGCGGTTTTCCAGATGGTCGATGTCGTCCGGCTGGCCCTTGCCCGCGCGCAGGTTCAGGATGTAGCGGATGACGTTGTAGTAGTCTTCCGCCGCCAGCGTGAGAACGTCCTCAGGCACCTGCTGGCCGAACTTGCGGTTCAGGCGGAAGCGGCCGATGCGGCCGAAGTTGTAGCGCTTGTCATCGAAGAACAGCTCGTTGAAGAGCTCAATCGCCTTTTCCTTCTGCGGCGGATTGCCCGGGCGCATGCGCTGGTAGATGCGCAGCATGGCTTCTTCGTTGCTGTCGACGTCGTCTTCCTTGATCGAGTTGAGGATCAGTTCGTCCTTGACCTCGGTGACCACGTCCACTTCCTTGATTTTCAGGCCGCGGATGGTGTCGATGATCTCCTCGGTCAGCTTGGTCAGCGCCGGAACGATCACTTCGCCGCTGTTGGGATCGGCGATGTCGTGCGTCAGGATCGTGCCCTTGAGCTTCTCAGTCTTGCTCGAGAGGGAGATCGATTCGACCGGGTAGAAGGCCTTGAGGATGTCGCGCGTGCTGCCGAACTTTTCGCTGAGCGCGCGCAGGAACGTCGTGCCGATGATCTTGCCACTGCGGTCGATGCGCAGGTAGAGCAGATCCTTGGAGCTGACTTCGACCTGGATCCAGCTGCCGCGTTCGGGAATGATGCGGCAGGAGTGCAGGCGCTTGCCGGACGGATGGACGTCTTCCGAAAAGTCCGCGCCGGGCGAGCGCTGAATCTGGGTGACGATCACGCGTTCGGCGCCGTTGATGATGAATTCACCGCCGCCGATCATCAGCGGAACGGATCCGAGATAGACTTCTTCTTCCACGACTTCTTCGCGCTTGAGGCGGCAGCGGATCTTCAGCGGGGCGCCGTACGTCAGGCCCAGCGCGCGGCACTCGTCGGGCGTGTGGCGCGGCTCGCCCAGGTCGTACTCCATGAAGTCGAGCGAAATCTGCTCGTCGTAGGAGTAGATCGGGAAGACTTCCTGGAAGATAGCCTGCAAGCCATCGCGCTTGCGTTCATTGGGCAGCACGTCTGCCTGCAGGAAATCCGCGTAGAACTTGCGCTGTGTTTCGCACAGGTTCGGGATTTCGTGCATGTGCTTGGCCCGGCCAAAAAAGCGGATCGGGATCGACATTGTGTTGTTGGCTCCTGTAAGTCTGTTTACTAAACCCGTTTAAGATCTTTTCATCACCGCCGAGGCGCTAAGCCGCAGAACGCCAGTAAAAGCGTTCCGCCGGAGCTTATCTGCTCACGGTTTTAACTCTGCGCCTCTGCGTCTCTGCGGTGAAGAAGGATGTGAAAAATCGGCAAACTCCATTTATGAAACGACAAAAACGGACGCGCGCAGACCCTCTTCCCAGAAGAGGAAAATATCTGCCGGCCCGATACTTCTATCGTTTCTGAACTGTCATCGACCCGCTAATGGTCAATGGCCTCGTCTTTCTTTGTTTCGTCTTCTTTGACCTGTGGCCTGAGGGCCGGATCAAAAAAGCCGTACTGCGAGGGTTTCCCTGAGGGTTCAGGCCTGCGGCGCGCGGGGGGAAACCCATCGATTCCCGTTCGCCAATCAGCCAGAGCACGTACTTTTACTACCCCGCAAGTGTACCTGTCAACACTCGTTTTTAGATTATTTTGCAACCCAGCCGGTATTTGTCGCGTTGCCGCTCTCTTTCACATAGAGCGTAGTCCCTACCCCGCCGTCCGTGCGCAGAAAAAGATCCCCAATGCTGCCATTCACAATGCCGTTTGGTATACCGACGCCGCTGCGAATGGTGGCATTGTTGATCCTAACGTTGCCTTGGACGGCCACATTACCGTTTCCGTCTATACGGAAGCTCCGCGTGGGGTTGCCCGTGGCAAAATCGATATTCGTCACAAGCCGGACACCGCCAGTGGCACGTACGGCATACTCATTCCCAATTGTTGAGCTAAACGGCATTTGAGAAACCGCGTCCGCCCAAAGAAAGGTACCTGTGTGTGCGGCATTCACGGTGGCATGGTAACCAGCTGCGAAACTGTAATCGGCATTAGCCCTGTTATGAGTACCGCCTGGAGTGACGGAGAAATTACCGTTAGCGTTGTTATATTGACCACCATTGGCCACTGAAAATGCACCGGCAGAAGAGTTCGTATCCCCACCGCCAATAGTCGAATAGTTACCATTCGCAAAATTGAATGCTCCTCCGCCAACTGTACTATTCATCGCCGAAGCTTTATTGCCCGAACCCCCACTTACAGTAGCATGGTTACCTGTCGCCGAATTCGAAAACCCGCCTGCTATTGATGCCTCTTGCCCGCTGGCATTATTTGCAATTCCACCCGAAATCGCCGATCCGCCACCCGATGCGTTATTTAAACTCCCGCCGCACACGGTAGAATTTGCTCCGCTTGCAGCATTAACGCCGCCACCGCCGATAGTTGCATTACTTGTCGATGCAACATTTCTTACTCCTCCCGAAATGGTCGCAGAGTCTCCCGTCGCTCGATTGCGATCTCCCCCACTGATAACGGAATTAAAGCCACTTGCAATATTTTCGGTGCCACCGACGACTACGGAGTACGCTCCGCTTGCCACGTTACGTGACCC
The DNA here is from genome assembly GCA_035628505.1 of Planctomycetota bacterium. Taxonomy (GTDB): domain Bacteria; phylum Planctomycetota; class SZUA-567; order H5-PLA8; family H5-PLA8; genus DASPJR01. The sequence continues at coordinate 39,169 of DASPJR010000223.1, read as the reverse complement.
GCCCACTACCGCGCTATGGGTTTTGTCGCTTGCGCTGCCGGCACCGTCTCCAGTTTGGTTACCGCTACCGCCCACGAGGCTTCCAAAATTATCTGTTACCTGATTAATCGCAGAGAGATCGCCGCCCCCCAAAATCACTGCACCCGTAACGCTCGCGCTTATGTTATTATTGACATTCCCGCCAACAAGATTCGGTGTGCTAGTTGTCGGTTCAAATCGGATTGCCCGAGTGTTGTTTACTCGAATCTCCATGGCTTGATTATCCGTGGTACCAAGGAAGTGAGTGCTCGCCGTCGTGCCGGCATTCCCTCCTAAAGCCCATTTGGCCGACATGACGGTGTCTTGCATTGCATCCTTGAGTTGTTGTGCGATATCCTGATTGGAATTCGCTGAATCTACAAACTGCTTGGTCGCCGCATGTAATGGATTGCTCGGGTCGCCATTTAGGGTAAGCGGACCGCTCATCGTATCGCCCGTTTTGCTCACTTTCCCGGCAATCGCTGCATCCTGTGCGGCGTCGATGGCCGCTTGCGCTGTCGTTTGAGTTGAATTGACGTTATCGATGTACCGCTTCGTTGCTGCATGAAACGGGTCAGTCGGATCACCACTCAGGATCAGCGGGCCTGTCATTGTATCTCCGGCCTTGCTCACTTTGCCGGTTATCGCCTCGTCCTGGATCAAATCTGCTATCGCTTGCGCGGCATTCTGAGCCTCGTTTGCTTCGTCTACGTACTGCGTTGTGGCGAGATTTGAAGGAAGTCTCAACGGACTGATGATTACGGCAGTGTTTGTGTTGTTAATCGCGTTTACGATACTGTTCCCTGCTTCAGGGGACACCGCTGTAAGCGGCACAAAGCTCGCACCGCCTGCGCCATCTGCTTCTAACACCATCCCGTTCGAGGCCGCACCGGAGCCGATTTTCTCCGCAACGATCGCTTTGTTGGCGACTTTGGGCGTAGTCACCGTCGTTTCCCCAAGCTTGGAAGATGTCACCGCGCCTTCTGCCAGCTTGGGCGTAGTGACAGACCCATCTGCAAGCGCAAAACTGGTCACTGCTCCGTCCGCAATTTTATCCGGAGTCACTGCTTGTGGCGCAAGAGCCGCGGTATTCACAAAACTCTGTGGTAAGCCGCCGCCTTGTGAGGCCGCGTCCAGTGATGCAACGATCGCGAACACGCCTGAAGTCACGGTTACGAACTGGCCAGTAGCACGGCGTGCGGTCGCCCTCATAATACAGTGACTGGATGTTGGCCCGGCGATGGGAAATGCCATTAGATTTCGTTTGCTGCGTTCATACGTCCTGTTTTCGATTGTACTTGGGGTCCCCCTCTTGTATTGTTGGTTCAGTATAGAAGTTAAGTAAGGGTAGCGAGTTACCACATAATGTGCAATACTTAAGCGTGCTTTTTCAACGTAAGACGGTGCTTCGTCACGAGCCGCATTCGGATAAACTGATGGCTTCTCTCAATTGAAAAAGGAGTGTCCCCCTTCATGCAGACCCAGAAAATAGCCCCGTGCTTGTGGTTCGACGGCAATGCCGAAGACGCTGCCAAGTTCTACGTCTCCGTCTTTCCGAACTCACGCATCGTCAGCATCATGCGCACGCCCGCTGGGAGTCCCATTCCGGCCGGATCGGTTCTGGTGGTCTATTTCGAACTCGAAGGTCAATCGTTCATCGCCTTGAACGGCGGTCCGCAGTTCAAGTTCAACGAAGCGATCTCCCTTTCGGTTAGCTGTGAAACGCAGCAGGAAGTCGACGTGCTCTGGAAGAAGCTCACCGACGGTGGCGGGGTCGAGAGCGAATGCGCGTGGCTGAAGGACAAGTTCGGAGTCTCCTGGCAGATCGTGCCGAATATCCTGCCGAGATTATTGATGGACTCAGATCCGGCGAAAGCTTCGCGCGCGTTCCTGGCAATGATGACCATGCGCAAGATCGACATCGATAAAATCAAGCGCGCCGCTGAAGGCGCATAGTTCTCGCGTTGACGCAGCGCGTCACACGCCATCGAATTCGGGCGGGTAGCGCACCGTTCCCGAGACGCTACTCAGTGCGCCGGGCGAAAGCTCGAGCGCCATGAACGCGTCGTCCGGCACGTCGAACGGCGCGCGGATCTGCCACTGCGATGCCTTGCCGTAGCCGCAGCGCGAGTAGTAAGCCGGATCGCCGAGCACAATAGAGGAGGTGAAGCCCAGGCGCTTCGCGGCCTCGTGGCCAGCCCTGATGAGTTGGCTGCCGATGCCGCAGCGTTGAAAGCGCGGGAGCACCGACACAGGCGCCAGCGCGATCGACGTGTGTTCCCCGCCATTCGCGGCTACGATCGCGATCGGCGTGAAGAGGACGTGTCCAGCGCACGCGCGATCCTGCTCGGCCACGAGCGAAAGTTCACCAATGAAATCAGGCCTGCCGCGCAGCCGCTGAACCAGCAGCCATTCCTTCCCGCTCGCGTGCGGCGCGCCGGTGAAGGCCTCTCGAATTAGTGCTTCTACGGCGGCGTAGTCAACTGGAGTTTCCTGACGGATGGTGAGACTCATGGGATCACGGCACCAGCGTCACCCACGTGCCTGGTGTTCCGGCGGTGCGGCAATAGAAGAGCGCGCCGGCCGAATCGACATAGAGTTCACCAACCGAGTGAGTGCCTGACGTCGGTGCACCGGTGGTGCTTGCCGGCAGGATGCGCACGCCGCCGTCGGCCAGTACCCGGACGCGTTCGGCGGAATTCACTTTGATCGCAAAAGGAGCACTATCGACGAAGTCGAGCGTGTTTTCGCTACCACCGTTGGGACTGAACAGAAACGAATTCAGGCGCACGCCTCCGCCTGCATTCACGAAGAATTCCGAGGCTCTAGAAGAAACGGTACCCGGACCGCTCGACCAGACGAAAGAGTAATCGTGATCGGCCGTGGCGCCGTTGCCTCCGGCAACCGAGTACTGTCCTTTGGCTTGATTGCCCACGCCGTGGAGAACCAGCCCGTGTTTCCCAGAGGTCGTGTTTGAGAGTCCGCCTAAAACGACGCCGAATTCTCCAGTCACTTTGTTGCTTTCGCCGCCTACTATCGCCGCGGTGTCAGCTTCAATCACATTGAACGCGCCACCGGCGATAACGCTCCGATTTCCCGGCGACGTGTTCACAATATCCTGCCCGATCCGGTTTTCGGTTCCGCCAGCGATCACCGCTGCCGACGTGTACACCTCATTCAGGCTGCCGCTGAAAATTCCGGAGGCGCTGCCATGTTTAAGCGTGTTGGTAAATCCACCTCCGATGATATTGGATTCGCCAAAGTGAAGCGTATTGCCGACGCCGCCGCTGATAACCGACATCGTGCTCACGAGCCTGTTGTACCAGCCTCCGCCGATGACGGCCGCCCGTCCAGCGGCTTCATTCAGATATCCTCCGCCAATGGCGGCATAAACGGATTCTGCGGGTAAAAGAAGCATTTTGTTGCTTTCGCCTCCTGCAATGACCGACTGCGGAGCCGTGGTGATATTTGCCGCGCCTCCGCCAATCACGCTCTGCATTCCCCAGGCAGTATTGCTCAAGCCTCCGCCGACAAAACTCATATCAGAAGCGCTGTTTTCGACTCCGCCGGCGACCGTGGCACCATACTCCAGCGTCTCGTTCCAATAGCCGCCGCCGATAGTCGAAAACAAATTGCTACCCGGAGCGTTAAACAGCGATGTGATGGTATTTCGCGAGCCGCCTCCGATGGTGCTGAACCCGCCGTGTATAACGTTCTTCTCCCCGATCTTTCCGCCACCGCCAATAACCGCGCCCTCGGCATTGCCGTTAACCTCGTTGTAAAGAGAGCCTCCCACGATCGACGGTGTCTTGCCGCTGCCAGCGGGCTGGTAGGACATCACCTTGTTCCGATTGACCATGAAGATCAGAGGTTGTTCATCGAGCGTTCCAATGAAATCTGTTCCGGGCTTGGTTCCGGCGTTTCCTTCAAGGTTCCAGGCCCTGAAGCGTAAGCTGTCGTCCACATACTTCTTCGTCACCGCGTCTTCATTGACGGTCGGTCCGGCGATCGGCAGCTTCAGATTGCCAGTCATCGCGTCGCCGCTTTTCAGAACGTAGCGAGAATCGACGCTGCCCGTGTTCAGCTGCTCGAGCGCCACGCTGCCGGTGGGAAGGGAACTTGCCGCCGGCACCCAGGTGGCGCCGCCCGAGCCGTCTGCGGCCAGCACGAAGTTCGTCGATGCTGCGCCGCTGCTGACTTTGTCGGATGTCACTGCCGCTGGCGCGAGCTTGGGATTCGTTACCGAGCCATCAGCCAGGCCGGGCGTTGTCACGAAGCTCGATGGCAAGCCGCCGGCGCTCACAGCCGCATCCAGCGATGCCACGATCGCGAACGTGCCGGAGATCGCGGAGAGCTCCTTCTTTCCGGCGTTCGCGCGCGCACGCAGAACGCAGTTCGCTGAGGCAGGGCCGGCGACGGTGAAAGTCAATCTGCCTCGCGCGGCGCCTGCGGCCGGTGTGTTGTCGATTGTGCCAAGCGCGGTAAAGTTCGCGCCGCCATCGCGGCTGAGCTCGATCGTGATCGTCGTCGCGCGGCCTTTGATGCGTACGCGCTGCGTCTGCCCGGCGACGAAGACTTCACCGCCGCGCGGCGAGAGGATCTCGAAGGTGGCTGCGGCATAGACGAGCCCGCTGTTAAGCAGTAAGCAGACAAGTACGACTATAGCAGAGTGCATAAGTTGCTCCATAAAGGGGAAGGGTTAAAAAGCTATAGCAGGCCCAGCCGTATTACATGTTCCTTTCTTTATTCTGTGCAGGGCTGCCGCAGAAGAATCTTCCAGATTTTCCGTCACCGCCGTCCGAAAGTGCGCAATGATGTCTGTAGAGGAGGGGCGATGCAGGACGACAGGGCGGGCATCGATTCGAAGGCGTTTGAGATCCTCGTGCGGCTGCACCACCGGCGCATGCGGGCTTACGCGCTTTCGCTTGTTGAGCAGCCGGCCGAGGCGGACGATCTGGTCCAGGACGGCTTCGTCACCGCGTATCAGAATCTTGCCAAGTTCGACCCGACGCGCGATTTCTGCGCGTGGCTGCGCGGCATCATCCGCATGAAATACCTCGAGCGCGCCCGCGTGCGGCGCATGACCACGCTGGACGAATCCGTGCTCGAAGCCATCGAGCAGCATCACTGCGAATGGGATTTTGCAGTCGAAGATGGACGCGCCGACGCGCTGGTCGCTCTGCGCGATTGCATCACGCGCCTGGGCGCCGCATCGCGCCGCGCTATTGAGCTCTACTATAACGAGCAGCAGGGCTGCCAGGCCATCGCGGAGTACCTCGGCACCAACGAAACGGTGGTCAAGAAGCGCCTGCAGCGCGCGCGTGAAGACCTGGCTCAGTGCATCCGTTACAAGCTTTCTCCCGGCGCGGCGGAGCACATCCGGCCATGAGCGGACTGCGGCGCGCGATCACCTCTGCCGACCACGACGAGCCCCTGGACGGCCACGCCCGTGCAATCGACGGCATGCTGCGCGAACTCGCTTATGGCCCGGCGAATAACGAAGACGACGAAACGCTCGTTGCGAACATCATGAGCGCCATTCACGAAGGCGGATCGGTCAAAGTCGACACGCGATATCACCGCCTGCCAGCGCCGCGTCGCCATTCTCCAGTGCATCTGCCCGCAATGTCGCATGCCGGCCATTCCTCAAGCCGCCGCCAGCCGCATGCGGCCTCGCGCTGGAAAACAGAGATGCAGTGGGCTCTATGGGTGCCGATCGCCGCCTGCTTTGCGCTGGCTGTCGGAGCACTCTTTTTCAGCGGGCCCAGCGACAAGGTGAAAGTCGCCAGGCTGCATGAATTCAGCCCCGGCGTGACGCTTGCGCGCAACGAGCAGGTCCTGCCGATTCAGAAAGGCACGGAGATCTTCCCCAGCGATATTCTGCAGGTCAACGCCGATGGCTGGGCCGTGGTGAAGTACAACGACGATTCACGCCTGGAAATTCAGCCCAGCTCGACGTTGATCTTTGGCAAGCCTTCCAGCGATGTCAGCAAGCGCGTCACGATCCGCAGCGGCGGATTCAACGCGCACGTGGCCAAACAGCCAGGCGGACGCAATCTGCTGATCGACACACCTGATTCCGTGACGCGCGTGCTCGGCACGCGGCTGAACGTCCAGGTCGAAGCCAACGCCACGCGCGTGGACGTCGAAGAAGGAAAAGTGCGCGTCTCTAAGCCGCAGGACAATAGCACGGTAGACGTCAAAGGTGGCCAGTTTGCCGTGGCCTCCCCGGGAGTAGCTCTGGGCGTTAGAGCAATGACCGTCGAGCTGACGCGGGGCCTGGCCGGGCACTGGAAGTTTGACGAAGGACTGTTTGGCGTTGTTACCGACGAAGCAGGCAACGATTGCAGCCTGCGCGTGTTCAATCCGGTCTGGACCACCGGCCGCGTGGGCGGCGCGATGGAATTCAACGGCCGCAACGCGCACGCCGAAGTGGATAACTCGGCGCCGCTGAATCTGACGGGTACGGTGACGGTCTGCGCGTGGATCAAGCTGAATGTCGGCGGGCGCGACCAGAAAATTGCGGGCATCATGGGCGAGCGTGGCGGCGGAAATGGCGGCGGCTACAAGCTGAGCGTTTATGCCGACAACAAGCTCGACTTTGAAATTCGTCCTGCCACCGGGATTGTCATCAACCGCAACGTCACCGGCGGAACGGTGCTCGCGCCGGGCGTGTGGTACCACGTGATGGGCGTCTACAATGACAGCGAAAATTTCATGGCGACGTATATCAATGGCGCGCTTGAACGGCGCGTGATGACCAGCGCATCGCTTTCGCGCACGACGGGAAAATTCACTGTCGGCGCAGAGCCGTGGGCGCCGGGCGAAAACCGCTTCAACGGACTGATTGACGATCTGCGCGTTTACAACCGCGCCTTGAATGCGGCGGAGATCCGCGCGTTATGCGATGCGCCGCCGATCATGGGCGAACACCTGAGAACTCCTGGAAGCGAGCTGGGCCAGAGCGACTCCGCGACGAGCGTGACGGCACGGCCGTGAGCAAAAAGCACTGAACATGTAAGCCGCGGCAGAACAGGCAGCGGCTCTTTTTAAGAAACACTTTGCACTTGTGATGGCCGCCCTGAGCAACCTGGCGGAGCGGTGGCGCATTGTCTTCAAAAAGTTGCCACCGCAGCAGAAAGAAGGAGCAACGCCTATGAAACGTGAGCGCATACAAGCTGACAGGCGCAAGCAACGCGGCGTCACCTTGATTATGGTTGCCGGCGTGCTCGCCGTGCTCGCCGCGCTGGCGACGGGCTTCTATTCGATGATGCTGATGCAGACCAAGTCTGCCAGCCGCTACGCCGACAGCGTGCGTGCCGAAATGATGGCGCGCGCGGGCGTGGAATACGCCATCGCACATCTGCGTTCTCGCGCGTACACGAAAACAGAAGACCCGACGGCCCCCTGGTTCACGGTCGATTACCTTAATGGGGCGGTGCGCCAGCCCAGCTTTCCCGACAGCCCTCTGCTGCATGACGGCGCCGACAACGACGGCGACGGCGTGATCGACAATCTGGAAGAAGCGCGCTGGCAGCCGGACCTGAACAAGATGCAGGGTTACAGCGCGGCACTCTCGAACGCCGCACACGCCGCCGACAGCAGCGACCGCTTTACGCTGAACGTCTACGACGCGGCCAGCCGCATCAACATCAACGCCTGCGACAATCTCGGTGTCGTGCTCGACAATCTCTGCCGCGCGATCGGCCCTCCGCTGGTTGCCGCCGACCAGGATGCCCTGCTGCCCTACCGCTGGGCGCGCGAAGGGGCGGCGATCTTTGACAACGCGAAGAACAAGAACGACCGCCCGGAAAACCGCGACATCTACTATCAGCTCTTCGACAAAGGCGGCAACGTCACTCCTTTATATGTCGCGTCGAAGCTCTCCACCGACGTCAGCGGCCGGCCGAAGATTTCCGCCGACGGCCGGGCCATCTATGGAGACGGCTACGCCATCGCCGCGTACCGCGCGCGCAAGGGGCGCTTTCAAAATCTCGAAGACATCAAGGCCGCGCTCAGCTATGTGGAACGCTCTTCGCCGCCCAACGGCATCGCCGACGATCCGCTGGAGCAGCTTGAAGTCGAAGTGAAGTTCTCGGCTTTGCGCGAGCACATCACAGTCGATTCGTGGGTCGATACCAATACCGTCTGTGTCGGAAAATTCGAATGGATCAGCGATGCGGCAACCTCTGGAACCTTCGACATCGCCATCGATCGCGACAAGAGCTGGGTGCCGGACGACCTGGCTAATGATCCAATGAATCAGCGCGGCTCGCTGCGCGGCTGCTACCTCTCGATCATCAACGGCCACGGCGCCGGCCAGCTTCGCCGCATCCGAACCAACGGCGTCGATTGGGTGCAGGTGGATGTGCCCTTTGCCGTGCCGCCGGGACCGACGAGCTCGTACATGATCATCGCGCCGGAAGACGCGAAACTCGTCGACGCGTACGGCAGCGATCTTTCGTATACCTATCCAGACAACCCGCCGCCGCCGGGAACGCTGGCGTTTCCCAAGACAGATTCGGATGGCAATCTCGTCGACGCTCCGGGAATCGATTACTCGATTAAGCCGCTCTGCATTCATCGCGCGCCGGTGAACATCAACACGGCGACCGACAAGGTGCTCGTCGCGCTTTTTCTCGGTCTGAATATTCAGCAGGGCCATCCGCTGTCAGTCGGGACGGATGTCGATCTGCTGCAGACGCGCGCGGCGTGGAAGAAGAACGATCCGCACAAGCAGGAGCCGTACCTCCTCACGCCCAAGGGCCTCAAGCGCGTGCCCGAATCGAAGGGCAAAATTGCGCTGAGCCGCCCGAAGCCCTGGCCGGCCGGCGAGGAGGACAAGTTTGGCTACATCAGCAATCACGGGAATCTGAACGCGAATGATTTCACCATCGTCAACGCCGGAAAAGTCAGCGAGGCTCATGAGCTGGCTTACCGCGTCATCATGGCCCGCACGCGCACGCAGCCGCCCGGCAAGCCTGATCCCGACCCGACCACAGCCGATTCAGGCGATGGACCGGCGCCGTATGACAAGCCGTTCAAAGGCTTTGAGCGCGGACCATTCAGGAGCTGGGACGATCTTTACTTCCGCGTGATCAAGCCGTGGGACGACATCCGCTCGAGCTATTTCATCACGAACAAGCCGACCATCCCGAACAGCAACGGTCTCACGGCCGGGCTCGACAACACGTCCGTCGCGCGCGTGATTATGGCTCACTTCAATTCCAATACCGACGTGCTGAAGTTCAATCCGAACATCGAGTGGATTGACCGCTGGGGCCGCAATTTCACGGAAATGGAAGCGGTCATGGCCTACACCGACGCGCCCGAGCCGCATCTCAATCCGCCGGTCGCCAGCCCGATCACTGACGCGAGCGTTCCGATTTTTTCGAAGGAAACCTCCTCGGCGCGCGGCAATCCGCTGATCCTGTCACCGGTTGGTTCCAGGGCGCCCGATGACGGCGCGTACATTATCCGCAGCTTCCGCTACCGCGCCGAAGAGATGATCGACAAGACGGATCTGAACCGTTCGACGACCGAGTTCTCGTTCGACAGCAACGGCATCTACGAAATCCATTCCACCGGGCAGATGGTCAAGCGCGGCGAGCTGCTTTCGGAGCGCAAAGTGTACGCGCTCGTGAAAGTCTACGACGTCTGGCGCGAGTCCACGCAGCAGCAGTTCACTCAGGGCACGTTCAGCGACGCTGCCAACCAGTGGAAGCCGGGGCAGGCTCTGCCGCCGTATGAGGACTTCGCGTTCTCGGGCCAGGTCGCGCGCGATGCCGAATTCAAAGACACGCGCAAGGCGCTTAATACGCTGCCTGAGCCGCTCGTGCCGCCGCGTTACCGCATCAAGCACGACGGCCGCAACAAAGACGTCGTCGAAGAAGCGCGCGACGCGTTCGGTAATACGAAAGATCTGGAGATCCCCGACGTCGTTGCCAACAAGATATTGCCGGCTCGCTACGATGGCCAGATCGTGCTGGCTACAAACACGCTGGGCTTTGACCCGGCAAACGACAAAGACACGTTCCTTGCCAGCTACAACGGCGATCTGGACACCGAAACGTCCGCCGTCAACGGCCGGGAGCAGGCCAAGATGCCGCACACGCCGGCCGGCGATGGCTACAAGTACCGCGTGGTCGATACCTGCAGCCTGCTTGGAATTCTCAACGACGACAAGATTGACATCGATACGGATCTGCCCGCCGCCAACAGCAAGGTCTATCGCTGGGCCGTGCTGAGCGAGGCGCTGAAGGCGCTCAATCCCATGCACTACTGGGAAAACGTAACGCTGCGCGTGGGAGATTTGCGCACCGATGGCGTGTATCTGAGCAGCCCCGCGAACACCGGAAACGACGGCACGCTGAAATATCTCTTCGGCGACGGCACGCAGACGAACGACAGTTTCGATCCCGGCAAGGCCAAAGGCAATTTCGATCCGGGCTCCAAAGACGGCAGCCTTGTGACTATGTGGTTCAAGCCGAACTGGCATCACAACGACCGCCGCACGCATGACCTGTTCGATGCGACCAATCCGGGGTACCAGAACGACACCGCGTGCCGCGCGCTGTACTTGAAAAAGCACGGCAATCTCTGCTGGTCAATCGCCGACGGCACCACAAACCTGAGCGCCAACCGCAACCGCACCGATGATTTGAACTTCTCCCTTGAAGGCAACGTTGGCCGCGCGCAGCACGACGGCCAGCGCGACAAGGATTTGCTCACGCAGCTGCACGGCGGGATCAACTGGGTTCGGCCTGAGTTTCAGCCCGATCCGCTGAGGCCGCAGAAGCTGGTGGAGTCGCCGCATTACCGCGTGCAGCCCTTCCGCTGGCATTACGCCGGCGCGCGCTGGAAGTTCAACCAGCAGAACCCTTACTCGTGGGGCAACGGAGGGCATTGGGTCAGCAGCGATGATTTCAAGAATGGATTCAACCAGGGCGTCATTACGAACTGGGCGCGGCCGTTTATCAGCACACAAAGCTTCCCCGAGCAGCCCGGCGTCAGCGTGCAGGATTTGCTGAAGGGTTACTGGAGCGGCTCGTCGATTGGTGGCATGGGCTACTTCAGCGAGCCGTGCGATGTCGGCGACACCGGCCTCGTGAACCAGGGCTACGGCACCACCGGACAGCCCGCGAAGTACAAGTGGGCCGATCCTGCCGGCGTTGAGAAACCCAATTACAAAACCTTCGGCATGAACAATCTCAACCAGGACGACAAGACCTGGATCTACCGCCACACGCCGGCCGATGGCACGTTCGCGGTCATCGATGAATTGAAAATCTCAAGCAAGGAGCGCCTGCTGGGCGGCAATCCGGATTTCGTCAACGACCGGGCCGTGCGCGAGCAGACCATGAGCCGCTACTATCTGCCGAAAAATCCGGCGAGCACCAGTCCGGCCGACCCTAATGGCTGCCCGTACTTCACGTCGCAGACGATGCTGCAGTCGCTCAAAGGCTTCGACAAGAAAACCGCCGGCACGCTGCCGCAGCAGGTTGTCGTCGCGCGCGTGAGCTGGACGGTGTTCACGCCGCGCTTCCTGCACGAGAACAAAGTTCCAACTGTTGATCGCAACGAGCGCATCACGCGCGACCGCAGCGTTCAGAAAGACGAGATCGTCAAATTCCGCGGTCCGTTCGATTACGACAAGTACAACGAGTCCTACACGGCGCTGCGCCCAGGCACGCAGATCTTCCCGCACGGCGTCGACCGTCCCACGCCCAACGACTATCTCGGTCAGTCACACTCCACGCAGGGCGTTGAAATTGAAATCCTCGAGGGCACCACGCCATTGAATGGTGCTTACGAGAGCGCACCGAACACGTTCACGCCCACGACGGTGTTTCACAATCCCGATGTGATCAACCGCATCGGCGATCCGGCTAATCCGAAAAAAGTGAGCGTCGATCAGCTGCGCTACCGCGTGCGCTTCCGGTATCCGGTGGACAAGCTCGTCGACCCGAATGGCGGAACGACAATTGATCCCGCCAAGCACTTCCTGCTCGATACGCCCGTGTTCGACGACATCTCGATCACCTACTTCGCCAAGCCGCGCGTGCTGTCGTACCGCGAGATCATGGAATGATCGCGAGATTAAAAGGAGAGCGCCGTATGAAAAAAACTCTTTTGATTTTCAGCCTGGCTCTGCTGCTGCAGCTTTCCTGCTTCGCCGGCCAGCCGAAGAAGGAGACGCTCGAGGAAGCCGAAGAGAAAGCTGCGGCGCTCGAGGATGAAGCTGAAAAGCTGCTTCCGGAAAAGGAACAATTCCTCAAGCAGTTCCACGGCAAGATCAATATTGTTTCAGCGGTGCCCGGCGAGCCGCTGCCGAAGGTCGTCGGAACATTTCTGACCGAAACGGGGCAGTTGTTTCAGCTCAAGCTGGCCAATGCTTTCCTGCACAAGGATCTGCTGGAACAGAACAACCGCAAAGTGCTGCTCTCGGGCAAAGTGCGCAACGATGGCAAGTACTTCATCGTCCATCACATCGTTGAACAGCTCGTCGCGCCCGTGGAGCGGCGCAGGCGCGGGGGGATCTGACGAGGTTCCCCCTCATCTATACTAAGACACTTGAGCTCGTCGATTTGACGGGACTTTCTTTGGGAAATTTTAATAACACACCTAATGTGTAATCAACTCATTGTGAATCAACAAGTTGCATGAGTGAAAAAGATCGACTTTTCGGCGGTTTTTTCGAAAACTCGGAACCCTCTATGGCTCCCACCCTGTCGGGAGCACAACAGGTTGTGTTCTGCACAGTTGAGGCCGCATTGTGCCTCAGCCGCCGATCGAAGCTTCACGCCTTAAGTAGGCCCAGCTCCCACGCAATACTCGCCAGCGCAAACGCGATGTAAACCAGTCCCGCGATCGACGTCATGACCGTACAAGTAATCCCAGGCCGGGCGGACGGCGGCAGGTATGTGTGATTGAGATAAAGCTGCAGGGGAACGTAAACGGCCATCGCAAAGCCGCCCATGTATGCGGCGTTGAACAGAAATGAGAGTTCCTTGATCTTGAACTGTTCCATGACGGCCGTGATCACGCAGCCGGTCAGAATCCAGCCGATCGCCACGACCGTGTACCACCAGCTGACCGACTTGGTCTGCGCCGGCTTGAAGTTCGTGTAGACGATATCCGCAATCGTGCGCGAGACGCCGTCCACAAGCGCCAGCTGCGTGCTGAACAGCGTGGCGATTCCGACCATGAGGAAAAGAATCCGTCCGGGCTGTCCCCATATCTGTCCGAGCACGACCGCTTCGTCCCAGATCAGCGTACCCTGCTTGAGCTCGATATTCTGCGGTCGCAGCACGGCGATGGCTCCGAAGATGAACAGCAGAATCGTCAGCGTATTCAGGAACCAGAAAATGCAGAGCGTGTCCGTGCGCACATAACGCCACCACCTCTGAAAGCGGCCCTGGTTTTCCGGGGTGTCGGGGAAGACGTAGCCGGTCGCGGGTATTTTTTCAGGCTCTCCGCGCAGCGGGTTGGTCATCGTCGGCACGTGCGCGCCCATGCCGATGTGCTTGTCGCGCAGGTAAAAGGAGTAGAAGAGGTTTGACGTTCCGCCCGCTCCGGCAAACACGAGCGCGCTGAACAGCTCTTTTACGGACATACTTGGATCGCGGTAGCCGATATTCATAATGCCGCCAAACAGCTGCTTCCAAGCGTCAGTGGTGCCGACCGCGACCGCGACCGTGATCATGCCCAGCGTCACAAGAATCACCATCGCGGTGATGCTCTTTTCGACAACTTTGTAGGCTACCTTTGGACCGAAGAGCATCAGCGCCACGACGGAGAACGTGCAGCAGGTCCAGAACGTATCGCTGCCCCAGCCCTGCGGTCCGACGAGCAGCGCTTTAGAGGCGAGGCCTGACGCGCGCGCCCAGCCCGGCGCGAGCCATCCCAGAATGGTGAAGACAATAAATAGAGGCGCAAAGCCGCGCCAGACGCGCGCGTAACCGGTGAACACGGTTTCGCCGGTGCAGATGGTCCAGCGGCCGACTTCGAAATTGACCCACACCTGCAGCATGACGCCCACCACCGCGGCCCAGACCATGCCAGGCCCATACTTCGCCGTGATGTACGGCCAGATCACGATCTCACCCGCGCCGATGGCAAGGCCGACCATGACTGCTCCGGGTCCGATCATCTTCCAGAACGGCGTGTGATTGTCCGGCAGGTCTTTGGGCTTCAGGTCGTCAAGCGGCGCAAGAAAATCAGCCATGCGTTCTCCAGATCAAATTACAGTGCCGACTTGCTTTCTAGATCCTTCACGCCGCTCAACTTCAAGCGCTGCTGCAGCCATTCGGTGAGAACTTCAGCTTCGTGCTTGTTGCTCGTGTCGAGCAGCTTCGCATGCATGGTTGCTCCGTTGTGCTTCCAGGTCAGCTGCGTTTCGTATTTCGTGCTGTCGTCGCCCGTGGGAATATTGGCCAATGTCTCCACCGACGTCACATCCGAAAGACTCAGCCCCGTGCGCTCCGTGCGACCGTGGATGCGCGGCAGCACGAGCGCCTGCGCTGCGTCATCGATGACCAGGTCGCGTTCGCCGGCTGTGATGGGGGCTTTCACATACACGTACACACCGCCGGCGGCGATAAACATGAAAAACACGGCGGTCCCCGCTACCGTCACCGGCGGCGGAATGCCGAAGCCGAAGGCCAGAACAAAAATCATCCCGAACGAATACGCCCCCGCCGCAATCAGCGCCGCCGCCAGCGGGCCGACGGGCGCCAGCCGCACATGCGTTCGCCCATCTTTTTCGATGACTTCAACGCCCGGCGGGGGAAGCGGCCGCAGCATTCTAAACGCAACATACCAGATACCAAACATGACAACGTTGAAAGGCGTCATGAACAGCAGGACGAACAGCGGGGTGCCGTCGAGTCCGGGCTGCAGCAGGTTAACGCCGGGATCAGCCGGGTCGTAGTAGACCTTGACGCTCGCGCCCGCGGGATACGACTTTACCGTTTCGTCGGCTGACTTGCGTGACGAGCTCGACATATCGAAGCGGACTTTTTCTCCCTGAAACTCGCGGCCTTTCAGGCTGAACGCGTACTTTACTTTTGGGCGATACGAGGTGCCGTCCGAATCGGAGCTGGTTTCCACGGAGCTTTCAAGCACGCGGCCGGTTGCCACGGCAAACCGGGATGAGCGCGCCTGCTGCCAGGTCATGTAAACCATCATGACATCAAAGCCGAGCGTCATTGCCGACCAGAACAGGCCGAAGCAGCCTAAAAAGCCAACGCCTGCCGCCGTTCCCAATCGAGAGGTGCTGCTCATGCGTTTGCGGCTCCGCGAAGAAAAAGTAGCATACCGGTCTGTGCAGTTAACCTGATTTGCGGAGCCTGGGCAATGTTCAAAAACCTGAATTGCGGCGCGCTGGGCCATAAAGTTTCCAGCTTTGAAGAGACGGTAAAGCTCGCGAAAGAATTCGGATTCGCCGGCGTCGATCCAGATCTGGCTTACGCCCGTGAAAAGGGAATATCCGCGACGAAAGAACTTCTCGCGCAGCACGGCCTGAAGCTGGGAGGCTTCAGCCTGAGTGTGAAATGGCGCGAGGCGGACAGCGAAACCGTCTACGCCGACAGCCTGGAGAACTTCATCGGCGAATGCCGAATCGCGGCGGAACTGGGCGTCACACGCTGCGCCACGTGGGTGATGCCGTGCTCGGATAAGCTGACTTATAAGGAGCACTTCGATTTCTTCGTTACGCGATTGCGGCCGGTGGCGCAGATCCTGAAAAGCTACGGCATCTCACTCGGACTGGAGTTTATCGGTCCTCGAACGCTGCGGGTCAGCCGCAAGCACGGTTTTATCTACACGATGGACGGCATGCGCGCGGCAGCAGCGGCAATCGGTACCGGAAACATCGGGTTCCTGCTCGACAGTTTCCACTGGTACACCGCCCAAGCGACAGTGTCGGACATCGAGCAACTCGAGACACGCGACGTCGTTTACGTCCACGTGAACGATGGCGTCGCCGGTGTGGCGGTTACTGAGCAGCTGGATAACAAGCGCGAACTACCGGGCAACGGCGTGATTGATCTCAAGGGCTTCTTTGGCGCGCTGCGCAAAATAGGCTACGAGGGGCCCGTAACGGTGGAGCCATTCAATCAGGCCGTGCGCGAGATGAAAATTGCCGATGCGGTAAAAGCGACCAGTCAGGCGCTGGATAAAGCTATGAAATAGCAGCTAAAGAGACGATGATTTTTTCTGCTTTTCCGCACTCAAAAAGTTGCCGTCGGGTGGCGGAATGAGGTACTGTAAGAGTGTGAGCACTGTTGCTCAGTGTCCGCTGAATGAAAATCGTTCAACAGCGTTCGATCTGAGAGTTGGTTTCTAACAGTGCTCTCCAAGATAGGTGGGAGCGTCCACCGCAGGCGGGCAAGCGCAAGGAAGCGCGCCACTGCGGAACAAGTCGCCTCCCACACCAGTTGGGAGTGTCTGACAACCGATATCCGATGTTCCTCTTTCGAGGCGAACATGCTGGAGATTGGAATCGAACACTCCCTCTAATGAGATGGGAGTGCATGTTAACCGATATCCGATGTTCGTTATTGTAACGGACATGCTGGAGATTGGAAAAACGAGCACTCCCGCTTTATTGAGAGCATGGGCTATACAGCCCATGCTTTTTTATGCGCTGATATCTCTCCAGAATGCTGACGCTAAGTTTTTGACTTTCGAACTCTCTAATCGGGTGTACGTGTAAACGGCCCGAAAAAATCCGGAGAGATAAGTTATGTCGCGAGCACTCAGCGTTCTTCTTCTGCTCCTCGTCTGTGTTTCCAGCGTACGCGCGGGTGAGATTCCCGCGAAGGATCGCATTGTCATCCTCGTGACAGTGGATGGCTTTCCCGCCTGGATCTGGAAAGATCCAAACCTTTCGACACCCACACTGAAAAAACTGGCAGCCGAAGGTGCCATCGCCGGAGGCATGAAGATATCGAATCCGGCGGTCACGTGGCCCAATCACACCACGCTGGTCACGGGCGTGCAGCCGCTGAAGCATGGCGTGCTTTTTAACGGGCTGCTGACGCGGCAGGGCCCGGGCAAGCCAAACAAGTTCGAACCCTGGCGCGACAAGAAGGAAATGGTTCGCGTGCCGACGGTTTACGATGCCGCGTTTAATGCGGGGCTGACCACCGCGCACGTGGACTGGATTCCCACACAGAATGCCGGCACGTTCAGCTGGGAGTTCACTGAGCGCAGCGATCCCAAAGGCCCAGTTGAGCAGGCCATGGTCGCCGCGGGGATGATGTCGCAGAAAGACCTGGACGAATTCGGCAAGCGCAACATTGTGTTCCGGGACGAAATCTGGACGCGCGCCGGCGAATTTTTGATCACGAAGCACAAGCCCAACCTGCTGCTCTTCCATCTGCTGACGACCGACGCGTCCAATCACAAATACGGTCCGGGCACGCTGCCCAGCTTCAGCGCATACGCCTATGCCGACAGCTGCATTCGCCGCCTGATCGACGCGCTGCACGCCGCCGGCATGAAAGACCGCTACACGATGTTCGTCACCACCGATCACGGCTTTAAGACTGCCAAGCGCATTATTCGTCCCGATGCGCTGCTGCGAAAAGAAGGTCTGCTGAAGCGCTCAGGCGCCACGATCACCAGCTGCGATGTGGTCAGCAAAAGCGGCGGCGGATACAGCATGCTTTACATCACCGATCCGGCAAAGAAGGCCGAGCTCACGCCGCGCCTGAAGGAACTCTTCAGTCCGATCGAAGGCATCGCGAAGGTTTACGATCCGTCCGAATACGCAGCGATCGAGCTGCCTTCGCCGACGTCCAACGAAGGCTGCGGCGACCTTTATCTTGCAGCCAAGCCCAACTACGCATTCAACGATTCGTTTGCTGAGGGCGACATTGTCGTGGATGTTTCCGCCGATCCGTCACTCTATCCCGGCCATCACGGCTATCTCAACGACGATCCGCAGCTCAACGGCGTCTTCCTCGCGTTCGGCTATGGCATCAAAAAGGGTGTTACGATTGAGACAATGCGTAACATTGATGTCGCGCCGACGATTGCGAAGCTGCTGGGCGTCGAACTGCCGAATGTGGATGGCAAGGTGCTGACCGAAATTCTGGAGTGATGCATGACCGCGAGGGTGGCCCGGACAGAGTCCGGGTCGCGCAGCGACATTCAACCCTGCTTGGACACACGCCTCAGTGAAGACAGCGCGCTTTCTAAAGTCTGCGTGCAAGGAGGGTTGAATGTGCCTTCGGCACCCGGACTTTCGTCCGGGCCACCCACATTCACCGCTCACGCAAACAGCACATACTCTTTCAAAAACTTCTCCACCGACGTGTAAAAGCGTTCAATTGTTTCCGACTTGCGCCAGCCATGGCCTTCGCCTGGGTAGATGTGGTATTCGTGCGGAACGCCGCGGCGCTTGAGCGATTCGACAATGGTGTCGGACTGCGCGCGCGGAACCACTTCGTCCGTCTCGCCCTGGAAGATGGCGACTGGATCGACGATCTGCTGCGCGTGGAAAATCGGCGAGCGCTGGCGGTAAACCGGCGCGGCTTCAGGCAGCGGACCCAGCAGCGAGTCGAGGTAGCGTTCCTCGAATTTGTGCGTATCGGCGGCGAGCGTAAACATGTTTGAAACGCCGTAAAGGCACACGCCCGCTTTGAAGAATTTCGGATGTGTCACCAGCGCCTGCAGCACGGTGAAGCCGCCCGCGCTTCCGCCCATGATCACCAGTTTCTCACGGTCGGCGAAGCCTTCCTCGGCAATGTGCCTGGCGCCGCTCACGGCGTCGGCCACGTCGTGAATGCCCCAGTTGCCGCGCAGCGCATTCATGTACGCGCGCCCGTAACCGGTGCTGCCGCGGTAATTGACATCCAGCACGGCATAGCCACGGGTGGCAAAAAACTGCGCATCTGCATTGAATGCCGCACGCGCCTGGCTGGTCGGACCGCCGTGAATGCGGATGATCGCTGGGGGCCGGCCGGGAGAAGCGCGGTCGCTGCGCGGCCGGTAAAGCAGGCCGTGCGCCTCGGCGCCGTCGGTGCTCTTCCAGAAAATCGCCTGCGGCGCCACAAGTGTCTGTGCGCTCACGTTTTCGCTCGTGGCACGCTTAACAATAATTGTGCTACCCTGAGGCTGATGTGAAACCAGGCGCAGCGGCTGGTTTCCGGCGGAGGTAGCCATGGAGATCAGCGGCTTCTTTGGATTCACGGCCGGTTGCACGAAATCAGTATAGCTTTCGAGCTGCGGCAGCACACGCAGGTCTGCGGTGGCGACGTCAATAGCGCAAAGCGTGGACAAGCCGCGCTCGTTTCGGACGATGTAGATGGTCTTCCCATCATGGCTCCAGCCGTACGTGCGCAGTCCCTGCACCCAGGTCGGGCCGCCCAGCTGCGCGGCATGCTCGCGCGTCAGGCATCCGGCGCTCGCGCCTTTTTTCATGTCATAGAGATAGAGATTGAAGAAGCCGCTCTCGTCGCTGAGATACGAGAGATACTGTCCATCCGGCGAGAACTCCGGCTGCAGCACGGCAACTTCCTTCGAGCCCGCGATGAGTTTTTCGCGAACCATCACCGGCGGCGCGTTCCTGGCGCTGCCGCCAACTTCAGCGAGGTACAACTCAGATCCATCCCACGGCATGTTGGGGTGGTCCCACGCGACATATGCCAGATGCGAGCCGGCGGGATGCCAGCGCGGCTGCATGTAGAAATCACGACCGCACGAGAAAATCTGCGGCCAGTACTCACCGCTGGTTGGCACAATGGCAATACCGTCTCTGCGCTCGTACGAGTACACGTAGGCGATGTACAGGCCGTCCACGGATAGAGCGGGAGAAGCGACCTCGCCAAACGCAGGCGTGAGCGCCTTCGGCTTTCCGCCTTTCAGCGAAGCCTGATAAATCCGCCCTCCCGAAACAAAATAAAGGTGGCCGCTGCCGACGCAGAAATCGCCGCCGCCATAGCCGACTCGTGCACGCACAGAAAGCTCATCGGTCAGATCGCGCGGCGCCTGGCCGCTCTCGGCATCCCAGGCGACGAGCACGCCGCGGTCGGAACGCCCCTCGAGCCACACCAGCGTACGGCCATCGCTGTCCCAGGCTGAATCGCCCAGGCGCAGGCCCTGCGAGAGGAACTTCGGAGTGATCGGACTCGGCCATAAGCCGTAGGGAAGGGCATCAGACATCGGAAATCCTCAAATCTCCTCGGCGACCTTGGCGCCTTGGCGTACTTGGCGGTAAAAAGAGAGTAATAAAGACAAGGAGGCGTGGCCACTGCATTCATTCACAGACCAGTAGTTTTTGTCTTACAAAAAATGAATGGACAGCCGCCCCTGTCCTGCGCAAAATAAAGCGACCTCATGCTTTGGAGTGCCCGATGCTGCGTCTACGTCTCTGTTCAGCCATCCTGGTTGTGTTGTGTAGCTGCATCTTGACAGCTGCTGAGGTCGATGTCAGTAAACTCCCGCCGGCCGCAGCATCCTATGATTTTGCCAAAGACATCCAGCCGCTGCTCGAAAACGCCTGCGTCAAGTGCCATGGCCCCGAGAAAAAGAAGGGCAGTTTCCGCATCGACACCCGTGAGGACCTCCTTAAAGGAGGCGATGAGGGCAAGGCCATTGTCGAAGGCGATAGTGCAAAAAGCCCGCTGATTCATTATGTCGCGCACCTGATCAGTGATCTGGAGATGCCACCCAAAGGCAAAGGTGACAAGCTGACGCCGACGCAGATTGGCCTGTTGCGCGCCTGGATCGACAAAGGTGCCAAGTGGCCCGATGGCGTGCGGCTCTCCGCGCCGAAAGAGACTGCGGACAAAAAGACAAAGTCGCTCGCCGATTTACCGCCGGCAGTAAAGAAAAAAGTCGACTTCGTCAAAGACGTTCAGCCTATCTTCGCCTCGGCCTGCTACAGCTGTCACGGCCCGCGGAAGCAGGAAGCCAATTACCGTCTCGATCACAAGGCCACCGCCATGAGAGGCCGTGAGCACGGCGCGCCTATCGTACCGGGCAAAAGTGCCGAAAGCCGCCTGATTCATCTGGTTGCCGCCATCAGCGAAGAAGTAATGCCCCAGAAAGGCGAGCGGCTCACGGCCGAGCAGGTCGGCATTCTGCGCGCGTGGATCGACCAGGGCGCAAAATGGCCCGACTCGGCGTCGGTCGTGCTGAAAGACAAGACCGATCACTGGGCCTTCAAACCGCCCGTAAAAGAGAAGCTGCCGAAGCCGAAGCTCAAAGCCTGGCAGAAAAACCCGATCGACGCCTTCATCGCCTCGCGCCTTGAAAAAGAAGGCCTGCAGCCCTCACCACAAGCCGACAAGGCCACGCTGCTGCGCCGGCTCTCGCTGGATCTGATCGGCCTGCCGCCCACGCCGCAGGAACTTGACGCGTTTCTGGCGGATACTTCGTCGGGCGCCTACGAAAAGCAGGTTGAACGCTTATTGGCATCGCCCCATTACGGCGAACGCTGGGGCCGAATCTGGCTCGACGCGGCGCGCTATGCGGATTCGGACGGCTTCGAAAAAGACAAGCCGCGCATGGCCTGGCACTACCGGGACTGGGTGATCGGCGCGATCAACCGCGACCTGCCGTACGACCAGTTCATCATCGAGCAGCTCGCCGGCGACCAGCTTCCCAACGCGTCGCAGGACCAGATCATCGCCACTGGTTTCCTGCGCAATTCAATGATCAATGAAGAAGGCGGCGTCGATCCCGAACAGTTCCGCATGGAAGCGATGTTCGACCGCATGGAGGCGATCGGAAAAGGCGTGCTGGGCCTCACCATTCAGTGCGCCCAGTGCCACACCCATAAGTACGATCCGATTACGCAGGAAGAGTACTACCGCATGTTCGCGTTCCTGAACAACGACCATGAAGCGCAGCCGGTCGTCTACACGGCGGAGGAACTGCAGAAGCGCGCGGAGATTCTACGGCAGACAACTGAGATCGAAACCATGATGCGCCAGCAGATGCCTGAATGGCAGTCACGCATGGCCAAGTGGGAGGACGAATGGCGCGCGCGTCCGCAGATCAAGTGGACGGTGATACAGCCCATCGTCGAAGACATCTCCACAGGCGGCCAGCGTTACCTGCCGCAGAAGGATGGTTCGTTCATCGCCGCGGGCTACCAGCCAACCAAGCATGAAGTCAAGCTGCAGCTGAAAACAGACATCAACAACATTACAGCATTCCGCATTGAAATGATGAATGACCCGAACCTCCCCGCCGGCGGCCCGGGCCGTTCGCACCTGGGTTCCTTTGGCTTGTCTGAATTCAAAGTTGAAGCCGGTCCGATCAATAACCCAAGCGTCCATCCAGCGGTGAAATTTGTGAAAGCAACGGCAGACCTCGAGCCGCCGCCGGAGACGACGATTAATCCGCTGTTCAACGAAAAGAAGCCTGTGCGCCGCGTCATCGGTCCGGCCAGTTACGCGATTGATGGCAAGGAAGACAGCGCGTGGTCGAACGACATTGGTCCCGGCCGCCGCAATCGTGAATGCACGGCCGTGTTCGCTGCCGAAAAGCCGATCTCGCATGAAGGCGGCACAAACCTGATCATTAAGCTCAGTCAGAAACATGGCGGCTGGAATTCAGACGACTTGCACGCCAACAACCTGGGCCGCTTCCGCATTTCCGTCACTGATGCGCCGAACGCGGAGGCCGATCCCGTTCCGCCGCACGTCAGGTCGATCTTCGCCATTCCGCGCGAGCAGCGCACGCCCGCGCAGGTGGCAACCGTCTTCAGTCACTGGCGCACGACGATGAGCGAATTCAAGGAGCTCAACGCCAGGCTCGACGAGCTCTGGAAAGGCCATCCCGAGGGCGCGACGCAACTGGCTCTTCAGACCCGCGAGACGATGCGCGACACGTTCCTGCTCAAGCGCGGCGACTGGCTGAAGCCGGGCAAAGCCGTCAACGCCGGTGTTCCGGCGATACTGAACCCACTGCCGTCTGACGCGCCGCCCACGCGTTTAACGTTCGCCAGGTGGCTGGTCGATCCGAAAGCACCGACGACGGCGCGGTCGCTGGTCAATCGCGTCTGGCAGGCGTACTTCGGTACGGGCATCGTGAGCACCAGCGAAGATTTCGGCACGCAGTGCGATGCTCCGTCTCACAAGGAGCTGCTCGATTATCTGGCGTGCGAGTTCATGGAAAACGGCTGGAGCCTGAAAAAGTTCCATCGCCTGATCGTGAGCTCCGAGACGTACAAGCAGTCGTCGAAGATCACCCCGGACCTCTATGCGAAAGATCAGTTCAACCGCCTGCTCGCCCGCGGGCCGCGCTTCCGGGTTGACGGCGAAATCGTGCGCGATATCGGCCTTTCAGTCAGTGGGCTGCTGAATCCCAAGCTGGGCGGACGCAGCGTCATGCCTCCGGCGCCGGCATTCCTGTTCCTGCCGCCGGCCAGCTACGCACCGTTCCCGTGGGTGGAAGAGACCGGTGCCGAGCGCTACCGGCGCGCCGTGTACACGTACCGGCGCCGCTCGACGCCGTACCCCATGCTGCAGACCTTTGACGTTCCGGAAGGCAACACCTCCTGCGTGCGCCGCACGCGTGCTAACACGCCGCTGCAGGCGCTCACGACGCTCAATGAAGGAATTTTCGTAGACTGTGCCCGCGCGCTGGCGAAGACCATCCTGCAGGAAGGTGGCGGCAGCGACGCCGAGCGCATTGCTTACGGCTTCAAGCGCACGCTCAGCCGCCCGCCAACGGCAGAGGAAACGAAGACGCTCACGGCGCTGCTGGAAAAACAGCGCGCGCGTATCGCCGAAGGCAAGATCAACGCCAACGAGCTGGCGACGGGGAAAAACGAGCCGCCCGCTGAACTTCCCAAGGGCGCCGACGCCGCGCAGCTCGCGGCGTACACCGTCGTCGCGCGCGTGATGCTGAATCTGGATGAGACGATTACGAAGGAATAGGGAAAAGATTGGAACTGGCGCTGCGTTAGTTAACATTGACGCTGGGCTGGAGAGTGAAGGCAATGAGAACCGAACGCTGGACTGTTGCTGATCTGCTGCGCGAATTGGGTGATATTCCGCCTGATCGTATCCGCATGAAACCGACGCCGGGCACCGCCAAAAAACGCGATGTCGTCAATGCAGATATTCACGAAAACCGCTTGTGCGAACTGATCGATGGCGTGCTGGTGGAGAAGACGACGGGGTATCGCGAATCGTTGATTGCAATGATTATCGGCAAGGCATTGCTCAATTTTATCAACGGTAAGAAACTGGGTGTGGTTCTTGGTACGGACGGAAGTCTTGAAATTCTACACGGGATCGTGCGTTTGCCGGATGTTTGCTATATCGCGCGTGAGAATCTTCCAGGAGGGAAGTTGCCCTTGGAAGCCATTCCGTCTCTAGTACCCGATATTGCCGTCGAAGTGCTCAGTCGGTCAAACACGAAAGCTGAGATGAAGCGCAAGCGTCGCGAATACTTCGAGGCAGGAACGCAACTCGTCTGGGAAATCGACCCGCGCAAACGTATCGCCACGGTTTACACCGCCGACGTTGCCGGCCGCGTGCTGAAGGAATCGGAGACGCTTGACGGCGGAAACGTGCTTCCGGGATTTAAGCTGAAATTAAAAGACCTGTTCGCTGAACTGGATTAATGCTGCAGTGCTGGAGGGGAAAATGACCAAGGCTGAAGAACTCGATCGTGAACTGCGTCAACAGGCCACGCGCCGCTGGTTTCTGAAAGAATGCGGGCTCGGCTTTGGCGCGATGGCTCTTGGGTCACTCCTGCGTGATACCCTGGGCGGTGGAAGTGCGGGCGCTGATCAGCCGGGGATTTCCAATCCGCTCGCGCCGAAGAAGCCGCACTACGCGCCGAAGGTCAAGCGCGTGATTTTCCTCTTCCAGGCCGGCGCGCCCAGCCACCTGGAACTCTTCGACTACAAGCCCGAGCTCGAAAAATGGAACGGCAAGCTGCCGCCGCCGGAGCTCCTGAAAGGCTACCGCGCCGCGTTCATCAATCCCAACTCGACGCTGCTGGGGCCAAAATTCAAATTTGCAAAACACGGCCAGTGCGGCGCTGAACTTTCAGAGCTGCTCCCGCACACCGCCGGCATCGTTGACGACATCGCGATCGTCAAAGCCATGCATACCGACGCGTTTAATCACGCGCCGGCGCAGGTCTTCATGAATACCGGTTCTCAGATTTTCGGCCGCCCGAGCATGGGCGCCTGGACGCTTTATGGTTTGGGCAGCGAATCGCAGGATCTCCCAGGCTACGTCGTCTTCAGCACCGGCACAAAGGGGACCAGTGGAGGCGCCGCAAACTGGGGCTGCGGATTCCTGCCGACGGTTTACCAGGGCGTGCCCTTCCGGGGGCAGGGCGATCCGGTGCTGTATCTTTCGAATCCCACCGGCGTCGACAACACGACGCAGCGCGACACGCTGGATGCGTTGAAAGAGCTCAATCAGCAGCATTTCACAGCTGCCGGCGATCCGGAGATTCTCACGCGCATCAATTCGTTTGAGATGGCGTACCGGATGCAGTCGAGCGCACCCGAGCTCATGGATTTGTCCAAGGAATCCAAAGAGACTCTGGCAATGTACGGCGCCGAGCCCGGTAAAGCGTCTTACGCCAACAGCTGTCTGCTCGCGCGCCGGCTGGTTGAACGCGGCGTGCGCTTCGTTCAGGTTTTCCACGAAGCCTGGGACCATCACGGCGGCCTCGTCGGCGGCTTGAAAGACCAATGCAAGAAGACCGATCAGGCCAGCGCGGCACTGGTCAAAGATCTTAAGCAGCGCGGCATGCTCGAGGATACGCTGGTGATCTGGGGCGGTGAATTCGGCCGCACGCCGATGGTGCAGGGCGGCAACGACGGCCGCGACCATCACCCGAATGTGTTTACGATGTGGCTGGCGGGCGGCGGCATCAAAAAAGGACTCACACTCGGCAAGTCGGATGAATTCGGATTTAACGGCATCGAGGACCGCGTTCACGTTCACGACCTGCACGCGACGATCATGCATCTGCTCGGCATAGATCACACGAAGCTGACCTACCGCTTCCAGGGCCGCGATTTCCGTCTCACCGACGTTCACGGCGAGCTGGTTCACAAGCTGCTGGCTTAGCGCATTTTGTGGTGATTGGTCTTTCAGCGCGCACGCAGTTACTGCGTGCGTTTTCATGAGCATCCACGTGAGCCGCCGGTGTAAATCGTAGCGCCGAACCTCTCACGCGGAGCTTATGCATGCCACAGACACGTTTACTCTTTATAGTTGTTGTGGCTGCCGTGCTACAGGTCTGCGCGCTGGCGGCTGATGCACGTCCGAACATTGTCGTCGTCATGGTGGACGACATGGGCTTTTCGGATCTGGGCTGCTACGGCGGCGAGATCGCCACGCCAAACATTGACCGCCTCGCGGGCAGCGGAATGCGCTTCACGCGCTTTTACAACAACGCCAAATGCGAGCCCTCGCGCGCGTCGCTGCTGACTGGAAAGTACAGCCAGCAGGTGGGTGCGAGCGCAACGGTGACGTACCGTTCGCCGACGATGGGCGAGGTTCTGCGCCCGGCCGGTTACCGCACGTTAATGGTTGGAAAATGGCATGCGGGGCAGAAGCCGTTCGATCGCGGATTCGACAGGCATTACGGCCTGACCGATGGCTGCTGCAATTACTTCAATCCGGGCGTTCAGCGAGATGGCGAGCCCAAGCCATCTGAAAAGAATTTTCCGCGCCGCTGGGCGGAAGATGACAAAGATTACAAACCCTACACGCCGGCCGATCCGAAGTTCTATGCGACCGATGCGTTCACCACTTATGCGATCAATTATCTCGATCAGTACAAAGCCGAGGACAAGCCTTTTCTCCTTTATGTGGCCTACAACGCGCCGCATTATCCGCTTCACGCCTGGCCTGAAGACATCGCAAAATACAAAGGCAAGTACATGAAAGGCTGGGACGCGCTGCGGCAGGAACGTTTTGAGCGGCAGGTGAAGTCGGGGCTGCTTGCGCCCGGAACGAAACTTTCACCTCGCGATGCGGGCGTGCTGGAGTGGGAGAGTCTGACCCAGACGCAGAAGGAAGAGTGGGATCTGCGAATGGCGGTCTATGCAGCGATGGTCGACCGCATCGACCAGAACATCGGCCGGCTGCTGAAGAAAATCGATGAGCTCGGCAAAACAGAGAATACGCTGGTGCTGTTCCTTTCGGATAATGGCGGCGAATTTGATGACACGGATTATTCCAACGTAAAAAGCACCCCGCCAGGGCCGCTCGAAAGCTACCGCATGGTCGGAAAGCCGTGGGCTAACGCGAACAATACACCGTTTCGGAAATACAAGACGTTCCATCACGAAGGTGGCATCGCCACGCCACTGATCGCCTGCTGGCCGAAGCTGATTAAAGCCGGTGTCATCAGCGAGCAGCCCGGACACCTCATTGATCTGCTGCCGACGTTCATTGAAATGGCCGGCGCTGATTATCCGAAAACGTGGGCCGGCAAAGCGCTCGACGCACCGGCAGGCCGCAGCCTTCTTCCTGTCTTCAAAGGAGAAGCTCGCCCGACGCAGCCGATCTTCTGGAACTTTGGCGCTGCAGCCGCTGTGCAGAACGGCGACTGGAAACTGGTGCGCGCCGGAAAGCAGGAGCGCGACTGGGAACTATACAATCTATCAAACGACCGCACCGAGCTGAACAACCTCGCCGCACAGCAGCCCGAGAAAGTGAAGGAACTCTCGGCGCTGTGGAATGACTGGCGCAAGCGCGTGAACGACGAGGAAGCGAAGTGAGTGCATCTGCTTTACCGGCTTCTGGGCCAAGGCGGCGCTCTGCCGCACGATCACGGAGCGCCGTGTTCGACGAGATGCGAAAACGGTAAATGCTCGCGGCGGCAATCTCGGTTAAACTCGCCCCGTGCACATGGACACCGCCGACAACCCTTCAACCGCGCCCGGAGCGCCGAACGCCGTCGGCGCCTCACGCCTGCTGGATGTGCTTTACCTCTGCGCCGCCGTGCTGCTGGTGCCGTACTTTCTTTACCGGCGCCTGATCAAGCGAAAACAGAGCGCCGGGCTGCGCGCGCGCATGGGCCATGTTGAGGCGCGCAGCGCGGACCGCAGGCGGATCTGGATTCATGCCGTGTCCGTGGGCGAAGCAGCCTTGATCGAGCCATTCGTCAATCAAATGCGCGCGGCTGATCCGCAGCTGGACATCGTCGTCTCAACCACGACCGTGACGGGCCAGACGCTCGCACGAAAAAAGTACGGCGAGCAGAATGTCTTTTACTATCCGCAGGACCTTTCGTGGGCCGTTCAGCGCGCCATGGACCGCATTGCGCCGACAGTGCTCGTGCTGGCCGAACTCGAAGTCTGGCCGAACATGACCGCGGAGTGTGTTCGCCGGGGAATCCCGGTCATCGTGATCAACGGCCGCATCAGCGCGCGAGCTGCCAGGCGCTACCGCCAGTTCTGGTTCCTGGTCGGCCCCTCGTTTCATCGCGTGCGACGCTGGCTGGTGCAGTCCGATGAATATTCGGGACGCCTGAAGGAACTGGGTGTCAGCGAAAACGCCATCGAGATCGCCGGAAACATGAAATATGACGCGGTGGACACGCGCACGGATACGGCAGCGCGAGCGACGCTGCGAACTGAGCTCGGCTTTCCGGCGGATGTTTTAGTTTTCACCGGCGGAAGCACGCATCCCACGGAAGAGTCGGAGCTGCTTAAAGCCTTCCAGCAGGTGCGTGCGAAAAATCCGGCTCTGCGCCTGATTCTTGTTCCGCGGCATCCCGAGCGTGCTGCCGATGTCGAAAGCGAGGTACGCGCGGCCGCGCTGAATCCGGTCCGGCTCTCGGCTCTGCGAATTTCGGCAAAAGCGCAGCTGCAGGCAGACGACGTGTTGATCGTCGACACCGTCGGCGAGCTGAAGAATATGTATAAAATATCGGACGTCGCGTTCGTAGGCGGCTCGCTGATTCCGCATGGCGGACAGAACGTGATGGAACCCTGCGGCCTTGGCGTTGCGGTGCTTCACGGTCCGCATATGCATAATTTCAATGACGCCATGGAGATCCTGCGAGCCTGCAGCGGCTCCGTCGAGGTCACGCGCGATACTCTCGCGGCCGAGCTTGAAAAACTATTGCTGAATTCCACTGAAGCGCGCGCGATGGCGTCGAGGGCTCGCGAGGGTTTTCTATCGCGGCAGGGCGCGACCCGGCGCACAGTTGAGGTCGTTTTAGAGCTTTTGAAAGCCGCTGAAAGGGCTAAGGTTCAAGGGCCTTGATTACAAACACAGTCAGGATTTGTAATCAGGCGTAAGTCTCGATAAAGACGCATTTTATAAGAGGTCGGACGCGGCCGCGCCAAAATCGGTTCTTGCGGCTCCGGTTTCTGTTGCGCCCGGTGTGCTTTTAAGAGTAAAGTTCAAACGTCCAGTTGATCCGATGGCGAAACGGACTGCTGAAAGGGCAGTGCTCTGTCATGGAAGAAGTCATCAACGCAGCGCTCAGTTTCCCGGCCGTTCTCTTCACGGTGCTGATGGGATTTGTCGCGTTGTTCTGGACTTCCGTGATCATCGGCGGAATAGATCCGAACTCGCTGGATCCTGACGTTGACGCCGATGTCGACGCGCATGTGGATGTCGATCACGCGGACGTGCATGCCGACCACGGCGATGCGCATCACGCTGATGGCGATGCAGACGGACACGGCCATGACCATGGAGGGCTGCTCAGCTCGGTGCTTGCCTTCCTGAACTTTGGAACGGTGCCATTGTCGATGATCGGCAGCGCTGGCGTGCTCTTCGGCTGGGTCTCGACGATGCTGATGCAGCTTTACCTGCAGCCGACGCTCGTCCAGATGATGCCGGCTTTTGCCGCGGGCACGGTGATCTTCGGCGCATCGACGATTGGCAGCCTGATCTCTGCCGGACTGGCGACGCGGCCGCTGCGCGGCGCGTTCAAGATTCAGACGTTCGAAGCCGGAGACAAGCTGATCGACCAGGTGTGCAAAGTAACCACCTCGCGCGTGGATGGCAGCTTCGGCGAGGCCAGGCTTGAAACGGACGGCGCGCCGATCCTGCTCTCTGTCCGCTGCCGGCGCGCAAACAAGCTGACGGTCGGAATGGATGCGGTGATCGTGGGTTACGACGAGGCGACCAACATCTACGAAATTGGAGAACTGGTTCCACAGGATGAACGCTCGGACGCGGCTGAAGCCGCTCCGCAGCATGAAAAGTCCGCAAAGAAGAATTCACAGCGCGATGCCAGCATTCCAGGCGCCTGAAAGCCCGGCGGCACAAGCGCGAGAGCAGAGAGTATCGAAAGGAGTCGTTCATGAGTGAAGCCATCTACCTGACCCCCGTCATCGCGGCTGTCGATCAGTTCATGATCATCGCGGTCGTCGGCGCCATTATCGGCCTGTGGATATTGCTCGGCATGTTCCGCTGGATGCTGCGCTTCTACGTGAAAGTGGACCAGGGCCACGCGCTCATCATCAATCCCATGAGCGGACCGCCGAAGGTAACCTTCACCGGCGGACTGGTGCTGCCGATCGTGAACCGCAGCGAACTGATGGATATCTCCGTCAAGACGATCGAAATTGACCGTAAAGGCAGCGAAGGGTTGATCTGCCAGGACAACATCCGCGCCGACATCAAGGTGACGTTCTTCGTGCGCATCAACAACACGGCCAATGATGTGCTGCAGGTTGCTCAGGCCATCGGGTGCACACGCGCGAGCGAGGAATCGACCATCCAGGAGCTCTTCCAGGCAAAGTTCTCCGAAGCGCTGAAGACCGCTGGACGCAAGATGGATTTCGTTGAGCTCTACCAGGAGCGCATGAAGTTCAAGGAAGCGATCAAGGCCGTAATCGGCGACGACCTGAACGGTTACAAACTGGAAGACGTCGCGATCGATTACCTGGAACAGACGCCGGTCACGGCGCTGAGTCCCGACAACATTCTTGATTCGCAGGGCATCAAGAAAATCACGGAACTGACCGCGCAAGAAAAGATCAAGGCCAACGAAATCCGCCGGCAGCAGGAGATGACCATTACGCAGCAGGACGTTCACGCGCGTGAAACGGTGCTCGAGCAGATGCGCCGCCAGTCCGAAGCGGAGCTGAAGCAGAAGCGCGAAATCGAAGTCATCAAGGCGCGTGAAGAGGCCGAAGCGGCAAAGATCGCCTCCGAGGAACGGCTGCGTGCTGAGCAGGCCCGCATCAAGACCGACGAAGAAGTCGCGATTGCGCAGGAAAATGCCAACCGCCAGATCCAGGTCGCGCAGAAGAACCGCGAGCGCGTCATCGCCATCGAGAATGAACGCGTCAGCCGCGATCAGCAGCTTGAGGCGCTCTCCCGCGAGCGGGCGGTGGAACTGCAGCGCATTGAGAAGGAGAAGGCGCTGGAAGTCGAACGCAAGAACATTCAGGACGTGATCCGGGAGCGCGTCGCGGTGGAAAAGTCCGTGGCCGAGGAAGAGGAACGCATCAAGGATACGCGCGCGTTCATGACGGCCGAGCGCAGCAAGAAAGTGGCGGTGCTCGAAGCCGAGCAGCACGCGCAGGAAGCGCTGGTCAAAGACATCAAGCACGCCGAGGCGCAGGAAATTGCGGCCAAGCACCAGGCTGCTCAGATGCTGACCATGGCGAGCGCCGAACTGAACAAATCGCAGAAGATCGCCGAAGCGAAGATGAAGATGGCCGAAGGTATCCGCGCCGAAGCGGCGGCCGAGGGATTGGCCAAGGCCGAAGTGCGCCAGGCCGACGCGGTCGCGATCGAGAAGGTCGGCATCGCCGAAGCCAAGGCGTTGCGGGAGAAGGTCGAAGCGGAGGCGCATGGCGTGCTGCAGAAGGGCGTCGCCGAAGGCAAGGCGAAGGAAGCTGCAGCGACCGCGACCGAGAAGTATGGTCTTGCGGAGGCGATGGCGCTGAAGGAAAAGATGCTGGCCGAAGCGGCGGGCATCACCGAGAAGGCCGCGGCGATGAAGGCGCTGGACGAAAGCAGCCGCGAGCACGAGGAGTTCCGCCTCAAGCTGGAAATGCAGAAAGCCGTGGAACTGGCGCAGATCGACGCGCGGCGGCAGGTGGCCACCAGCCAGGCGCAGGCGATGGCCGAGGCGCTCAAGAACGCGAAGATGGAGATCATCGGCGGAGACGGCCAGTTCTTCGACAAGATGATCACCGCGATCGGAACCGGCAAGTCGCTCGACGCGCTGGTCGACAAGAGCCACGTGGCTCAGACGATCGGCAGCGATTACCTGAACGGCAACGCGAGCCTGCGGGAGGATCTGAAGGACATCCTCATCAACAGCAACATCGGCACGGAAGACCTGAAGAATCTTTCCGTTGCCAACCTGCTGAAGAAGCTCGCCAGCAGCGACGAGGGCACGCAGCAGAAGTTCCAGCGCTTCCTCGCGAAGATCCAGGCCACAGAAGGCGGCGTGATCAAGCGGTAAGCGTCAGACATCCGCTTACCGCGGGCGAGGCGTCCGGATCAGCGTGGGTCCGGACGCTTCGCCCTGAGGCTCTCTCCTTTATGTGGATCGCGAGCTATGCCTGAAGCCAAGCCTGCCGACAACAAAGCCGCTCCGCCCGCGGCGAATTCCCCCGGAGCCGAAGGCGGCGCCTATGAAGTGCTGCGCGCGCGCATGGCTGAGCAGTGTGCGCGGCTGCGCGAAGGCGCCGGAAAGCTGAACGCCAAGCGCAAAGACGTTTTCGGCGGAATGGAAACAACGCTGGCGGGCAGCACGCGCATTTCGACCGAACACAACTGCGTGCCGCGCGACATCCGCCACATCGGCCGCAAGCTGGTGATCGGCTACGATGTTTTCCTGGGGCTCAAAAAAGAGACGGAAGTCTCCGACGTTCTGGCTGTCTATGATTTCGATGGCAAGGAGTTCAACAGCCTCAAGCTGGATTTCCTCGACGATCCGCGCTTCATCAAGGATTTCAAAGAAATATTCCAGTATTACAAGCAGGCGCGCATCTGGCAGATTCGCAATACCGGCAAGCACCTGCTGCTGGTCTTCCGCACCGGCGACGCCCCGACGGATATCAAAGTGCTGCGCTGGATGCTGCAGCCCGACGGCCGCCCGGTTTACGTCGATAATCGTGGCGAACGCGATCACGTTTTCCCCAATCAGCATGACTTTCAGTGGACGCGAACCACGCGCGACCAGCATGTCTTCGGCAAGCACCCCCATGTTTCCATCAAGGATATGCTTTTCGTCGAGTGTATCGGCGGCGACCTGACTCTGAAGATCGAGAACAACACGGAATCCGGTAAGGGCATCTACAGCGAGCCCGTCGACGATCCCGACCAGTCTCTCGACGATGCCGAAATTTCTTACGCGATTCTCGAGAACCTCATCCTTCTGAAGATCCGCCCGTTCGGCGAGCAGGCGTTCCGCTATTTTGTCTTCAGCCGCCTGATGCAACGCGCGCGGCGCATCGACGCTCTGGGCTTCGCGTGCGTACGGCTGCCCGAAGGCCACGGCATCATTTTCCCGGGCGGGTATTACCTGCAGACGGGCGAGTGCCGCGAGTTTGCTGAAAACGTCGCGGGCATGGAGTTTCTGAAGGTCATCAAGTCGACGAACGGTGAAGACATTCTGTACGTCTTCTATCACCGCATTGAAGGCCGCTACATCCTGCTGCAGTACAACGCAGTCCGAAAGGAATGCGCCGCGCCGCTGGCGTGCCACGGCTATTCACTATTTCCCGACGGCAAGCTGATCATATTCAAGAATTCAGGCGAAGAAGCCAGCCGCTCGCATGCCGTCCAGATCTGGCAGACGCCGTTCCTGGCAGAGGGCGTCAGCACGCCACAATCGTCGGACTCGTACCTGGGGAAAATCGGCAACCGCGACCTGATCAACGGCATCTCCGATTCGCTGACGCTGGTGAAGACCGCCACCGATGCGCCGCCGAGCTCCACGGCGTATCAGGACCTGGTGAAGCAGTCGTCGGCGCTGCTCGACCGTTACCACTGGCTGGGCCACAACGAATGCTTCGGGCTCGGTGCGGTCATCAAGGAAATTCGCGACAGCGCGAACTCGATCGTTGATGAGTTCGACAAGGTCGTGCGCATTCAGCGCGGCACGTCGGAGCAGATCGAGAAATTCGCGGGCGAGCTCGAAAAATATCTCACGAAGCTGCGCTCCGACGCGATGCGCACGATCGACGAGTACGTCGGCGCGCTGGCCGAGCTGCGCAAGCGCCGCGGTACGCTGATCTCCCTGCGCGAGCTGCGCTACGCCGACCTGCCCAGGCTCCAGGCGCTCGAAGAAAAGCTCACGAAGACCTCTGACGGGCTATCTGCGAAAACCGTGGAGTACCTGCTCGGACCGGAAGCTCTCGCGCCCTATGGCGGGAAACTTGACGAGATCGCAAAATCAATCGAGGTGCTGGCGAAGGTCGCCGACGCTCCGCCGATCCAGGAGACGCTCGACCATCTCGGCGCCGGCCTGGATCTGCTCGGCGAGATGATCAACACGCTGAAAATCGACGACGCCACCGCGCGCACCGCCATCATCGAAGCGCTCAGCGGCGTTTACTCCATTCTCAATCGCACCAAGGCGCAGCTTGCGGCCAAGCGCAAGGAACTGCTCGGCAAAGAATCGATCGCCGAATTCAGCGCGCAGTTCAAGCTGCTCGGGCAGGGCCTGGCCAACTATATTTCGCTCTGCGACACGCCGGAAAAATGCGATGAGTTCCTGACGCGATTGCTTGTTCAAGTCGAGGAGCTCGAAGGGCGCTTCTCCGATTTCGCAGAATTTATCGAAAAAATTGCCGAGAAGCGCGACGAAATCTATAACGCTTTCAGCTCGCGCAAACAGGCACTGCTTGACGACCGCCAGCGCCGCGCCGGAGCACTCTTCGCCGCAGCGGACCGGATCCTGAAAGGCGTCACGCGGCGCGCGCTCACGTTCAAGTCGCAGGATGAGCTGAACGGCTACTTCGCCGGCGATCCGATGGTGCTGAAAATCGGCGACACCATCGAGAAGCTGCGCGAGATCGGCGATTCGGTCAAGGCCGACGAACTGCAGTCACGCATCAAGAGCACGCGTGAAGAAGCAGTGCGCACGCTGCGTGACAAGCTCGAGATTTTCGAAGACGGCGCCAACGTTGTTAAATTCGGCAAGTACCGCTTCAGCGTCAACACCGAGCCGCTGGATGTCAGCATCGTGCTCCGCGACGGCGCGATGTTCTTTCACATCACCGGAACCGATTACCTGCAGCCGATCAGCGACGAGCGCCTTGAGAAGACGCGCGCGTTCTGGGACCAGGAACTGCCCAGCGAGAACCGCGACGTTTACCGCTGCGAGTTCCTCGCGTGGAAGATGATCTCAGACGCTGAGGACGAGCGCGCCACGCTCTCGCTGCCGAAATTGTATGAGGCCGCGGGCATCAATCCGGAAATCGATGCCGAGTTAGCCCTTACCCCCGAGCTCTCCCCCACAAAAGGAGAGGCGAGCACGGCGCCGGCTGCACTGATGGAGCTGATCCGCTCGTACAGCAGCGAGCTCTATGATGAAGGCTACGCGCGCGGCATTCACGATCACGATACGGCGCTCTTGCTCCTGGCGCTGCTCAGGCTGCGGCATGTCTGCGGACTGCTGCGCTTCCCGGGCGGGCCGCGCGCTGCGGCGGCGATCTTCTGGAGCCGCTTTGGTGATGAAAAGTCGCGCGCGCTGATCACGCGCAAAGCTCAGAACCTCGGTCGCATGCAGCAGGTGTTTTCCACGAGCACCGCGCCCGAATCGTTTGCTCACCAGATCGCCTCCGAGATGCAGCGCTTTTTCGAACAGACGCCCATCTCCTTTAAGAACGCAGCAGTGAATCCGGCGCTGCTCGGCATTGCGGCTGAATACCTGTTCTGCGAGCTCGCCCGCGAGAACAGTCATGGCTTTGCAGCCTCGCAGGCGGCGCTGGATCTGCAGTCTCGCTTCCAGGCGTTCCTGAAAGGAAAGGGCGCGCTGAACGCCTTCCAATCCGACATGAAGGCGCTGGATGAGGACCTGCCGCACGCCTGCGAAATCGCGCGAACGTGGCTGGAACAGTTTCTGGAAGAGAGCAGCAACCCGGATGACGGCTTTCTCATCGACGAAGTCCTCGGCCTGGTTCTCACCGACGGCCGCCTGAAGCGTCACGCACTGCAGGCACCGGCGGTGCTGCCGGTCAGCGGTCTGCTCGGACAGCACAGCCGCATCGAGAAGCAGACGCTGCAGCTGCGTCTGGATGAATTTCTGCAGCGCGTTTCAGCGTTCGCGCACGAGACGGTTCCACAGTTCCGCAGCTACCAGGCACTGCGCAAGGAACTGCTCGATGCCGAGCGCACCCGTTTGCGGCTCGATGAGTTCAAGCCGAAGACCATGAGCTCGTTCGTGCGCAACCGGTTGATCAACGATGTGTATCTGCCGCTCATTGGCGAAAACTTTGCCAAGCAGATGGGCGAAACGGGCGCGGCCAAGCGCACCGACCTGATGGGCCTGCTGCTGCTGATCTCGCCGCCCGGCTACGGCAAAACGACAATCATGGAGTATGTCGCCAGCCGCCTGGGTCTCACGTTCGTGAAGATCAACGGCCCCGCGCTCGGAACGCATGTCGTCTCGGTCGATCCGGCCGAAGCGCCGAATGCCACGGCTCGCGAAGAGATCGAAAAGCTCAATCTCGCCTTCGAGATGGGCAATAACGTCATGATCTATATCGACGACATCCAGCACACCAACCCGGAGTTCCTGCAGAAATTTATTTCGCTCTGCGACGCGCAGCGCAAGATCGAAGGCGTCTACAAAGGCAAAACGCGCACGTACGACTTCCGCGGAAAGAAAGTCGCGGTGGTCATGTCCGGAAACCCGTACACCGAAAGCGGCGCGCGCTTCCAGATCCCCGACATGCTCTCGAACCGCGCGGACACGTACAATCTCGGCGACATCATCGGCGGCCGGCAGGACCTCTTCGAGCTCAGCTATCTCGAAAACTGCCTCACGTCGAACACGATCCTGCGCCCCATCGCCGCCCGCGGTCTCGACGATTTCTACAAGTTTTATGACATGGCCATCGGAGGCGGCGCGGCGGAAACGGATCTCAGCCACGATTATTCCGCTGCCGAACTCAAGGACATCATCGAGGTCATCCGCAAGCTGAAGGCCGCGCAGGCCTCGGTGCTGAAGGTTAACAAGGAATACATCTACTCGGCGTCGCAGAAAGACGAGTACCGCACTGAGCCGCCGTTCAAGCTGCAGGGTTCGTACCGCAACATGAACAAAATCGCCGGAAAAGTTCTGCCGGTGATGACCGACGACGAGCTGCAGCGCCTCATCGCCGATCATTACGTTGGCGAAGCGCAGTCGCTCGCCGGCGGCGCCGAGCAGAACCTGCTGAAGCTCGCCGAGGTCCTCGGCCGCCAGACCGACGCGCAGAAAGCCCGCTGGGAGGAAGTGAAGCGCGTTTTCAAGCGCCAGCAATCTCTCGGCGGCGCCGGCGACGACAAAGCCGCGCATGTGGTCTCGCAGCTCGTCGCGTTCAACGACAATCTCGAGCAGATCCGCAACGTGCTGGCTGGCGCCGCAAAGAACAACGGCGATAACGCGGGTCTCGAGCGCGCGCTGCAGGGCATTGGCGAGGTGATGAAAAACCTGCAGAGCGTTCAGCAGGCGCATTTTGAACGAACGATCCAGGCGCTCGGCGACCGGCCGCAGCAAGTCGCTCAGCCGCCCGTGCTACAGGCACCGCAAAACCTGGAAGGCGCGAAAATCGAGATCGTCAACACGCTGCCGGCATTTTACACGAACCTGTTCAAGCACTACACGGACACGATCGAAGGCATTCTCGTCCCGCTGCTCAAAGGCATGAGCCAGCAGATGAAGAGCAACGACGAGCTGCATCTGCAGGTGCAGGCCGTCGGCGAGCGCGTCAAAAAGATGGTCGCCGATCTCGGCCAGCAGCGCCGCCGCCCGCGCAAAGGCGCGGAGGAAGAGGATGTGCTGACGGAGCCGCGGAGTTGAAGGCGGCGCATGTAACGCCGCTTTTCAAGCGGCGAGTGAACCCCCATTCAATGGAGCGAGTGACTCGCGAATTGAAAATTCGCGTTACAAACGGAACTCAAACTCGACGAGCGATACGCGTGGAATTAGTCCGCCCCTCACGGGGCTTGGAATTCGTGATGTCCCTGCGACCAGGGGCTGCGCTCGCTCCCGCTCGCTTCACCCCTGGCTTTTTTAGATTGCCGCTCCGCGGCAAACGGCACTCTTTAAGAGTCGCGGCGGCGGGATGTGCACTTGCCCCGTCAGGGGCAATCTATAAAAGCCCAGGGTGGAGCGAGTGAAACGAGCGCAGCCCTGGGTGAGCGTCGCCTCGACAAACCTAAGCCCCGTCAGGGGCGAACTAAAGAAGGGGGAGTCGTATGGGACAGTCGTACTCGTCTATTCTTATCCACACCGTATTCAGCACCAAGCATCGAGAGCCAACCATTCCGGACGATATCGCACCCGAGCTTTATAAGTACATGGCGACGGTCTTGAAAACGAATGAATGCCCTGCACTCATCATTGGCGGTACGAACAATCATGTTCATCTGCTGCACACGTTGTCACGTACAATCGCAATGTCGTCGCTCATTGAAGAATTGAAATCGGATTCGTCGAAGTGGATAAAGCAACGCTCTCCTCTGTCGAAAAGCTTCTATTGGCAATCGGGATATGGGGCGTTTTCAATCGGCCAATCGGGAGTAGCGGCCTTGGAAAAATACATTCGGTTGCAAAAGCAACATCACGAGAAAAAAACGTTCGAAGACGAATTAAGAGAGCTCTGTGTTAAATACAACGTCAAACTGGACGAGCGATACGCGTGGAATTAGTTCGCCCCTCACGGGGCTTGGAATTCGTGATATCCTGCGACCAGGGGCTGCGCTCGCTCCCGCTCGCTTCACCCCTGGCTTTTTTAGATTGCCGCTCCGCGGCAAACGGACGTGACAGGATAAACGGAACTAGATGACATTTCCTTGCCCCGTGAGGGGCAATCTATAAAAGCCCAGGGTGGAGCGAGTGAAACGAGCGCAGCCCTGGGTACGCGCGGGCTTAGTGATTCGAAGCCCCGTCAGGGGCGAACTAAATAGCGAATCGAGCGGCAGGCGTAAGATTTAGTTCGCCCCTCACGGGGCTTGGAATTCGTGATGTCCCTGCGACCAGGGGCTACGCTCGCTCCCGCTCGCTTCAC
>DASPJR010000222.1:0-22949 GCA_035628505.1 Planctomycetota bacterium | reverse complement strand
GGAGGTGCGGGCCGTCAGAAACACGGTCGCGCCCGCGCTCTTAAGGACGAAGGTGGACTCCAGTGCCTTGACGAAAACGGTACCCGCGTCAGTGCCGTCGCTTTTCCACAATTCCCCTTCGCGGGTGACGAAATAAAGCGTGCCTCCGGCGCTGGTCAGCGAGTAAAGGCCCGCGCCTTGAGAATTGGTCGGTTTTACATTCTTGACCAGCACAGTTCCGGCGAGTGTGCCGTCTGTTTTCCAAAGCTGCTCGCCAAGCGTAGAGTCGTACTTCGTGAAAAACAGCGTGCCGTTGACCTCCGCGATCTCCAGCGTATCAATCCCCTGGGTAAGTTCCACCGTGCCGGCGTTCGTGCCGTTGCTGACCCACAATTTTGGTGTGAAGGTATTGACCCTGCCCGTGATCCACAGTTTGCTGCCGCCCAGCAGTTTGCTGATAAACACGTCGTTCCCCGGCTCCAAGTCTATGACTAGCGCGTCGCTGGTGCCGTCATGCGTGCGCAGTTCGCGCAATTTCCCATCGTTTCCATATGCGGCGTAATATAGCGCTCCGTTAAAAGGAGTCAGCAATTGCGGCGTCGAGCCGCCATTGGCCAAAACAGTGCCCGCCTCCGTTCCGTCGCTCATGTAAAGCTGGCTTGAGGAAGTGAAAAAAACTTTGCCGGCTGCACTGGTCATTCCGGAAGCCAGCAGGCCGGCCTTCACAAGCACCGTTCCCGCTTCCGTGCCGTCACTCTTCCAGATGTCGCCCGTGAACGCGCCATTCGTGAAGTAATACGTGCCGGTAAAAAGCGTCCCGTTGAGCTCGGCGAAGGTGGAAGGATTGGAATCCTGGCCGCTTGCCTCGATGTCTTTCACCTGAACCGTGCCTGCTGCCGTGCCGTCGCTCTTCCACAATTCGCGCCCTGTACTGCCGTCATCAGCGTTGAAGAAAAGCGTGGATCCCACCGCGATGAGCCCAGAAGGGCTGGAGCTGCCAGATGAATTGATATCCTTCACCAGCACTGTGCCGGCGTTAGTGCCGTCGCTCTTCCATAATTCCGCGTTCTGCGACTCACTGGCGACGATGTCGTCCGCCGCAGAGAAAAAAAGCGTGCCGTTCACGTTGGTCAGATTAAAGAAGAGGTTCCGAGTGTCCGCTCCGTTTGCGCCTGTAACGATATCCTTCACCAGCACTGTGCCGGCCGTGGTGCCGTCGCTCTTCCAGAGCGCCGAGCCGTTTACGCCATCGTTGCCTTCAAAGAAAAGCACGCCGTTGACATTCGCAAGCTGGCGGGGAGCGGGGTCATTGGGCAGGCTGCCTGGAAAAATGTCCTTCACCAGCACAGTTCCGGCCGCGCTGCCGTCGGTTTTCCACAGCTCGGTCCCGGCCGCATCGTTTGCGACAAAGAAAACCGAACCGTTGACGTCCACGATGGTGTTAAAGAACCCAAACCCGTCTTTCAGCAGCACCGTTCCGGCGTCCGTGCCATCGCTCTTGTAGATGCCATGCCCGTTGGCGCCGCTTGCGGAGAAGTAAAGTCCGCTCGACGAGCTGGTCAAAAAACTTGGGCTTATGTCCTTTACAGCCACAGTCCCGGCGACGGTTCCGTCGGTCTTGTACAGCCGACTGATACTGTCGCTTCCCGTTGCGCCGAAGAATGCGATGCCGTTATGTGCGGCAGGAAACAGGGGATTGTTGAACGATGAGTTGAGCTTCACGGTGCCGGCTTCTGTGCCGTCGCTCACGAAGAGATTGCCAGCGTACTCGTAGACCAGTTTACCAGCCACGGCAACAGTGAATCCGATGTCGGGATTCGTGCCGAGACTCGCGACGCGCACCGTGCCGGCCGCGGTACCATCCGACTTCCATAACTCGTACGAAACGCCGCCGTCTGGGCTGGCCGAAAAGAAAAGCGTTCCACCGACCTTTGTCAGCGCCCGCGGAAAGCCGCCTGTGGAGCCCGTTCCAATCTCTTTGACGAGAATCGTTCCGGCGGCGGTGCCATCGCTCTTCCATAATTCCGATCCCGTCAAAGCCGTTGAGGCCGAGAAAAACAGGGTGCCATTGACCTCGACGAACAGCGCCGGGCTGGATCCGCTTGAGGTCGTACCGGGCCGCAGATCCTTTACCAGAACCGCGCCAGCCTCAGCAGGCTGCATCGCCGCCATGTAAAGCAGAATTCCTACAAATGCAATTCTGCGAAACATCCCGTTGAAAAAAGGATCAGCCAAGGGCTTCATCAGCTCCTCCGTTGTCGCGTTATGCTATAACCAATAGAATATCTTACATTAACGCAAAAATGAGGCCCGAGCAAGGAACGCGCTGGAGCTGGAAGTGGAAAGTCGGCTGGTGGCACTGGCTAGGCCGCGGCCGTATCGCGGCCTGGCCAGTGTGATCGCGGTTGGCGTGCGATTCTTCTTGAAGCGTGCTCCGCCGCGCGGGTGGCCCTCCCCGGAAGCGCAGCGAGGGGTGGGTGAGCGAAGCGAACAAGAAGCGACGGAAAGACGCGCGGATTAGCGGTGAAACTTGAGTTTTTGATTTCAAACGCTTGGCCATGGATCAGAACTGTCCAATGAGGGGGTGCGGTTTCAGGGGGGCTTCTTGTGCCTGCGGCACCCACCCCTCGCTTCGCTCCGGGGTGGGCCACCCGGCGGAAATCTATCCCCCAATCTGGGTCTTTGAACTAAGATCAACCTACGTTCCCACGGCTCGCGCGGTGGGCTATTATTCTGTTGCCCTTCAGGCAAGAGAACGGCGGGGGTGACATTACGGACAGGCGGTTATCTGAATGTCTCAGACTTTGCGTGTGTGGCTACGCGTATGATGTAACCTCTTGCGCTGGCGCGCCCAGACGGCTGGGGCCGTCAGGGCCACCCAGTCACGGGGGTGCTCTGTAAGATTTTTTAAAATCTACCGGACAAATCGAGAACGCTAGTTGTCTTAGTTAGATGAGGGAAGAGGCGAAGCGGTTGAGGCCGCTGGGAGGCTCTGTGCACCAGGCGCGCGGTGCGGGTGGTCGAGGAGCTTACGAATTCAGGCGTGTAAGATTATTGCAGGCCTCAGCTTGGATAGACAGAAAGTTTTTTTAAAAACTTCCGGACAAATCGACTTCGCTAAGCATCTCTTATAGATGAGGGGAGACCGCGAAGCGGCTGAGTTCGCCGCGCGACGCAGTGCACCCGGCGTTCCAAGTCGTCCTCTGCGATCCTCCGCGTTCTCGGCGCCTCTGCGGTGAAGTCGTTAGAAGCCTTACAAACGCGGAACTGCGCAAGCTGAAGCTTGCGCTACAAAAATTACTCGAACACCACAAGCAGATCGCCGGCGTCGACGGCGTCGCCTTTGGCGACGGGCACGGAGGCGATCACGCCGTCCTGCGGCGCGGCGACGTTGACCTGCATCTTCATCGCTTCGAGCACCATCAGCACGGCGCCCTTCTTCACTTCGGCGCCCTTGGTGACTTTGACCTCGGCCACCATCCCCGGCATGGTCGCGCCGACGTGATGCAGGTTGCCGGGCACGGCCTTCTGCTTTTCTTTCGTCTCGCCCTTGATGCGCTTGTCTTTGACGATGGCTTCGCGCGGCATGCCGTTAAGTTCGAAATAAACTTTGCGCGTGCCGTCTTTCGCCGCTTCCGAAACGGAGATCAGCTTCACGATCAGCGTCTTGCCCGGCTCAATTTCGACAGCGATTTCTTCGTCGATGTCCATTCCGAACAGGAAGTTTTTCGTCGGAATCGGCGAGACATCTCCGAACTTTTTCCGGGCGCTGGCGAACTCTTCGAAGACTTTTCCATAGAGCGCCGACGAGAGCGCGTCGCGGAAATTGATCTCCGCACCGAAATCCAGCGCGAGCTTGTCGCGAAGTTTTTTCAGGTCCACCGGCTTGAGCAGCGCGCCGGCGCGTTTCTTGAGCGGCTTACGATCTTTCAGGATCACCGCCTGCAGCTTCTTGTCGAATCCGCCCGGAGGAAAGCCGATGTGGCCTTCGAAGAATTGCACGACCGATTCGGGGAAGCTGATGTGCTTGCCCTTCTCGAGCACGTCTTCGGCTTTCAGGTTGTTCGAGACCAGGTACAGCGCCATGTCGCCGACGATTTTTGAGCTGGGCGTGACTTTCACGATGTCGCCAAAGAGGAAATTCACTGCGCGGTACGTGTGCTTGATCTCTTCCCAGCGCGCTTCCATGCCCATCGACTGCGCCTGCTGCTGCAGGTTGGTGTACTGCCCGCCGGGCATCTCGTGGTAATAGACTTCGGCGGTGCCGGCCTTCATGTCGCTTTCGAACGGATAGTAGAACTTGCGTACGTTCTCGAAGTAGTCGCCGATCTTGTTCAGCGCGCCGATATTCAGCCCGGTGTTGCGATCCGAATCCCGCATCATCGCGACGATCGAATTCAGATTCGGCTGGCTCGTCAGGCCGCTCATGCTGGCAATAGCCATGTCGGCAATGTCAACGCCCGCTTCGCTGGCTTTCAGAATCGCGGAGGCCTGCGTGCCGCTGGTGTCGTGCGTGTGGAAGTGAACCGGCACGCCGACTTCGTCGCGGAGCGCCTTGACGAGTTTCTGCGCCGCGTACGGCTTGCACAATCCGGCCATGTCCTTGATGGCGAGAATGTGTGTGCCGCGCTTGACCAGCTCTTTCGCCATCTCGACGTAATATTTCAGATTGTATTTTGGACGCGACGGATCATTCAGGTCGGCCGTGTAGCAGATCGCAGCTTCGCAGATCTTGCCGCTCTTGAGCGCGGCATCGATGGCGACCTGCATTCCTGGCAGCCAGTTGAGGCTGTCGAAAATGCGGAAGATGTCCATCCCGGCCTGCGCGGATTCCTTAATGAAGTCCTTCACCACGTTGTCCGGGTAATTTGTGTAGCCAACGGCGGACGATCCCCGGACGAGCATCTGGAAGAGAATGTTGGGAATCTTCGCGCGGAGCTGAACCAGGCGGTCCCACGGATCTTCTTTGAGGAAGCGCATGGCCGTGTCAAACGTCGCGCCGCCCCACATTTCAAGGCTGAACAGATCGCTGCATTCGTGCGCGTAGAAATCGGCGACAGCTAACATATCGTAGCTGCGCATGCGTGTGGCCAGCAGCGACTGGTGCGCGTCGCGGAAGGTTGTATCGGTCACGAGCAGCTTTTTTTGCGCACGCGCCCACTTGGCGAGACCTTCGGGACCTTCC
Source organism: Planctomycetota bacterium (assembly GCA_035628505.1). Lineage (GTDB taxonomy): Bacteria > Planctomycetota > SZUA-567 > H5-PLA8 > H5-PLA8 > DASPJR01. The sequence continues at coordinate 17,785 of DASPJR010000222.1, read as the reverse complement.
TTCTCGAGGATCTGCTTCGTTCCATTCGGATACGTGACGATGACTTGCGACTTGCCACCGTTCTTCTGGATGGGCGGAAGAACAGTTGCAACCGGCGGCACTGGCGTTCGCGCATGCGCCGGCGCCTTGTTGCCTTCGCCGACAATCGAATTTCCATTAACGGTGATTTCGCCAAGGAAATTCAGGAGCTTGTTGGCGCGGTCGCGCGGCTCGCGCCAGGTGAACAGCGACGGGTTGGCCTCGATGAAACCCGTATCGCACTGGCCGGCCAGGAAGGTTTCGTGCCGCAGGACGTTTTGCAAAAAAGGAATGTTGTTCGATATGCCGCGGATGCGGAATTCGCTGAGCGCGCGGTTCATGCGCGCGGCCGCTTCGAGGAAATCGTGGCCGAAGCTGCTGACCTTCACGAGCAGTGAATCGTAGTACGGCGTGATCACCGCGCCGGTGTACGCTGTGCCGCCGTCAAGGCGGATGCCCCAGCCGGCTGCGGAACGGTAGGTGGTCATGCGGCCGTAATCGGGCGTAAAATTCTTGGCCGGGTTCTCAGTCGTGATGCGGCACTGAATCGCGTAGCCATTCAGGCGCAGGTTTTCGGGAGACGGAATGCGCGTCTGCGGGTCGCTGAGCTTGTAGCCTTCGGCGACGCGGATCTGCGCCTGCACCAGGTCGACGCCGGTCACCATTTCGGTGACGGTGTGCTCCACCTGGATGCGCGTGTTCATCTCGATGAGGTAAATATCGCCCGAGCGGTCCATCAGGAACTCGACGGTGCCGGCGTTCTGATAGCCAGCGGCCTTCGCAAACTTGACGGCCATTCCGCAGAGATTCTGGCGCTGCTCTTCGTTGAGCGCGAGGCTCGGCGCAATCTCGATGACCTTCTGATGGCGGCGTTGAATCGAGCAGTCGCGCTCAAAGAGATGGACGATGTTGCCGTGGCGGTCGCCGAGAATCTGGACTTCCAGGTGCTTCGGCTGCATGACGCGCTTTTCGATGAAGCATTCTTCATTGCCGAACGCGACCTTGGCTTCACGCTGCGCCAGCGGCAGGAGTTCCTTCATTTCCGCGTCATTTTTGACAATGCGGATGCCGCGCCCGCCGCCGCCGTGCGCGGCTTTGACCATCACGGGATAGCCAACCTGGTTGGCGAACTTGATGGCGTGATCGAGCGATTCAACAGGACCGGGCGTGCCGGGGATCACCGGCAGGCCGAGCTTCATCGCGAGCTTGCGGGCGCTGACTTTGTCTGAAACTTTGCCCATCACTTCCGGATCGGGTCCGACCCAGACCAAGCCGGCCTTGATGACCTTCGTCGCGAATTCAGCGTTCTCGGACAAAAATCCGTAGCCGGGATGAATCGCGTCGACCTGCTTGTCGAGGGCGAGCTTGATGATCTCGTCCATGCTCAGGTACGCAGCGATCGGTCCCTTGTCGTCGCCGATCAGGTACGCTTCGTCGCACTTGTAGCGGTGCAGCGCGAGCTTGTCTTCCTTGCTGTAAATGCCGACCGTGGTGATGCCCATTTCCGTGCACGCGCGAAAAACGCGGATCGCGATTTCGCTGCGGTTGGCAACCAGCAGCCGGCGGATCGGCCGCAGACCACGGCGCTCTATTTCGTCCGGCGGAAGCAGGTGGGTCTGGTAGACGCTTGCGGGATGCATCGACTGAGGAAACGAAGAGTCAGAGTTTTGCTTGGCCATGTCTCATCCGGGCTTTGGGTTTCGAACAGGAAAGGGAATTTATAGCGAACACAGCAGGCGTAAGCAAGCGGGGATGGGAGAGTCTTGCGTCTAAGAGTCTTGAGTCTTGAGTCGGGAGTCTTGCGTCTTGAGTCGGGAGTCTTGCGTCTTGAAGACTCCAGACTCCAGACTCGAGACTCCAGACTCCAGACTCCAAGACTCCCGACTCGTTACTGTACCTTCGTGCGCTCCGGGCCGATCGTCTTCTGCGCTTCCTTTTCCGGCGGAGCGACGCTGGCTTCGCCCATGGGCGCGGCGGCTTCCTGTTTCTTATCGAGACCCAGATCGAGCTTGAACTGCTTGAGCAGTTCGGCGCCTTCGAGCTGCTGCGCTTTCTCTTCGAGCGCGATCTGTTTCATGTCCACGCTCTCCACCGCGGCGGCGATCTTGCCCTCGGCCATCGCAGATTTTTCGCGCAGCTTGTCGACCATTTCCTGGTGCGTCTGATCCACGCCGGCGACTTCAAACGTTTCAAACACGTCCGCAAGCTCGCTCTTCCACTTCGACGCTTCGGCTTCTCGAATGGCATGCATGGCTTCTTCGGTCTTCAGCTTCATCTCGCGCATGTAGCGTTCTTTGAGCTTCAGCAGCGCGTCGTAGCCGGCCTTGGCCGATTCGAGCTGCGCCTGGTTGCGCTCCAGAGCTTCCTGCTGTTTCTTTAATTGCACCGCGTACTGGCCGGCGAGGGCTTCGTCTCCGCTGAGCAGACAGGCCTTGACGCGAGCGGTCAGCTTCGCAATTTCCTGCTTGTACTGCGTCGCTTCATTCTCAAGACGAATGATTCCGCCGCGCGCCTTGGCTATGCCCGTGTTCATCTCCGGAACCTTGTCGCGCATGTCGCGCATGTTCTGTTCGAGGATGAGCTTGGGATCTTCACCCATGCTGATGAACGCGCCCATGAAGGAGCGGAACACTCTTTTGATGCGAGCCCACATGCGTGAGGCCTCCTTTGGGATAGAGATGAAGGTACTATCTCTTAAAAAATTCGGGTTGTCAAACGGAGAGTCATTCCCGGGCGCAAGTTGCTCTCGACCTTCAGCCGTCCATTCGCGCTGCGTCTTTGCCTGCGGGACGTGATCGGCTATAAGCTGGGTGTAAACAAAAGTGTTTTTTGTAATCAGCTCACGAAAGTTCGAACCATGATCTTCGACGCTCACGCCCACCTTTTCAGCCGCACCTTCTATCAGCTTCTCTTCAAGCAGAAGACCGGCCGCGAGGGGAGCGAAGCCGAACTGCGCGAGATGCTCGCGCCAACGGGACTTGAACTTCCGCCGGCCGACCCCATGGAACATGCGGCGCGCTGGATTCGCGAACTGGACGGCTCGGGTGTGAACCGCATGGTTCTGTTCACCAGCCTGCCGGGCGAGCAGACCGCAGTTGCCGCCGCGGCGAAAGCATTCCCGCACAGACTGACCGGCTACACGATGGTCAATCCGCTTGCGCCAGACGCACTCGCGATTGCGCGGCGGGACCTCACGGAACTAGGCCTGCGCGGGATAGAACTCTTTCCGGCGATGCACCGTTTCGATCCATCGGACGAGAAACTCGTCTATCCTTTTTACGAACTTGCGTCGCAGCATGCCGTGCCCATTTTCTGCCATGTCGGAATTCTGCGCGTGAAGCTGCGCGAGAAACTTGGCCTGCGCAGCCCGTTTGACGCACGCTTCAGCAATCCCGTCCTGCTGCACCGCGCCGCGACGGACAACCCGAAAACGAACTTCATCATTCCACACTTTGGCTGCGGTTATCTGCGGGAAGCGGTGTTCCTGGGCCTGCAGTGTCCGAACGTTTTCGTCGACACCTCCAGCTCGAACGAATGGATGAGCCTGCTTGAGCAACCTGTCACGCTGGTGCGCGCGCTGACAATGTGCCTGGATGCGTTCGGCCCGGAGCGGATCCTGTTCGGCACGGACAGCAGCGTCCTGCCGCGAGGTTATCGCGCCGACATTCTCGTGGCTCTGCAAAATGCTTTCGAGCAGCTGCAGCTAGAGCCTTCCGTGCGCGCGCAGATTCTTGGAGAGAATCTCAGCCGCCTGCATATCCAGCGGACTGATTTCGTGGCCTGCTACGCGCGCGGCGAGACGCCGTGGGACTCCGGCCGTGTCTGTCCGGAGCTCCAGCGTGTGCTCGACTCCGGCCAGCTTCAAGGCGCGAGCGTGCTCGAGATCGGCTGCGGCACGGGGACGAATGCGATTGAGTTCGCGCGGCGCGGCATGAAGGTGGTTGCGTTCGATCCGGTTCCGCAGGCCATCGAGGTTGCGCGCGAACGCGCGAAGCAGTCCGGCGTCCACGTGGATTTCCGCGTCGCGGACGCGCTCACGGCAGACCTGGGCGGGCCGTACGACATTCTCTTTGATCGCGGCGTTTACCATTACCTGAGAAAAATCGATCTGCCGAAGTACCTGGCGATGCTGCAGCGCGTTTCGCGGCCGGGCACGCTTTATTTTTCGTTGTCGGGCAACGGCAAAGAACGTACTGAGTACGGTCCGCCGCGTGTTTCGGAGAGTGACATTCGCAACGAACTTGGAACACTGTTCGATATTCTGGAGCTGCGTGAGACACAGTTTGATACGAATTCGCCTGATTTCCGGCCGCTGGCATGGGCCGTACTGATGAAACGGAAATAGAATTTCAAAACAGGGTGGGGGAAATCGATGCTCAACGAAGCGGAACGTTATGCTGAAGTGCTCGGGACTATTCCCGTTTTCAAAAATTTAAAGCCGGCAGTCTGGAATTCACTCGGCCAGCAGGCGCAGGTGCGTGAATTCTGGCCCGGCGAAAAAATGATCGAACAGGGTGCGCCGTCCAGCGAGCTCTACGTCATTCTCGAAGGCCAGTGCAAAGTCGTCGTGCAGGATGAAGAAGTCGGCTTTGGCCGCGAGCTTTACCTGCTTTATCCCGGCGATCATTTCGGCGAGCCGGCGCTGCTCACCGGTGAACCTTCTGCCGCATCCGTGATCGCCCTCACAGCCGGGCAGGCGCTGATCTTGAATGGGGCGGCTGTGCGCGAGCTGATTAAAACGCAGCCGCAGCTTGGGCTTGAACTGGCGGCGGGGATGGCGCGGCATCTTGAAGAGATCGCGCGCAAAGAAGTGACGCTGCCGTTTGTCTCGCTGGACAGCTACCCGGGCGTGAAGACGGCCTGGAAAATTCTTCCGGAGAAAACATCGCGGCACTGCAAGGCGCTGGTTCTCGCACAGAATGGCGACGCGCTTACCGTTGGCATGGCCGATCCGCTGAACGCCAAAACGCGCACGTTTCTGCGCGACGAACTGCGGCAGTACAGTGTCGAGTTTGTCGCTATCGGCGAGCGGGAATTCGAGCGCTTTGCCGAAGCGCATTTCCCGCATGCCGTTCAGGCCAGGCCCGACGAGCCGCGCTCGGTGACGTATGTGGATCAATCCGGCAAAGAGCATGAGCTCGGCGACCACCAGACGGCCGAGGTGCTCGAAAAAGTTCTGCTCAAAGCGATTCATCTCGGCGCCAGCGATATGCATTTCGAGCCGGCTGAGCCGTATTCGCGTATCCGCATGCGCCTGGACGGCAACATGGAGATGCTCGAAAAGCAGCTGGATAACGTGCTCTTTACGCGCCTGATCTCACGGCTGAAAGTCATCAGCGACCTGGACATCACCAACCGCCGCCTGCCGCAGGACGGCCGCTTCCCGGTGAAGATTGGAAATCAGCGTGTCGAAGTCCGTCTTTCTGTCACGCCATGCCAGGGCGGCGAGAAAGCCGTGCTGCGCCTGCTGGATCAGAGCCGCCAGCGACTCGACCTGAAGGAATTGATCAGCTCCAAGTCGGTCTGCGACGCACTGCGTGGCGTGTTCCGCAATAGCAGCGGAATGATTCTCGTGACCGGGCCGACCGGCTCGGGAAAAACCACGACGCTTTACGCGGGCCTCAGCGAAGTCTGGCGCACATCGCAGAAAGTGAACATCGTCACCATCGAAGATCCCGTTGAGTACCAGCTCGGCTATGCAACGCAGATCCAGGTTAATCGCGCGGTGGGTCTTGATTTCGCGCAGATTCTGCGCACAGCGTTGCGTCAGGACCCAGACGTGATTCTCGTTGGCGAAATTCGCGATCCGGAGTCAGCCAGCATCGCGCTGGAGACCGCAACGACAGGGCATCTGGTGCTCTCCACGCTGCACACGGACTCGGCTCTCGAAGCGATCGCCCGCCTGCGCAAGCTGAACGTCAAGCCGTACCTGATGGCCAGCGCGGTCAAATGCGTCGTCAGTCAACGGCTGATCTCGCGCATCTGCGAGCGCTGCATTCAGCAGCTTTCGCCGGCCGACCCGTCCGTGCGCATGCTCGTCGAAGCCAAGCTCATCGCTGACGCGAATGTTCCCGTATACAAGGGCAAAGGCTGCAACGCGTGCCGCTTTGAAGGGGATCTCGGCCGCGTCGGAGTCTATGAACTGATGATGCTCAACGAGGCGCTTCGCGATCTGATCGAAAAGGACGCGCCTTTTGGAATGATGCAGGCGAGCCTGAACGCGGACAATTTCATTTCGCTCGCGAGCTACAGCCGTTATCTGCTGACGCAGGGGATCGTCTCGCCCGAGCAGATCCGGACGGTATTCCCGCGCTATTCGATTCTCAGCGATCAGCCCGCATAGGATGATGAAGGCGACATGGACGACTCGCTGAGTTCGCTTCTTATTCTTCTGCCATGGCTGCTGCCGGCCGGCGTGCTGATCTTCCTGTTGCTGCGCTGGCGGCGCGCGTCGCAGAGCGATCCGGATGCAAAAGTGAAGTTCGGGTCGGGACTGACCTTCCGTTTTGTCGCAGTGCTCGTTGGTGTCGCTGTTGCCATCCTGTTACTCGCGCATTTCAGTTCCGAAACAGGATCTGGCGGCCGGCCGGCGAGCGCGAACAGTGATTTGCCGGGCATTGTTCTTGCAGTGATTCCGTGGATTCTGATTCTAGGCTTCATCCTTTTCCTGGTGCGTCGCATCCGGTCGGTCCGTTTCACGTTCAACAAATACTTCGATACGGTTGCGCTTGCTGAGTCGGGGCAGATCGATGAAGCGGCGAAGAATCTGGATGAATTCATCGCCGCAAAACAGCTTGGTGCAGAATGGCACGCGGTCTTTCTTCTTTACCGCGGACTCATTCATCTCTACAAAAAAGAGTATGAGCGCGCGCAGAAGCTGCTGAAAGTCGCACTCGAGACGCCCAACCTTCAGCACAATAACCCCCTGCTGACGCGGCTGAACTCGGCCCTCGCACTATCGCAGGCTCTCTCGGGCGACCTGGCGGCAGCCGAAGAGACGCTTGAAAAAATCGCTGCGATCGCCAGCCCGCACCAGCAGGGCCTCCTTCTGTTGCCGCAGACAGTCGTGTTGCTGCGCCGCGGAAAACCGCAGGACGCCGCGGAGATGTTGACCGCAAAGTGGCATCTCGCCGAAGCTGTGGTGATGAGCCACCCTGTGAAATGCCTGCGGCTGATGCACGCTTTCACGCTCCGTCATGAGCCGCAAACATCCGGGAACGATGCGGAGATCAATCGATTGATTGGCTGCGTTCAACCGTGCCGTCCGGGCGAGTTCGATTACCTCGGCGCGCACTGGCCGGAATTCCGCGCGTTTCTGGCTGATCGCGGGCTCGCTCCGCGGATAGAATCCATCGAAAGCGCGCGCATCGAATCCGCTGCGCCGCCGTTAAGTTCCGGACAAAGCGCATGAAGCGTTCTGAAATCAACCAGTTCATCACGTCTGCAAAAGAATTCTTCGCCTTGCAGAAATTTCTGCTGCCGCCGTTTGCTTTCTGGTCGCCGCACGATTGGGAATCGGTCGGCCCCGAAGGCGATGAGATTCGCCTGAACAAGCTCGGCTGGGATCTGACGGATTTCGGCAGCGGCAACTTTCAGAAGACCGGCCTGCTGCTTTTCACGCTTCGCAACGGCAACCTGAAAGATCCGACGAGCGTGAAGAGCTACGCTGAGAAAATCATGATTGTCGACGAGAACCAGGTCACGCCGTTTCACTTTCACTGGCAGAAGACCGAAGACATCATCAACCGCGGCGGCGGCAATCTGATCGTGGAACTTTATAATTCTGACGCGCAGGAGCGCTTCACATCCGAAGCCATCCGCGTGCGCTGCGACGGCGTGCTGCGCACGGTTCGCGCGGGCGGCTCAATCGTTCTCAAGCCCGGCGAGAGCGTCACGCTGGTGCCGCGCCTCTATCACAAATTCTACGGCGAACCCGGCCGCGGCCGCGTGCTGGTCGGCGAAGTCTCAAGTGTGAACGACGACGCCAGTGACAACCGTTTCAGCGACCCGATCGGCCGCTTTCCGCAGATTGAAGAGGACGCTGCCCCGCTTCATTTTCTATGCAACGAGTATCCGCACGCGTCGCGCTGAGGTTTTTTCTCACCACGGAGATCACAGAGAGCACAGAGAAAAGCTTTTTAGCACAGATGGACTTAATCTCTTGCTGGCAAGCACGTTCGCCATCTCCATGTTTCAGCCGTCTCTGTGTTCTCTGTGGTGAAAAAATCAGTTTTTCTTCACTTCGAACTTCCATGCCGTCCTGCCGATCTGTTCGAGCGACTTGCCGTCATACAGATCTTTCTGCAGTTCCTCCCACGGCGCGGGGTTCTTTGAATCGAGCAGCAGCGAATTGAGATTAACGCCGGCGGCGAGCGACTTTGCGTCGGCTGCGCCCACGGGTTTGCCTTCGACTGAAATCGTATAGGTGCCGTCTGCCAGGCCGCTCACTTTCAGCATGTAGCGCGAGAAATTCTCCAGCGGCACGAGCTTGCGTGGGGGCAGTTGCTTGTTGAATTCGGGAATGGGCGGCACAGGTTTATTCTCTTCACCCTTCTTCGGTGCCGCGGGCTTTGGATTTGGGTTCGGCGGCAGCAGCGGCAGGATTTCATCGGAGCGCGTAAATGTGAGCACCCCGTTCTCGCTCTTAGCGTCCAAAATTTTGCAGCGCGTGGCCGAGAGCACCTGGCCCGATGCGGAGATCTCGGCGGAGCTTTCCGCGGCTGGCGGCGTCAATCGTTCGTAAAGATAGTACGCCCAGCCGATGTAAGCTGACTCAGTCAGATGAATGGTGTCGACGTTGATCGTGTAATCCGGATTGTCTTCCTGGCCCTTCAGCTGCAGCGATTCGAGCGGATGATGCGTGTCCACCATCGCGTAGCCTTTTTCTCTGGCGTATTCGAGCATGACTTCCGCGTACATCTTGCGCTTCGTCCACGGCTCTTTGCCCGCGCGTCGCACGTCGTTTGATTGATGCGTCATCAGGAACACGCGTGCGCCGGCGGCTTTAGCCTGCGCGATGCATTTGTCCATGTTCTCTTTGAATTTCGGCAGACCCTTCTCGCCGCCGCTGGAATCGTTCCCGCCATAATTGTAGAGCACCAGAGTCGGCTTCGATTCATCCAGCCACTTCGTAAGATTTTCAAGGCCCGTGGCGAACGTTCCACCGCCAGTCGTGTGCCGCCAGAATTGCAGCTTCAGTTCCGGATGCCGCGTGCGTAGCAGAAATTCCATCGTCTTCGGCCAGATGCCAATGCGGGTGGATGAACTGCCGATCCACGCCACGCGGTCGCCTACCTTAAAGGGGAAGGGGATGGCGCCATCCGCCGCGGAGAGGCTCCGCGCGAGTATTGCGATCAGGAGAATGCCGAAAAGTTTATGGATGCGCTTCAAGGACCGTTTCCTCTCGATGTTGAATTTTTGAAAATGCTGCCCGCATGTGCCTGAATCACTTACCCCGCCGTGACTTCTCCGATCATCGCGTGATGAGGGAAAGTCTCAGCAACGGAGTATAGTGAGGGTGTCGTAGCAGGAGAGGCCGTTTGCAGGGTCCTCTCATCTATAAGAGATGCTTAGCGAAGTCGATTTGTCCCAAATTTTCTCCAAAAATCTTTAACGCTGATGCAAAATAAGCAGACACAATAGTTTGTATTGACAAAAAGTTTATAAGAATCCACAAAACTCGCAGTTTCTGGAGCTGTGCACAGGTGCAAACCGCACTGCACACCGTGAGGGCGGCGTCATTTCCACTTTTCTGACTTAGACCGGTTGGCGTGAACGCGGACAGTCGTGCCGTCGGGCTTGGTTGAAATCCACGCTGTGAACTTCGCGATCTCCGGATGAGCGGCCAGGAGTTCAAGCGTGTTGTACTGATTTTCGAGCTCCTTCTCAGTCAGCACGGCATGAACATTCTTGTGGCAGGGCGAGCACAGCCACAGCACGCGCGAATGAATCTCCTCACGGTCGAAGTTCTTCTTATTGCGTTTGTTTTTGTGCCGCGTGCGCGGAATCAGGTGGTGTTTCGTGACGCTCTGCACACGCCGGCCGCACAGTTCGCAGAGATGAAGCTCGCCCATGAAATTATATTAAAACGTTCGGCAACGGTCTGCAAAATGGAATCAGGTACGTTTGAGGACACTCAATCTCGCCTCATTTAAAGACCTGACGGCAGGTCTCTTCGTCGAATCCGACGATCAGCTTCTTTCCGACTCGGAACGCCGGCGCACGCAGGTTGCCGCTTGGCCCGATCAGCACGGCAAGCAGCTCGTCGTCGCTGGGTGCGTCTTTTTTCAGATCAAAGTGAATGACCTTCTTGCCTTTTGTCGCGAAAATTTCGCTGGCCTCGCGCGCCAGGGCGAGTGCCTGTTTTTTGTCGAGCGGGCTCTTCCTGGCGTCGACGGTTGTGGCTGTCTCAATCTTGTTCTTCGCAAGAAACTCCTGCGTTCGGCCGCAGGTCTTTCACCCGTTGCGGTGCAGCATCCAATCGATTTTCGCCATCGTTGCTCTCCTATGCATTTTTGCGTGATCGTGTCAGCGCCACGAACGCCCGCTCAACGGCTTCGCGCTTTGCCGGAAGCGGCATGCTCGCAGCCGCCTGCGGCCGTGACATCCAGGCAAACTCGGCATGTCGCGACGGATCGATGTCGACGCCCAGCAGCGCGCCGGAACACTTTACGGTGAAATCGATGTGCACGGTATAGATCGCCCGGTCGCCCGTGCTTTCCAGAGAGCTCCACGCACCGAGCGGCCGGTCGACTGAGACTTCGATGTCGGTGGTTTCGGAGAACTGCCGGATCAAGCCGAGCTCGGGGGCCTCTCCGAAATCGAGTTCACCGCCGGGCATTTCCCATTCCTTGTCGTCGGCGCGGCGCAGCAGCAGCAGCTTACCCTCCGCCGAAAAAAGCGCTCCACTGACGATCAGGATGGTTTGCTGCGTTGCCGGTGTGTTCATGCGTGTGTCATAACGCAAATTCGAATTTCGTCGAGAAAGTTACAAACCTGCTCGACACCGTGCGCGTACCGACCTTAAGAGCCGGGCCGCGTCACAAACAGCTTTCAACACGAAGACTCTAAGACTCGAAGACGACAAAGGTAATTTTGAATTCGGCTGAGCCCGCAATGCGGAAGCCTGAGTCGCCGCAGTGCAGACAACCATTTCCTTAAGCCCTCTCCTACTTCGTGTCTTTGTGCCGAAGCTGATATCGCGTTTGAGTCACCGGAGCCGCCGCCATGCCTGACGCGCTTACCGCCCACCTCGAATATCTTGAGAAACATGGATTCTGGCGCTGGGTGCTGCGCGAATGTGTGCGGGCTAATCCGTTCTACGTTGTGAGCGCGGCGCTGCTCGCGTATGGCGTGCTGCAGCTGAACAGCGAGATCGATCCGCAGATCGGGAAAGTCGGCGGCATTGTGCTGAGCCTGGTGCTGCTGCACGTTTACGAGCTGGCGATCCTGGCTGCTGCGTCCATTGTGCTGAAAAACCGCGCTGGCGGGGGACGCGATCTGCACGGCCTGACCATTGTCGCGGCACTCTTCTTAGGCGGCTCGCTGCTGGCACTCGACGAACTGATTGCGCTGTGGTGGTGGCTGGGCTATGTGCTGATTCCCGCCGCGCTTCTTCTTGCGGCGTTGAAACTCTGGATGTACGCGCGCCTGCCTGGAGTTTTTCTGCCGCGCAGCTATCGCGCCGTGATCCTCGTGATTCTTGCTGCGCATTCCATTTCGGCACTGCTTGGCGCACCGCATGTTCGTCTGGCCATAGGAATCACGGCCGAGCAGCGCCTGGGCTGGCTATGCGGATGGGTTTCGCTGCTCTCACTGCTCTGGCTGATTCACCACGAACGCAACACGCACGCGCCGGCCGGCGCGAATGATCCGCTGCAAACGCCCTGGTGCGGTACGTGGGCCGTGCTCATTACCACGGGAACATCCATCGCCCATCTGTACGGCACAGACTGGGTCTTTGACCGTGCGCCGGATGCGCGGCTGCACTGGCCCATGTTGCTGGTGTTTTCAGCAGCCGTTTTCCTGCTGCGCTGGCAGCGAGATCCGCGGTTCGATGGCTGGAACGCGGCGCTCGCGGCGGTTCCTGTTTCGCTTCTGCACTGGGCATGGATTCAGCACGCGCCGTTTGCACCGGCCGCCGTGCTGGAAATGTTTTTGAGCAGCGCGGTGCAGCTCTGGCTTGCGTCCGCGCTGGTCTATGTGAGCCTGGCCTGGAGTACGCGCGTACGGTCGTTCTACGCCGGGCTGCTCGGATGTGTTTCAGCGCCAGCCGCCGGGACGTTCTGGCATCTGCGCGGGTCGATTCCGCACTTTCGCGCGCTGGTGAGCGCTTCTGCCGGATTCGTGCTTCTGATTCTAGGCGTGATCACCAGTCTCTTCCGCGAGCGGCTACTGCGCTGGCTTGATCCGCAGGAGGCACGCCCGGCGGAAAGCGTCGAATCGCTGCCATGAACATTGACCTGCAGTAGCGGCGGACTCTCTCGCGCGGGTATAGTGAGCTTCGGACGTACCTGAGTTTCCGGGGTCGGCAATGCTGGTTCGATTTATTCTGTTGCCTGTGGCAGCGCTGCTGGTGGGACTGCTGGTGAATATGTTTCACCCGCGGCCGGTGCAATGGTCCGCTTCCGGCCGGACCTTCCCTGAGCATGGCGCAGCGGCGCAGGTGCAGGCGGAAAATCAGCCGGACGCCGCCGCCAGCAATGATCCGTGGCCACGCCCGCTTCCACTACACGAAGCTCCTGGATGGGTCCGCGCGAACAAGGCGATTATCATCGATGCCCGCACACCAGCGGCGTTTCAGGCGGGGCACGTTCCGGGAGCAATTTCTTATCCCGAGCCGCGCAAGGAAGCACTCTTTGCAGAGTTTGCAAAACAGTATGCCAAAACGAAGGCAATCCTTGTTTATTGCGACGGGGATCCATGCACGCTGGCCATGGATGTCGCCTTTTTTCTGCAGCAGGAAGGCTATCCAAACGTGCGCGTACTGGCCGAGTATTCCAGCTGGCACGACGCGGCCTCCGCGATTGCAGAAGGAAACGCGCGATGAACGCCGCGAGAGCGCGCACGGCCATTCGTGTCACTATTGGATTCTTTTTCATACTCGCCGGAGCCTCCAAGATCGCCGACCCCAGCCGCTTTCTAACCGCGCTCTTTGCCTATGATCTGCATCTTCCCGGCGTGCTTCTTCGTCTGACTGCCATCGGCCTGCCGTGGCTCGAGTTGTTCTGCGGCGCGCTGCTGGCGTTCAACGCGTGGGACGAGGTGGCGCGCCGCTGGATTCTGGTGCTCACGGTCGTCTTTATCGTTGCCACCGCACAGGCGATTCTGCGCGGGCTGGATATCTCATGCGGCTGCGTGAATGTCGGCGCGCTCGGTCTGCAGCGCTGGGCGGAGATTCTTGAGCGCCCCGGTGTTGCGTTTGCGCGGAACGTTCTGATGCTGGGCGCGCTGGTCTATGCGGGGCGAAAGGAGGGATCTGATGCTGTCGGGCGACATTAAATCACCGCGGCTTCTTTACCTGAAAGGATTCCTCTTTGTGCTCTGCGGTTTGATGGCCGGCGGTACGCTGCTGCTGGAACACCCGAGCCTGAAAGTCGCGCTGTTGCTGGCGCTTTGCGTGTGGTGTTTCGCGCGGGCGTACTATTTCGCTTTTTATGTCGTCGAACACTATGTCGATCCGCAGTACCGCTTCGCGGGTTTGTTCGATTTTGCGTGTTATGCCATTCGCCGGCGGCGCGAACGTTCTTCAGGGAGCAGCAAGTAAGCGTGGCCATTGTTCATAAACGTTTCGATGTAACGCCGGAACTCGCCGGTCGCGTGGACCGCGTGGTACAGGCTCTGACCGGTCTCTCGCGCTCGGAAATCCGCGGCTTGTTCGATCACGGCTGCATCACCATTAACTCTGCCCCCTGCAGCGCCATCGGCGAGCCGGTCAGAGCGGGCGATGTGGTGGAAGCAGTCTATGACATACATCGCCGCTATCACGAACGCCGGCGCGAGTGGGAAGACGAGGCGTTCCGCATCGCGTTCGAAGACAAGCACCTGATCGTCGTCGACAAATCCGCGGGATTCCTGACCGTGCCGGCGCAGCCGGGCGATACGAGTTCGCTTCTGCATGCCGTCTCGCGGTACATGGCGCATCGCGGCCTGCGCGAGCGCGCTCAGCCCGTTCACCGGCTTGACCGCGATGTGTCGGGTCTGCTGGTGTTTGGCAAAAGCCGCCTGGTTGCCGAAAAACTTCAGGCGCAGTTTGAAAGCCGCAAGCCCGAGCGCGAATATGCGGCAATCGTGAAAGGCGCTGTTCCCGCGAGTGGAACGTTTGAGAGCTACCTGGCGACATCGAAAAGTCTGCAGCGATATTCGACGGAAGAGCCTGGAGAGGGCCAGCTGGCGATCACGCATTATAAACGCGTGAAGGTCGTACACGGCGCGTCATACGTTCGCGTGTGGCTCGAGACGGGACGGCGCAACCAGATCCGCGTGCACTTCGCCGAAGCGGGTCATCCAGTGCTGGGCGATCCGCGCTACCGGCCGGAACTCTCGTCTCACCCGCAGTGGCGCGCCAGGCGCCTGGCGCTGCACGCGGCCGTGCTGGGATTCGAGCACCCCGTCAGCGGCAAAGCGCTGCGCTTCGAATCCGAACTCCCTGCGCCGATGCGCGGCTTCATCGGCGAGAAGCGGGCGAAACGCGAGCGTCGCTAAGGAAATTATGGCTGCGTCCGGATTGTGCGATAGAACGGTACGGCCGCGGCAAATTCAACAGCACCGATTCGAAAGGGGCAGCGAGCCTATGAATTCGTCTCAAATTCTCGAAGTGAATCGCCGCAAGATCTACAAATGGATCTTCATGCTGCTGGAAGAACAACATAAGCGGCTGGGCCTGAAGGTTCTCTGTCACTCCTGTCCGCCAGGCATTAATAACCCATGCTTTACGTTTTATTTCGATTCGATTCGAACTGAAAGCGGCCTGGTGATTACGCAGTTTCCTGTGTCGGGAAACACTCTGCATTCAATGACGATGTACCAGCACACCGTTGGAATGCCCGCATGGGCAACTGGCCCACAGGTCGAGCACCCGATGCAGACACAGCAGGAATTGCGGACGCACTCTGTCATGCCGTGGCTGAAGCAGACATTGAAAATCATCGAATGCGGCCAGGTCATGTCCGGAAGAATAGAGCCTGATCTACAAAAGCGCCCGCACTGGGACATCAGCTGTGAACGTTATCTGCTTAGCTGGAAGATGCTGGGACACTATATGGCGTCCCTTCCTGAGTTTCAGCCGCTGGAGACCGTTGGTGGAAGCGAACCAATGTTTAATCCTCCCTACATCCGCGATGCGAAACGATTCCTTCCAGTCACGTTTGACGACATTCTCGTTTTTGCCCAGGGCATTCACGCCGATGACTTGAAATACTGGTTGCACACGGGCTGTATTTACCGCGCAGGCGGAGAGTGCATCGATTTCTATCAGATGATCAAAGGCGGTAAAACGTTTGAAACCGTGCTGGCGCGCGTGACTTCTTTTATGAATCACAAGCCAAAGTCGCTGAAGAAAAGCCTCGATGACTAGTCCCTGCATTGAGGCGCTTCGAATGCACTTATAGCCAAAGCTTACTTAGCGCTCAGCATTGAATCGTTGCCGGTCACGAGCAGCTGCAGCGTCGTTTGGAAATACGCGCCGTCGAAGAGGACGGTCGCGCTTAGCGACCTCGGCGTTTTCTTCTGATCTTCGCCCGCGTGCAGTTCAGCCGACAGTCTGTCGCTGAACGTTCCTTTGCGAAGCGTCAGAGTAAACGGCGCCATTTGTGCGAAGACGACGCCGTACTTGCTCTTTGCGCTGAGCCGGAGCGATTTATCGGCGCTCTTCTGTGAGCGCCCGCGCGCATCCAGCACAAACGTTTCGATCACTCCGCCGATGTCCACGACGACTTTCTGTCCGGCCAGGTTCATGCGATGCCGCACCGGAAGTTTGCCTTTCAATGAAATGCTGTCCTTGCCGTCGGCGCTCAAGTGTAAGGTGATACGCGGCTTCGAGAGCTCCAGCGGCCTGACCGACGATAGTGGTTTGTTCTGAATCGGCGACGACGACGCGCTCAACGGATCCGTGTTCAGCGCAATTTCAAGTTCATCGCTGAAGCCGTCACCATCGCTGTCGGGACGGTCTGGAGATGACCCACCGCCAAGCGCGGACACAACTACATTGATGCTTACGGAATCCTTGATCCCTTCGGCATCGGTAACGGTGAGATGAACGGTGTACACGCCGGCCGCGGACCACGCATGCTGCACCAGCGCTGGAGCCGCAGCGACGACTGTTCCATCGCCGAAGTCCCACGCGAATGAGAGCTCGCCTTCGATATCGCTCGAGCCCGAGCCGTCGAGGGTGACGCTCTGGCCAACTGCCACGCCGATCGTGCTGTCGGCGCTCAGGACCGCGCGCGGCGCGTCGTTGACAGGCGAAATGGCGATAATGATGTTCGTGCTGCTCGAGTCTTCGATTCCATCGCTCGCCACGAAGCTGATAACGTCGACGCCCGAAACATTCGGGTTGGGAGTATAGGTGAAAGCTCCGGTGCCGGCGTCGGTGATGAGGGCGACGCCCAGCGATCCACTTGCAATGAAGCGGTACGTAAGCGGCTGGCCATCGTTGTCGACCGCCTTCAGCGTGCCGCTTACCGGCGTGTCTTCCAGCGTCGCAAGATCCTGGCGCCTGGCGACTGGCACGTCGTTGACGGAATTCACCTGCAGCAGAACGCGGGCGAGCGATGAACTGGCCGTGCCGTCCGAAACTTTATAGGTGAACGTGTCGGGGCCGCTGTACTCTGTGTGCGGCCGGTAGACGAACGCTCCGTTCTCGAGCACCTCGAGGACGCCGTGCGCGGGTGTGCTCTGCAGAATGTACGTCAGCGCGGCGCTGTCAATATCCGTGCCCTGTAGATTGCCACGGAGCGGCACGTCTTCGTCCAGCGTGAACTGCAGATCCACTGCGGAGGGCACATCATTTACCGGTGCGATCAGTAGTGTCACGGTTGCAGTGTTCGAAACGTTGACACCATCGCTGGCGCGGAATGTAAACGTGTCGTTTCCGTTCTGGTTGACGTCCGGATTGTACGTGAATGCCCCGGTGGCCGTGTTGAACACGAGCGTGCCTTTAGCCGGCTGGCTCACAATCTCGTACGTGAGCACATCACCGTTCGCATCCGTGGCTGAAACAGTTCCCGCAAGCGGCGTGTCTTCGCTCAAGTTGAATGAGGCGGCTTGCGCCACGGGTGATTGGACGTTCAGCACGAAGCTGGCGGAGAACGCTCCGCCTGGAATGCGATTGCCACTCGGTAAACTTCCCGAAAACTCGCCGTCAACGAAGGCGCCGTTAATGTCTTTCAATCCGCCGTCGGGCAGCCTTAGAGTGTACGTGTCATTGGGCAGCGATCCGGGCAGAACAATGCTCAGGCTGGTTCCATTGAGACTAAGATTCTGCAGCGCCACTGTCTGGTCATCGCCCGTGCCGGTTTGCCCGTCTGTGCCTGCTCGCGTCACCGTTACGGTGTTGGAGTTCACCGAAGCGCCCTGCAAGGCAAGGCTGAAGGAGATTGCCAGTGATGCCGGCGCTTGCGTGAAGGTGCTGCCGGGGATGAATGAAAGCGCAGTCACACGCGCGGGCGCAGACTGAATGCTGAATACCGTGTCGGATTCATCCGCGGACGTCGATCCGACTGACGGCCCGATGCGGATGCGGCAATTGCTTGAAACAGAGTTTGGCACG
>DASPJR010000221.1:0-93631 GCA_035628505.1 Planctomycetota bacterium | reverse complement strand
GGAAAGATCGCCCCGGGCGTGATCGATGTTTTTGCGCGCCCGCGGCCGCAGAAGACATTGGATATCCGTTCGTCTGAACTCAACCGCGTGTTTGGCGCGCCTGTTCCGATGGCCGAAGCGCGGCGCATTCTGACGGCGCTGGGCTGTGAAATTGTCGCGGAAAGCTCCAGTGCGCTGTCGGTGAGGGCGCCATCGTGGCGGCGCGGCGAGCTGGAACGCGAAATCGATCTGATCGAAGAAGTCGCGCGCCTCTACGGCTACAACCACGTGCCCGATACAACAGCGATGTCCGCGCGCGTCCCGCACCGCTCGCCGGCCGAAGTCACGTCAGGCAAGTTGCGCACGCTGTTGACGGCGCTCGGTTATTTCGAGTGTGTCAGCGACAGCCTCATCGATCCACGCTGGAAAGCGCCGGCGGTGTGGACCTCGCACAAGCCGCTTGTTCTCGATAAGGCCAGCGTGCTGCGCGAAGATCATTCTGCGCTGCGCAACAGTCTGCTCGCGTCACTGCTGGATATCCGCCGCTTCAACCAGGATCACCGCACCGGCGAAGCGCGCCTCTTCGAAATCGGCAAAGTTTTCATTCCGGCTGTGGCCCAGCCGCGCCCGGAAGAGCGCCACGTTCTGGCGATCGTTGACGACCGCGGTTTCCAGCATGTGGCCGATACGCTCTCGCGCGTGGGCGAAGCGCTGAGTCTCGAAGCGGCGCATCTGCGCTGCTCGGCGCCAGTCGGTCCGGCGCCGGCATTTCTGAATCCTGAGCAGGCCTGCGCTGTCCTTCGCGTGCGCGAGATGCCTGGAAACGAGCGCGCGCAGGACAGCATTGGCTGGCTGGGCACGATCAGCCCCGATCTGCAGAAAGCTTTCGATCTGCGCAGCCCCGTCGCGATCTGCGAGCTGGATCTGATGAAGCTTGCAAATCTGCCGCACGCGCCGTCGCGCTACAGCGAGCCGCCGCGCTACCCGGAAGTCATGCGCGACATTGCGATGGTCGTGGATGAATCGGTTTCCTGGAGCGACGTCGACACGTTCGCACGCGCCTGGCACGAGCCGCTCCGAGACAAGCGCGAAGCCCCGCGCTTCCTCTCGGTTTTCCGTGGCAAGCAGGTCGGTGCGGGAAAAAAATCTCTCGCGCTTTCACTCGTTTACCGCGCGCCAGATCGCACGCTGACCGACGACGAAGTCAACGCCGCGCACAAGAAATTCCAGGACGCCCTGCTGGCAAAATTCAACGGCGTGCTGCGGGCTTAGTTTTTTGTGAACCGCCAAGACGCCAAGGCGCCAAGACCGCGCGTGAGAGGTGCTGCTTTCAGTCCCCTCTCACTAATACTAAGATGCTTGAGAAATGCGTTTTGCGACGCATTTTTTGAAACAATCTCGTTACTTGTGTGGTCATAAAGAATTATGAGATTAAAAAATCTGATTACTCGCGCCGACTGACCTAACCCCCGGCCCCTTCCCTAGGAGGGAAGGGGGGAACGGCGACGAGAGGGGGTGGCCCGGACCAAAGTCCGGGTGCCGAAGGCACATCCAACCCTACTTGCGTGTCGACCTACTGAAGCACGTCGAATTCCGAAAAGCTGCATGTCACTCAACTGAAGACTTCGCTTTTTATAAGGCAGCATGCAAGTCGGGTTCGTTGTCGCTTCGCGACCCGAACTCCGTTCGGGCCACCCCTAACCTATAATTTCTCTGCGTCTCCGCGTCGCAGCGTTGAAAACAGTTCTCCCCTTCCCTCCCAGGGAAGGGGCCGGGGGTTAGGTCACCGGAAAACCCGCGAGCTTCGTGTGTTGCGCATGCGGCCATACTGGCGCATGAACATGTCGTAATACATGCCCTCGCGCAGCATCAGGTCCTCGTGTGAACCGATCTCGACGATTTCTCCGCCGTCGAGCACCATAATGCGATCGGCGTGCGTGATCGTCGACAAGCGGTGCGCGACGACGATCGTCGTTCTTCCACGCATCAGCGAGGAGAGCGCCTGCTGCACGCACGCTTCGGCTTCCGTGTCGAGCGCGCTTGTCGCTTCGTCAAGCATGAGAATACGCGGGTTGGCGAGGATCGCGCGCGCGATCGAGATGCGCTGCTTCTGTCCGCCGGAGAGCTTCACGCCGCGCTCCCCGCAGATGGAGTCGAGGCCGTGCGGGAATTTCGAAATGAACTCCCACGCGTTCGCTGATTTTGCCGCCGCAATAATCTCCTCTTCGGTTGCATCCGGCCGTGAATAGCGGATGTTCTCCCGAATACTGCCGCGGAACAGGATGCTGTCCTGCAGCACCAGCGCAAGCTGCCTCCGGTAACTGGTGAGCTGGTAATCACGAATGTCGACGCCGTCGACGAGAATGGCGCCGCCATCCACTTCGTAAAGTCTTGCCAGCAGATTCAGCAGGGTGCTCTTCCCCGATCCCGACGGGCCGACTACGGCCAGAAATTCACCGGCATGGATCTTCAGTGAAATGCCATTGATCGTCGCGCGGGGGCGTTCTTCTTCAGCGCACGATTTTCGAGTGGCATCGCGGTAGGTGAAATGGACATCACGCAGTTCGATCTCGCCGCGCAAGGTCTGAGCCTTGATGGCTCCCGGCCGGTCGCTGATGTCCGGACGAATGCGCAGCAGCGCCGTAATGCGCGCGAGCGAGGCCAGTGAATGCTGGATCGTGCCGGAGATGTGGATCAGGTCGGCGATTGGCGATTGCACCTGGCCCAGCAGCCCCCAGAATGCGAAGAGATCGCCCGTGCTCATCAGGCCGCTCTGCACGCGCCAGCCGCCGTACCAGATCAGCGCCACCAGGCCGAACCACGCGCTCACCTCCCAGATTACCGCCACCCAATGCTGCGCGCGGTCGATCAGCAGTGCCTTGCGCACGATCTGATGCATGCGCCCGGCAAACTGCGCGTTGGCGCGCCGCTCACCGCAGTAGGTTTTGACGATGCGGGCCGCGGAAAAGGTTTCGTTCGTGGAACCCCACAACTGCGAACCATCTTCGTTCATCTCGTGGTATGCCGGCCTCAAGCGTGCAACATAATGCGAGAAGCCGATCAGAAATAAAGGAAGCGTGGCGGTGCTGATCAGCGCCATTTGCCAGTCGATCCAGTACAGCACGCAGAGGATCAGCACAAATCGTGAAAAGTTCGCGGCACAAGCAACGAACCCGCCCAGCAGCAGGTGACGCACCGATTCGGTGTCGGCCAGCACGCGCGCGACGATGCGTCCGACGTGATAGTCTTCCAGGAATCGCAGGGACATGCGCTGCATCTGGGCATGCAGACGATTGCGAATGGCCAGCACGACAACCCAGCCGCTGCGGACGGCGACTTCCCGTTCTGCAAAAAGGAAAACGGATCGCAGCATCAGAAAGGCCGCGGCGAGCAACGCAGAGTTACGCAGAAGCTCACCGTCTTTTGTGGGCAACACCAGATCGAGAATTTTTCCAATCGCGACAGGAATCACAATACCCATCGCCTGATTGATCAATGCGAGCAGAAACAGGCAGCCAATCAGAAAGCGGTGCGAGCGCAGCAGGCTCAGAAAAAACTTCAGCGTCTCCAGCGAAACGGGCGCGGAATCCAGTTCGTCCGCCGGATCGGGAGCCGCGGGCTGCTCCGAGGCATAGCGGAACAGGTCCTTCCACTTCCGCCTGCGTCCCATTCCCGTTTTTCTCTCCGGCCCAGATGGACTCGAGGTTTTCATAGCACCCTTTAAGCCGCTCCTGTCGCGGTTCTGATAAGAAACTTCTGCAGCATGTTTAAATTGAAAGAAGGCAGGTTATACGGCGCTCGTGGGTTACTCACCTTATTGTCGAACACCTCACCTGTGGACGCGCAAACCAGACGTTTGCGCAACATAGCGGCGAATAAAGCAACGAGTGTGCCTCGGGGCTGTGCTCAAAAAGAGACTCCGCCGGAGCGGAGTCTTTTTTCGTCTTGAAAGGAACAGCGTGCGTCAGCGCTGCATGATGTCGGAATTACGATCCGCGCGGACGTTGAAGCTGCGTTCCGCGCCGGTGTCACCGGGAGCATTGATCGCGGCCGCCCACTGCGTGTCGGCGCCTGCTGACGCTGCGACCTGCTGCGCCATCTGGAAATGATCACGGAACGACGGCAGCAGTTCCTGCGCAAACGCTCGCACGTCCGGGCTCTTTGCATTGGCTGCATGCTCCTGCAGGTCCATCACGGCGTTCGCATGGTCCTTCACCATGACGCGCATGAATTCACGATCGAAGGCCGCTCCGCTGAGTTGAGACAGACTGCGTTCGATGTCGCGGTGCACCGGATCCATACGCCGCGGCAGGGGAATGCTGTTCCGATCGGCAATCCGTTCCAGGCGCCGCAAAACAGCGCCGTGATCGTTGACCATATGCCGCGCGAAATTCTGTACATCCGGATGAGAGCTTCTGTCGAGCGCCAGTTGCCCCAGGCGCACCTCGGCCTGATTCATCAGGTACGCGCCGCGGATGAAAATTTCATCCGATGACAACGCAGCCCGTTCGTCGGCGCTCATCGGAGCCGCGCTGCTCCGGTGTTGCCCGCCGCAATCGGCTCTGACGGAAGTCGCCAGCACGGCACCGGCGATGACTGTGGATACGAGTACAATGTTTAGCCTCATCATGCTTCGCCTCCTTATTCCTGTGAGTTCTGCGATGAAGCAAGGCTCCGGCGTTCAGCCACTCAAAATGCATGCAAACGCGCAAAAACTATCGTGCGGAGCGGTGATGGTTGTTTTCGGCGTATGCCGAAAATTGGCGGACACCTGTATCGCGTTGGCGGCACAGTGAAGATTAAGCATGCACGCAAGGCGTCAACGCATCATGCGGCGATACTCGGTGGGACTCTGCCCCACGTTCCTGCGGAATACCTGTGAGAAGTATTCAGGATCGCTAAAAGCGAGCCGCCTGGCAATGCGCGTCACCGGCAGATCCGTGTCACGCAGCATCAGTTTCGCGCGGCTGATGCTCAACAGATGCAGGTACTTGAGCGGCGGCATGCCGTAACGCCGCTTGAAGACGCGGCACACGTGGGCGTAGCAATATCCCGTCTGCTCGAGCAGGTCTTCGATGCGCACCGACGAGTGGCGTTCCAGGTTGCTGTCGAGCAGGTCGCGTACTTTTTCAGCCAGCCGTAACTCCGGCGGCGGAACAGTGCTCTGCGAATCGTCCTCATCGAAAAGTTCGAGCAGCAGTTCAAGCAGCAGCGCGCGGCTGGTACGGCGCGTGTGCGCCTGCGCGGCATTGGCGGTGGCAAAGAGGCGCTCTTTAATTTCCATGACGCGCTCAAAACGCCGCGCTGTGCCGTGAAAGACCCGCTGCGGAATGAACGCCGGCGCCGGCCGGTACAGCGCCTCGCGCGGTTTCTCCGGATGGAATGTCATGATCGGCGTTTCGCCGTACGGCCCGGCATGTGTCCAGTCGAAGTGGCTCCAATGCCGGTGGCCAAAGCGGCCGGCGGCCTCCCACGAGACGTGCCAGTGGGCCGGCGGGATGATCATGTACGACCCGCGCGAACAGGGATAGCGGCGGCCTTCCACCTCAACGATGAACTCGCCTTCACTGATGAGCAGCAGCTGATGGTCGTAAATGACCCGCAGCGGCTCAATCCAGTTTGGCCGGTGCCGGAAATGGCCCGTATATGTCTTTGGCACCGCGCCTGGCTGGTTGAGCCGGACACAGGGCGATATCCGTTCAAGCCAATGAGTCGATTCCATGCGAACTCTTCCGTGAATGTCAGTTTTTCAAGGGTCGAATCATAATCGCCATGGGGCATTTTAGATAGAGATGTTTTATATACACACGGAGCAAGCAAGATTCTGAATGGAGCCTTTTCCGTATGCCGACCTCTTCTTCAGTGTGCGCAGCGCGCGTTCTTTTTGTTTTGTGCCTCCTCGTGAGTGTTACAACGCTCGCCGGCGAGACGCCGCTCTTTGACGGCCGTACATTCGAAGGCTGGGAAGGCGACACGAAGGAGACGTGGCGCATCGAGAACGGCGAGCTCATCGGCGGATCACTTACCCGCAGGCAGAAGAACAACAATTTTCTGGCGACGACGCGCGAATACGAGAACTTCGAACTGCGGCTGAAAATTAAGCTGCTCGGCACTGAAGGCTTCGTGAATTCCGGCATCCAGATCCGTTCCAAGCGCGTGCCGAATCATCATGAAGTCTCCGGTTATCAGGCGGATTTCGGTCACGGCTACGACGGCGGGCTCTACGATGAAAGCCGCCGCAATAAAGTGCTCGCCATGCCGCCCAAGGAATTGCAGCAGAAGATTGTCAAGAAGGAAGACTGGAACGATTATCGCATCCGCGCCGAGGGTCCGCGCATTCAGCTCTGGCTTAATGGCGTTCAGACTGTTGATTACACGGAGAACGCGCCCAATATCCCGCAAAAGGGAATCATCGCGCTTCAGATTCACGGCGGCGCGACGGCCGAAGTTCACTTTAAGGATATGCTGATCGAAGAACTTCCCGCCAGCAAGCCGGTCGTCAAACCTCCGCTGGAACGCTTGACCGATTCGCTCGAGCCCGCCCCGCCGATCCCGCCTTTTGCCAACGGCGCCTTTGCGTTGCGGCCGGGCGAAGTGGTCGTCTTCACCGGGCCTGAGAACGTCGTTATCGAACAGCGCTCGGGCTGGCTCGAAACGGCGCTGGCTTCCGCGGCAAAAGCGCAGGCGCCGCGCTTCCGGCACATGGGCTGGGAAGGCGACACCGTCTGGCGGCAGAACCGCATGGAGAATCACGGCACGTGGAAGGAGAACTTCGACGCGGTCGGTGCCACGCTCATCTTTACGTGGTTTGGCCAGAACGAAGCGCTCGATCAGACGCGCACGGCTGCTGATTTTGCGAGCGGCTATGGGGCGCTGCTGGATAGTTTTAAGGAGCGCACGCCGCGAATTGTCGTGCTCTCCCCTGCTCCATTTGAAAAACCCGCGAGCCCGCTGGTGCCCGACAACACGCCGCGCAACAGCATCGTTCAGCAGTATGCCGAGGCCGCACGCAAGCTCGCGCAGGAACGCGGCTTTGTTTTCGTCGATGTGTTCACGCCACTGTCGCAGCGCCCCGCCGACGCCCCCCGCCTGACCCGCAACGGCATTCATTTCACCGATGAAGGCATTCGTGAAGTCAGCGCGCTGATCGCCAAAGCGCTCGGCGCCGAGCCTGCTACGGCTGGAGCCGAAACGCTGCGCCAGGAGATCATTGAGAAAAACCGCATCTGGTTCGACTGCTGGCGCTGCATGAACTGGGCGTTCGCCTATGGCGACCGCACCACGCAGCCGTTCGCGAAAGGAACGCAGCAGCACCCGCCGTTCGTCAAAGAGCTCACGCGCTTCAAGCCGCTGGTGAATCGCGCCGACGAGCGCGTTCACGCGATCGCTGCGGGCAAAGAGCCGCCGCCGACGCTGCCGCTCGATCCTGCGCCACCCGCCCCCGCAGCGCAGACTCCGGACGAGCAGATGAAGAACTTCACTCTTTATCCGGGCATGTCCGTGGGCCTCTTCGCAGATGAGAAGCTGGACATGATCAAGCCCATCCAGATTCGCTGGGACGAGCTCGGCCGCCTGTGGGTGTTGTGCATCCCCTCGTATCCGCAGCTTCAGCCCGGTCAGCGCGCCAACGATTATCTGCTCGTACTCGAAGACACGAATGGCGACGGCAAGGCGGACAAGTCCTGGAAATACTGCGAAGGGCTCGTCATGCCGATGGGCTTCGAATTCGGCGATGGCGGCATTTACATCTGCGAAAGCACGCAGCTGACACACTGGCGCGACAGCAATGGCGACGGCAAAGGCGACACGCGGCGCGTCGTACTGAGTGGCTTCGGCACTGGCGACACGCACCAGATGATCAATTCCATCCGCTGGCAGCCCGACGGTTGCCTCTGGTTCACGCAGGGCTACCACGTGTGGTCGTATATTGAAACGCCGCACGGCATTTCCGAGCTCAACCGCAGCGGCGTCTGGCGCTTCAATCCGCGCACACTGAAACTCGATGGTTATTTCAACGACAGCACTGCCGGTCTGAACAGCTGGGGCGTAGCATTCGATGATTACGGCCAGGTCTTCCACGGCGGCGGCGCGAACTACTGCCTTTATTTCAGCACGCCCGGACTGATCAACACGCTTCATCCGCTCGCCTATAAGCAGGATTTCTGCGTCTCGCGGGGCAAGAGCATGGAACCCGAGTTCCTGAGCTCCAAGCATCTGCCCGACGATCTGCAAAACGTGCTGCTGAAGAGCACGTATTTCACCAGTCAGATCAGCATGTACAAAATCAGCGACGATGGCGCGGGCTTCAAAAGCACGGCGTTGCCAGACCTGATGGCGAGCAAAAGCACTGATTTCCGGCCGGTTGAAACGCGCGTGGGTCCCGACGGCGCGATTTACGTCTGCGACTGGCTTAATCCAATCATCGGACATTATCAGGCATCGTACCGCGATCCGCGCCGCGACCGTTCGCACGGCCGCATCTGGCGCCTTACCGCCAACGGCCGGCCGCTCGTGAAACGTCCGGAGCTCGAAAAAATGGATGCCCCGGCGCTGCTGGAACAACTGCGCTCGCCAGAGCGCTGGGTTCGCGAGCAGGCGCGCCGGCTCCTTTACTCAATGAAAAAAGAAACGGCCGTGGCCGCCGCCGATGCGTGGATCGCGAAGCTGGATCCCAATGATCCGGAGGCCGGCCGGCTGCGCTACGAAGCCACGGGTGTTTTCTGTGCGCACGAAGCGCCCCGCCCTGCTCTGGTGGATGGTTTTCTTGCCTCGAAAGATTTCCGTCTGCGCTGTTGGGGCACGCGGTTGTTGTCCTATTGGACGCCGGCCCTGCCCGACGCGCTCTCGCTCCTGGAGCGCAGCGTCACGGACGAGCATCCGCGCGTGCGCATGGAAGCGCTCGTTGCCGCGAGCTATTTCAACTCCGCTGACGCGCTGAAAGTGGCCACATTGGCGCTCGATAAGCCGACTGATTTCTACATCAATTATGCGCTCACGCAGTGCACCCACGCGCTCGCGCCGGCCTGGCAGAAGGCGCTGGCCGAAGGCAAGCTTGATTTCGGCACGCGCACCCATGCGCTCACTTATGCGCTGCGGACCGTCGGCGGTAAACAAGCCGTCGGCCAGATCAAAGCACTGCTCAAATCGGGAAGAGTGAATGGCGAAATGCGCTTTCCGCTGCTTGCCGTCATGATTGAAGCAGGCACATCCGACGATTTGCGTTTTGCGCTCAATGAAACGCCGACTTCGCCCATCGTGATGAACGCGTTTTACACTGCCGCCCGTCTGCAGAAAAAAGTCCCCTCTGGCGATCTGGCAGTCGACCTCGCACGTCTTCTCACGCAAGCAGACGCGTCGCTGCGTTCGGCCGCCTGGCGCCTGGCGGGTGCGTGGCAGATTCGCGCGCAAGCGCCGGCGGCGCTGGCTGCGGCACAAGATGAAAAGCTGCCGGCGCTTGAGCGAGCCGCGGCGATCGAAGCGCATGCTGCGCTCCAGGGCAAGGACGCCCTGCCGGCGCTGCAGGGGCTCACCTCAACGTCCAGCGCGGAAGTGCGGGCGGCCGCCATCGCGGCCCTGGCGCCGCTTGATCTTCCGGCCACCGCGGCTCGCGCCATTGAACTGCTCGCGGAAATAAAGGATGCGGACGCCGCTGCGGCTCTTTTGCTGCCCGTGCTCGCGCAGGGCAATGGCCCAGAGGCCCTGTCCAAGGCCATGTCTGACAAAAAGCTTCCGGCGGCTTCGGCTGCGCTCGTGCTGCAGTGGATGGCAAAGACGGGGCGGGGCGACGAGCCGTTTTTGTCCGCGCTGAACAGCGCCGCCGGAGTCGCGATCGACCGTAAAGAGTACAGTCCCGAGCTGGTGGCGAAGCTGGTAGCGGCCGCAAAATCGAGCGGCGATGCGGCGCGCGGCGAAAAGCTCTTTCGCATGCAGGAATATTCGTGCCTCAATTGCCACAAGGTCGGCAACGAAGGCACAACCATCGGCCCGGAGCTCACCAGCCTTGCGCGCGCGATGACGGCCGAGTCGATTACCGAATCGGTGCTATGGCCCAAACGGCAGGTGAAGGAAGGCTACCTGCTGACGCTGGTAACGCTGAAGGACGGCCGGCGCTACCAGGGCATGAAATCAGCCGAGACGGCCGAAACCCTGACGCTCCGCGATGCCGCCGGCCCCGTTCACGTGCTGAGCAAAGCCGAGATCAAAAAGCGGAACGACGCCGGAACGCTGATGCCCGACGGCCTGACCGACCGCATGACGCCCGGCGAGCTTTCAGACCTGCTGAAGTACCTGATGGAACTGGGGAAGTAGGGTCGCAACAATGTCAATGAGTCATCACATTGCCCAACTGTGCGAGATCTTTTGCGCGAGTAGTTCCGATGCTGAGACGCTTCGAGAAATTAAACATTTAGCATCGAACCCGTACAGATGGAACGAGGCGCACGAACTGTTCACTCGAATCCGGCAAAAGAACCTTGCTGTTTCAAATCCATTGCTTCAAGCACAGTATCGGTTCGAAGAGGTGTGCGCGAAATCGCTTTACAATGTCGGAAAATACCCTGCGCCATTTGATCCAGACAGTCAGTACTGGGTGATTCCTCGTGCGATCCAACTGGCGCACACGTTAAAGATCGACGTGAATCGGATCATCACAATAGTGATGTCGTAATGCAGCAGTACCGAACGAGTACTACACACAGACACTATTTACCGGCATTTTAGTTCGGGCTTTCAGCCCTTTGGAATGCATGGGAAATACTTCTTTCCTGGGGCTGCACCCCAGGCTGGTATAGCGCGCGCCTTTGGCGCTTGCGACATCCTGCACGCGCAGGTTTCCCGACTGAATGCGCGGCGTTGCGATCGGCACTGGGGGCAAGCCCACAGTCGCATACGTGCGGTGGCACGCCTCTATAGCAGGGTGGCCACCGCGCCGCCGCAGCGAGGAGCAAGTGAACAGCAGCTTGCTAATCGGCACCCCATAGCGGCGGCAATATAACACTCAGAGCACTTGTCTAGACATTGAAAATGCAAAATTACAAATTGGCTTCAATTAACAGGTTGTGTGTTGCGCAATCGTTAATGCAATTTTTTAAGATTTTAATTCCTGTGGCAGCAAGGACTTGATCAAAGTGTTATGCAATTTTTCTACCCTCTAGTGAAGGGTGAGTGAAAAACGACGGCAGAGCATGCCAGCCAGCAAGGCGCAAGAAGGCAGTGGGAATAAGAACACACGGAGAGTTTTCCTCTCCGTGTGCGTCGTGCGCTTCCTGGTTTAAGTTTGTCGCGGTTACGGCCGCAGCCCCGCCTTTCCCATCGAACCCTTCTGCCGGTAGAGCAGTTCGAAGGTCATCGCAATGTACAGGTCGTTGCCAACCTGCAGCGTGGCCGGCATGTAGATGATGATCGGGTTGCCCTTCTTCGTGTTCCGGTCGAAAGTCGCGCCGAGCGACTCGGCCAGATCCGTGAGCGCCGCGCGCTTGCCGACCTTGAAGAGGATCTTCTTCTTCTTCAGGTCGACCTGCATCTTCTGCAGCGAGGTCGCCCGGCCCTTGCCGCGCTTGTCGAGCGTGAAGATGTATGACTGCGCCAGCGATCCCTTGCCCAGCGTGAGCGTTCCCACTTTGCCTTTCAGCGTCGCGTACGTCATCGTTGACGGGAAAGCGATCTGGCCGGCTGATCCAGCAGCGCTGGTGCGTTCGCGGTTGACGAAGTTTACCGTGAGCTTGCCGCTTCCACCCTGCGGCTTCTGCTGGCCGGCGCCACCGACCCAGATTCCAGTTACGCCCGCGGGCAGCGCACCTGAACCGTTGGAGCCCGATTCGGTTCCCAGGCCGACGAAAATCGTCACTTCCACGCTGGTCGAGACGCCTTCGGGCGAGGTCGCCGTCACGATCGTCGTGTAAATGCCAGGCACCGTGAAGGTGTGGATCGTGGTTGCGCCGGTGGCGGTGGTGCCGTCACCGAAATTCCACGTGATCGTCGAGTTGTTGCTCGTACCGGCACTGAAGATGACGGGCTGGCCGGCGATGACCGTATCCGGGGAGACGGTCGGGGTTGAGGTGAACGTCGGCGCGGGCGTGACGGTGATCGAGACCGTCGCAGGCGCGCTGGTCAGGTTGATAGCCGGCCCGCCCGTCGCGTCATCGGTCACTGTAAAGGTGAAGCTGTCGGCTCCCGTGAAGCCGGCGTTCGGCGTGTACGTCACAGCGCCGGTGCTCTGGTTTATGGAGGAAAGCGTGCCGTTAGCCGGCTGCGTGACGATTGTGTACGTCAGCACCTGGACGACTTCAGGATCGCCGTCATTGCCGCTCAGCGTAATCACCAGCGGCTTTTCGAAGCCGCTGACGAGGGTCTGAGCATTGGCAACGGGGGCGCTGTTAGAGTTGGCCACGGACACCGTGACGGTTGCAGCCACGCTCACCAGGTTCGCCGTTGCGCCAGCAGCGGCGTCATCGGTGACGGTAAAGGTAAACGTATCGGTGCCGTTGAACTGTGCATTGGGCGTATAGGTCACCTGGCCGGTGGCCGGGTTGAAATTAGACAGAGTGCCGTTCGCGGGCTGCGATGCAATGGCGAACGAGAGCACCTGCGTCACTTCCGGATCGCTGTCTACACCGCTCAGGAAGATGCTGACCGGCGTATCCTCACCGGTGTTCAGGGTCTGCGCATTGGCCACCGGTCGATCGTTCACCGGCGTGACGGTAAGTGTGAACGTCTGCACGGCCGAAGTGTCCACGCCGCCGTTGGCCGTGCCACCATCGTCACTGATCTGGACGGAGAGCGTCGCGACCCCGTTGGCATTGACTGCAAGCGTATAGGTCAGCGTGCCGTTTGCGGAGACTGCCGGCTGCACCGAAAACAGCGCGTTGTTGTTGTTGCTGACGGTAAAGTTGAGCGCCTGCGCAGCTTCGTCAGCGGGGCCGGCACTGATGGCATTGGCCCAGCCGGCGACCGTGTGCGGACCGGAATCTTCCAGCACCGTCTGATTGGATGCGGTGAAGCTCGGCACATCGTTGACAGCCGTCACGGTGATGCTCACCGTGACATCAGTGCTCTGCAGACTCGCCGGCGCACCGGCCAGGTTGTCATCGGTCACATTGAAGGTAAAGCTATCCGGCCCGTTGTAGTCCGGATTGGGTGTGTACGTCACAGCGCCGGTGGCGGCATTGAAGTTCGTCAGTGTGCCGAACTGCGGCTGGAGCACAATGGCGTAGGTCAGCACCTGGGCCACTTCAGGGTCCGAATCATTGGCCGTGAGTGTGATATTGGCTGATCCGTCTTCCAGCACTGTGACGTTCTGCGCATTTGCGACGGGCTGATCGTTCACTGCTGTGACTGTAATCGTAAACTGCTGAACAGCCGACGTGTCCACGCCACCGTTAGCGGTGCCACCATTGTCCTGGATCTGCACCGAAATTATCGCCGTCCCATTCGCATCCGCCGCCGGCGTATACGTCAGCACGCCCGTGCTGCTGATGCTCGGCCCGGCAGAGAACAGAGCCGGATTCGTGTTGCCGGAGATCAGGAAGCTGACGGTCTGCGTTGATTCGTTAGCTGGACCGGCGCTAATGACCGTGATGAAGGGGTTGACGATCTGCGCGCCGGCGTCTTCCACTACCGTCTGATCGGCGCCGATGGTGAAACTCGGAGCATCGTTCACTGCAGTTACATTGATGACGAACTGCTGCGTCGCGGACGTATCCACACCGCCATTTGCCGTCCCGCCGTTATCGGCAAGCTGCAGAGTGATTGTCGCCGTTCCATTTTCATCGGCAGCCGGCGTAAACGTCAGCGTTCCGTCGCTGGCGACAGCCGGCTGAACTGAGAAGAGCGCCGGATTGGTGTTTGCGGTGACCGTAAACGTCAGTGTCTGTCCTGCCTCATCCGTCGGTCCGGCACTGATGCCCGTCGCCCAGCCCGCAATTGTAGCGGCTCCGGAGTCTTCCAGAACAGTCTGATCCGTTCCTGCAGTGAACACAGGCACATCGTTGACGGCGACGACGGTCATGGACACGGTTGCCGGCGCCGACGTACTCAGCGCGTCCGCCACGGTGAACGTGAAGCTGTCCGCACCGTTGTAATTGAGGTTCGATGTATATGTCACGGTCGCCGTATTGGCATTGACCGGCACGATTGCTCCCAGCGTGCCGTTGGTCGGACCGCTCGCGATTGCAAACGTCAGGGTGTCGCCATCAGGATCGTTGCCGGTGAGTGTGATGGTGTACGTGACGTCTTCCAGCGGCGAAGGATTGAGAACCTGGGCATTCGCGGTCGGAGGCTGGCCATCGGTGAGCACCAGGTCGTTGCTGCCCGTTCCAAGGTCGTAACGAACAATAAAGTTGCGCGGAGCGATCGCGACAGATGATCCATTAGGCAGCCCGTTCAAAGTGCCCGCGATGCTTCCGGCGCTGGTCTTGTTGATTAGTGTGAACGTCTGGCCTGCAGTCGAAGCCGTGCCCAGCGATGCGTTCAGTGCAACATTCGCACCGAATGTTACTGTGCCGCCGACGCTCAGCGTATCGCTTGTGGGGCCCGTACCGTCGAGTTCCACCGTGAAGCTTGAACCTGCAGCGAAGTCCATAGTGCCGCTGACCGTCAAGGTGCCGATGCCGCCGCTTCCCGGAGCGACGGTGCCGTTAGCCGTCACGTTGCCGCCGATCGTTCCGCTTCCGCCCAGCGTTGTTCCGCTCGCGGTCGTGACTGCGCCGGCCGCAACGCTGCCGTTGACCAGCAGCGTTCCGCCGTTGAGCGTCGTTGCGCCCGAATACGTGTTGACTCCGCCAAGGCTGAGCGCACCCGCACCTTCCTTCACCAGTCCGCCCGTCCCCGAGATCACGCCGCTGAAGAGCGTCGTTGCGCCGTTTCCACCGGTGGTGAGCGTCGCGGTGCCGAGAAGCACATCGCCGGCACCCGCCAGGCTGCCGATCGTTTCGGTCGCATTGATCATGTTGAGCGTCGCGCCGGCAGCGACGGTCACAGCCGATGCATCCGGAATGACATTCACGATGACCTGGCCCAGGTTCAGCCACTTCAACATCAGGTAATTTTCGACGGCCTGGCGCTGCGCGGTGCTCAGCGCGGTTTCATAGATCAGCACTTCAGCGATGTCGCCGTCGAATACGCGAGTGAGATCAAAATACCAGCCCAGATGCGTGTTGTTGTAAGCGGCCGTGAAAGTCGAGCCGCGGGCGGCACTCAAGACGTTCGCAGTGTTCAACGCGTATGCATTTGTGGCCACGCCGTTGATATAGATCTGGCCGCTGCCGCCATTGGTGAAGTCGTTGCCGTCTCCAGGGTGTCGCCACTCGACTGGCGTTGCAGCGGTATGACTTCGGATTCCCTTGTCGCCGGGATTGCTGCTGCCGTAGATTCCATCGAGGGATGTCTGTGTGGCCACACGATTGACGATGAACACGGTCGCCGGGTTGGTGACGCTGTTCAGCGACAGCCGGTCATCGACGCCATCAAGCCGCAGAGCGGACATTCCGTTGAGCGCGTTGTTAACGAAGAGCGGCGTCTGCGATCCGGTCGCCGTGAAGTTCCGCCCGTTGCCACTCTTGTCGTTCCACTGCTGAACCAGGTTTGAGCCGTCCTTCACGATCGTCGAGCTGTCGGAAGCGTCTAGCCACACTCCGGCACCCGCAACCGGCACCGGCGCAACTTTCAATGTTCCGTTGTTGACCAAGGTCGGTCCGCTGTAGGTGTGCGAACCCGACAGCGTCAGTGTTCCTGTGCCCGCCTTTGTTATTCCGCCAGTTCCGCTGATGATGCCATCGTAGCGTGTTGATGAGTTATCCAATCCAACGACGAGCGTGTTTGCACCGAGCGTCACGTTTCCGCCGATTGAACCGCCTCCAGCGAGGGAGGCGATGGCTACGACGGGGGCATTGATGTTCAACACCGCCCCGGCAACGTTGCTCATGACAACGGGAGTGACCGGCGCGAGCGCAACCGGACTTGAGAGCTGAAGAACGCCGGCCGCCACGGAGGCCGTTCCGGCAAAGTTGTTAGCGCCGGTGAGGTCAAACGTGCCTGTTCCGATCTTCGTCATATTGCCCGCGCCGGAGATCGTTCCGGAGAATGCTGTCGAGAGATTATCGTTTCCGGTGGTAAGCGTTGCGCCGCCGAGCACCACACTGCCGGCGCCTCCGCTGTCAGTCAGCGAGCCGATCGTCTGATTGCTCCCGTTCAGGTCAAGCGTGGCGCCCGCGGCAATGCGAACCTGCGTGTTGGCCGGCAGAACCAGGCCCTTGATTTCAGCCGCAGAGAGTGCGCGCTGATAGATATAGACCTCATCCATGACTTGCGAGAAGGCCTGCCCGCCACCCTGCCAATTTCCGATCGCGTAAATGTCACTCGTGCTCTTAAAGGGCACCGTACCGACCAGCACGCCATCGATATACATCGCCGTTGTTGTACCGGATCCGACCGCCGTGACCTGATGCCAGCCGGACGAAACCACGGGCGTAACATCATAGCCGCTAGCCCTGAAGTTAGTGCCTCCGACGTTGTCAAACGAGCCGAGCCTGGTCGAGCCCGTCTCGACGATGACCTGATGATCGCCGGTGTTACCGCGTGTGAGGGTTCGCCAGGTGCTGCTGGGATGAATGTCACGGAAGCGCGCTGAGACTGTCCAGTTACCGCCGCTCAGGTCGATACCTTTGCCGCCGCTGAGGGCAATGCCCATGAACTGCGCGCTGCCCTGGGTAAGGGCCATACCGTTGCCGCTGTAGCCGCTCGCAGTGATGGTGGCACCATTCATTAAGGTGCCATCTTTATTCGGGAGCGAGCCTCCGTTGAAGACGGTGGTTCCGGACACATTGTCAAAGGAATAGTACGCCGCATAGTCTCCAGGCAGCGCGCCGGTGTTTACCAGCCGGATCGTTCCGGCAGCGATCGTCGTGGCACCTGTGTAATCACAAGCACCAGCCAGCAAAAGCGCTCCCGGTCCGATCTTTGTCAGTGCCGCACTGCCCGATACGGAGCCGTTCAATCTCAGGCTGCCAGCATCCACGGCAATCTGTGAATCGACGGCCATCGTCACGCGGCCGTCCAGGCTGTTATCGCCGCTGCCGCTCCGCAACACGCCGGCGCCGGCGATGCCGCTGCCGCTGACGGTAATCGCTTCACTGCCAATGGCGATGTCGCCCAGAATTTCCAGTGCCGCGCCGTTGAGCACGGCGGTGCCGGCGGCTGTCGAACCAAGCGCCGTCCCGTGCGCAGCCTGCAGCACACCGGCGCTGACTGTCGTTGCGCCGCTATACGTGTTGGCGCCCGAAAGAGTCATCGTACCGGCGCCTTGCTTAATCAGCGCTCCGTTGCCGGAGATCACGCCGGAGAAGACACTGCTGTTTCCGTTGCCACCGGTTGTCAGAGAACTGCCGTCGATCACCGATCCAGCTCCGGCCAGCGAGCCGATGGTCTCAGCCATGAGCAGGTCCAGCGTGGCGCCAGCCGCTACAGTGACGTCCGTGCCATCCGGCAGAATGTTCGGAACATTGAGGTTGAACCAGCGCGCGTTCAGATAGGCTTCGACGGCCTGGCGACTGGCAGTATTCAGGACGCTGTTGTAAACGAGGATTTCAGCGAAGTCGCCATTTGAGAACTCGCCAGAACCAGAGAGGCTCAGACCGTTGGGGCCTTGCGTGCCTCCGGTGTTCGATGCGAGCTGCACGCCATTTTCATAGAAGGTGCTGGCTTGCCCGGCCCCTGGAATGGTGGCCCCATACAGGTAAGCATTTGTGTCCGCCGCGGTGTTGGGCTGATTGACCCAGCCTTCGAAGAAAGCGCGCTGGCGGAAACCGTTCCAATACCCAAGCAGCCAGTTGTTGTTGCGCGCAGTGAGCATGCGGAGATTCGCCCCGCCAGTCTGACGCGACACGTAAAAAACAGAGCAGGGTGCAGGAAAATTCGTGTTTGTGAACAGGTGCTGCTGCGTTGCCGCTGCCGTGCGAATCACCGGCAGGCTGTTAATTCCGTATGTAATCAGCACGGGCTGCTGTGCGACCGCGCCCTGAGCCATCTTTTCAGCCGTGCCGTTCTTGTCGCGCCACTCGCTGACGCGGTTTGAACCGTCCTTTGTGAGCGTTGACAAGTCCGACGCGTCGAGCCACAGCACGCTTCCGGAAGGTGGCAGTAGGCCGGTGCGCAGCGTGCCGCCATTCACGTTTGTTGCTCCGGCATACGTGTGGACACCGGTGAGAAGCACGGTTCCAGAGCCTGCCTTGCCCAGCGATCCCGTGCCGCTGATGACAAACGGATACGTGCCCGTTGTCGCCTGATTGAAGACCACCGCGCCGTTGTTGACAATATCGACCTTCAGCGAGTCGGTCGTGCCCTGCAGCGTGCCGGCGTTCACTGTAATGATCTGCGCGTTGGTGCTGGTGCCATTGAGCACCAGCGTTCCAGGCCCATCCTTTGTCAGAGCCCCCGAGCCGCCGAAGGAGCCGGCGACTGTCAATGTGTCCCCGCCTGCATCCACCTTCACCAATGATGCGGCGTTCAGCGTCAGCGAGCCGCCCAGCGTGTTCGCGCCGCTGACGTTTCGCACGACGCCGCCGTTTGAAACTCCTGTGCCGCTGACGCTGATGGCTTCAGCCCCGACCGAAATGTTGCCGGCCACTTCAAGCGCCGCGCCGTCCTGAACCGTCGTTCCTGCAGCGGTGGCACCCAGCGCCGAAGAGTGAGCGATGCGCAGCGTTCCCGCGGTGACCGTCGTCGCACCGAGATAGCTGTTGGCGCCGGAAAGTACCAGCGTTCCGCTTCCGCCTTTCACCACGCCAACGCCGTCGCCCGTGAAGATCTGCGTGATCTCGGAGGGGCTCAGAACGCGGTTGTAGATGCGGAAATCGTCGATCGATCCCAGGTGGAAATCCAGGGGATTACCATAGGCCGCATGCCCGATCTGCAGGCCGCTGAGAGCGGTATCAGGGCCATCGGAAAATGCCGCCGATGTCGCCAGCACGCCGTCGAGGTAGATCGCGCTGAATGTGCCGGCGTTACCGGTTGAAACCAGTGTGATGTGCGTCCATTTGTTCAGGTTCGCAGCACCGTAGGCTGTGTTGATGCGTCCGGTTCCGGTGATTGGATAATCCCAGTAGATGTCGCCGTTCGACCAGGGAGTATGAGCGCTGAAACGGTTCGCGCCATCGTTGCCCACACCGAACGACCAGGAATCTCTTAACACGGGAACAAAGTTCCAGAAGGATACCGTGACCGGTCCGCCGCCGTTCGGCCAGCTGAAGCCGGGAACGTTGACGATTCCATCGATGCCGTCGAACGCAACAGCGCCCGGACCGACGCGGCCGGCCACGCGCGTCGCGCCGCCCTGCAGCGTTCCGGCGTTTCCAGCGGCGGAGGAATCGTTTGCAGTGCTTCCGGCCGCTTCATCGAAGGTCCAGTGCCCCACCGGGCCCGTCACATAGATACCAGCAGCGATTGCGCCCGACACGGTCATGATGCCGGTGCTGTTCTGAGCGAAATTCCAGTCGAGGTCAGACTTCAGATTACAGCCCACTGTCGGCGCCGCAGCGCCCGAACAGGTCACCAGTCCGCTGGCGACAGTCAGGGTTGAAGAATTGGGTGTTGAGAGCGTCGGCGAACCGGTATCAAAGGCCATCGAGCGCACGGTCGTCGATGCGTTCAGCACGACGTTATGCCGGATGAGCACATCGTTGTTGGCGGTCGGAACGGTTCCACCGATCCACGTTGTGGTGCTCTCCCAGTTGCCATTCTGTGCGGTAACAAAGGGCACCGGATTGACCAGGCCCTGCGCAGCCGTGTACACGGCAGCTCCATTATTCACAGTCGCCCACGGGATAAAGGTGTTGTCTGCGATTCCGCCGGCGAAGAGGAAGGTCGAGCCGCCGGTCATTCCACGCAGGAAGCTCAGCGTCGCTCCCGAAGTACGGGTCATGCTCGACGCATTGATCTGCGCGTTGCGTCCGCTATTGGGCAGCAGGCTGATGGTGCTGTTGCCGGAGTTGACGATGATTGCACCGACCGCTTCGAATTGTGACACAACAGGCGACGCCTGGAGAAGCAGCGTACCTCCATTTAAAGTGATCGATGCCGTATCATTGATGCAACTGGTCCCTGCAGGCTTATCGCAAAAGAGCGTAGCACCACTGTTCAGCACGATAGACGCCGTGTTGCTCAACGAGGCTGCGCCCGGCAGGGTCAGCGTTCCAGCATTCACGGTGGTGGTGCCCGAATGAGCGCTGCCAGAAGTCAGGGCAAGGTCGCCGCTGCCGTTCTTCGTTACATTGCCCGTGCCGCTGATGGTGGGAGCGAGCGACACCGTGCCGGAGAAGTCGAACACCAGCGAGGCGTTG
Organism: Planctomycetota bacterium; assembly: GCA_035628505.1. Taxonomy (GTDB): domain Bacteria; phylum Planctomycetota; class SZUA-567; order H5-PLA8; family H5-PLA8; genus DASPJR01. The sequence goes on along the minus strand of DASPJR010000221.1, from coordinate 73,322 downwards.
TTCACCGTCGGGCCGTTGCCCAGCGTTCCGGTTGTTCCACCGTTACCGACCTGCAACGTTCCCGTATTGATGTTAATTCCGCCGGTGCAGGTATTGGCTCCGGCGAGGATCTGCGTAAAGCCGCCGTTCTTTGTGAGTCCAGTCGCAGCTGTTCCGTCTGCTAGCGTTCCACTGAATGTAAAGGTGCCGCTCGAGGCATTCACAATGACGCGGGCAGGCACAACGGAGTTGTTCGTCACGGTTCCGCCGGCTCCGTTTACGTCGGCAAGGTAGGCAATCGTAGGATTCAAACCGTTCAGGTCCAGTGTTCCACCGGCAGCGATGCTCACCACTGAACCGAACGGCAGCACAGAGGCGCTCCACTTCTGCTGCAGGTAAGTGAGCACGGCCTGCTGCGCGCTTGCAGACAGAGCCGAGTTGTAAACCAGCAGTTCGGCGATGTCGCCGATGTAAAAATCCGCGTTAGGACCATTGCCTAGGCGTCCGTTGGTTGTGGTTGTGAACGGAGTGGTGTTCGTATTCGCGGCGACCGGTGTGCCATTGAGTTGAATACGGTGCCCTGAAGTGTCCAGGATATTGGTCCACGTCCGGAATACCTGTGTGCCGGTGTAGGTGATCGCATTATTGGTGTAATTGAGGTCATTTGCCCACTGCGCGAGCGTATAAGTATTGTCGCTGCGGTACCCGAAATGCATGCCCTGATTCGTATTCGCCGGAGTGGTACCCAGGAAATGATTATTCGCTTTAGTGCCCAGCTTGCCTTCAAGGACGTAGATCGTGTATTGCTGTCCGGCCACGGACGTCAGATCCAGGTTGAGCTGGTCGTTTGTGCCGTCGAAACGGACGACTGAGCGCCCATTCAGAATGGCTGTCCGGAAGGTCGGCTGATTGGCTGCCGTCGCCTGCGTGGCGTGGCGGCCGTTTCCACTCTTATCGCGCCACATGCCAACCGGGTCCGCGGTTGCCGACACTGGCGTCGTTCCCGCCGCATCCGTGAAGAGCGTGGATAGGTCAGAACCATCAAGCCAGATCGACGCCGCCGGCGGCGATACGAATGCATCCAGCAGCCGCAGCGTTCCGGCATTGATGACTGTTCCACCCGTGTAGGTGTTGCCACCACCCAGGCTCAGTGTGCCCGTTCCTTCTTTGACCAGGACGCCGCTTCCTGAAATGCCGCCAATGAAGCTTGTTGCCGCCGAGTGGTTGAAAACAAGCGTGCCGTTATTGGTGACGGGCAAAGTGCCCAGCGTGCCGGTCAGGCCGCCATTTCCGACCTGCAGCGTTCCAGAGCTGACGATTGTCTTGCCATAGGTATTGTCGCCAGTGAGGGTCAACGTGCCCGTGCCCTGCTTGCCAAAAGTTCCACTACCAGAGATCACACCTGAAAACGTCGTCGAGCTGTTGTTTGCGCCAGTGCCTAAAGTGCCCGTTCCGAGGGTTACCGAACCTGAACCGGCGAGCGAGCCGATCACAGTTGACTGGTTATTCGCATCCAGTGTTGCGCCCGCATTCACTGTATAAGCAGACAGGCGCGAAAAGCCCGCTTCGCCCGCGAGAAAGAGCGAGCCGTCACCGGGATCGGCCATGATCGTGTAGTTGGCCGCCACGTCTTGAGCGCGGCCCTGAGTATCGTAGCCAAAGCCAATGCCATTACTGAGCCAGCTCTGGTTGGAGGGCCCGACGCCGCCACTGCCCTGCCCCAGCCGCAGCTCAAAGGTATGCAATCCCGGTGTAAGCGTGAAGTTGCCGCGTGTCGGAACGTTCCACGCCGTATTGTTGAGCACCGTTGTGCCGTCAATTATCAACCGCACGCTGTCATCGAAGTTTTCGGCGAAGGTATATGTAACGTTGGAACCGGTCGGATTATTGACAAAGCCGGAATAGATATAGGTCGAGTTATCTACCCAGGCACCGGTGTTGGCATAGGTGCTCCCATTATCGGCGACATTTGCCCAGCGTGGACTTGTCTGTATTGACGTAGCTGGATTGGATGAAGTCGTGTTGAACGCGCCTCCGACGCGCCCTTCAAGCAAGCCGACCGAGGACTTCATTTCGCGCAGCGTACCGGCGTTGACAATCGTCGGTCCAGTGTAGGTGTTGCCTCCCGCCAGCCCCAGCACTGCGTTGCCGTTCTTAATGACAGTCCCGGAACCGGAAATCGTGCCGGCATAAACACCGTCGGAGGTCTGATTGAACTCCAGCGTGGCATTATTGGTAATGCTGCCACTGATACTGGCAGAGCTGGTTTCAAGCGTGCCGGCAGCGTTCGTCAGCCGGCCTGAATATGGAGTGGCCGACGCCAGAATCAATCTTCCACCGCCCGTTTTCGTCAGGTAGGTAATGTTGCCGGCGACAAGTTCCTGGACTTCGGCCTGCGAGAGCGCACGGTTGTAGATTCTAAAATCGTCCATGCGGCCGCTGAAGAGCGCGTCGGGCCAGTTGCTCCTGCCGATGTACTGATTGGACCGCGAAGTCGCAATCGGAAGGCCGGTAAAGCCGGTCACCTGCGCCACACCATTCCAGTAAATGGTACAATTTCCGGCTCCGTCAATAACGGCAGCCACATGCACCCACGTGTTGGACGGGAATACAGTGTTAATGGTCACTGAGCCGAGAAGGGTGCCGCCATTGTAGTTATGCAGCGTCATCTGTCCGCTTGTACCCGTGAATGCGAGCAGAATATTGGTGGCGCTGGCGCCATTGCCGAAATCAAAAATGCGGTTCCAGTTCGCGAAAGGATTGCTGCTGTTGACCCACACGGCAAAGGAAACTGCTCCCCCGCCGATGGGAAACGCCGGCGCCTGCACGTACCCACTACTGCCATCAAACTGAACTGCATTTCCATCGATGCCCGGAACGCGCGTCATGCCGGACTGAAGCGTCCCGTTGCGTGAATTACCGGAGAAGTCGTTTGCCGTGCTGCCAGCCGATTCGTCGAAAGCGTAGTAGAGCATATCCGGAACAACAGGCGCTGTGATCGCTCCGGTAATCGTCAGGTCCAGACCTGCGCCGACAGAATAAGTATGTCCTGTTCCCATCACCAGATCGGTGGCGATAGTATGGCCGCTGGACGCGGCAGTCAGCGCGGTACCGTTGGCTGTAAGCGTGATCGCATTTCCGGCGACAGTGAACGGCGTGGTCGCGCTCGCATCAATTGTCAGTGTGTTAATGCTCAGCCCGGCAATGTCCTGGTCGGTCGGCGCCGTTCCCGTACCGGTCAGCACGACGTCGGCCCCAGCGCCGGGCACCGCAGCCGGTGTCCAGTTCGCCGCGGTGCTCCATTTCGCATCGATACTTCCATTCCAGACGACCTGACCGGCGAAAGCCGTTGCGCTGAACACCAGCGAAAGCAGTGCAGCCAGTTTCCAGAACGCCTGAAACCCGGTGGAATGACGAGCGGCGATGAACATATGTTGTCCTCGTTAAAGGCTTTGGGCTAATTTGCTCAGCCCACGATCCAGCTTCCGCTTTATCGCGCAGTCACGCGTGAGAACCCTTCCGAACTCTCGGTGACTGCGCGGCCAGAGAAACTCACAGAGTTACCTGGAGCGGAAACTCGCTTGGTGCATCTTTGTGACAATGAACGTAAAATCTCATACAATATTCCACTGAAAAACTGAAGCACTTTTCGCTTTCGAAATTGAGATGGGTGTTTGTCAGGGCTGAGCCTGCTTGGCTTGTCATTTCAGGTGTGTATTAAAAGGACTGTTTGGACTTTCATATAGTTTCGATTTGCACAAAAAGAAGATCATTTCGAAAGCTGCCTCCTAAGTCGATTTCCCCAAACTATTAATTCTGGTAAGCTTCCGCGACAATCATGCAACCCATTCTGCGCCATCCGGTCCTGCGTTACGGCAACTACCTGGTTTTAGGCGTAATTGCGCTTGGCAGTCTCGTCATTTCCGGGTTGACCAACCCGCATTCGGTTGCCTGGCTGATGGGCGTTTACCTCAGCCTGCTGTTTCTGATTGAAGCTTCACGCCGCATGTCCGGCTCGCCCCTGTTGAAATCATATTGCCTCTACATCGCGACGATGAACCAGTACCTGCTGATTGTCTGGTTCCTCCATGTCTACGTTCCCGGACCCACGGCGGGAGACATTCAGAAAAAAGTGCTGTTCTGGGCGCATGCGCTGGGACTTGGAAGTGCGCTGATTCCGATCGCCATGTACTCGTTCACGCTGCGCTTCTCGGAAGTGAAATCCAGAATTCTTTATGCTATCGAAGGGCTGGGATGGCTCGTCGCAGCGTTTATCGGCGTTGCAAATTTTACGGGCGACTTCACGCCGGAGTACAAATGGGCCGGCGTGGTCTGGGTGCCAGTCTTTCATCCCATTTACATGGTTTATTTTTACTACACGAGTCTTTTTGTGACGCTCACCTGCGCTGTCCCATTCGTAAAACTTTTTATGCGGGGTCCGCGCGAAAGAAAGCTGCAGCTGCTCTGGTATTTCATCGGCGCGGCACCCGTTTATGTCACCTGCTGGAGCCATTTCCTGATCAGCCTGGGAATCAACCTCTACCCGCTCGGCGGATTGTTCTTTGTCATTCACGTCGTCATTATCGCTTACGCCGTGCTCTACAGGCAGGTCTTTGATATTCAGATCGTCATTCGGCGCGGACTGACGTATGGCGCGGTGTCGCTTCTGTTCGGAATGCTTTACGGTGCCGTGTTGACTGCGGTCTCCTTTTTATCACGCCAGGAGATAAGCACGAATGCTGTGTTATCCGGAAGCGCGCTCGTGGTGCTCGCCGGATTCTGTTTTTCGCCATTCCTGGCCTACCTGCAGAGTGCCGTCGACAAGCTGTTTTTTCGGGAAGAGCTCAACCGCCAGAGCCTGTTTGAGCGCTTTGCGCATGAGTCAGCAGCAACGATCGATCTGGCGGTGCTTTCGGAATTGCTTTGCCGGCTGCTGGAAAAATCGCTCAATCCCCGGCGCATTCAGCTTTTCATCAATACAGGCTCGGGCAGCACGGCTCTCTTCGGCGAATACTCAAACGGCTTTCAAAAAAAGAACTGGCCGGTCAGCGAAACCTTCCCCGACTTTCTGCGTGAGGCGCACGCGGCTGGCCGCCAGAGTGTTCCGCTGCCTGAACCGGCAGCGGGCGCGCCAGCGGGAATATCGATCGCTGAGGGAGCCGACGGACTGCTTGTTCCAGTGGTTAAGGCCGAAGAGACGCTCGGGTATCTCTGGCTTGAACCCCGCCGCGCCGATGAGCCATACAGTGAGGCCGATGTTCGTTTCGTCAAGATGGTGGCAGCGCACGCAGCTGTGGCCGTGCAGAATGCACGATCGTTTGCTCAGATGCAGCAGCTTCAGGCATTGACCACGCGCGTGCTCGAAGGGCTTACCGTTGGCGTGCTGGTACTCGAAGGTTCAGGAAAGATCGTCCGCGTCAACGATGCCGCAAAAGAGCTGATTGCCCGTGGCAAGCCGGACACACCGTTGCACTTGAGCGAGCTCTTCGAGACGCTATCACCCGTTGCACACGAGATCGAGGCCGCTCTGCGGGATAAGAACACACGCATAAACAAAGAACTTTCGCTGAATGGCACCAACCGGACGTCGGTACTGCTCAGCACGAGCCGCCTGATGACATCCGGCGAAAATGATCTGTGCCTGGTGCTGCTCCATGACATCACTGAATACCGCGAGATGGAGCAGTTGGCTCAACGCCGGGGACACCTGGCACATCTGGGAGAGATGGTTTCGGCGATCAATCACGAGATTAAAAACATTCTGCAGCCTGTTCAGTATCAGGTTTCTCGACTGGCATCAGCGAAAAAGGATGATGCAGTATTCGAACGAGCGATGGAAATTATTCCGGACCGGCTTACATCACTGGACCGTTTGCTCGCCAATTTAAGGGACCTCGCCCGCCCCATCGACCTGCGTCCGCGCACGCTCGAACTTGAGGACATGATTGGAGCGGTGCTGCGGGATGTGCAGGAACTGCCAGCCGCGCGCGGCGTGGAACTCAAGCTCACGCTCGAGCCCGATGCACGCTCCTGCCATGCGGACGGACACTGGATGCGGCAAGTGCTGTACAATCTCGGACGCAATGCCGTCGAAGCGACAGAGCAGTCGCCGAAGCGCCTGGTGGAATTCTCCACGCGGCGCTGCGAAGGCACCATTCAAATCAGCGTTACGGATACGGGCAAAGGAATCAGGACCGAAGATCTGAAGCAGCTCTTTAAGCCGTTCTTTACGACAAAGGCCGAGGCGGGAACCGGCCTGGGGCTGAGCATCAGCCAGAAGGTCATCGAACTGCATCGCGGAAAAATCGATGTTCAAAGCGAGCCCGGCAGGGGAACCACTGTAATTGTCAGTTTGCCGGCGGGAGTTCTACAGGACACTCCCAGGCCTCATCCAAGTTCCGTAATGCCAAAGTAGCGGATTTTGGCGCGCACAGTGTTGCGGTGGCAGCCCAGCAGTTTAGCGGCCTGGCTCTGGTTTCCCTGGCATTGGCGCAGCACGCGAAGGAGTTCCTCTTTTTCGCGGCGGTCGCCCGCCGTCAGCGCGCCACCTTCGAGAGGAATTCGTGCGGCGAGCAGTTCCGGCGGCAGGTCCTTGACAGTGAGCTCTTCCCGGTTGCGTTCGAGCAGCATGATCGCGCCTTCAAGCACATACTTCAATTCCCGTACGTTGCCGGGCCAGTCGTACTGCTGCAACAGCTGCAGCACGTCCGCGCTGACGCGTATTGTTCCGCGCCCCATCTCAGCCGAAAGCCGCGTCAGGTAGTGCTTGACCAGTTCCGGTATGTCTTCCGTGCGTGATCGCAGGGGCGGCATCATGAGCGACGCCACGTGAATCCGGTAGTAGAGGTCTTCACGGAAGGTGCCTTCCCGCACGCTCTCTCGCAGATCGCGATGTGTGGCGAGCACGAAACGCGCGCGGCACTCGCGCTCACGTGTTTCGCCCACTGGCGTAAACGTGCGGTATTCCAGCACGCGCAGAAGCGACGTCTGCTGAGCCAGCGGCATGTCGCCGATTTCATCGAGAAACAATGTTCCGCCCTCTGCGGCTTCGAATTTTCCCTTACTCGATTCGATGGCGCCAGTGAATGCTCCGCGCTTGTGACCAAAAAGTACCGACTCGATGAGCGTGTCAGGAATGGCAGCACAGTTGACGACCACGAACGGCTCGCCGCGTCTGCGGCTGAGCTGGTGCAGCGCCCGCGCCGCAATTTCCTTTCCGGTTCCGGTTTCACCGCGGATCAGAACACATCCATCGGCCTCGGCAAGCCTGCGCAGCTGGTCGGTGACCTGCTGCATGGCGGTGCTTTTTCCCACGAGCTGCCCGAGTCCGGACCGTTCCTCGATCTGTTCGAGCAGGTATTGCTGCGAGCGGGAAAGCTGCTGCAGACTTAAGGCCTTGTCGATGCGATTAAGCAGTTCGTCACCGACGAACGGCTTGGCGACAAAATCGAACGCACCCAGCTTTATGGCGGCGACAACCTGGGAAATGTCGCCAGATTGGCTGGTCACGACTATCACCTGCGTCGCGGGAAAACTCGAGCGAATACGCTGCAGCAAGCTGAGATCATTAAGATCCGGAAACTTCAAGTCCAGCAGGACCAGATCCGGCTTTTCTCTTTCAATACAGTTCCACGTCTCGGCGGCTGTGGCTGAAAAATGAAGCCTGTGTCCGCTGTCTTTCAGCAGATCAGCGAGATCGTCGCGGATGTACTTATCATCATCTGCAATCACAAGCGTGCAGGACCGCTGCGTCATGCCATGCTCCCCGGAAACAGGAAAAGCTTATCTCAACTGCACAGCGTTGTGCAAGCCACGCACACAGATGTGCACCGCCGCCGATGCCTCGACCGTCGTAGTGCTCTGCGCGCAGGATTTTACGATTTTCCGCGTACGCGCCCGCAGTTTGCACTTAGCGGCTGAAAATACTACGCGTTCACACCTTGGAGACGAAAATGCCGGATCCTTTTCCGATCAATCTGCGCCCTTCCTCAAAAACCCCCGATGCATTCAAGGCTAACATACAATTGAACCAGGATCTGAAGCAGGCTCTTGGGATCGAGAACTGTCCTGTGATCAAGTCTGCAGGCGACATCGCCGCTGCTTTTGAAACGCTATCGAAACTGGAACGTGAAGTAATGATAGGCGGGACGGTCGACTGCAAATGCCGGCTGGTCTTCTGGAATCTTATCTCGGTGGGCGCCAGTGACCGCGTGTCGTTGCGTGTCGGTGAGGTCTTCTGCGGCGCAATCCGCACACAGGCCAGCGCAGTTTTCCTCGTCCACAACCATCCGTCCGGCTCGCTCGAGCCCAGCAGTGCGGATCTGCAGACCACCGAAGACGTTGCGCGGGCCGGACTGCTCCTGGGCTATCCCCTGCTGGACCACCTGATCATCTCGCGCCTTGGATATAAGAGCCTGCTGACGTCGGACTCGCTCACAGGCCAGAAGGGCCGCAAGCGCTCGACGCTTCCGGTTGTACACTGTGCGGAGAGTTCGTCGACGACTCCGAAATGGACCTGCGCTTATTGCAGGTTTGCGAACGCAAGACTGACAGAACTCGGAGCTCCTCAGAAAGTGGGCGACCTCTGCAGTCTTGCAGAGTGCTCTAATTGCAAAAAACAGGTCTGGCTCCGGCAATATGAAGACTAAGTGAATCCTTCCACACTTCCGCAATCTGCCGCTGGAAAACAGATCGCGGGCCGCTAATTCCCCACCTTCGGTTTACTCTATACCAGACCCTGAATCGAAGGAGCGTGTGTGAAACCCCGTTTTATTTGCTTGCTGTCCATACTGGCATTACCTGTTCTGCTGCAGGCTGAAGAAGCGAAGATCGCGGCGCCACCAATGCCGAAGGGTGAAGTCAACAAATACACATTCGAAAAGAGTAAGATCTTCCCCGGCACCACCCGCGATTACTGGATCTACATTCCCAGGCAGTACGACCCGGCCAAGCCCGCCTGCGTACATGTCAACCAGGACGGGATTCAGTTTAACGCGCCGGCGGTGTTCGATCAGCTGATTGCGAAAGGCGAGATGCCTGTCACGATCGGCGTCTTCGTTATGCACGGGCGCGTCAAGCCGCTCAGCGAAAACGCCCTTCCGCGTTTCAACCGCAGCTTTGAATACGATGGACTGGGCGACGGCTATGTCCGCTTCCTTCTCGATGAATTGCTGCCTGAAGTGGAAACGAAGACAGCCTCCGATGGCCGGCCGATTCGCCTCTCCAGAGAAGGCAAGGACCGCAGCATCGGCGGATCGAGCAGCGGCGCAATTTGCGCGTTCAATGCCGCCTGGGAGCGCCCCGACGCTTTCCAGCGTGTGTTCAGTACGATTGGGACATACGTCGGACTGCGCGGCGCCCACAATTTTCCGACGCTGATTCGCAAGTATGAACCCAAGCCATTGCGCGTTTTCCTGCAGGATGGCATCAAGGACACCAACGCATGGGCCGGCGACTGGTGGATTGCCAACCAGGCTATGGAGCGCTCACTGACGTTCATGGGCTATGAAGTCGACCACGCCTGGGGTGAAGGCGGACACGACGGCAAACACGGCACCGAGCTCTTCCCCAGCGCAATGAAATGGCTCTGGAAGGATTGGCCTGCGCCCGTGAAGCCTGGCGGAGGTTCCAAGCAGTACAAGGACGTCGTCGATCAGCTCGAGCCGTGGAAACTCGTGTCAGAAGGCTACGCATTCACCGAAGGCCCGGCCGTGAATGCAAAAGGCGAAGTCTTCTTCAACGATGTCGGAAAAGGCAAGACGTACAAAATCGGAGCTGACGGAAAGGCCTCCGTTTTTCTGGAAGATTCCAAAAAAGGCGACGGGCAGGCCTTTGGTCCAGACGGGCGGCTGTATGCGGTAGCGGGCGGCACCGAGCAGATCGTCGCTTATGAGCCCGATGGCAAGATGAGCGTTATCGCAGAAGGCTTCCGCGGTAACGATTTGGTCGTGAAAAGTGACGGCAGCATCTACGTCACCGATCCGGGCTGGGACGGCAAGGAGCCGAGCAAGGTCTGGTACATCAGCCCAAAAGGCGAGAAAAAGGTAGTTGATACGGGGCTGAAATTCTCGAATGGCATTGCTCTCTCGCCCGATCAATCCCTGCTGTACGTCGCCGACTCGCGCTCACACTGGATTTACAGCTACCAGATCCAGCCCGACGGAACATTGGCGAACAAGCAGCGCTATTATCACATTCACGTGCCGGATTCAGCCGATGACAGCGGCGCCGACGGGCTTCGCACCGACACCGCCGGCCGGCTCTACGTTGCCACGCGCATGGGAATTCAGATCTGCGATCAGATCGGCCGCGTTCAGGTCATTCTTCCCACGCCGAACGGCAAGGTTGCGAACATCACCTTCGGCGGCGAAAACTTCGATACGATCTATGCCTGCTGCGGTGACAAGGTCTACAGCCGCAAGCTGAAGGTGCGAGGCGCCAATGCTTACCAGGCGCCGGTCAAGCCTCCGGAGCCAAAGCTCTAACGCAAGGAACTGAATTCCTCCAATGTGGCGCCCGCGAAGCGTCACATTTTCCGCACCATCGATTGAGGGCGAATCGAAATCACCGGGCATGGCGAGAGCCGCACAAGCTTCTCGGCGATGCTTCCCAGCAGAAGGTGCGAAAGGCCCGTGCGTCCGTGCGTCGAGACGATCATGCAATCGATGCTCTGGTCCTGCACAAATCTGAGAATCTCTTCGATTGTGTTGCCGTCCAGCAGCACCGAGCGAACCGTGACTTTCTCCTGGGCACTAAAGCGTGCGGCCACCTCATTGAGATGCTTTTCGCGCTGGCTGCGAATGCCGTTGAGCCATTCCGAGGCGCCCACAACGATGCCTTCAGCGGCCGCGGCGGTGGCGTAGTAGTCCCGTTCAAACACGTGAACCAGGCTGATCTCACCCTGGTATTTCCGCGCCAGATCCCCTGCGAACGGCATAACAGCCTCCGCGTTGTCGGATAGATCGCTGGGAACGAGAATGCGTTTTAGCTCCATGTGCTGCTCCTTTATTGGGCCCCTCACAACACACTGCAAGCCCCATGCCTTAGATATATGCCGGCTGGCCTGTGCACGGCACGAATGCGCTTTGCAAATCTGAGAAGCGAATTCTGCCCTTCCGGAAAAGACACTACGAGAAACTCCTGCCATTGTTGAACACGCCTGCAGAAGGTAATCTTCCAGCATGAACACAAAACCCTGGAAAGTACTGCTTACCGCGCGCGCTCTGGCGGATGTAGGCGCACCGGCGATCGATCTTCTGAACAAGGCCGGCTGCGGGCTGGTGCATTCACAGAAAAAAGGCCCGCTCGCGACGGCAGGCCTCCTGCCTCAACTCGAGGGCATCGATGCCGTGCTCTGCAGTCCTGACAAATTCACGGCGGAAGTGTTTTCCTCGCCAGCCGCACGCAATCTGAAAATTGTCTCGCGCTGGGGCGTTGGATATGACTCGGTGGACGTCGCCGCAGCGACAGCGGCGGGCGTGGTCGTCGCCTTTACGCCGGGAATGCTGAACGACGCTGTCGCCGATTACGCTTTCGCGCTGATGCTCGGGATCGCGCGGCGCATTCACGAAGGACACCTCTGCATGCAGGAAGGCCGCTGGGCCGCGGCGTGGGGGCACGATATCGCACGCAAGACGCTTGGAATCATCGGTTGCGGCCGCATCGGCCAGGCCATGGCGCGTCGGGCATCCGGGTTTGAGATGCGACTGCTGGGGCACGATGTCATGAAAAATCCCGATGCTGAAAAGCTAGGCGTAAAATTTGTCTCGCTGGATGAACTGCTCGAGCAGAGCGATTTCGTCTCCCTGCATGCCGCCCTCACGCCAGAAACAAAGAACATGATCGGCGAAGCGCAGCTGCGAAAGATGAAGCGCAGCGCATATCTGATCAACACCGCGCGCGGTGCGCATATCGACGAAGCAGCATTGGTAAAGGCACTAAAAGAAGGATGGATCGCAGGCGCGGCGGTGGACACGTTTGTCACCGAGCCCCTCCCTTCCGAGCATCCTTTCCGCAGCGCGCCGAATCTGCTTTTCACGCCGCACCAGGCGGCGTTCGCGCGTGAGACCGGCGAGCAGGTCAGCCGTGCGTCGGCACAGGCAATCGTGGATCTGATGAACGGCCGCAGGCCGCAGTACGTGGTTGACGCGAACGTTTTTGAATCCCCGGCGTTGCGGGCAAAACTGAATTGAATGCTTAATTCTCGTCGAGCGACGCGTGACAACTGGACACGGAGTAGCGATGCGCAAAAATCATGTTCGGGCCAAACTCAAGCGCGGTGAAGTCAGTCTCGGCACGTGGCTTTCGCTTCCTGATCCGGTCGCAGCGCGCTTGATGGCGCGCGTGGGCTTTGATTGGCTCACGGTCGATCTCGAACACACACCCACCAACTTCGAGACCGCCGCGCTGAGTTTTGCGGCCACGGCGTCGGAGGGCCCCGCCCCACTCGCGCGCGTGCCGTGGAACACGGGCGAAAACATTAAGCGCGTTCTCGACAACGGCGCCTGGGGCATCATTGTCCCGATGGTGAACTCAGCCGCCGAAGCGCGCGCGGCCGTCGAAGCCGCGCGCTACGCGCCCAAAGGCATGCGCTCTGTCGGCGGGCAACTCCACGCGATCAGCTTCAACACCGACCCGGGCACGTATTACCAGGCGGCGAACGAAGAGATTCTCGTGGTCGTCATGGCCGAGCACGTCATTGGCATCGAGGCGCTCGAAGAAATCGCGAAAGTGCCCGGCATCGATGCGATGTTCATTGGACCCAATGATCTCCTGGCCTCCATGAACCAGAAGCCAGGATTCGACAGCGCCGATCCGCGATTCAATGACGCGCTGAAAAAAGTCGTCAGCGTGGCGAAGAAGAACGGCATTGCGCCCGGCATTCATGTGGCCGACGCGGCCATGGCCAAAAAGCGCATCGAGGAAGGCTTTCAGTTCATCGCCGTGGCCAGCGAAGTCGGCATGATGCTCGCCAAGGCACAGGAAACCGCTAAAACACTTGGGCTCGGTGCTGGCGCCGCCGTGGCGAAGTACTGAACAGACTTTAGATTTAACCCGCCATCGGCAGCACTTTGGACAGCAGCATCGTGATCAGAAGGCCGGCGAGCCCCTCGATGGACGTCTGAGCAGAAAACGTCTTCAGCGTTTCGCTTTCCGTCATGCCGCTCATTTTCCCGATAACCCAGAAGCCGCTATCGTTCATCCACGCCAGTGGCTTGGAGCCGCAGCCAATGGCGATGGCCAGGTAGACCGGATGAAAACCAAGCTGTTCCGGTGTGGCAATGCTTGCGAACATCCCCACTGCGGTAATCATCGCGACCGTCGCTGAACCCTGCGCAGCGCGCACGAGCACGGTTACCAGGAAGGCAATGGGGAGGACCGCGCCGCTTTTTCCAGCGATGAACGATTGAATTTCGGCACCCACTCCGGTCTGCTGCAGCATTCCGCCAAAGGCTCCACCGGCTGCGGTGAGCAGCAAAATCTGGCCCCCGTCCGCGAGTGATTCGTTCATCGCCGCCGTGAGTTGCTTTGTGCCCGGGCGCTTGATGTAGATCAGCATGATCATCGCGAGTGCCGTCGCCACAGTCAGGGCAATATTCGGATCACCCAGCCACTTGATGACCGCGATGATCTGCTGCGCCTGCGCTGAAAGCGCGTTGATCTGCGCCGGTTTCCAGAGCATCTCCACCAGCGTCGTGGCACCGATGAAAAGAACAGGCATGAGTACGGGCGCGAGCGCCATCCAGAGAGGCGGAAGCTCGCGCTCGTCCCGGCGGCTAACCGCTTCCAGTTCGGCAAGCGCCTGCTCCGTGTCGCGGACAGGGATCTGCAGGCGGTGGTCAATCCAGTATGCATAAAGCAAGCCGATGAACGCAGTGAGCGCACCGACGAAGCAGCCCATCAGAATCATGATGCCGATGTCGACTTTAAGTTCTCCGGCAACCATCAGCGGCCCGGGAGTCGGCGGCACGAGCGAATGGGTCATGCTCCCGCCCGCGATGACCGCCAGGATATAAAGCGTGTAGCGCTTGCGCGTGCGCATCCACATGGCTTTGCACAACGGCACCATAAGCAGGAAAACGGTGTCAAAGAAAATTGGAATGCCAAGCACGTAACCGCTGATGAGGAAGCCAAGCGGCGCGTGTCGTTCTCCCAGAACACCGGTAATGGACCGGACAATGCGGTCGGCTGCGCCGCTGTCCATCAAGCATTTTCCGACAATCGACGCTAGTGCGATCAAGATACCGATGCGCCCGCAGGCGTTGCCAAACTCTTTCGTGACGCGTATGCCCACGGAAGAATTTGCCAGGCTCTGTGTTTCTTTCTCAGACATCTTTCTGGATCGGGCGTAGGCTTCCAACTGTGGAGCGGTGGTAAGACTGGCGACCAGGAGCGCGCCAAGAATCAGGGCCAGAAAAGCATGGATCCGCAGCACGAGAATACTGCCGACAACCACGGCGATGCCGAACGCCAGCACAACAAGCGGATTCATGTGCAAGTCCTTGTCTAATCGGGTCGACGCGATGCTAGCGACTCCCTTCCTGCGCGCAAACTGAGGAAATCCCGCGGCAGTCCTGCCAGATTATTTTTTTTGCCGCCTTGCGCGGACACTTTCCTGTTGATGCAATATCTTTTCTGCGAACAAGTTACAGCAGAGTCCGCAGCCGCAGTTGCAAGAAAATATTTTTAAACAAGTCCGTACGCGTATGACTTTCATGCACAATAGTCAAATAGAGGAGTAATCAGGGTGTAAACGTCATTTAGAACAAGGCCCAAGGCGACCTCACATGCTGAGACTCCGCTCCACCCTGCCCTTCACGCTGCTTGCAGCCGCTGCGTTGCTTCATCCCTTCTCTGCGTCTGGCGCGGAAAGCGATGCAGCGAGCATCGAATTCTTCGAGAAAAAGATCAGGCCGGCGCTGATAGAGCACTGTTACAAGTGCCACTCGGCAAAATCGGAGAAGATCAAAGGAAAGCTGCGCGTCGACAACCGTAACGCCCTTCAGCGCGGCGGCGAAACCGGTCCCGGCATCGTTCCGGGCGATCCGGAAAAAAGCCTGATTATCGAAGCGATCGTTTACAAAAACCCCGATCTACAGATGCCGCCGGACAACAAGTTGCCTGATGAGATGATCCAGGATTTCATCGCCTGGGTTAAAAAAGGTGCGGTGTGGCCCAACGAAAAGGAGACGCATGCGGTCGTCGAGGAAAAGAAACTTGATTACGACAAGCTGCGCAAGGAACACTGGGCCTTCCAGCCGCTTAAAGAGACGCCTCCGCCCGCTGTAAAAAATGCCGCCTGGCCGCAGAGCCCGATCGATAATTACATTGCGGCGGCGCTTGAAGCAAAGAACCTTCAGCCCGGTCAGCGCGCGGACAAGCGCCGGCTGCTGCGCCGTGTTAGCTTCGACCTGACCGGACTGCCGCCCACGCCCGAGCAGATCGATTCATTTATCAACGATGAATCACCCAACGCGTTCGAAAAAGTTGTCGATCGGCTGCTGGCGTCGCCACACTTCGGAGAACGCTGGGGCCGGCACTGGCTGGACCTGGCGCGGTACGCTGAATCGGCCGGCGGCGGCCGCATCGTTCCTTTGAACAATGCCTGGCGGTACCGTGAGTACGTCATCAATGCGTTCAACAAGGATAAGCCGTACGACCGCTTCATCCGCGAACAGCTTGCTGGAGATCTGCTGCCGGCCACCGATTTCAACGAGCGCGGCGAGAACATTGTCGCCACAGGCTTCCTCGCCATCGGCCCGAAAAATCTCGACACGCAGGACAAGGATCTGCTGCGCATGGACGTCGTCGATGAGCAGATCGATACGATAGGCAAAGTCATGCTTGGCATGACCATCGGCTGCGCACGCTGCCATGATCACAAGTTCGACCCCATCACGACGCGCGAGTATTACGCGCTGGCGGGCATCTTCCGCAGCACGAAGACGCTCACACCCGGAAACGTCTCGGGCGTGGTACAGAGCGGCCTGCCGCTGGACGCGGAGATGGAGCAGAAGATCAAGGAGCACGACAAGATCGTCGCGGCGCTGGAGCAGAAGCTGCACAGCCTGCGCGTCGACGTGAAAGCGAACGCAGCGGGAAAGGAAAAGCCGAAGGTCGACGTCGCGGCTCCGCCTGCCACAGTAGTGGCCACGGCGCCCGCTCCTCCGCCAACGGGCAAAGCGGCCGATGCAGAGAAGAAAGCAACAGATCCGGCATCGCTACCTGGTATCGTGCTGGATGATTCGCAAGCCAACATCATCGGCAGCTGGATCAAGTCCACGTATATGGGCCGCTATGTTGGCGAGGGCTACATCCACGACAATAACAAGCAGAAAGGAGAAATGATCGTCTCCTTCGCGCCGACGTTTGCCGCCGGGGGTCTGTACGAGGTGCGCGTGTCGTACACTTCGACACACACGCGTGCTGACAACGTTCCAGTGATCGTCCAGTATGCCGACGGCGAGAAGACGGTTACAGTCAATCAGCGGATTCCGCCGCCAATTGACAATCTCTACGTATCGATCGGCACCTTCCCTTTTAGTGCCGGCAATGACGGTTCGGTGACGATCAGCAACACGGGCACCAACGGCCACGTCATTGTTGACAGCGTGCAGTTCATCAGTGTCGATCCCGCGTCAGCCGATACCGGCAAAGCTGTCGCCGTGAAGCCGGCAGCCGACAAGCCGGTGGCGGGCACCGATCCAGTTCCTGCAAAACCGGCAACGGTCGTGCGCACCGATGACCAGGAAAAGGCGATGCTGGACAAGCTCGAGAAAGAAATTACAGAGCTGAAAAAGAAAGCACCCGTGGGGCCGGTGGCGCTGGCCGTAAAGGACGAAGAGCAAACAGGCGACTACAATGTCTGCATTCGTGGTGACGTTCACCGCCTCGGCCAGCCCGTCCAGCGCGGCTTCCTGGCTCTCGCGCCCTTCCCGTCGCAGGCAGTGACGTCAAAACAGAGCGGCCGAATCGAGCTGGCGGACTGGATCACCGATCCGCGCAATCCGCTGACCTCCCGCGTGATGGTCAACCGGGTCTGGCATCATCTCTTCGGCGCAGGCCTTGTGCGCTCCACGGACAACTTTGGCCTGACGGGCGAAACGCCGTCTCATCCCGAACTGCTCGATTATCTCGCGAGGCAATTCGTGGCTAAGAACTGGTCAATAAAGCAACTCGTTCGCAGCATCGTTCTATCCAGCACCTACCAGGTTTCCGGCGCGGCTCGCGCCGATGCGGCGAAAGTTGATCCCGATAACCGTCTGCTGGCGCGCTATAACCGCCGGCGCCTTGATGTCGAAGCGCTCCGGGATGCCATGCTCGCCAACAGCGGCCAGCTTGACTTGACACCTCCCACCGCTTCCCTCCTGCGCCTGAATTATGAAAAGCCCAAGGCAAACCGGCGCACCGTCTACATGCCAATTGAGCGCGAGACAATTGACAGCATGCTCGAGGTTTTTGATTTCGCCGACCCGAACCTGGTGGTCGGTGTCCGCAACACGAGCATTCTTGCCACGCAGGCGCTGTTCTTCATGAACAGCCCGTTCGCCGTCGAACAGTCGCGCGAGGCCGCAAAACGACTCGTGGCAGAGGCGCCGGCAGGTACCGCGCGCATACAGCGGGCGTATGCACGCGCGCTTGGCCGGCCGCCATCGGCAGAAGAACTCAAGCTGGCTGAAAATTTCCTGGCGAATGCCAACGGCAATTCGCCCGAAGCGACCGCGGCGTGGGCGCAGTTTTATCAGGCGCTCTTTGCGTGCGTCGATTTCCGTTTCATCGATTGACGGAGGATAGTGGACGATGTGCGAACACGATTTGATTCAGCAGCCTTCGCGCCGCGAACTGCTTGGCAAGCTCGCCTGCGGCTTCGGCTCTCTGGCGCTGGCAAGCATGATGTCGAATGCGTACGGCGCGGAGAAGAAAGCCGGTCCGCTCGCGCCCAAGGCGCCGCACTTCGCTCCTAAAGCCAAGCGCATCATTTTCCTGTTCATGCAGGGCGGACCGAGCCACATCGATACCTTCGATCCCAAGCCGAAATTGGAGGCGGACGACGGAAAGAAAGTCGAATTCAATGTCGCCCGGACGCGCAAGGTCCAGCCGCGCACGGTCTTGAAGTCCCCATGGAAATTCGCACAGTACGGCCAGAGCGGCCGCTGGGTGTCGGAGCTCTTTCCTGAAACCGCCAAGCATGTTGACAAGCTTTGTTTCATCCGCAGCGTGCACACCGAAGGCGTCGCACACGGGCCTGCGACGCTGTTCCTGCACACCGGCGCGACGGCTTTTATCCGGCCGTCGATAGGCTCCTGGCTGACCTACGGATTGGGAACGGAGAATCAGAACCTCCCCGGCTTCGTCACGATCAGCCCGACGCAGAACATGGGCGGACCGCGCAATTACTCGAATGCATTTCTGCCCGCCGTCTACCAGGGCACGGCGATCGGCCGTGCAACTGCGCCGGCCACTCAGGTGAAATTCCGGCACGTGACCAACGAGCTGCTCCCGCCCGAGCAGCAGAAAAAGCAGTTTGAGCTTCTTCAGGCGCTGAACCGGGAGCAGGCCCGCAACGCGAAAGGCGACGACGAAGTCGAAGCAGCGATCAATTCCTTCGAGCTCGCTTACCGCATGCAGATGCACGCGCCGGAAGTGACCGACATCTCCAGCGAAACGCCGGAAACGTTAAAGCTCTACGGCATCGGCGAAAAAGAAACAGACGACTACGGCCGGCAGTGCCTGATCGCGCGGCGTCTGTGCGAACGCGGCACGCGCTTTGTCCAGGTGAATTACTCCGACAACGGCAGCAACCCGCGTTGGGATCAGCATTCCAACTTGAAGGCGCATGAAAAGCATGCGCGCGCGGTGGACAAGCCCGTCATGGGCCTGCTGCAGGACCTTGAAGCGCGCGGGCTGCTCGAGGACACGCTCGTATGGTGGGGCGGTGAGTTCGGACGCACGCCATTCAGCGACGGCCGTGATGGGCGCGATCACAATCCGACGGGATTCACCGTCTGGCTGGCGGGCGCGGGCGTGAAGAAAGGCGTCGCGTGGGGCGAGACGGATGAATACGGCTTCGAAGCGGTGAAGGACAAGGTCCACATGCATGATCTGCACGCGACAATTCTTCATCTCTTCGGCGTCGATCATGAGAAACTTACGTACCGCTATGCCGGACGCGATTTCCGCCTCACCGATGTGGCAGGCCATGTCGTGAAAGGCATCCTGTCGTAAGCAGCTTTTCTTTTCCCGAAAGGACCAAACGTTTCATGTTGAAATACGCTCTGATGGTGGCCGCGCTTGCCTGCCTGAGCCTCCTTGCCGCAGACGACGAAAACATTCCGCTGGAAGTCGACTCGCCCGATCCGAAGCTCGCGAAAATCGTAATCGTGGCCGGCAATCAGGCCGGTAATATTCAGCATCAATATTGGGCCGGCTCGGTCTGCATCGCCAAGATGCTGCGCCAGACCCCCGGCGTACACGTGACGCTCGTTCGCGGCGGCTGGCCGAAGAATCCTGCGATTTTCGACAACGCCAGGGCCATTGTGCTCAACCTCGAAGGCGGCGAAGGCGGAGTTATCCATCCACTGACTGAATCTGGGCGCATGGAAATTCTCGGCAAAGCGCTCGAAGGAGGCGTCGGACTCGCGACGTTTCACAAAGCTGCCGCGCTGCCGCCGGATCTGGGTCAGCTCATGATCAATTGGCAGGGCGCGTTCTACGATTTCAAAAAAGGCAACAAAGGCCATTGGACCGTAGCGTTCAATACCTTCCCCGATCATCCCGTCACGCGCGGCGTGAAACCGTTCACGCTGAATGACGGTTACTGCGTGGGCCTGACATTCGGACCCGACAGCAAGGGTTTGACGCCAATCCTTTATGCGCCGAAGGGCAAGGGAAAAGAGGCGCTTGCGGCGGAGACAAGCACCGATAAGAAGGATATTACCGCGTGGACGTTCGAGCGCGCCGACAGCGGCCGCTCCTTTGGTTTTACCGGCCTGCACTCGCACCGCTATTTCGAGCTCGAAAGCATCCGCAAGCTCGTGGTGAACGGCATTCTCTGGACCGCAAAAATCGACATTCCCGCTGAAGGCGCCAAATGCGATCTGGACAAGTCCGAGCTCGAAAAGAACATCGAGGCGGTCTCGAAGCCACCGGCAAAGTAAAATTAGTCTGCAGTGGAATGATTGACGAAAGCGCCGGCAACCGGCGCTTTTTTCATGACCTCTGCGGTACACACAACAGGAGGAGCCGCTTTTTCCATTTCTATTGTCGGGATTGCTGTCGGACACACATAACAAAATGCCGTCGCGGAGTCTCTCTGAATGAACGATGACTATCTGCTGCTTCAACGTTATGTCCGCAATCGTTCTGATGAAGCCTTTGAAGCGCTGATGCGCCGTCATGTCGACCTCGTGTATTCGGCCGCACTGCGCCAGAGCGGCGGTGATTCCCACCTGGCGGAGGACATTACACAGGGGGTGTTTATCGTGCTCTCACGGAAAGCGGCTGGGATTAAGTCAGATACCGTACTTCCCGCGTGGCTGATGAGCGTCACCAAGCTGACCGCGGCAAACGCGCGGCGCCACAAACTCGCGCAGGACCGTACCGAACGGAAGGCTTCGGCTATGAATGTTCAAGAGGCTTCGCCGTCCTCCTCCGACGTTGACTGGGTGCAGATCAGCCCTCTTCTGGACGACGCCATCAGCACGCTCAGCGAAAGCGACCGCGCGGCGATTGTGCTGCGCTACTTCAGCCAGTGCTCCTGCCCGGATATCGCGCGCCGTCTCAACATCACGACCGATGCGGCAGAAAAACGCGTTTCACGCGCAGTCGAAAAGCTGCGCCAGTTTTTTGCCAGACGGGGAATCACTCTTTCCGCGCTGGCTTTGACGGCGCTGCTCGCGCAGCACAGCGTTCAGGCGGCGCCACCGATGCTAGTCGCCACCTTGCCGGCGGCCGTCGCATCGGCTGGGAGTGCAACAGGACTTTCCGCGGGTGCGCTGCTTGCCAAGGGAGCGCTGAGCAGTATGGCTTTCGAAACGGTGCGTCACTTGGCATTTTATGGCTGCGTCGTGCTCGCGGCTGGTGTGCTGGGCGGCGCCGCCGTGAAGATGACGACAGCGAAAGCGGCGACGCCAGCCGTTCCCGCGAATTTCGGGCCTGCTCCAGTTCCGAAGACGCCAGATGAGGCATCGCGCACGCCCGGGCACACCCAGGCACCGCTTCCGCCGCCTGGCGTTAACGAGGCGCCTTCACAGAATACAGCAACAGCCGCAAAGACGCCTCAATCTTCAAAGCCGGCTTCAAAAAATGGCAACCTGAAGGGTCGTATTAAATTCAAAGGAACACCGCCGCCGCCTGAGCGCTTGCGACTCGATCGCAGCAGGTATCCGGACTGCAAAAATCATAGCATCCAGCGGGAAGATCTGGTCGTTGATGCGGCGACGCTTGGAATTAAGGATGCGGTCATTCGCATCATGGACGTAAAAGCCGAGAGACCGAAAGCCCCGTTCCCTGAACCCGTTTTGAATCAGAAAGACTGCCGCTTTGAGCCGCATGTGCTGATCGTGGCGCCGGGAACAGACATCATTGTTCTGAATCCGGATCGCATCACCCACAACATTCACACAACGCCGCTCGATGCCACAAACCCAGGCTTCAACCGCATGATGCCATTGACCGACGATCGTCTGCGAATCAAAGGCTTGAAGTATTTTCAAGAGCCGGAGATCATCAAGCTGCAGTGCGACATTCATCCGTGGATGCAAGGTTACATCGTCGTGCACGATCCGCGCTTCGCGGCGGTGAGCGGCAAAGATGGAAGCTTTGAAATTCCGGAACTGCCGCCGGGAAAGTTCACGCTGAACGTGTTCCATTCACTTGGCGAGCAGACAGTGGAAATTGAGATTAAAGCGGGCGAAACAACAAACCTGGGTGAGATCGAATTCAGCTTGAAATAGAAGTCGTCTCAGTTGCGTGGTGGCGGGCGGCGCTCTTCGCCTTCCCCGCCCGGTGGACGCGGACGGCCCCTGCGCTCGCCATTGGGCGGGCCTTCAGGACGCGCGCGCTCACCCCCGCCTTCCCGCGGACGGCGCTCATGATCAAACGGAGGCGGCGGGCCATCCCTTTCGCCGGGCGGAGGACCGCGACGGCCGCCGGGACCGCCGCCGGGTGGTCCTTTTTTGAAGAAGCTGTGATCGGGCGTGCCGCGCCAGTAGCGTCCGAGCACCGGAAACGTATCGGTGATGTAATAGTGATAGATGCCATCCGGGTACTCGGGCGTGACGCCGATGCGGCCGTTGCATTCGTCCAGATCGCCGGAGCCTTTGACGTACTCGTAATCCTGCGTGTACGTGCCGTCATACTTCCTGCCCGGTCCGTCGGGAGGGCTGGGCCGCTCGCCTTTTTTCAGCTGCCAGCTCGGCTTCATCTTGCGCAGCGCGCTTTTTGCGTTCATCGGATCGGCGTGGCCGAAGCTCGTATAAATCGGAAAACCGTCCGCGGCGTAACCGACGAGCAGCATTTTTTTTCCATCGCCACCGAGGCGCTCGACGATGCCCGTCGGCAGGCCGTGGTAATGGTAAAGCCCACCGGGCTGAACGTGGGCGTGGCTCTGGTCGAGGCCCAGATCGATCGCGCCGCTCATGGCTTCGTACTTCCACTGCGGATCGCCGTTCCAGAATTCGGCTGTGCCCGGCTCAAAGGGCACTCCGTTGATCGCCACGCCAAAGGATGCGTGCTGACTGGGCCGCAAGCGTTCGGAAATCTGCGGCTTCAGCGGCATGCGAAAGTTCCAGTCCTGTGCTGAAATCGTGCCCGGATTGCCGCGGTTGGGAAAAACGCCGGGAACGTGATCCGGCAAGCCATTCGACTTGATGACGCGTTCGTTGCCATCGATGGTGATGGAGACTTTATGGTCTAGCAGTTTTCCAGCCGGATAATGCTTGCCGTCGTGCGCGTGCGCGGCGCTGAAAGCCAGCAGCCACAGCGCAACGCAGAGTACTCTCAGCATATGGGTGAGCAGAAAAGGCGTCCTCGGTGAGCTCATAGTATTATGAAACGTGATGTGAGCCCTCGATCCACTGGATTTATGAAAAAACTCATCATGCAGCACCCGTCTTATCGGACGGCTGAAGCAGCCGTCATCCGGCGGCAGGCGCGGCTGTGCCACTTGCCGGAATACCGGTCACGTTCTCGCGATATTGCTCCAGCACCTTCTGCAATTCTTCCGGGGAACCGGGGAGGAATTCTTCGTTGACGCGGATGAAATCATCTGGCGTTTCCCGGGGAACGATGCGGACTTCGCGGTGCTCGAAGTCTTCCGCAAGCTTGATTTCAATGCGCTCGATGTCACGCCAGGCGAGAAAGCGCTGGCCAATAACTTTTTTCTCAGCCAACCCCTCAGGTGTCAGGGTCAGCATAACACGCGCCGGCAGCATGGCTTTAAAGCCGTACCAAAGCGCCGCCAGCCCGACGAAGCCCCCCACCAGCAGAAGTTTTACGGAATACAGATTCATATAGTACATCACGACGCATCCAATAGCGATGAGGATGAAGATCGCAAAAAGAGTAGCCGCCTGCTTGATAACCTTGCGCTTGCTTTCATAAATGACGATTTCGGAAGAGCTCATTGAAGTGCCTCCTGTGCGGCTTATCTTCCCGCCTCAGCCTTTTTTGGCTCAACCGTTGCGGCCGGCATATTGGCGTGAGTCGTGATGCTCGTCTTGATACCGCTGCCTTCCCTCTGGCCCTCCTCAAATTCTTTATCCAGGTCCGGCAGAGGATTCTTTACCGCCGGCATGTCCTTGGTCGGAATCTGCTCTTCAATGTCGTCGATCAGCCGGATGCTCTGCCGCGCCTTGCGGTCCAGCGTGATGACGGCCTCGATCGCGCGTTCCTCGATGGCGCGTACAATATCGGCCGCTTTCATTCGCAATAAATAGCCGCAGAGGCCCAGCCCGCTGGCGATCAGAATGCCCGCGGAAACAGGAATAAGTGATTGCGCAACGCCGATGCGCGCGCCCGCCGCGGCCTCGTCGAAGTGAGCCATCAGCATGAAACTGGTGCCTTCAAGGCCGACAACAAAAGCGAGCCCTGCCAGGATAAAAATAATGCGCAGCGGACGGTGCAGATCAAAAAGGATGCGGCGGCATTCGTCCAGCAGCCCCGCTTCCATGTCCCGCCGCCCGCTGCCGTAACGCAACAGAGCTGCATAAAGCGGCCGGCTCATCGACGATTTGTTGTCGAGGCAGCGGCCGACTCCGGCGTCGACACCACGCGTATCCACCACGTGTACAACGTCCTTGTGAAATTCCCCCGGCACATGCCGGTCGAATCTGAGATCTCGAACACACTTGATAATCAGGAAGAGGCCGGCCGCGAGAATCAGCAGAAGCAGCCACATCGCCGGTCCGCCACGCTGAAGCAGTTGAAGTGCCTGATCCCACTGACTGAAGTCGCCCCCAGCGGGAGACGCTGCTTCAGCCGCATAGGTCAGCCCCGTTGAGAGCGATAGGCAGAGAGCAATAGCGATGGGCTTCATCGCTGGTGATTTTAAAGCATCGCTGGAAATACAAAATTCCAAATTCGCAGAAAACACAGCATTAATGCACCTGTTCATCAACGAAAAATTGAAGAGCCTTGGCGCCTGCTGCGTTTTACCGTAAAACAGTGTCCGTGACTGATCGTGCCCGGGCCCGGTGTGAAAACTCATGACAATGCCTCGACTATTTTTTCTTCTTCTGACTCTCTCGGCTGCGCTGGCTCTGGGCGGCGAAGATGCAGACTTCCGCAAAGCGTACGGGTACTACACGCTTCAGGAATATGCGCTGGCTGTCGAGTCGCTCGATAAGTATCTAAAGGAGAACCCCGCGGCCGAGCGCGCTGAGCAGGCCCGTCTGCTGCTCGCCGAGAGCCGTTATCAGCTTAAGCAGTACCCACAGGCGGCCGCCGATTACGCGCAATTCCTGAAAGATTATCCAAAGGCCGCACGCCGGCCGGAAGCGCTGCTGCGCGCCGTTAAAGTGAATTTTCTGCTGAAGCAGTACGAGAAAAGCCTGACCGCCGCAGAGAACTTTTTGAACGAGAACCGGCCCAAGCTGGGCCAGCCGGACGCTCATCCTGCCCTGCCCACGCAGATAGCCGACGCGCTCTACTATGCCGGAGAAAATGCCTATGCCCTTAAAAATCCGGAGCTCGCCAAGAAACACTGGGAAGAGCTGATTAAGTCGCAGCCCGCTTCCAAGCTCATTCCGGATGCCAGCGACGGTCTGGGCTCGATCCATTTCGATGCGTGCGAGTACGAGCAGGCGCTGCCCAGGTTCCAGTTCACTGCCAAAGTTCCCAATCATCCGCGTGCGGCGTGGGCCAGGCTCATGGAAGCACGTTCACTCGCGGCGCTGAAGAAATACGACGAATCGCTTGCGGCGTTGAAATCAGTTCCTGCCGGCGCGAGCAAAGAGCTGGATGCCGAGCTGGCACTCCGTGGGGCGGAAATCCAGTTGGCTGCCGGGAAGTACGCCGAAGCGCTCACCGCATATAAGGCGCTGGCGAAAGATTATGCGTCGGCACCGACGACGGCTCCGGCGCTCGCTGGCGCTGTTTATGCGTGCATGGAAGCGCAGCGGCAGGCCGAGGCGATCGCGCTTTCGGATCTCTATTTGGCCGCAGCTCCGGAAGGCACCGAGCGGGCTTCGATCAACCGCTCGAAGGCCCGCGCACTGGCGTCGATGACTGACGTTCCGGAGGCGCTCAAAGCCGCTAAGAAAGCGGCTGACGATGCCGCTGCAATCACCGATCCCAAGCGCAAGGCTGAAGAACATCCGGCGGCGCTGATGCTTCTGGCGGAGCTCTCCGGACCGCAGGGCGCCGAGATCTACAAGCAGATCACGCAGCTTTATCCAGAAACGCGTTTCGGACTCGCGGCACGCTACGAAACAGCCCGGCTCGCTTCGCAGGGTGGCAAACTTGATGACGCGCAGAAGGAAATCCAGACGCTTCTGGATCTCCTCGCGAAACAGAATGACCCCAAGCTGGCCGAACTGAAGCGGGATGCTCTTTTTGCCGCGGGAGAATTCGCCTTCCGCAAGCCGGACTTCCCCAAGTGCGAAGAGTTTCTAAACGCCTATCGCGCGCTCGCCGGTGAAAACGACCCGCGCGGTGATGACGTCGCGCGCAAGCTTGCATGGGCTCGGCACGAACAGAAAGACGACGCCTCCGCAGCGAAGATCCTCGATGAGGCGTTGCAGAAATTCGCGAAGAGCAACTACCGCGACGAGATGCTGTACCTGCGTGCGCTCGCGGCTGCGAAACTCGGCAATACCGCGGACTCGCTGACATTCATCGACAAACTGCTGGCGGAAACGCCGGCCTCGCCGTTTGCAGGCGAAGCGCTCTACGACGCCGCATCGATGCTGTATAAGCAGCAGAAGTTCGCCGACGCCATTGGGCGACTTTCGCTGCTGATCGAAAAACCCGAATTCGCCGCGTCGCCGTTGCGCAGTGCGGCACTTCAGTTGCGTGCTTCGGCGCTGCTGCAGAGCGGCAAATTTGCGGAGGCGCAGGCCGATTCGGCCGCAGCGATCAAAGCGGCCGGAAAAGATTCCGCGCAGCGGCTGCCTGCGCTGCGCCTGATTGGCGCGCTGGCGCTGCTCTCACAGAAAGATAAACCGGCCGAGGCCGAAGCCGCTCTCTCGGAGATTATTCAGCAGGGGCCCCCCGCGGCGCCGGAAGTGAAGCAGGCCATGCTGCGGCGCGCTCAGCTGCGCTTTGATGCGAAGAAATTCGCAGAAGCAAAAGCAGATTTTGCAGCCGCGGCTGGAGACTTAAATCAGCCGCTTTCTCCGGAGGCGCTCGATGCCGCGCTGCGGCTGGCGCTCTGCCACAAGGAACTGAAGGAGACAGCCGAGGCCAAGGCGCTGCTCGAGAAGCTTGCTGCGCAGAAGCTTGAAGGCGTCGCCTCGTTCGAAGTTCCATTCCAGATCGGAAACTTTCTGTTTGAAGCTGGTGACGCGGCAGCGGCCGCTTCCAGCTACGAAAAAGCGCTGAAAGCCGCGGAGTCGCTCAAGGATCTGCCCCCGGCCGCGCGCAGCGCCGCGACGCTGAACCTCGCGTGGGCGTACAAGCGGGCAAGCGCCGCGGAAAAATCCGAAAAGGCATTCGCCGAGGTGCTAAAGCTCGATCCCGATGGCACGTACGCCGCCGAAGCGCTGTACGAACGCGGCCGGCTGCTCGATGAACTGGGCAAGGTTGAAGAATCTCAGAAGGCCTGGCAGGAACTCGTCGAGAAAAAAGCCGATTCCCCGTTTGCCGAAAAAGCTCTGCTCGCGCGCAGCCAGTCTCTGGCCAAGTCCGCAAAGTTCGCCGATGCGGCCAAAGGTTTCGAAGCGTACATCCAGAAGTTTCCGAAGAGCCAGGCGTTGCGTGAAGCGCTGCTCGGTCTGGCCGAGTCGCAGCTGAACGCGGCAAACTCTGCCGCAGCAAAGGACGCGTTCATGAAAGTCCTTGGCGAAAAAGGAATGGACGCGGACCTGGACGATTTCAGCGAGCGCGCCATGCTCGGTCTCTCGGATATCAGCCTGAAGCAAGGCGATTCTCTCAATGCCAAGAAGATGGCGCTGCGCATCTTGACCGAGCGGCCCAATTCAACGTGGCGAGACGCGGCTTATTTCACGGCTGGGCAGGCCAGCGAGCAGCTTGGCGAGCCGCAGAAGGCGATCGGCTATTACCGCAAGCTGCTGGCTGAGCATCCCAAGAGCACGCATATGGATGCCGCAACCGCGCGGCTGAAGGCGCTCGGCGCGCCCGTCCAGTAGCTTGGAGAGAGGCACGCGCAGCTGCGTCTCTGGGAAAACCGCGTTTACTTTTATCGTGCATCGCTTTTAATTTCAGTACTATGAATGATCCACAGCACCCCTCCCAGGTGTCCGAACCTTCTCCGCCGAAAAGAAGCAGCATGGGCTGCTTCAAGTTCTTTTTGATCATCGCCGGCGCGTGCGCGTTCGCCTTCCTGATCTGCGGCATACTTGTGTGGCAATCGGTGAGCTGGCTGAAAAACGCGCCCGATCCTGTTCCGGCAACCTATGAACCGCTGAAACTCTCCGGTGGTGAGCAGGAAGATGTGGAACGGGTCATCATTGAAATAGAGAAGGCGAAAAATGCGGGGAAGCTTTACGAAGACTATGTCACGCCTGCCGTGTTCAACGGTCTTTTCGAAAAAATCTTCGAAGGCGAACGCCTGAAAGGCAAGAAAGATGTCCCGCTCGCCTTCCGCGTCGGCCTGGTCGATAAGGACAAGCTCTCACTGAAATTTACATCACCGATAGTTGACCAGCCATCGCCCGACGGCAAGCCGCTTTACATTAACGCGGAGATCGATTTCGAGGTCGAAATTGTCGATGGCGAGCTGCGCAAAGCCAAAGTCCACCGGCTGCATTTACGCAAGCGCGAAGCGCCGCTGCTCTCGCGCATGGTGGTGAACTGGTTCGTCGATCAGGCCAGGATGGGAACTTTCAAAGACAAGCAGGGCGAAGACCAGATGAAGGAAGGTTTGAAGAGCATAAAACTGCTCAAGCGAGACGGCGCCCGCATTCATTTCATCCTGGATGGCAAAGAAATGGCTGCTCAGGAAAAGCTTAAAGAGCAGCAGGAGAACGCACCCCAGCCGAACACGAAAAAGGAACTCCCTGCTGAGAAGGGCGGCTTTTAGCCAGTAGTTACCCCTGTTGCAAATTCATGCGATGCCGCACGTTTTCATGAGGAACAAGCAGTGAGATTTGGAATGCATCTTTCGTTCAGCAGCGGCGTCGAGCGCGCAAAAGAAATTGGCGCCCGCGTGCTGCAGGTGTTCTGCGGAAATCCGCGCGGCTGGCAGAAGAATCCGCTGGACCCTGAGTTTGTCCGCAAGTTTCGCGCGGGCGTTGAAGCCAATGGCATCTCGCCGGTTGTCGTGCATGCAACCTACCTGATCAATCTTGCGGCACGCGATGAGAAATTTTACAAGCTCTCCTGCGAAAGCTTTGTCACGGAAGTCGCGCGAGCGAAACAGATCGGCGCTCAATTCTATGTCGTCCACATTGGCAACCACATGGGCGCGGGGCCTGAGGAAGGGCGCAAGCGTGTCGCCCACTGCCTTCAGGCGGCGGTGAAGGCTGTGCCGGACGGTCCGGAGATTCTCGTGGAGAACACAGCCGGCGGCGGCACCACGCTAGGCACCACATTCGAGGAAGTTGCCGCGGTAATGGAGGCGTGCTGCACTGAACGCATGGGCCTGTGCCTTGATACCTGCCATGCGCTCGCGGCCGGCTACGACATCCGCACGCCGGCCGGTGTCAGCGCGATGCTCGACAACATCGATCGCACCATCGGCCTCAAGCGCTTGCGTTGCCTGCATCTGAACGATTCAAAAGGCGCCGTTGGTTCGCACCTGGATCGCCATGAGCACATCGGTAAAGGCGAAATCGGCGTTGCCGGTTTTACGGCTCTCTTCAGTGACAAGCGCGTGTGGGATCTGCCAGCCGTGCTGGAAACCCCGCGCGACGAACCTTTCGATGAACCGGAGGATCTCTGGCGCGCGGTTGAGTTGGCCGTCAAAGCCGGCGCCGCCGATCCTGCGATTTTAAAAGAGCGCCCGCAACAGACATCCCCGGGAGCGGTGCGCACGAAAGCCGCGTCAAAGTCGGCACCAAAGGCCGCGGAAAAAACCAAAGCGCCAAAAGCTCTGGAAAAAGAAAAGCCCAAAGCGAAGATGTCAGCCAGGGTCGCCCGCAAGAAAAAGCCAAGCTGAAAGAATTCCACTCATGCGCACGAAATCTCTCCTGCATTCCATCGTCTGTGCTGTTTGCTTCTTGAGTGCATCACTAAGCGGCGAAGAGTTCGCCGAGATTCAGGCGAAGATCACGTCCTTCACGCTCGACAACGGGTTGACGGTCATTCTTTACCCGCGCGGCGACGCGCCGGTGATCTCCTGCGTGACGTACGTCAAAACCGGCTCGACCGATGAACGCGTCGGGATCACGGGCATCGCGCATCAGCTCGAGCATCTCGCGTTCAAGGGCACGCCATTTTTAGGGACGCGTGATTTCAGCGCCGAAAAAGCCGCCTTCGCCGCGATCGACAAACTCTACGATGACATCCAGGCGTTCGAACAGAAGATGCCCGCCGAGATGCGCGATCCCTTTCTGTCGCTCCTCGCGCGCGTCACGAGTACGGGCGTTTCTAAAGGCGCGGAAGAAAAAGTGCAGCAGGAGCTCAATGCTCTTTTTGCCGGCTGGGAAAAAAGCGGCTTCAAGATGAAGGCGGAAGAGAAAGCTACTGTTGCCCAGTTCGTCAAAAGCTTCGCCGAAAAGGTCCGCGACGCCGAACAGTACGTCGAGCAGAACCAGTACAGCAATGTGATCGATCGCAACGGCGGCGTCGGCCTGAACGCGTGGACCAGCAACGACCGCACCGTCTATCACATCTCTCTTCCGGCGAACAAGCTGGAACTCTGGGCGGCGCTGGAATCGGACCGTTTCATGAACACCGTCCCGCGGCAGCTCGAAAAGGAAAAGCAGGTGGTCCTCGAAGAACGGCGCATGCGCACGGAATCGAGCCCCTTCGGCAAGCTCTATGAAACTTTCCTCGGCGTCGCCTTCCAGGCGCATCCTTATGGCACCTCGGTAATCGGGCACCGGAGCGACATCCTTGGTTACACGCGCGAAAAGATTCAGCGCTTCTACCGCGAGCAGTACCGGCCGAGCAACACGATCGTGGCGGTGGTCGGCGACATTGACGTGAATAACGCAAAGAAGATTCTCACCGATTACTTTGGCCGCGTGCCCGTTTCTCCCGAACCGGAGCGCCTCGTCACCGTCGAGCCGCCACAGGAAGGCGAGCGCCGTGTCGATGTTGAATTCCCGTCACAGCCGCTGCTGTTCGTCGGCTACCATATTCCCGAGCGCAGCCATCCCGATACGCCGGGCCTGATGATGCTGGATGAGATTCTCACCGGCGGGCGGACCTCGCGGCTGTATTCACGCCTTGTCAAAACCAAGAAAGCTCAGTCTGTCGGCTCGTGGATCGGACCGGGCTCGCGCTATCCCAGGCTGTTTTTCATCAGCGCCGAACCCGTTGAGGGCGGGACTGTCGAAGAGCTCGAAGCAAACCTGCTTCTTGAAATTGAGCGCGTGAAAACCGAAGCGCCCTCGGCCGAAGAGATGAAACGCGTGATCACGCGCTACCGCGCCGCCGTGCTGCGCGGATTGAAATCAAACCTGGGCCTGGCGCAGGAACTCGCTGATTACCAGGCGCTGAGCGGCGATTGGCGGAACCTCTTCCGCGATATTCAGCTCATCAGTTCGGTGAAGCCCGAGCAGGTCCCGGCATTGGCCAACAAGTATTTCACGCGTCAGAACCGCACGGTGGGCCGCATCGTACCGTCTGTGTCCGGCACGGCAGCCGGTGCTGAAACGCTGCTGGGCGTTCCGTTGAAATAACTGTCGCTGTGCCGCAGTATCGTCAAAGCTGTGGCAGCGGAACTTCCAGCAGAACTTTACGCAGATCACGGATGTCCGGCGGCTTGACCAGGTGCCGATCGAAACCCGAGCTCTTTGATCGCGCGAGATCCTCGGGCTGCCCGAAACCGCTGATCGCCACCAGCAGCATGGAATTCTTGAGCGCCGCACGGAGCCGCCGCGCAACTTCGTGTCCATCGATGCCCACCAGCCCGATATCGACAAACGCAACGTGCGGACGGTGCCTGAGCACCAGGTCGATGCCGTCGCGCCCGTTCTGCGCCGTAAACACTTCATGCCCCCAGATCGTGAAGAGTTCCTGAAGCGAATCAATGCTGTCTGCATCGTCGTCGATCAGAACGATCCGCAGGCACCTTGTTGATAAGCTCGCGTTGTCGTCGCTCGTACTCTCCGGCTCAGGCGGGGGAAGATCTGACACCAGAGGCAGCGATATGACGAACTCGCTTCCTTTACCCGGACCGTCGCTGCGGGCCTGCACCGAACCGCCATGCATCGTTGCCAGATGCCGGACCAGCCGCAACCCAATGCCCAGCCCGCCCGCGGATTGAGCTGCCGCATCTTCCGCCTGGACGTACAGGTCGAACACGCGTTCGAGCATCTCCGGCTGCATGCCGATGCCGTTGTCGCGCACGCGGATTACGGCGTATGGCCCCTGCGGCTCGACGAAAATGCTGATACGGCCGCCGTTGGGCGTGTACTTGGCAGCATTGTCCAGCACGTTGCAGAAAATCTGCTCCAGCCGCACCGCATCGCCTTTGACATAAATGGGTTCGCTTGATGATTCCATCTCCAGCAGATGCCGGTGCGAGCGCATCATGTGGCCGCAGGTTTCCATCGCGTCGCGCAGCACCTGCTTGAGTTCGACATGCTGCAGGCGCAGTTCGAGCTTGCCGCGTTCGATGCGCGCAATATCCAGCAGGTCGCCGACCAGTCGGGCCATCTGTCCGATCTGGCGCTTGATCATCTGTTCGGCGCGTCCACGCTGCGCCGGAATGCATTCGGGCGAGCAGAGGATTTCGAGCGCGTTACGCATAGGCATGAGCGGGTTGCGCAGTTCGTGGGCAAGCATTGCAAAGAACTGATCCTTCATGCGGCTGGCGCGCTGCGTTTGCTCAAAGAGCCTTGCGGCACGCTCATCGGCCGAGATGCGGTCACTGACGTCCATGCACACGCCGATCATGCGGACCGGAACGCCGTTCTGATTGCGAAAGACGTGCCCCCGCGAATGGTACCATCGCAGAACACCTGAGACTGCAGACATGCGGAACTGGACGACGTAGCTGCCGTGTTCTTCGAGCGTCGTGCGTAGCGCATTGGAGATCAGGCTGCGATCATCCGGATGAATCCATTCCATGAACTCGCTGAGCGAAACGGTATGGCCCTCGGGAAGAAAGGTGCAGCTCACGCGGTCCTGCGTGATGTCCCAGTCCCAGGCGTCCATACCGGCAGCTTCGAGCGCAAGCTTCAGTCGTGTGCGGCTCTCGTGAAGGGCGGTCTCAGTATTGTGATTCTGATCGGAGCTGCTGTCCGGCAACCGGCTCAACGTATAGAGATAAACGCGCGTGCTGCTGTCTGGAAGGGAGAAGCGGCTCACCCGCACGGCGCAGTACATTTCGGACCCGTCTCTGCGCCGGAAAAGCTGTTCGCTGTGGCCGACCAGCGGCTCACGCAGGCGACTGCGTGGCGATAGAAGGAGTGAATGGGGCTGTCCGATCAGGTCTGCTTCACGGTAACCGAAGAATTCTGATATGCCTGACCCACCCCGTATTATTCCGCCTTCGCTCACTACCAAAACGGCATTGCATCTAGCATCATCGGATATCAAAGCGATGCCCGCCTCCGGGAATTTTTTGTATTTTTACAAATAGGTGCAGCGGGTGCAGATTACTAAGCTTGGTCGAATTGGCAAGAGCTTTCGCGGGGAGAAAGCTATAAGTACGATTTATTTTTTGGACATCTTCAACCACACAATGTATTGTAATTCATAATTTTACGGAGTCTTGCCATTTTTTCCGACTTGAACAGAGTGCACACGTGCAAAGTGTGCATTTTATAGCTCCTTTATAGCCGCTTTAATCCGTTCTAGTGCTACTTTCATATCCGGCAGAGGGTCTTTCGGGTTGGATTCGTACTCCAGTGACAAACAGCCTTGGAAATTGACTTTTTTCAGAAGTGCGAGCGTTTCTTTTACCTTCAGCTTACCGTCGCCGGGAATTGCTTCACCGGTCTCCTTGCCTTGATCGTTGATCTTGAAATCCTTGAAATGAATTCCGTAGAGTCTGTCCTTCAGTTTCTCAATAACTTCGAGGGGATCGACCAGGCTGCGGATGTAGTGGCCGAGGTCTGCCGTAGCGCCGATGTTCTTGTGATGATCTTTGACGCAGTTGAGCACGTCATCGGGCGTCTGGTAGCGCGATCTCGGGCCGTGATTATGGATGCCCAGCTTGATGTTCGGGAATTCCTCACACAGCCGATCGAGTGAAATGATGGACTTCGGATCGAAATCAACGCTGACGGTCTCAATGCCCATCGCTGCAGCGAATTCAAAAACAGCTCGATTGGCCTTTGGATCGGCGCCCATGTTCACAACGCCATATGCCGCCGGCTTGATGTTCACCGCAGCCAGCTTCTTTTTCATCTCGTCGATCTTTGCCGCATCCGTGGTCTGCGGCATATGCCCATTCCAGAACTCAAGATGCGTCAGGCCCAGTTCCGTCGCTTTCTGAAGAACTTCGTCAAACACTTTCCAGTTGCGCACTGAGTAGGTCTGCATGCCCATCTTGAAAGGACCGAAAGGAGACTCGGCCGCCTGAGTTAGCCGCGCCGTGGCGCTCATTGCCGCAAGGCCCAGTGCACTCCCCTTCAGAAACGCCCGCCGGTTCAGTCCGCTCATGTTTGCCCTTTCGAATTCACTATCTGCATTACACTGACGATTGCTTCGGCAGTGCATTCAAGCGTTTCTAATTACCCCGGCGCGCGAAGGCCGTTGCACAAAAAAGTCGATGAATGCCGCCAGGTCGGTATGATGGGTGGACTTGTAAATAACGTGATTAGCAGAGGTTCAAGCATGCCCGCAGCAACTCATAAGATCGTTGTACTCACCGGCGCCACGCGCGGACTGGGACTGGCCATGGCTGAAAAGCTGGCCTCGCTCGGACATACCGTTCTCGGCTGCGGCCGTTCGGAAAAGGAGATCGCAAGGCTTGCGCAGACGCTTAAGAAACCGCACGATTTTCAGTCGCTCGATGTTTCAAACGACGCAGCAGTTCAGGCTTGGGCCGCGCGCCTATTGAAGGAGTACGGACCGCCGGACCTGCTGCTGAACAACGCCGCGCTCATCAATCAGAATGCACCGCTCTGGAAAGTTCCCGCCGGTGAGTTTTCGCGCGTGATCGACGTAAATATAAAAGGCGTCGCGAACACCATTCGCCACTTCGCGCCAGCGATGATTCAGCGCAAAAGCGGCGTGATCGTCAATTTCAGCTCCGGCTGGGGCCGCTCGACCTCTCCCGACGTTGCTCCGTACTGCGCAACCAAGTGGGCCATCGAAGGTCTCACCCAGGCGCTCGCGCAGGAATTACCTCCCGGCATGGCGGCTGTTCCTTTGAATCCGGGCATCATCAACACGGAGATGCTGCAAAGCTGCTTTGGATCCTCAGCATCCAGCTATCCCGATCCGCAAGAGTGGGCTGAACAAGCCGTGCCTTTTCTGCTGAAGCTCGGCGCGAAGGATAATGGTCGCTCGCTGAGCGCGCCTTAATTGCCACGCTATCCTGATCGGAGTTTCTTGTGAAAACGCGCGCGCTGGCGGTAGGCTACGCAGCACGCATTAGGCGCACATCATTGTTGGAGAAATCTGCATGCCCCGCTCTGCCCTGAAGCTTCCTGAAATCGATCCAACGCCGCTGTTTGAAATCTTCCGCGGCAGCTACGCGACTGAACTGCTCGCAGCAGCCGTAGCGCACTTCGACATTTTTTCGAAACTGAAAAGCGGACCGGTCTCCTTTGACGCGCTGCGAGCGCAGGCGGGCCTAGCTGTGCGGCCGGCGATTGTACTGTTCACGGCGCTTCGTGCGATGGGGTTGATTTCATCGAATCCGCGCGGCGAACTGGAGCTGACGGCGATGGCGCGCGAACATCTGGTTACGGGCGGAGAGTTCGATGTGAGCGGCTATGTGGGCCTGGTGGCCGATGCGCCGAACGTCAAGGAAATGACCGAGCGCCTCAAAACCGACAAACCCGCCAATGCAAAGGACGAAAAGGGCGCGGCGTTCATCTACCGCGACGGCATCGAATCGGCCATGGAGAAGGAATCCAGCGCGCGGCATCTAACGTTGGCGCTGGCTGGGCGCGCGCGGAACTGCGCGCCAGCGCTCGCGCAGCGCGTGCCACTATCGTCGGCTCGCGTGCTCCTGGATGTCGGCGGCGGCACGGGCATCTACAGCATCGCGTGCCTGCAGAAGAATCCGTCCCTGAAGGCCATCGTGTGGGACCGGCCGGAAGTGCTGAAGGTTGCCAGCGAGATGGCCGCTGAGTACGGCGTAAGCGCGCGACTGGAATGCCGCAGCGGGGACATGTTCGCAGATCCGGTTCCTTCGGGAGTAGATGCCGTTCTGCTGTCGAACGTGCTCCACGACTGGGACGTGCCGCAATGCCGGGAGCTGATCGCAAAATGCGTCGCTGCGCTGCCGGCCGGCGGACGGATTCTTATCCACGACGTCTTCCTGAACGATGCGCTCGACGGCCCGCTACCGATCGCGCTTTATTCCGCCGCTCTTTTCACTCTCACTGAAGGCCGCGCATACAGCGCCGCCGAATACCGCTCATGGCTTGTGGAGGCGGGGCTGAAACCAAAAGAGATCGTGCCAACGCTGGTCCACTGCGGCGTGCTCGAGGGTGTGAAGTAAATCCTGGACAATCAGCGCGCGATGTTGCCGTCAATCGGCGGAAGCGTGATGCTCAGCGACCCGGGCTTAAGCTGCAGGCGCGGGCGGTAGCCTTCGTCGCTCAAGTCTGCGTGCAGCGAGGGAGTATGCGCTTCCCGCGCCGGCGGCGGGTTGCTCATGGACTGCGCCGCCTGCAACGCTGCGGTCACATCCGCGTTCGCCGGAATCGAGACTGCGATTCCTTTACTGGGATGAAGGGACTGTACGTCGGCGCTATTGGCAGGGGCGGCGATGACGACTGCGGCGGTTACTGGCGGCTGCGCAACTTCCGCTGCGGCAGGCGAGTGCGATTCGGCGGCGACCGCGACGACTGGAACAGGCTCAGCAGCAGCTTGCGGCAACACGACCTGCGGCGCTTCAGCCGGCGCAGAAATCTCCGGCGCCGGCGGCGGTGCACTGACTGCTTCTTGTGTTTTTTCCGGCGGCACCTGCTCTTCCGGTGGCGGCGGCGCTTCATGGTTTCCGACCAGCGCCGTGACCGGCGCGACATGCACGAGCGGCTCGGCAGGCGCGGCAGGCGTTTGGGCTTCAGCGCTGTGAGTTTCCTGCGGGCGCGTGGGCGGAGCGATCAGATCGGGCGTAAAGGTCAGCCGTTCGCCTGCGGCTTTCTCGCGAGACGTGATGCGTTCGGCACAGAGGCTGGCGAGGCATCCGTTTTCCATCTCGAGCACTTCCGAGCAGAGCGCCTGGTACGCTTTCGCGGCGTGGCAGGCCGGATCGAACGTGATGACCGGAATGCCTTCCTTCTGGCTTTCGGCAACCTTGATGTTCTGCTTGATCGTTGTCGTGAAGATGTGCTCGCGCAGCCGTTCGTCTCGGCGCAACGCTTCCAGGGTCACCTTGGAAACATTGGTGCGGCCGTCGAACATGGTCACCAATACGCCGCTGACGCGCAGCGCCGGGTTCATCGCTTCGCGGATCATTCCGACGACTTCAAACAGCTTCCCGAGCCCTTCCATCGCGAACGGATGTGCCTGCAACGGAACGAACACCTCCGTGGCGGCGGCCATCGCGTTGACTGTAAGCAGCGAGAGGCTCGGAAGACAATCGATGAAAATGTAGTCGTAATTTTCGCGCACGGCATCGAGCGACTTGGTGAGGCGCGTCTCGCGGCCAATCATCGTCACCATCTCGATCTCTGCGCCGGACAGATCGATGTGGCTGGGAACAATATGCAGGCGCTCCCAGTTGGTGGGCACGATCAGCTTTGCCGTTTCGACCTTTGGATTTGTCAGCAGCTCGTAAACCGATTCGCTTAAGTCCGCCGCGCGTTTTCCCAGACCGATGGTCAGGTTCGCCTGCGGATCGAGGTCCACCAGCAGCACGCGTTTTCCGCGGCCGGCCAGCGCGGCACCCAGATTCAGCGTGGTGGTGGTCTTGCCCACCCCGCCCTTCTGATTCATGATTGCAATGACACGCGGCATGAAGCTTGGGATCCTTTGCGTCGAGACACACAGGTTATTGCGGGAATTGAAAAAGTGAAAAGCAAAAGTTCAGTTTCACGCGATCCCGCTGTTGTGTTGAGATCGTCAATGCAGCGCGATCCTGTAGAAAAAAAGAGTAGCCTGGGGAGCCATAGATGCGTTGCTCAGGCGATGAGCTAAGCACCCGCGGAAACTGTGGACGTAAATGAAACGTAGTGATAAACTGGGTGCCCTCTGCGGCGCTGGGCTGCAGATGGGGTGAGTACCTGTTATGAAAACTGAAAAGCTGGGTGTCGATGATATGCAGTGCGTTGGTTGCGCCGGCCGTGTGCGCACCGTGCTGATGAATGTCTCGGGCGTGGTGAAAGTCATTACCTCTTTGGACGACCACACCGCAGAGGTCACCTTCGACGAAAAGTCCACCAGCGGCGACAAGCTCGTCTGCGCGCTGCGGAATGCCGGCTTCCTGTCCCCTGAGAAGAAATGCTGCTGACGGCTGTTCAAGCCTGATGCCCCGCCTCCCGCGCTGACGCGATATTCCCTTTTTGCCGCGCGCCGGCGTTTGCACTTGAAGGAGAAAACATGTCATCCGACCGCATCTTCGGTTTTTTCTGTTCAACTCTTTTTGCCGCCAGCGCCTGGGCCGGCGACGCGGCGCCGCCTCCGCCGCCACCACCTCCCCCGCCACAGATTCAGCCGGTCAAGCCCGTGCCCGCCAATCCGGCACCGGCCAATCCGATGATGATCGCGGATTTAAGGCCGTACCTGAACGATTTTCAGACCGGCACGCCCGAGCAGCAGAAAGCGGCGGCCAAGGTGCTGCTGGAATGCGGCAACCGCGCGTACGCCGCGCTGGCCCCGCTGCTCAAGCACACCGTTCCCGATATCGTCACGCGCGCCAACGAACTGCGCCAGCAGATCGATACGCAATCGCTGAAAATGTATCGCGACGTCGAAGGCGAACGCCAGAAGCTGGCCCAGCAGCCGCTGACGGTCGAAGCCCTCGAAAAAATGCGGCAGTCCTGGATCAACCTGGCGACCTACGCTTCCCAGCCTGCGCTGCGTCAGTTCGGTGTTCAGAATGCCAACGAAATCAACAAGACCATCGAAAGCGTCAAAAATGCAAACCAGCAGCTGCAGGAATACGACAAGCAGCTCGCAGCCGCTCCGGACGTGAAAGGTCTCACGCGCGCGCAGTTGCAGCTGGAACGCGCCACCGCTCTGAAGATTCTGCAGCGCGACAACGAGGCCCTTGCGGCAGCGCAGGACGCAGCGGCATCCAGCGGCAAGACCGGACGGCATACGCCGGCTGCCTTGAAGCTGCAGGCGGAGATACAGCTCCGGCGCGAAGACGCGAAGGGCGCCGAAGCCTCCTGCCGCGCGATCATCGCCGATCATCCGCGCAGCCTTGAAACGAAGTTCGCCCACAAGACGCTGCTGAATCTGTTGAGCGGCGCGCAGCGCTACGATGAGGCCGTCGCGCACACGCGGGCTTATCTGACGGCTTTTCCGGTCGATGAAGAAGCCCAGGAAGAAGCCTACTCGTTGATGGACACCTTGATGGACGACGAGCAGGATTATAAGCGCGTGGCAGCGCTCACCGACGTGCTGCTTGAAGTGCTGCCAGTCAGCCGCTTGCGTCCGGACGTACCGAAGCTCAGCGGCGGCTGCTCCGAATATGTGCTGAAAGATTATAACAAGGCGCTGAAGGGCTACACGATGCTGCGCGAGCAGTTTGTCGACGCAGTGGATCCCAACGACATGGCGGCGGCAGTCTCACGCCTGCAGGCCAAGATCGCCGGAACGTTCCCGCGCGAACCGCAGGAAAGCGAGCCCGGCGCGGCGGGAGCGCTCGCGCGCTTCCTGAAGGCGATCCGCACCCGCGATGAGAAACTGATCGCGACGGCCGTGGTTAAGGATGAAGTTGAAGATTATGTAGACCTGGTCAAGGAAGGCGGCGACGAGAAAGTGCCGGCGCTGACCTTCGCCGACTTCGTCATTCGCAAAATCGATCTGGATGAAAAGGCCGGCACGGCCAAGCTGCAGATCGACTTTTATGAAGCGGGCTCCAGCAAGCCTCGCCCCTTGACGCAGCACGCGGTAAAGGAAGGCGAGACGTGGAAGATCAAGTGGGAAGATCTGGAAGAGGCTGCAGAATTGGAAGCGCCGCAGCTGATCGTCCCGACCGCGCCGGGCTCAACGCCAACGCTGCAACCCGGCAAACCGAAGTAGGCTCGTCACGTCTGTAGCACTGAGGGCGGCTCCGGCCGCCTTCTTTTTTGCACGACCGATCAGGCGTTAATGGTGATGCAGCCGATCACACTGTTGTCGGTCGCATCTCCGCCGTTGCCGGACGCATCAGCCGTTCCGCCGACGCCTACGCCGACCCCTGTACCCACACCCACGATGTCGCTCCCGGAGGCCGTGGCGCTTCCACTGCCTGCTCCGGCTGAAAGAGCCAAGCCTCCCTGGCCCTCTCCGCCGCGCTTGCCTGACTGCTGATTTCCGATGCTCAAATTGTCGCCCATACGGTTATTCCCCAAGTGTTGGTTGTGCCTCTGTATACTCCTTACTGACCCATTCTCGACTGCTTTTCTTTTCTGCTCCTGGCAAAATAGATGAACGTGATGAAACAAAAACGGGCGGCTTGATAGCCGCCCGTTTTTTGTGCATGTAAGGAATCGAGATCAGGCGTTGATGGTGATGCTGCCGATGACGCTGTTGTCGCTCGCGTCTCCGCCGTTTCCGGACGCGTCAGCTGTCCCGCCGACTCCAACGCCGACTCCGGTCCCGACGCCCACGCCAACGCCTGAGCCCAGGATGCCCGTGCCGTCGCCGCTGCCCGAACCCGAACCAGCGCCCAGACCGGCCGACAGAGCCAACCCGCCCGTGCCGTCTCCACCGCGCTTGCCCGACTGCTGACTTCCGATGTTGAGATTGTCGCCCATGGTATGTCTCCCTTTAACTTTCTTTTTTTCTGCCCCAAAACCCTTTGCAGTCCGAACCATTTTCGTCTGCGATGTTTTACCTATATCGAAGCTTGTGCCAGCCTGAT
This sequence comes from Planctomycetota bacterium, assembly GCA_035628505.1. Lineage (GTDB taxonomy): Bacteria > Planctomycetota > SZUA-567 > H5-PLA8 > H5-PLA8 > DASPJR01. The sequence continues at coordinate 32,413 of DASPJR010000221.1, read as the reverse complement.
CGGCGACACACCCGATTATTTAAGTCGTTACACATTCACAAGATAATCAGTAGGCGATGCATAGGCTGCTGCCTGGTTCTGCGGAGTTCTCAACGAATGCTGGAAGGACTGCTTTGGAAAACTGGAATGTGCTGCATCAACCGTCTGAAAGCCGGGTTAAAAAAAAAGCCGGGGAACCCTAGCGGATTCCCCGGCTCACCCATCTGGTGAAAACCAGACTTAGGCGTTAATCGTGATGCTGCCGATGACGCTGTTGTCGCTCGCATCTCCGCCGTTTCCGGACGCATCAGCCGTCCCGCCGACACCCACGCCGACTCCGGTCCCGACGCCTACGCCAACGCCTGAGCCCAGGATGCCGGTGCCATCTCCGCCGCCGTGGCCGCAGCCAGCGCCGAGACCAGCCGACAGCGCCAATCCGCCCGTGCCGTCTCCGCCGCGCTTGCCCGACTGCTGGCTGCCGATGTTGAGATTGTCGCCCATGGTATGTCTCCTTCGATCTTTGTTCTGCCCCAAACCCTTTGCAGTCCGAACCGTTTTCGTCTGCGATGTTTTACTTATATCGAAGCCTGTGCCAGCCTGATCTGCGATACGAAAAATCAACTTAAGTCTCTATGTAGTAACAGGATACACAACAGTCAATACATAGGCCACTCTCTGGTTCTGGGGGGTTCTCAACAAATGCTGTAAGAAAAGTTTCGGAAAACTGGAATGTGCTGCCTGAGCCGTTGGAAAGCGCGGCAAAAAAAAAGCGCCGGGGAACCCTTGCGGATTCCCCGGCGCACCCATCTGGTGAAAACCAGAATTAGGCGTTGATCGTGATGCTGCCGATGACGCTGTTGTCGCTCGCGTCTCCGCCGTTGCCGGACGCATCAGCCGTTCCGCCGACGCCAACGCCGACGCCAGTGCCGACGCCCACGCCAACGCCCGAGCCCAGGATGCCCGTGCCGTCGCCGCTGCCCGAGCCCGAACCAGCGCCCAAACCAGCCGACAGAGCCAATCCGCCCGTGCCGTCTCCGCCGCGCTTGCCCGACTGCTGGCTGCCAATGTTGAGATTGTCGCCCATGTTACGATCCTCCCTTTCAAAGAAGGCCCCAAACCGTTTTCGCAAACAACCCATTTTGTTTTGCGATGATTTCAGTAATAACGAACGCTGTGCCAGCCGGCAAAAGTATTCCGAAACTTAAGAAAATTTTTAAGTCGTTGATACGAAAGGCTTTGATATTCAGTGCTGAGGCTGCCGAAGCCTGGCGGACCCATCATTTTCCAGCATGATTAGAATTCTCAAGAATACATAGTGGAAACCGAATGGAATTCCACTCTTCCGTGAAGCGCCCTTACGTTTTTACGGCCCCAGCCGCTGGTTGACTTTCAAACTTTTCGGTGCTGTCGTCAGCGTTCCTGAAAAAAATCCAGCCCAGCTCGGCCGTGGAATTTTCCCGTCAGTGCAAATCAAAAAGCAGCAGCCCGTTTTCGTGCACCGCATGTTCAATGCATCCATCCCAATCACTGGAACAAGCTGCCGCATCCAGAACACGGCCAGCGGCGCTCCACAACGGGGGCAGCCGAGCGCCATCACGTCTTCGCGCGAGCCCGTGCGGGCGCACTCGAAGATCTGCTCCTCTAAACGCCTGATGCTTTCAAGGTCTTCTGAGTCCACCGCAATCTCTCCATTGCAGACGCTACCCGGTGCTGCAAGCACGCGTCAAGGCGCAGCCACTCTGGACTCGATCAAATTCTTTGGGTAAGCTGCAGGACAACTAACGCGCCTGAGGGCACTCCATCATGTCAGCCGATCTTCCGCAGTGGGCACAGGACCTCGCTCGAACCTACCAGGGCGGCGTCGTGAACACGTTTCTGCTGCACGGAAACGTCCATGACCTCTGCGCCATTCGCGAAGGCAACAGCCTGCGTTTTGTCGGGCTTAAAGAGTTTCTCATCAAAACGATGTTCCCGCGCCGGGAATCGGTGATCTGCTACGACCAGTCGGCCGGTATCTGGTTTCCGCAGACGTCCATGCGCGAGGACTTCGCGAAAGTCGTAAAAGCCGTCGACACCGTTCAGGGCACGAACTATTCCGACCGCCTGCCGCGGGAGCCGGCCCGCGCGCTGCCCTTGATCGAACGCTTCCTGCGCACGCGCATCATGGATAAGCCCAACTACCGCGCGGCGGTGCTGATCGATTATTCGCACTTCATCGCACCGGCCAGCCTCGGCTCCTCGTTTTCGCAGGACGAAGCGGCAACGCTGATCACGCTGCATAAGTGGTCGAGCGATCCGGCATTCACCAAGGCCGACATCACCATCGTGCTGATCACCGAGAACCTGGCCGATCTGCATCCGCTGCTGGTACGTTCGCCGCACACCACGAAGGTTCAGATCGCATTGCCCGACCAGAGCGAGCGGCTGGAATACCTGCGTGCAATCGCCTCCGACGCCGAGATCTCGCGCATCAGCGCCCTGACGCTCGAAGAAATTTCGGTTCATACCTCCGGGCTTTCGCGCGTGAATCTCGCACAGCTGCTGGCGCACGCGCGCACTGAAGCGGAGACACCCACGATCGACGGCAAACCGATAACAGGGTCAGAGAACCGGACCATTCGCAAGCTCGATCTCGACAGTCTCTTCAATGAAAAGAAGACCATCATCGAGAAGGAGTGCTACGGCCTCCTGGAATTCATCAAACCGCGCCGCGGGCTGGATTCGGTCAGCGGACATGAAGCGGCAAAAGCCTGGCTGAAAGAAGATGCGCGCCTCCTTAAAGAGGGCAAGCTCGAAGCGCTGCCAATGGGCTATCTCATCTGCGGCCCGGTCGGCACGGGCAAGACGTACATGATGATGTGTTACGCCGGGACGCTGGGGATTCCCTGCGTGAAGCTGATGAACTTCCGCAGCCAGTGGCAGGGCGTAACCGAAGGCAACTGGGAAAAGATCCTGAACACGCTGAAGGCCACCGGCCCCGTCGCTGTGATCATCGACGAAGCTGACGCGGCCGTGGGCAACCGCGACAATTCCGGAGACAGCGGCACCAGCTCGCGCGTGTTCTCGATGCTGGCGCAGCAGATGGGCGATACCAATTATCGCGGAAAAATTCTCTGGTTCCTGCTGACCTGCCGCCCCGATCTTCTGCCGATTGACTTGAAGCGCCAGGGCCGTGCGGAAGTTCACATCCCCCTCTTTTATCCGCAGGGCGATGCGGAAGTGCGCACGTACTTCACCATCCTGGCCAAGAAGAGCGGCGCCACGCTCGAACCCAAGGATGTTCCCGACACTGCTCTGAAGATGAAGCTGTCGGGTTCGGACATCGAAGGCGTGGTCATCCGGGCCAAGCGCCGCGCGTTCCTGGCCAACTCGCCGACGATCCGTGCCGAAGACCTGGCCAAAGAGCTTGAAGTGTTCACGCCGACGGTCAACAGCGACGAAGTTGAGCTGCAGGTCATGGCCGCGGTGGTCGAGAGCACCCACCAGGACTTTTTAACGCCAGAATTACAGAAGCTCGACCGCCAGCAAGCCGCCAAACGCCTCGCCGTGCTCAAGCAGATCGTGGGACGATAAAAATCACGAGCGGCGATTGACGAAGGGCGAATGGCTCGGGTGGCCCGGACGAAGTCCGGGTCGCGAAGCGACATCCAACCCTACTTGCGCTCCCGCACACCAAGTGACAGCCACTTCGGCAACGGACCGTCAATCGGCACCAATCTGACAGGCACAGCAGCTCCTTTCAAGAAATGAGCTGCGGTGCTCCAGCGCCAATCACAAACATCATTCACGAGCCCTGCTTTTACGGGATTCTTATGCATGTACTCAAGCTTCTCGAGTGCCATCTTCATCGTAAAAACATTGAACCCATAATATCTCTGCTGCCAGACATGTACGCCACCAGCCTTATCCTTTATCCGGTCCCCGTATGGGGTTTCATCAAATGGCGTACCTAGTTTCAGATACTGATGTATGGAAGCACTGCTGTTTTCTTTCCAACGCTTGATGAAGTCACTCAGGCGTCCTGCGCATAACGGTCGCACGAGGGCGTGCACATGATTAGGCATGATAACGTAGCCAACAACTCCGACGGCAGATCGACCGCTCCAGATATTCAGATGGGACAGTACGATCTGCTTGCATCGGTCTCTGCTGAGCAGGGGTAATCGATGGTAGCACGAAAAGGTGATAAAGTGTGAATGGCCTTCAATGTCGAAAACTTTCCGTGCAGGCCGGGATATAATTGGCATGCAGAGTTTCTCGACAGGCAACGTGCAAGGAGGGTTGATTGTCGCTTCGCGACCCGGACAAAAGTCCGGGCCACCCTTCGTCCTTCGTACTACTTCTTCTTGCGCTTGGCCTCGGCGGTGAGCGGCAGCGTCCAGACCTTGATGAATCCTTCGGCGGCTTCGTTGTCGAGCTGGTCGCGCTGCGCGGCGGAACCGGCTGAGTACAGACTGTATTCGCTCGAGCGGCCAATCACCGTGGCGGTGCCCTTGTAGAGCCGGAGGGTCACCTTGCCGGTCACATTCTTGTTGATGCGGATATAAAAATCGTCCAGCGCCTCGCGCAGATCGCTGAACCATTGCCCGTTATATACGGCGCGGCCATAGGCGACCGCAAGTCCTTCGCGGACCTGCAGCGTCTCGCGCGAAAGGGTCATCTGTTCCAGCGCGCGCTTGGCTGCATAGAGCGCCGTTGCCGCCGGCGCTTCGTACACTTCGCGGGATTTGAATCCGATCAGGCGGTCTTCGATCACGTCGGTGCGGCCGATGCCGTGCGCGCCGGCAACTTCGTTGAGGCGGACGATCAGCGCCGGCGGATTGGTGCGCCGGCCATTCAGCCCCACAGGAAGACCTTCGCGGAATTCAATCTCGACTTCCTCGGGCTGGTTGGGCGCGTAAAGCGGGTTGACCGTCATCGAATACGCTTCTTCGGGCGGCGGCTTGAGCGAATCTTCGAGCGCGCCGATTTCAATCGACTGCCCCCACAAGTTCAGGTCGTAGCCGAAATGAAAGCCGCTCGCACGCGTCTTGGGCAGCGGCAGGCGCTTGGTCTTGGCGTATTCCAGGCGCTGCTGGCGGTTTTTGTATTCCCATTCGCGCAGCGGCGCGACGATTTTCAGGTACGGCGCCAGCGTGGCGATTCCCGTTTCAAAACGGATCTGGTCATTGCCCTTTGCCGAGCAGCCGTGGGCGACATGCGTGGCACCTTCTTCGCTCGCCACGCGCACGAGTTCGCGTGCGATCAGCGGGCGCGAAAGCGCAGCCGCCAGTAGATAGTCCTTTTCGTAATGAGCCAGCGCGCGCAGCGAGGGCCCGATGAAATCCTTGAAGAAGCTTTCGCGCAGATCTTCCACGCGCGCGTTCAGAGCTCCGGCGCGCAACGCAATTTCGCCGAGTTCGTCCAGGTCTTCGCCCTGGCCAAGATCGATTGCGAGGGCAATAACGTCGAGGTTCCGCCGCTCTTTGAGCCACGAGATGGCGCAGAGAGTGTCCAGTCCACCTGAAAAGGCCAGCACGCACTTGGGCATTCAGACCTCCTGCGCAACATTATCCTCGCGCAGTCAGCGTCTTCAACGCAAATTCGCGGCTGTGGATTTGTGCTCCCCCGACAGCTTAGCGCTGCGGCTGCGAAGGCGGCGGCACGGTTTTCTTTTTCGGGCGCAGCGAACTGACTATTTCGTCCAGCACGCGCTCACTTCCAGCGCGGTCGCCCACCGTGCCGATGCGCACGCGGATTTCGGTGGTTGCCGGCGACTTTCCGGGAACCATGCGCACACTGGCGGCGGTGCGGTCCTGGCGAATGGCTTCGATGCTCGCCGTGTTTTCACGGCGCCGCGTTTCATCGGTGCGAAGGTTGAAATTCATCTTCTGCAGCACTTCGATGGTCTGACCGAAAAGCAGATCCATCGAGCCGTCCAGCGTCGCGACAGAGTACTGGCCGTCCCAGCCATACAGCGGAACCGTCGTTGTTCCGAAGACGCGCCCCAATGCCGAACCCTGCTCTTTCTCAGAGCTCGTGATTCGGTATTCCGGTTCGCGCTTGGCGCGGCTGCAGCCGGCCAGCACGGTGACTGCGATCAACAGAATGAATGATTTTCTTACCACGCCAGATCCCCTTCGAAGCGCTGCCGGCCAAGTGCTTTCTGCCTGTTGCAGCGTCCTTCGTGCTGCCTTCTGCCCACTGCCTTCTGACTACTGCAGTTTAGCTCGCGAGCCGAGACTTTCCCACGCCAGCAATCCCAGCGCAAGCAGAACCAGCCACGGCCGCAATTCGATGCTCGCCCCCCGTTCCACGGGCTGCAACCCGGCGGTATTGAATGTCGCAGAGTCGGGTCCCCCCAGCGCAGGCTGCGAAGCCTTTTCATTCAAGACGCCGCCGCGTGGAGTATCTTCGAAGCGCGCGCGCCAGGAGAGCTCCAGCGGTTCGTTCTGCTTCAGCTCCGCAGCTTCGGCACGCGCTGCAATGAAGGGATCGCCTGAGCCCGCCGCCTCTAGCGCCGCACGGATAAGGATTGCAGCCAGATCTGGCTCAAGCAGGCGGCCGGCTGCAAACCCGTCTCCCGGCACAAAGGAAAGCACCAGCCCGAAGCGCTGCTGCTGATCCTGAAAACGCGCAACCAGCGTGCGCTGCGTCCTGGCGTCCTTTACCAGCGATGTGAAATCGCCGGTGCGCAGAATTTCGAGTGCGCGCGGCACCGCAAAAAGTCCTTCGACCTTGTCGCCGATTCCGCGCGTCAGATCGTTCGTCTCATCGCGCTGCGCTTTGGGCCAATTGAGCGTCGCCAAGCCGACATCGAAGATCGATTGATAGCCGGTCTGCGGCGCCAGCAGCAGCACACCCCGCGCCCCGGCAGGAACGCGTTCGGGCACACTGCCGGCATAGATTTCCAGATCAGCGGCCTCGCTCTGCCCAGGCTTGAGGAATTCCGCATCGAGGGCCGACGCGTACAACTTCTCGAGCGCGGGAATGGATGTGTGAAAGCGCACACGCGGCACGCGCAGCGGCTGCGGAGACGCGACCAGCGCGTCGTCTTCGGGCAGCGCGTCCGCTTTGCCGATGCCGGTTTGCCATTCGATGCGCAGCGGCTCCCTGACGTTGTTGACGGTGAACACCAGAGCCTGCTCTTCACCGCCAGCGAGATCGATCGTCTGCGCCTGAGCTTCTTCCGGCGGGGGGCGCTCAGTTTGCAGCCGAACGGTTCCTGCCGCGCTGCCGGCCGAAAAGTTTTTGATGCGTACAAGCGTCTGAACTTTGCGGTCGCTTGCGGGCGCAATCTGTACTGAGCCAAAATCGATAATGCCGACGTTATTCAGAGTCGCTTCTGGCGCCGCGCAGAGCCATGCTTTTTCGGGCGAATCGGGCGCGGGCTTAGCGCTCAACGAAATGACGGCCAGGCCGACGCCGGCATCCCGCGAGAGCAGCGCCGCCGTATCGAGTGCCTCGCGCCAGACATCGGCGGCTGGACGGTGCGTCAGCGCCGGCTGCAGCCCCGCGAGTGTTTCGAGCGCTTGCGAGGGCGAGACGCCGGAGGGTGTGAGCAGTTTCGGGAGCGGCGCGGAGCGGGCGATGAAAACCACATCATTTGAACGCAGTTGCTTGAGTACGCCTTCAGCTTTCGCCTTGATCGCGTTCAGCAGCGGGGCGCCATCGGCGCTTCTGAATCGCGAAATAGAACCATTGTCGAGCACCAGCAGAAGACCGCGGCCGCGGCTCTGGCTGAGCACCAGTGACGGCGCCGCCATCGCGGCGATCAGCGCGAGCATCGCGGCTGTCTGAATCAGCAGTGAACGGTCGATCTCGAAACGCTTCGGAGGAGCCTTGGGCTGTTGCGCGGCCAGGCGCCTCCATATAAGGAGGCTGCCGGCGAGAACCTCCTGCCGGCGCAAACGGTAAAAGCGCAGCCACACCAGCGCGGCGAGCACCGGGGGAACAAGCCAGAACGCAGCAGGCCAGAATGTGAGCGGGCCGAGGTTCAAAACTCCGTCTCCGAAACGGACTCAACACAAAGACACAAAGGCACTAAGACGCGAAGAGTAGTTGACTGAACTGTACGGCAAACCCCGGCCTTATCGCTCGATTATCCAGGAAGTGTATCGGCACATTTGGGGTCGTCCCCAATCTCGCCTCTGCGCCTCCGCGTCTCGCGGTGAAGAAGCGCTATTCCCGGAAGCGCTGCGCGATTGGCATGCGGCGCCCCGTGCCGAAGGCCTTGGATGTGATCTTCAGTCCCGGCGCGGCCTGTCGGCGCTTGTACTCATTGAGGTCAATCATGCGCAGCACTTTCTTGACGATCGCACCATCAAAGCCGAGCGCCATGATTTCCTCGGCACTCTTGTGCTCTTCGATCGATGCTTTGAGGATCTCGTCGAGCATCTCGTATGGCGGCAGCGTGTCCTGGTCTTTCTGATTGAAGCGCAGTTCAGCGGTCGGTGCCTTCGTAATCGACGACTGCGGGATCGGCGGCTCGCCCGGACGCAGTGCGTTGATATGATTGGCCAGGCGGTAGACCATCGTTTTGTAAAGATCGCTGATGACGGCAAGCCCGCCGCACATATCGCCGTACATCGTACAGTAGCCGGTGGCCAGCTCGGACTTATTCCCGGTCGTGAGCAGTAGATGGCCGAACTTGTTCGAAAAAGCCATCAGCAGAATGCCGCGGATGCGCGCCTGCATGTTCTCTTCGGTGACGTCCTCTGGCTTCCCAGCAAAGGCAGCCGCGAGCGAGCTCTTGAACGCGCCAGCGAGGTTCTCGATGGGCACGACCTCGAGCTTGATCTTGAGGCGCTCGGCCAGATCCATCGCGTCGGTCAGACTCTCGGGCGAATTGTACTTGCTGGGCATCGCCACGCCGGTCACGTTCTCAGGCCCAAACGCCTCCGCGGCGATGGCAGCCACGACGGCCGAATCGATTCCGCCCGAAAGCCCGAGCACCGCGGATTTGAAGCCGCACTTGCGGGCATAATCCCGCGTGCCCAGCACCAGCGCCCGCTTCACTTCTTCTTCTTCGACCAGCATGAAGCCGCTCGGGTAGCAACCGCTTGAGTCGGCATTGAATTCCTTCGGCGGAAAAGGCGGCGGCGAGACCGTCAGATCGACGACGACCACCGCTTCTTCGAACGCCGGGCCGCGCGCGAGCAGCTTGCCGTGCTTGTCGAAGGCCAGTGAACGGCCGTCGAAAACCAGATCGTCGTTGCCGCCGACCTGATTCACATAAAGCAGAGCCCGGTGGTGCTTGCGCGCCAGCGACGAAAGCATGCGCTCTTTGACCGCGTGTTTTCCAAGCGAGTACGGCGAGGCAGAAATGTTGACGAGCACGGCCGCATTCGCGCTGGTGAGCTTTTCGATCGGATCAACCGCGTACTTGCGCTGGCTCCAGAAATCCTTGTCGTTCCAGCAGTCTTCGCAGATCGTCAAACCCCAGCGCAAGCCGTTGAAACTGACGAATGCGGGTTCTTTAGCGCTCTCGAAATAGCGATCTTCGTCGAAAACATCGTAAGTGGGCAGCAGGCACTTGTCGCCGAAGCCGGCGATTTTGCCGTTCGCGATCAGCGCGCAGGAGTTGTAGAGCGCCTTGCCTTCCCCGCCTTCAGTCCGGCGACGAACGAAGCCGACGATCGCGGGCATGCCTTCGAGCGCTTTGCAGAGCGACTCGAGAGCTCGATCCTGCGCTGCGAGGAAAGCGGGCTTATCCAGCAGGTCACGAGCCGGGTAGCCCATGATCGACATCTCGGGAAATATCGTAATCTCGGCGCCTTGGCTGGTCGCGTCCCGGGCTGCATTGACGATGCGCTGGCAGTTGCCATCGAAGTCGCCGATGGTTGGATTGATCTGAGCGAGCGCTACTTTCATGCTGTCGACTCTAAAGGAAGGAGCTCAAAGGGCAAACGCACCAGAGCGGCAATGCCGTCATTTTCTCACAAAATATGAATAAAAAGTCAGAAAAAATTTGCGGATCGTCGCAAAGTGCGTCATATTTCAGCTGAGATTCACAATTTGTGCAGAACTAAGTGCACGAGTGCAGAAACGGAGCCCGCTATGAGCGAAGTCATTATCTCCTGCGCCGGTTGTGGCAAGCGCTTTAAAGGCACGCCTGGCGCCAAGAAGTTCAAGTGCAGCGGCTGCAGCAACGTATTTACCTTCCCTGAGGCGCCCCGAACGCCGGCCGCCGGCAAGATTCTGTGTTCTAACTGCTGGGTGGAAATAGACTTCCACGAGCAGCTCTGCAATTGTCCCACGTGTGCGCAGAAAGTTTCTCCCGCTTATGGCGGCAAGGCTCAGCTCTGGGCCGCCGGCAGCAGCCTGGCGCCTTCCATTAACTCCGAGGAACACCCAAAAATGACTACCGCCGCTCCAGATCTGGAATCCAAAGTCACCGAACTGCGCGCTCAGCTTGCCTCGGCCGAGGCCGCTTACGCTCAGCTGCAGAAAGAAATGGCGGCGTTACGGGAAGAGCATGACCGCCACGTCGAGCAGCTGCGCGAAGACGTCAAGACCGCTCACGCCGAAGCCGATCAGCGCAACCAGCAGTGGGTCGCGACGCGCACCGAGCTCGACCAGTACAAGGCCATGGCGGTCGCCACGCTTGAGCCGCTCAGCCTGGAGTATACGCGCCGCATGCGCGACCTGATCTCCGAAACCGACAAGCTGCGCACCAGCATCAAGGAAGTGCGAAACGATTTCTCGCAGCGCCTTCAGACGCTGGATAATTCCACCTGTGAAATCCGCGAGAAGCTCAACGGCACCTGCCGCGAAATCAACGAGCGGCTTGCGGAGGTGCTGGGCGTCGAGCCCGACCGTGGCGAGGTCATCGCCAATCCCGTGGAACAGCTCCCGAGCGGGCCGCTCTCGGAACTGCTCGTCGCCGGCGCGCTCGCGGGCGCACCGATCATCGTGACAAAGCATCCGAAGAACGTGTGAGCAACTTCTAACGCCAAGTTCGCCAAGAGCCAAGGACGCCAAGATTTAGAAAAGTCTTGGCGTTCTTGGCGGCCTTGGCGTTAAAGTCGTTGTTTAATCATGCAAACCACAAACTACGCCGGCCGCGAGCTCTTCACTCGCGGCCGGCTTGAGTTCGTCACCTCAACTGCAGCTTACTCGCCCTTGGAAACTTTCGAGCCGGGGCCGCTGTTCATGTACGTGGCAACCATCTTCGCCAGCGTGTCGCGGTCGACGGCGATCCAGCCATTCATCTCTTTCGGAACGATGTTGTTGGTCGAGAGCGCAGCCATTTCGCGGTCCTTCTTGTGATCGCTCTTCTCGATCACCGGTTCGCTGTACGGAACGGCGACCCAGCCGTGCTTGTCTTTCGGAACGCTCTTGCCTTCCGGCTTGAGGACCCACTTTTCGCCGGCGACAGGCGCCGGGACGTCGACCTTCACGCCGCTGAGCTTGCTGAAGAACGCGGGGTTGATGGCGACGCAGCCGTCCAGCGTTTCCGGCACAACGTTGTGCGTGGCCAGGACGCTGTAAGCGATGTTGCCTTCCTTCTTGGTCTGCGGAGCCGTGTTGGGAACGGCGACCCAGCCGACCATGTCCGCGCTGACCTGCTGCTTGGCTTTCAGGATGGCGCGATCGGCGTTCTTTTCGCGTTCGGTGTTGCAGCCCGCGAGCAGGATGACGCCAAACAGTACGGGAAGTGTCAGAAGATTCTTATTCATTATTTTGCATCCTCCACGTCATCGAGACGGTTGAGCAGGTTCTTGAGGTCCATCTGGCGCGCAGCGTCAGCGGCTTCGCGGGCGCGGGCGGCCAGAACACGGAGCTGGAAGAGGCGAGCGCGTTCGCTCAGGTCGGCCAGATCCTTTTCAGTAATGTCAGCTTTCTTGGAGACAGCAGTCATGTCCGAACGCAGCGTCGCGTACTGTTCCTTCAGGCCGGTGGTGTCGTTTTTCAGGCCGTTGACATCCTGGGCCAGCTCGTCGAGCTTCTTGAGCTTGTTTTCGATGTAGACGACTTTCTTGTCCAGATCGCCCAGCTCCTTCTTGGTGGTCGTGATGTCCTTGTTCTGCGTGGCGTCGAGCTGCTCCTGGCCGCTCTTGAAGGTGGTGAATCCTTCGGCGACGCTCTTGAGGCCCTTGCCGACTTCATCGAGCTGCGCGGTCGCGGCCTGGCGGGCTTCGTCAAGCTTCTTGGTCGCTTCGGACAGCGTTGCGACATCCTTGGTCAGCTTGGCATTCGCCTCTTCGACGGCCTTGAACTTCTCGCCGCTCTTGCGAGCTTCTTCGGCGATCTCGGCCTTGTACGCCTTGGTGAGCTCTTCCTTGGTGGAATTGTTCACGGCGTAGAGAATGCCGAACGAGATTCCCACAGCGAGCACCAACGCGACGATGATCGCCGGTATGCCGAAAACAATTTTCTGACCGAAGGTCTTGGGCATCGGGTCAAGCCCGCCCATTACTTCTGTCCGTTCGTCTGACATGTCTGACTACCTCCCAAAAAACAAGGGCGCAGAATTCGCAACATGCGAAATTCCAAGCCCCAACGGTTTGACGTCTCGGAGATGCTCTCTTCCTGCGGCTAGATGTTAGACGCATGAGAGCGGCTATTTCTTCAACGGGGGGCCGATTATAGTGAAAATCCGCTAATGTCCACACAAATCTGATGCACATGTGCCTGAATAGTGAACCTAATCAGGCAGCCACATCTTAACCGAAATCCGGGGCGTTTTCTTAAGTATCAGCGCTGCCAGTAGTTCCGCTGTCGCCGGCGCAAGCGTAAGTCCGTTCCGGTAGTGCCCGCCAGCCACGTATAATCCGTGTATTTTTGTGACAGGCCCAACAACAGGATGCCTTCCTTTCATGCCCGGACGCAGTCCCGACCATGCTTTCAGCAGTCTTACATTCGTCAGCGCCGGCAGCAGAGCCTGCCCGAATCGGGCGAGCTCTTCCATTCCCGCTTCTGTAACTTTTTTTTCAAATCCTGCTTTTTCATGCGTCGCGCCGACCAGAAGCACCCCATCGCCGCGCGGTACGATATAATGATTGCCATACGTCAGCAGTCGCTGCGCCAGCTTCGGATCAGCCTGGTAGCACAAAAGTTGTCCACGGACCGGTTCGATTTTTTTCGTGACTGGCGCGGCATCAACCAGTGCCGGAAGCTGTCCGGCCCAAGCTCCCGCACAGATCGCCACCGCACCCGCCGCGATCTTCTCCCCATTTTTCAGCTTCACGCCAACCACTCTGGTGCCGGGGGCATTCGCACGGGTGGCGGGGACACTCCTGTCCCCGGGAGGGTTGCTCCCACTCGCGGGAACGAGATCCAGGTCCGCAACCTCAACGCCTTCGCGAATGACTCCGCCCATGCGCCTGACGTTCGCCGCCAGCGCCCGCACGAACCACGGGTTGCGCACCTGCGGCTCATCAGGAAATTCGATGCCACCCGCGACTTCGCATAGCTGCGGCTCGAGTTCGCGCACTTGTCGGGCATCCAGCTTTCGAGCCCGCACGCCCCGTTCGTTGCAGGTCGCGATGAACGCATCCAGGTTGCGGCGCAGCTCTTCTTTTTCAGGCGGAAGATCCGGCAGCGCCTCCTTATAAAGGAGAGATGTTCGGGACGACGCTTCGCCGATGCTCCCCGCGAGCAGTTCGATCGCGCCGCACACGCGGTAACCGACGTCGATCCCTGTTTCGCTCAGCAGCCGCTCAGACCATTCCTTGTGAAGCTTTACGCTTAAGCCGCAGAGGTCGTAATAATCCGCTTCGCCGGGTGTGGCTTTGTAGCGCGGGCGGCAGGTGAGCATCCCTGCGCCGGCCCAGGAGGCTTCCTGTCCAACCGGTCCCTTGTCGAGTACCGTAACGCGCGCGCCGCCGCGAAGCAGTTCGTCGGCCAGGCACAGTCCAATCGCCCCGCCGCCAACAATGAGAACGTCAATCATCAACATGTGGCGCAAGCTTTAGCTTGCGCGCCTCAGTCCCACAAAAATGCAGCGAACTCTGCGTCTCCGCTGCTGCAGCGCGCGCACTTCATCCGCGGCTAACCCCTCTCCCTAACCCTCTCCCGCAAGGGGAGAGGGAACCGCGCGTCCTGCTCGCTAAGCAGTCACGGGCTTTTCAAATCCTTGCGAACCAGTTCGGCCCGGAGGGCCGACGGAAATTAGCCGGGGTGCAAGCGAGCGGAGCGAGCGCGGCCCCCGGAATACTGCCCCTTCCACGCGTTCCGCGCCCTGGAAGGGCGCCGCAAATTCGGCGCTATGAGCGGCGCCCCTCCAGGGCGCTGATCCATCATGGGCGGGTAATTCCGGTGGCCGCGCGCTGCGCGCTCGCCACCGGCTAATGTCCTCCGCTCCTCCGGAGCGAAAACATCCGTCCTGACTTGCTGCAGCGCGCTCATTTTACCCAAGGCTAACCCCTCTCCCTAACCCTCTCCCGCAAGGGGAGAGGGAACCGCGCGTCCTGCTCGCTAAGCAGTCACGAGCTTTTCAAATCCCTACGAACCCGCACACGGCCCGGAGCGCCAACATACCTCCTCCGTGAACTCTGTGTCCTCCGTGTCTCCGTGTTGAAGTCGTGTTCGAGCCGTTGGGAACCGCGCCTACTTCGCCCCGACCGGCTCCAGCCCGTGCTGCTTTTCCCAGGCTTCGATCTCGCCAGTGAAGTACAGCAGGCGGACTTTCTTGTACTCCTTATAGGAGTACAGCGTGGCGTAGTCCTTGATGCCCGTCTGCTTCGAGAGCCCCGCGAGGAAGTCGTCGCAGTTCTCGACTTTCTTGCTGTGGACCATCGTGAAAATATTGTAAGGCCAATCGGGGTACGTCGGGCGCAGGTAGCAGTGCGTGATCGGCTGCTGGTGCGCGAAGAAATCGCCAATCTCTTCGACGCGCTCGGTCGGTACCTGCCACACGCCCATGCCATTGGCGCGGAAGCCCGCAACGCGGTGGTTCATGATTCCCGCCACGCGCCGCATGCGGCCAACTTTGATGAAGTCGCGACACCAGTTGAACATCTCGTCGGTCGTGGTGTTCAGCTGCTTTGCAATCGGCGTGAACGGATCAGGGCGGACTTCCATGTCGAGCTGCAGCGCCAGAATGTAATCGATGTCCTTCTGCGTCAGCGGCGGCTTCTCGACGCCGCGTTCTTTGTCCGAGTACATCGGGCCGTCTTCGTCAATGCCGAGCTTCTTGGCTTTGCCGCCGGTCATGTCCAGCTTCATGCCAATCTTGAACAGCCGCAGCGTTGGCAGCAGGCGGATCGATAATGCGCCGCTAAGCTCCTGCAGCCTGTCCACGTGCGCCTGCAGGGAGGAGTTTTCCGGCACGGCGATGGTGAACCAGAGATTGAAGTCGTGCTTGCGTGCGTAATTGTGGCTGATGCCCGGGTGCTGGTTCAGAATTTCGGCTACTTCGTCGGCTTTTCCAGGAGGCGCCTTCGCCGCGACGAGGCTGGACTGATAGCCAAGGCTGCGCGTGTCGAAGATGGTCGAGACCTGGCGGAGGATGCGGTCGGCTTTGAGCTTCGTGATGCGCGCGACGACCTCGTCTTCGCTGAGGCCGATTTTTTCGCCCAGCGCCTTATACGGCCGGTCCACCAGCGGCACTTCGTCCTGGATTACGTTCAGCAGAAGCTGCGTCTTCTCGTCGAGCTCGACCATTATTCGTCTCCCCGTGGCGCGGGCGTGTTCGCCCGCGTTTTTTTGTGCTGCCGGTACTCTAACAGACTACACCGCTCATGTCCAAAGCTGCGCAGACGTGCTGGGACCGCCGGCGTCCCGCCGGCTCGTCATACAACAGACTTACGCGACTCATGCTGGTGGCCCAGACACTCCTGTCGGGGTGGGGCAATTCGTTGCGTGCAGAACAGCACGCTGCTTCTGCCAGTGTGCGCCACCCTCCCGGGGACAGGAGTGTCCCCGCCATCATTGCACTCTAGATTTTTTGTCCAACCACTCGCCCCGATCCCAACGGCGGCATGGGCGGGACGCCCATGCTACGCGGGTGTTCCCCCGCTTGCGGTGGGCCCGCGGTCGGGCGCAAAAACGTGTCCAAGTGCTGCCGCCCCGCTGTTGTCCCCTTCCCCCTCTTTCCTTTCTTCCGTTCGTTGCGCCTTTGCGTCTTTGCGTGAGCTATTTTCCGGTCCGCCTGAGACTAAAACCTCTTTCAGCTCCTTAAAAATCTGTTCAAGCAGTGCCAGCTCCAGTTCCGTCGGCTTCTTGCTTTCGCACACGGCGCACGCGCGGAAGAACTTGGCGTAGCTTGAGAAGCCCAGGCCCATCGCCCAGAGCGTCCTATCCCACAGCGGCGCGCGCCGCATGCGCTTGATCACCACAGCGACCTGCCGCGCCAGCTCAGTCGCATCCTGCTTGATGGCCTCGCGGTTCATCAGCAGCCACTCGCCGGCGACCAGCCGCAGGTCCATTTCAAGCAGCACCTTGGCGCGTTCCATGCGAACGATGTCCACGAGCTGCACGAGCGTCATACCCTGGACTTCTTTGGCCAGCGCGTTGAGCTTGTTGAGCGTGATGCCGAGGTAAAAGCAGATCGAGCTTAAGGGATCCCAGGAGGTCGAGCGCGGGATCGAGCAGTTATCGATGATGCTCAGTTCGCCATCAGGGCGGCGTTTCTTTTCCTTCTTCTCGCGGTGCTCCTTAAAGGTGTCCATTCCCCCGCGCAGCGGCTGCGGCTGCAGGCTGGAGTGCTCCTGAAAGTTCTTCTCCATCTCGAAGCGGATCATGCGTTCGACCGCCGCCATGAACTTGCGCACGCGCAGCAGCCGTTCGCCGGGCGTGATAGCGAGCTGCATCATGGGGGTCAGACCGCTGAGCGCCTGCCAGAGCGGCACGCCGTGAAGTTCGGGGATTTCCCCCAGTTCCCAGCCGGCCTGCCACAGCGTGTCCACGCCTCCGGCCGTGGCCGCTTCGAGCCGCTCATGCGCCTTGTCCAGCGCCGCCAGCTGGCGCTGAAAGCGCTCCTCTTCTTCGGCCGCGATCTCGGCTTCTTCCTCCTCAAGCTCCCGGTCTTCCTCTTCGAGTTCGGCCTGGCGGCGGGCCTCCTCTTCCTTGCGCAGGCCCTCGAGCTTCGCCTCCAGCTTGGCGTCGAGTCCCTGAAAAAACGCATCGGTTTCGCGTGGATCGGCAGACATGGGCATCCCTTTCTGGAAAGAACTCGCGCGCAACCGTCCGGCGTTAAGCCGTTCCTTTTGCGCCGGCAGAACGCCAGCGCGGGATTCATTCAGCCTTCAGCGGAAACACGACACGTCGCGTCCCGGAGGAGATGAATGAAAAAAGGTTGTGCGGAGTGCTTTCGACTAGATCAAAGCGTCGCCTGGTTTTCTCTGTCGCGCCGATCGGCACGAGCCAGAGTGTAGGTAATTCAGACGAGGCCTTTCAGGAACAACTTACCCCGCCGAAACCCAAAAGCAAGGCTGAGCCCGGCTGTTATTTTTGACCCTTTTATGGTCTTGAGCCACGGAGATTTTGAACCACGAAGGGCACGAAGGACGCGAAGAAGGGAACGGAGGAACAGCAGAAACGCGGATGAATGCAGATGGATGTGGCATCCATTTGCGTCGTGATTTGCGGCTTGCTCTTCACCGGGGTGCCACTGAGCTACGGAGCAGATCAGTGCGATCGGATGTTGCCATCTTGAGCGCTCCGATCAACTGCCAGGGTCTGACTTCCAGCCGTCGACTCTACTGCCGCGCCCGGCAGGAATGCAAGCCCGAGGCGCCGATTTGCTCCGCAACTCGGTGACAGCCTGGGCCGAAGCAAGCCGCGATTAACGTGCACGCCGATGTCAATCGCCCCCCGGGGCACGCAAGGCATTGTCATTTCTTTCGTTTTCGTTCTGCTTTTCTTTCTGATGCCTTTGCTTCGGCGGCTTTCTGTATTTCGCCCATCCGGTTTTGAAATTCTCCTCCCGTCCCTCTGGCCAGCTTCTCTAGTTTGTCAAACGTTTCTTCAATAATCGTTCTACGTTGATTCGTAAATTTTGAGTCGGCTCCACTGGTATGAAAAGTCTTGTCGAAGACATTCAAATAGGTCGTCTTCCAACGTCTGACGGTTAATGCATCTGGAATGGTTCCACCAATCTGTCCGTATAATACTATAAGGGTTTGAACGGCAGGCATAAGGATCCCCTCGCCTTCTTGGTCCCATTCGCATCCACTTGGGGTTGCAAAGATATCCTCAATGCGTTTTATGATTGGTTGCTGAACCTCCATAACCAACCAATCCCGAGCTGAGTCGTTGTCAAAATTTCTAGGACCCCAAGTTCCCATCTTTACTGCCCTCTGTATAAACGGTTTGAGATTCTGGCCCCGAGTGATCAGTACTTCCCGACAGGGGCATGGGCGAGATGCCCATGCTACGAATGCTGGCCGCTTGTGCGCGAAAAATCCTTCTTCGCGTCCTTCGTGCCCTTCGTGGTTCAAAAAACTCCGGGCCGTTCTTCGCGTCCTTCGTGCCCTTCGTGGTTCAAAAAACTCCGGGCCGTTCAACCGCCCTGCGTGAAGAGCTTGTAGCGCTTGTGGGGCTGCGCCAGGCCTAAGAACTCTTCGAACGCGGGCGCCATCGCCTTATCATCAAAGTTATCGCCGTAGTGATAGAGATACATCTTCTTGCGGATCGATTCGGGCATGCTGCGGCATTCGCTTAAAGTTGCGTGCACCGATTCGGGCTGGTCGAAGAGCTGGCAGTCGTGGAAGCAGAGCCAGGAGTTCTCCATCATGCGTACATAAGCCGGATAATCGAAGCGCGTGTCGCCGGAGAAGAAGACCGACTTGCCGTCGCGGGGGTTGGTGATGTACAGGCCGTAGCTGGGCCAGTCGTACTTGCGTTCGATGTGAACGTGGTCGGTCGGGAAGATTTCAAACACGTACGGGCCGACCGTGAATGTGTTCTTCTGCGGCTGGCAGGGAATCAGCGCGCGGATGAAAAAGTAATCCTGCAGCAGCGCGTAGCGATTCTGAATCGTGTTCAGCCCGCCCTTGAGCGAATGATCCCACAGGTTGACCAGAATGTTGATCGTGCTGATGAGCTCGGCTTTGTGCGGCTTGCCGGTCTTTTTGTCTTTGAAGACAAACGTGTTCATCAGCGCCATCTCTTCGAGGCCGCCGATGTGGTCTGAATGCTGGTGCGTGACGAAGACTTTGCGGATCGCCGGGTAATTGATCATCCCGAACGGCGTCTTCAGGTATTCAAAGCCGGGCTTTTCTTTCAGGGCGTAAACGGCGTGCGGGCCGGTGACGCCGAAATCGACCACCAGCGTGTCGTCCGGCGGACGCGGCGGCAGATCGCCGTGCCAGTCTTTTTCCCAGTATTCGAAGAGGCAGTTTGAGTTGTAGTTGCGTTTGGCAAACGCAGAACCTACACCGAGGAACGTCATGGTCAGCATAGTCACTTCTCCTTCCGGGTCATGATAGACCCATGCGGTACATCGGCATGATAGCCGGACTGAAGTATACCTTGTTTTCGGCCGGTCGATCAAGTTTTTTTTAAGACGACCTCAACACAGAGACACAGAGAACACGAAGCACACAGAGAACGGCTTGGCTGGTTCCTTAAGAATCATGCGTCCTCACTTTTCGCTTTTAAGGATGTTCTCCGTGACCTCCGTGTTCTCCGTGCCTCCGTGTTGAAGTCGTGTTCCGTTTTTTGATGACCAACATTGTGCGTCAACGGTTATTGCTTTATGGGCGTGCGCGCGTAAGCTCATGCGTTGGTGTTTTATCGGCGAAGGAGCCCGTCATGCGGCTGAATCTGCTTCTGATCTCCCCTGCTCTGCTGCTGCCTTGTCTGCTGCAGGCGGACACGATCATCATGAAAACCGGCCTGACCATGGACGGAAAAGTCATCAGTCAGGACGACGAAGCGTATGAGGTCGAGGTCGAAAAGGGAACTGTGCGCGTGCTCAAGGATAAGGTGTCGCGCATCGAAGAAGACACGCCCGAGATGATCGCCGAGAAGAAAGAAAAGGAAGAGGCCGAGAAAGAACTGGCCGCGCAGATGAAGGAAGAGGGCAAGGTCAAGTACAAAGGCAAGTGGGTCACTGCCGACGAAAAGAAGAAGGACGAAGAGAAAGTCGCCCTTGCCAGGAAGAAGAAAGCCGAAGCGGCCGCAGAAGCCAAGAAGAAAGCCGAAGCCGCCGCAGCCAAGAAGAAAGAAGAAGAGCAGAAGCGCCTGGCCGAACAGCAGCAGCAGCGCGACCGTCAGACGGCCTACAACGACGATTATGACATGCGTGGCGACCGCTTCGGACAACGCCACAGTGGACGCAATTCGCGCAGCAACCGCTACAACGACAACAATTACGGCGGCAACAGCTACGGCAACAACTACTCCGGCCGCAACAGCGGCAATTACGGTCGCAACAGCGGTAATTACGGCCGCTACGGCAGCGGCTTCCAGAGCACCGGCGGCGTCAACGCCAACGACATCCAGAACATCATGCGCAACTACGGTGGCCGCGGCCGCTGATTTTTTTTAATCGCCAAGAACACCAAGTTCGCCAAGGCCGCCAAGAAAAGCTTAGGCTTTTTCTTGGCGCTCTTGGCGCTCTCCACGTCCTTGCCGTTAAAACCACCACGCATTTCAGCGCAGCGAGATCAGAGCAAGCGGTGAGGAGTCGACGCTGCATCGACTTTCTGCTAAAATTCAGCCCATGAGCACTCCGCCGGCCGGCGTTCAGCGCCTGAGTGAAAGCAGCCATCCGCGCACGTTCCGCGACAACACCTACGTGTACCCGGTGCTCTCGCGCCGCGCGGGTGGAATTTCCATCGGCATCAATCTCAATCCGGACAAAGTCTGCAACTTCGACTGCATCTACTGCCAGGTCGATCGCAGCAAATCGCCGCAGGAATTCTTCGTCGGCCTGCCGCAGTTGCTCCAGGAATTGCGCAGCGTTTTAGGCGGCTTGCAGCCGGGCGGGGCGCTCTGGTCGGAGCCCGAATTTCGCGAGCTTCCATCTCCCAAGCGCCGCGTGGTCGACATCTCATTCAGCGGCGATGGCGAGCCCACCACGTTCAAGAACTTTTCGGAAGTGGTCAGCGGCTGCGTCGAGGTCAAGGAGAGCCTCGGCTTCAGCGAAGCGAAAACGGTGCTGATCACCAACGCGACAGGCCTCGACCGCCCGGACGTCAAGCGTGGCCTCGAATTCATGGACCAGCATCGCGGTGAAATCTGGGCCAAGCTCGATGCGGGCACGCCCGAGTACTTCGCGCTGATCGACAACACCAGCTTCCCCTTTCAGAAGGTGCTCGACAATATCCTGGAATGCGCGCGCCAGCGGGAGATCGTCATCCAGAGCTGCTTCATGCGCGTGCGCGGAACAGGCCCCTCGCCCGAAGAAATCAGCGCGTTTGTCGCGCGTCTTAAGGTGCTCACTTCCGGCGGCGCACGCATCAAGCGCGTGCAGGTCTACACCGTCGCGCGCGACCCGGCGCTCTCGATTGTCTCAAGCTTGAGCGATGCGGAAGTGGATGCCATCGCCGCGCGTGTTCGCAGCGAGGCGCAGCTGTCCGCCGAATCCTATTATGGAGCCGTCCCCGAAGGCCGCGGCCTCATGGGATGAGCGCGTTATAAACACGACTTCAACACAGAGGTACGGAGAACACAGAGGACACAGAGAAAGGCTGGGACTTTTTAGAACCGCAGATGAACGCGAAAAAAAACTGATGTTCTTTCTAGCGGGTGCATTCAGGAACTCTCTTAAAAAAGCTGTTCTCCGTGTCCTCCGTGACCTCTGTGCCTCTGTGTTAAAGTCGTGTTAAAAACCGTCGTCAACGGTTAAACTGATCAAAAATTTGGGAGACGAAGAGACCGGATATGAGTTCACAGAAAAAAGCCGTCGTGCTGCTCAGCGGCGGGCTGGATTCGACCACCACGCTGGCCATCGCGCGCAGCGAAGGCTTCGCGCTTCACGCACTGACGTTCGCCTACGGGCAGCGGCATCTGAGCGAAATCGACTGTGCGCGGACTATCGCGCTGCGTTTCGGCGTTGCCGAGCACGTTATCACCTCGATCAATCTGCGCGTCTTCGGCGGCTCGGCGCTCACCAGCGACATCGCCGTTCCGAAGGGGCGTTCAACTGACGAAATGAGCAGCGGGATTCCGGTCACTTATGTGCCCGCGCGCAACACGATTTTCCTCTCGTTCGCGCTCGCGTGGGCAGAGGTGCTCGGATCGAACGATATTTTTATCGGCGTCAACGCGCTGGACTACAGCGGCTATCCCGACTGCCGGCCCGAATACATCCAGGCATACGAACGCATGGCGAATCTGGCCACCAAGGCCGGGGTTGAAGGCACGCAGCGCCTGAAAATTCACACGCCGCTGATCAGCCTGACGAAGGCGCAGATCATCGCGCGCGGGCTGCAACTTGGTGTCGATTATGCGCTGACCAGCACGTGCTACGATCCCAATGAAAGCGGCGCGGCGTGCGGCAAATGCGACGCGTGTCTGCTGCGCTTGAAAGGCTTCGCTGAAAACAACGTGAGTGACCCCGCGCGCTACGCACCCCAATGAGCTACGCCGTTAAAGAAATCTATTACACGCTGCAGGGAGAAGGAGCGCACATAGGCCGGCCCGCAGTTTTCTGTCGCTTCGCCGGATGCAATCTCTGGAGCGGCCGCGAAGCCGACCGTGCGCAGGCCGTCTGCCAGTTCTGCGATACCGATTTCGTCGGCACCGATGGCCCCGAAGGCGGCACGTACACTGCCGAGGCGCTGGCTGAGAAAATCGCAGCGCTCTGGCCGCAGACAAAGACCACGCATCCCTTCGTCGTGTTCACTGGCGGCGAGCCGCTCCTGCAGCTCGACACCTCGCTGATAGACGCGCTGCATCAGCGCCGCGTCGAGATCGCCATCGAGACCAACGGCACGAAACTGGCGCCGCTGGGTATTGACTGGATCTGCGTGAGCCCCAAGGCTGGCGCCGAGTTCGTGCAGCGTTCGGGGCACGAGCTGAAACTGGTCTTTCCGCAGGCGGAAGCCCAGCCGGAAAAATTTGAGGGGCTGCCATTCCGCCATTTTTTTCTGCAGCCCATGGACGGCCCGCAGCGGGAGGAGAACACAAAGCTGGCGATGGAATACTGCCTCGCGCACCCCAAATGGCGGCTGAGCCTGCAGACGCATAAGATGCTGGGAATTCCTTGACGGATGTGACGGGTGGCGAGTGACGAGTGACGGGTGCGGGTGGCACGAAATGCTGAGAGGGGTGGCCCGGACGATAGTTCGGGTCGCGAAGCGACATCCAACCCTGCTTGCACGTTGCCTCAAAGGAAATGCGATGTCTTCAGCTGGCCAACATGCAAGGAGGGTTGAATGTGCCTGCGGCACCCGGACTCTCGTCCGGGCCACCCACGGCCACCCTCCAGCAACGTTCTAAAAAACTTCTTGGCGTTCTTGGCGTCTTGGCGTCCTTGGCGGTAAATTGAGAGTCGGTGTTCTTGTCAGATAGCAGGGAGAAGCATGGACGTTTTTATTGAGTTCACCTTTGAGGCGGCGCACAAGCTGCCGAATGTTCCGCCGGGACACAAATGCGCGCGGCTGCATGGGCATTCGTTTCATGTGCAGGTGTATGTCTCGGGACCCATCGGCGAACGCAGCGGCTGGGTGATGGATTTCGCGGAGATCAAGCAGGCCGTCAAGCCCGTGCAGGATCAGCTGGACCACTATTATTTGAACGAAATCGAAGGCCTCTCCAACCCGACCAGCGAGAATCTGGCGCGCTGGATGTGGCAGCGCATCAAGCCGGCATTGCCGGCGCTGAGCAAAATAATCGTGCGCGAGACATGTACCTCCGGCTGCATCTACGACGGCCGAGACTAGCTTTTGCGCGACGCTTCCGGTTAGTCGGAAGTTGAAGCGCGAAACACGCATGCTAAACTTCTGGCCAATTCTTCCGGGTGGTGTAACGGTAGCACAAGGGATTTTGGTTCCCTTTGTCCAGGTTCGAATCCTGGCCCGGAAATTTGCACCTTTCCGCTGTTCAAGGCGTTGGCAGTTCGTTTGACTCCCGCAGTTTCTTCCGCAAGAGTTCATCCGCACAGCATTGCATCGCACAAAAGTGGCCCTTTGCAATTGTGGGTGCCCCTTATTGTTTCGGGAGTCGATTGTTCGAGGAATGTCGAGAATTTAAGAACGACATTGCAAAGACACGACTCCCACGCTGCGGCGCCAAAATTCAGTGACCTTGAGGGCGGCAAACAGTACACTTCTGAACATGGCTGACGCAACCTTTCAAGCCGAGCTCGACCGGCGCTGGAGCGCGGGCGCGGACGGAGTGCCGGCGCTCGTCGACTGGCTGCTGGCTGAAAGCGCGAGGCGAGGCGCGAGCGATCTTCATCTGGAACCGCGCGCGGACGATGTGCTCCTGCGCTGGCGCCGCGACGGTTGCCTGGTCGATGCCGGCACCGGAAAAGGGCCTCTGCGCATGAACGTGGTTCAGCGCGTGAAAGTGCTCGCGGGGCTGCTCACCTATCGCACCGATATTCCGCAGGATGGCCGCATCGCCGGCAGCGGCGTCAACGGCGTCACGGACATGCGCGTTTCGATTTATCCGGCGGCGCTGGGCGAAAAAGCAGTGATTCGATTTTTTCACGGCGCGGGAAAGAAAACCGACTCCGCCACCGAGCGCAGCGATTGGACCCTTGAGCAGATCGGCTTGAGCGCCGGCGACGTGTCGCGCCTGGCCGGATATCTCATTCGCCCGCAAGGCATGATCCTTCTGACCGGACCGGCCGGAAGCGGCAAGACGACCACGCTTTATGCCGCGCTGAAATACATCGTCGAGCAGGCGTGCGGGCAGCGCCAGATCGTCACGATCGAAGATCCGGTCGAGCGACTCATGCCGGGCGTGACGCACACCGAATTGCGCCCAGCGGCGGGACTCGATTATCCGGCCGCTCTGAAAGCATTGCTGCGCCAGGATCCTGAAGTGATCATGATCGGCGAGATCCGCGACGGCGAGACGGCGCAGGTCTCCGTGCAGGCGGCGCTGACCGGGCATCTCATCTTAAGCACCGTTCACGCGCCGACGGCTCCGGAAGTGCTGCTGCGGCTGCTGCATCTTGGCGTTGAGCCGTACATGATTTCAAGCGTGATCAGCGCGGTGATCGAGCAGCGCCTGGTGCGGCGGCTTTGTGAATGCCGCAAGGCGGCGCCGCGACCTGAAGCGGGCGCGCCGGCCGAACCGTTCGTTGCCAACGGCTGCGAGCGCTGCGGCATGACCGGCTACAAAGGCCGCATGCTGATCGCCGAACTGCTGCCGATTGAAGGCGCACTGCGTACAGCCGTGCTGGCGCGCAAGGACAGCATGGAACTGATGAATGCCGCGGCGGCGCTGGGCTGGCGCGGGCTGTTCGCGCGCGGCAGCGAGCGCGTTGCGGAAGGTCTGACGACGTTTGCGGAACTGCGGCGGGTGCTTGCGCCCGCTTGAGGAAGCGCCGTCGGGCACTTTTTGAAGAACCGTTTTCGTTGTGCAACGTAGTAACTTT
The DNA here is from genome assembly GCA_035628505.1 of Planctomycetota bacterium. Lineage (GTDB taxonomy): Bacteria > Planctomycetota > SZUA-567 > H5-PLA8 > H5-PLA8 > DASPJR01. The sequence goes on along the minus strand of DASPJR010000221.1, from coordinate 7,008 downwards.
ATAGCGGCTTTATTTTTGCTCCGGAGCCTATGACTGAAATTCTCGATGCGACTTCCGCAAAACCCGCCGCGCAGCCCGTAAGTGAAACGATTGGCATCTTTTACGGCCAGCTCTCGGGGCTGCTCAAAGCCGGCATGCCCCTGCCCCACGCGTTGCGCACGCTGGCAAGCGAAGCGGACTCGACGCAGTTCCGTGAAGCGCTTTCGCGTGCGGCGGACGCCATCGAAGACGGGCGCAGTCCGGCGGACGCGTTCGCGGCCGAAGAGCAGGCGCTCGGCGGACTGCTCGGCCGCGTCACCGGCGCAGCCGCCGCTTCGGGCACGCTGCCGCAGATGCTGACCGAACTGTCGGGCTGGACGCTGACGCAGGAACGCATTCACCGCCGCATCTCAGACGCACTCACGTATCCGGCTGTCGTGCTCTTCCTCGCCTCAGTGCTCTGCTTTGTCATGTTCGCGTTTATAGACCGCGGCGACTGGAGCCAGTTCTACGCGGATATGGAAATGCAGCCGCCGGCTGAGGCGGGCGTTCTGCGAGTTCTGCGCATTATTTTTTATTTTGGATTACTCGCACTCATACTGGGCCTGCCCGCCATCAGCTTTCTCTCACGCAGCCGTGGAGGCGTGCGTGCGCTTCGCGACACCTTCTTTATCTATGCGCCCGCGATCGGCAGCGTGTACCGCCCGCTTGCCCTGTCGCGCTTCTGCGGCAGCATCGCGGTGCTGCTGAAGGCCGGAACGCCCTACCACCTCGCCGTCGCGGCGGCGGGAAAGTTGACGGGCTTCAAGCCGTACGCCGATGCTGGAAGCGAAGCGGCGAAGCTGATCGAAGCGGGCCAGGATTCCAGTGAAGCCTGGTCGCACTCGCGGCTATTTCCGCCCTCACTGCGTTTTGTGCTCGCATCGGCGACCATCCGCGGCGATCTGCCGGAAGCATTCAGCGAACTTGGGAAGCTTTACCAGATCGAAGCCGAAGGCCGGGGCCGGCTCGTCGCGCTGCTGGCGCCGCCGGCCTGCCTGATCCTTGTTGGCGCCATTGTTTCGGTGTTCATTTATTCGATCCTGTCGCCGCTGATCCACATCATGCAGATGATAGGACGGTGACGCGATGCCGCTGGTGCTGATCTTCTTCGCCAACGTTGCTCTTTTAATCATGACCCTCTGGGCCATGAGGCGGCTGCGCCGCATGCAGGCGCTGAGCCTGGTTGCCACGTTCATCACGCGGCAACTGCCTCTCGAACCGTCGCTTCGCAGCATCGCGGCGGCGGGAAGCGGCGACGAGGCGGAGGACCTGCTGGATCGCCTGAGCACCAATCTGGCGCGCGGCTTGAGCCTCGCGGAAAGCCTCCGCGCCGGCGGCGTGCTCTCTGCCGGTCAGGCTGCCGCGCTGCGCTGTGCCGAATCGCGCGGAGCGGCCGCGCAGGCGCTGCGCGAAATGGCCGAGCAGGCCCGACCCAACGCCGAGCGCCTTCTGACATTTGAAAAAATGATGTTCTATCCGCTGCTGGTCGCAGTGCCGCTGCTGTGCAGCGTCGCGTTCATCGAAGTTTTCATCGTTCCAAAATTTGAACAGCTATTTATGGAAATGCAGAGCAAGCCGGGCCCGCTTGAGTTCACCGGGTACAGCCTGATTGCCGTTATCGGACTTGTCTGCTGGGGTCTGGTGCTGATGTCGCTGGGCATGCGCAGCGGACGCTGGATCTGGTGCCGCGTGCCCGTGCTGGGCACGCATTTTCATATGCAGGAACAGAGCAGCCTGGCCCGGCACCTGGGCCTCATGCTCGGCGCCGGCGCGACACTCGAGCAGGCCATAGACGAAATGACCAGCGCGAACGCCGGCGGCATCATGCAGCGGCATCTGACCGCGATCCGCAGCGATCTGGGCAGCGGGGTCGCGCCAGTGGAAGCGTTCAGAAAGCACGGCAACTGGCGCGAAGAATTCCTGTGGGCGCTGGAAGCTGTCGCCCTGGGCGCGCAGCCGGCAATGGTGTTCACGCAGATCGCCGAGGTGCTTGAAGACAAGTTCGAACGGCGCTTCAAACTTATCGACCGCATCGGCACGCCGCTCAGCATCATTATCGCAGCGAGTGCGGTGGCGCTGCTGGCCTGGTCTCTGTTCGGCAGCGTCGTCGAACTGCAGCGGAGTTTTCTCTGATGCGCAACGCCCGCGGCTTCACAGTTCTGGAGATCAGCGTCACGATTGGCATCCTGCTGGTCGCGCTGGCAGTCGGCATGAGCGCCTGGGCGCAGTCGCGGCAGCAGCGCTTGCTGCTTGACCGCCGCGCCGCCGCGCGTGAAGCGTTGCTGCTCACGCTTGAACGTCTGCGCGCGGCAAATGCAGCACAGCTTCCCCCGGACGGACAGAAGAAAATAATCGCGCTGCCGCCGCAGACGGACCGGCTGCTTCGCGGAGCGTCGTGCGAGATCGAAGCACTCGCAGAACCCCCAGGGCTGCGCCGCATTCGCGTTAGCGTCAAATGGAACGACACGTACGGTCCCGAGAGCGGCGACGTGCTTGTGCGCGCGGAGGCTACGCAATGATCGTCCGCGGATTCCTGCTTATCGAAGTGATTGCCGCGCTGGCGCTCACGATATTTTTGATTGCTCTCGCCGGCGGCAGCGTCTGGTCGGTACAGCGCTCGCTTGAGCTGGCCGCCAGAGAGGAAAAACAGCAGGAGAACTGGGCGGCGCTGTCAGCCACTTTGCGGGAGGATTTGCGCGGGGCCGCGGCGCTGCGATGGAACCACGGCGCGGCGAACACGTTCAACGCAATCCTGATCGTCTCGCCGGATGGCACGCAAATTCAATACGCGTCGCGGCAGGGAAAAGTCGTGCGCAGCGTCGAGCCGGCTGCAAAACAATCCGCGGCGCCTCAGCCACGCGAGTACGCCGTGAGCCTCGCCTGGACTGGCGCCGCTCAGGCTGATGCCGCTGCGGCGGAACTCTGGTCGATGAAGCCAGTGCCGGCTGCAGAGAAACTGTCGCTCGCGAAATCGCCGGCATTCCTGATGGTTCAGGCCGAACTCTCTTCGCCGGGAACGCGGCCGCGGCGGGTGCAGGTTGGAGCGGCCACGCGACGGGAGGCCGCGCCATGAGGCCACGCGGGTACGTTCTGGTGTTCGGGCTGGCGGCGCTGACGACGATGTTCGCTGCGGTGATGCTGCTTTCACGCGGCATGTTTTCGCGCGGCGCGGCGCAGCGTTCGGCCCATGGGCGCGAACTGGCGCTGCAGAATGCCGAGAACGCGCTGGAGCTGGCGCGCGTGCAGCTTGAGCGCGGCGAACTCAAACCCGGCTCAGCGGCACGCAGCGGGGAAATTAACGTCAGCTGCGCGCAGAGTCCATCCGGCAACATGCGTCTGGAGGCGCGCGCGACGGTCAAACAGCGCACGGCGAAAAAGTCAACTGGCGTGCAGCGCGCCGTGCGCGTGAGCTGGGAGCTCAAGCCCGGTCCGGCCAGCGCGTGGTCGCGTGTGAACTGGACGGTGAGGGACGAAAGCGTCGCGCCATGAACGATACGGCAAACATGGAAGCCGCCGCGCGACTGAAACCGGCGCCGCCGCACGCCGCACGGCAGAAATTTCTTGCGCGGCCAATTGTCCCGCGCGTTGCCCTGCTCGCGGCGGCGGTGTTGCCGGTGGCCCTTCTTTGTCGCGAGTTCTCCGCCGTCGTCGTGTTCCTGTACGGACTGTTCTTTGGATCGGTGATGCTGGTTCTGCAGACGCTGGTCCTTTTTGATGCCTGGTGGATGCACCGCAGCCGCCTGCCGATCCTTACCGGCGTGATCCTGAAGCTCGCGGCGCCCGCACACGGCGTCTACGCCATCAAGCTCGCGTACGACATGTTCGAAGGCACTTCGTTTGACTGGCATTCGGATCTTTCCACGTTCAACAAACTGCTGATCCTGGCCGCGCTGTGGCTGGTGGCGCTGGTGTGCTACCTGGCCGGAGACGCCCAGCTTCGGGCAGCCCGCAGCTGGGAGAAAAACAGTGCAGCGCTTCCATTAAAGGAACGCGCGTAACGCGCCGATAATCTGATCAGTACATTTTTTGGCTGCTTTAGAAGGCTTGATGTGGCCAAGTGAAAGGATGCTGCCATGGCTACCGGCTCGCGTGCTGTCGTTTCATTCGGATCCTCTATGCTGCTCTGCGCTGCTGCCGTTGTGCTGACAGCACACGCGCAGGCCAGCGATAACCTCGCGGCGGCCCCAGTGCCCGCGTCATCGACGGCGCCCGTGGGAAAGCCCGAAGCACTCACCACCGCCATCAAAGAAATCCGTGAAGGCCATCCGGGCGACGCGCAGGCGCGCCTTGAAGTCTTCCTGAAAGATGAACCGAAAAAAAGCCCGCACCGCGCCGAAGCGCTCTACCTCCTCGGCCAGTCCCTCGCAGCGCAGAACAAACTGGAAGAGGCCAAGAAGCGCCTGGACGACGCCATCGATTCAACCGAAGACCGCACGCTCAAAGCGCTCGCGATGTTCGGCCGGGCCGATTGCAATCTGGCTCTGCGCAACTTTTCCCTGGCCAGCCGTCAGTACCACTGGCTTGAAACGATGTACCGCGACGTCAAAGCGCTCCCGCAGGACGAATTGATGTACAAGCTCGGCCTGGCCTGCAAGAACGCTGACGCGCGCGATACTGCCGACTACTGGTTCAAGCAGGTCATCGAACTCTACGCACACGGGCCGTTCGCCGAAAAGGCCAAGCTGGAGCACAGCAAGTATTCGCCGAAGAATCCTGACGAAAAGCCGCGCGTGTACACGCTGGAAGTGAGCAGCTTCGGCAAGCGCGAGAAGGCTGAGGCCGAGGCGGAGATCCTGGCCGAGAAGGGCTACCGCGATGTTCAGATAATTGAAACAACCGTGACGAGCATTCCCGTGTTTGAAGTTCACATCGGCAAGTTCGGCAATAAGAACGACGCGATCCGCGCGCACACCGATGCCGATCTCGCCGGTCTGAAAACGACCATCCGTCCGGCAATCATTGAGCCGATCAAATAAAAAGCGAACACTCCTCTCAAGCAGGCGGTATGCGGGCTCGCCAATAGTGCGAGCCCTCTTTATTTGCTCTGGATAACATAGCTTTTACTTGGGCTACCGTCCCCTTCCCTCTTCTGATCGACTAAAGTGAACACTGGAAGCGCACGCGTTTTGTGATAGGCTGGAGCGCTGAATTTGCATGCGGGAAGGGGCAATCTGAATGGCCAGTCACGAAGAGGAAATCAAGCGTCAACGCATCCTGCCGGACATCGATGTCCTGGCGTCGGTCGGCTTCGACAAGATTCCGAAAGACGATATCGCGCGCCTGAAGTGGGTGGGTTTCTATAAGCAGAAGCAGGCGCCCTATTTCATGGTGCGAATCAAGATCTCCGGCGGCCTGATTTCACTCGACCAGCTGGCGGCCGTCTCGCGGCTCGCGTGCGAATTCGGCAATGGCGTCGATCACCTTTCAACGCGGCAGGACATTGAGCTCCATGGCGTGCTGATTCAGTCCGCGCCGGTGCTGCTCAAGCGCCTCAAAGACGTTGGACTGACCTGCAAAGGCGCCTGCGGTGACACGGTCCGCAACATCTGCGGCGTGCCCTGCGCCGAAGTCTGCCCGCACGAGGTCTACGACGTCGAGCCGCTGCGCAAGTACCTTTACGACCACTTTTTGAGCGACGATTCGGTCCTGAATCTGCCGCGCAAATTCAAGATTGCGCTGAGCGGTTGTTTGCGCCACGCCGGGCAGTACACGATCAACGACATCGGACTGATTCCGTCGAAGAATTCGGCGCGCGTTGCGGCCGAAGGCCCTGGCTTTGAGTTCTGGGTTGGAGGCGGTCTGGGCGCGCAGCCGATCCTCGCGCAGAAGCTGTTCGATTACATTCCGGCGAGCGAAATTCCGGCCGCGTGTGCCGCAACGGTTGAGACACACCGCCTGTACGGCAACCGTGACAGCCGCACCACGGCGCGACTGAAATTCGTGATCAAGAAATGGGGCCTCGAAAAATACCGACAGGTCTGGCAGGAGCACTTTGAAGAATACCTGCAGAAGCTCGGCCGACCAAAGTTTGATTTGAAGGCCAAGCCCAGCGAAGTGTGGGCTCCGGCGCTCGGCGAGCCCTTCTATAAGCAGAAGAAAAACGGCCAGTACGGCGTCGAAGTGATGGTGCCGCTCGGAGACGCCCGCGCGGAAGACGTGCTGTCCCTCACGAATTTCTGCCGCAAGCACAACGCTCAGGTCCGCATTACGCAGGGCCAGAACTTTCACGTACAGAACCTGAGCGAGAGTGCCGCACGCGAACTTCAGCCGCTCGTTGAGTACTTCGACTGGCGCCTGCAGAACGCCGACAAGTCGCCCAACGTTGTCGCCTGCGTGGGACTCGATGAGTGCGGTAAAGCCGTGTTCTATACGAAGGCCTCGGCGCGCCAGATCACGAATATGATGAACGCCGACGAGCGCGGCTGGCCCAGGGGCTTGACGATTCATTTCTCGGGCTGCCCCAATAATTGCGGACAGAACAGTTCGGCCGCGATCGGCTTCATGGGCGCGACGCGCCCCGGCGGGTGGCAGAAGATTGGCGTGTATTCGCTTTATCTGGGCGGTTCATTCGAAGGCGCCGGCGCCGTTGGCAAGATGGTGGCCGCGGGATTGAATCCCGACAGTCTGCCCAGGGTCATCAAGGGCCTGGTGGATGCCTATCACGCCGACCGCAAGATCGACGCGAGCAGTGAAAAGAGCACCAGCGAAGACTTCAGCGTCTGGGCGCGCACGCTGGCGAAGGATCGCCTCGTGAAGGTCCTGAAAGAAGCCGACAGCGGCGCCGTCGGCACCGCACCGGCATCCGCTGCTCCGGCAGCGGCGGGGAACTGACGAACAACAGAACACGACTTCAACACAGAGACACGGAGTGCACAGAGGACACAGAGAAAGGATTTTTACATAAGGCCTTCTCTGTGTCCTCTGTGCTCTCTGCGCCTCTGTGTTGAAGTCGTGTTATAAATCATTGCACTGGAAACAAGCGTGTCT